>JBEKPW010000040.1:0-43019 GCA_049520315.1 Syntrophobacteraceae bacterium
AATCCTCAAATGGTTAGATGAGATCAACGAGTCACCCGTTATTTTTCGATGGAAATACGGACTTGATACCATTTCAGTAGCATGACTTATTGCTATGTTATTTAGGAATCGACCTACTAGTTCGTAGTCGCGCAGCACCTCCTCCCGAGGGAGAATGCGCTCGACGGCCAGTTGTCGAATCCTGTTGCCACGCCTTTGAAGATGGAACAGTTCCAGAGCACAAAGAGACAATGTGTAGTCACCTTGCTTGCGGGTACTGTGCTTGGCAAATTGATAGAGATATTCCAGGCCGGCTTCTTCGTGCACGTCGATCAGGGATGATCGGGGACGGAGTCCGCCGGGTTCGAGATCCAGGCCTCTTAGTACCGTTCGAGCATCCTCGCAGAATTGCTCCAGATCGGCGGGTTCCGGAATGGACAACACAAAGCCAGCCTGTTGTCTGGATACCCGCAAACTACGTTCCTTGGTTCTTTCCAGTCCCCAGGTGCGTGGGACATGAATCAAAGAAACGATGGGCCACATATGGAGCAGAAAATTGTCGACCGCTGGGCCTTTAAAAGGAACTCGTTCTGCATTGGCATCCTCTGCGCCGACAAACAAGGCGCTTGAAATGCTCTCAGTAAGGACCCGCCCTTTTCCTTGTTGTGCGAGCGACTTCTCCAGGTTTGACCAGAAATCAGACGCTAAGGAGGATGGTTTGTCATTTGCCCGCTCCTCATAAACAAGCCTCGTCTTGGGGATGCCCCGTAATGTGCTCCAGAGCATATCCCGCCAGAGTTTAACCCAGAGGCCGTCCCCATCCGGGAAAAAAACCTGAAGAAATGCCCCTTTTGGCCGCACCGAATCATAGATGAACCTTTTCTCGCGCTTGACCTTACCGTTGGACTCAACCTCCACTTCTTCGACACGTTTTGGGGCTTTCTCCGCCCATTTCGTCTTGGAAGGATACTCCACCCACTCTCCATCATAAACGTCATCAAAGACGGTTTGGAGTTCCTCTCTGGTAAACGCCATGCGGGCCCCAGTGGGCGTAAGGTCTTCCACGGCGGGTCTGGGCTGGATCTTCCGCTCCTTCAAGGAATCGATCAGGAGCAGTAGCCCCGCAAGGCCCGCTTTGTGCTGCGCACTGGGGAGGCCGAACAGGTCGTACGTCAACCTGAATTTGTCTCCCTGTTTGGCAATGACACTCATAAGATCACCTCCAAAGGGTGGTCAAAGAAACCGAACATTGGATCATAGTGGCTTGATTCGGCTATTTGAGGAAACGGCCCCAGCCTGGAACGCTGCCGGGCTAATCTTCGAGGAACGGGAATGTATAAGCCGTCCGTCGCCTGTCTATGCTTTTTCATCTCTAGGTAACGCGGAATGTCATCGCTGAGGATTGCCGTCACGCTGAAATCGTTGTCGTCCCTCAGGCCCGCTTCTCTGGACGCCGCCCAGGGGCCATCTTGCAGAAATGCGGCAAAACGTTCCGGCTCGAAGGCGTTCGGCGCCAATCGCTCCAGTAGTTCACCCAAGTCGGCCTGGCTCACCGTCTGGCCAGTGACGGCATTCACGAACTCAGTGCTCCCCGCCAGATCATCCTTCGAATAGGGCAGGTCGTCTTCAGCCCTGTAGAAGAAGACCTCGCCCAGCTTGCCGCTCCCGGGAACTGCATGGCGATTGCACCGCCCCATGCGCTGAATCATGGCAGTTATGGGAGCCGTTTCGCAGATGAGAATGTTCGCATCGAGATCGAGGCTCATTTCGCAAACCTGTGTGGTAATGGCCACAACCGCCCCGTCGCACTTTTTGAATGCCTCGATGACGTCCCTGTGCCGGTTGCTGCGATCTCCCAGTGTGAAACGGCTGTGATAGCAGAGTGCTCCCAAAGTTCGAGCGAGGCGCTGGCACCGAGCCACCTTATTCACCACCCAGAGGGCCCGCTTCCCTTCCTCCATCGCTTCCAGAGCAACGCGCACGGCTCCTTCCTCGTTCTCCAAGAGATTCACATTATAACGAGGCAGGGTTGCTCCCGCTTGTAGGTCGGAGAAAGCCTCCAGCGTCCGGGGAAAAACATCCAGGCCGCACTCATCCACTAGCTCCTGCCGGCGCACTGGTGGCAGACTGGCTGTCATACACAAGACCGGTACATCGAAGTTCTTGAGAAAAAGCTTCAGGGCAGAGAAAAGACTGCGATCAAAACTGTGTACTTCATCTACGACTACAACACTTTCGGCGAGAAGCGGCAAAAGACACGCGGAGCGATAAACCTGTTGCATGAAACCGAGGAACTGGTCCACTGTGGCGCTGAACACCCTTCGCTGCCAATAGCCCAAGGCGTAAAGACGATCTTCGGTACTGAAGTCCCTACCGGACCGTTCATCGTCGGCGCTCGAAAACATCCCGTCCAACTCATAGGCGGCAGTGCCATGCAACAAGCTCGCATCTGCTTCGGGAGCCCATGAGACATAATCGCGAAAGCCTTCTGTTGCCGTGGCTCTTGTCGGATACAGAAAAATCACCCGCCTTGCCGATCTTTCCCTGAGCCGCGCCTTGATCCATCGCCACGCGGCCAGAGTCTTGCCGCTGCCACAGGGAGCAAGAAGCAACGCACGCTTGCCGAGGTCCTCTGCTGCCGCCTGAAAGCCGCTCCATCGAAATCCCCCTCTGGTCTGCTCGATATCTCTGACTCGAGGCCCAATGACACTATGCTCGATGTATTCGCTGCTGAGATCCTCGCCAAAAGCCACTTCAAGCCAATGCCGGAGGTCTTTATTTTCACGAACGATGCCTGACCCTGAGCTGTCGGCCAGGATGAGAGCGGCCCGAACAGCCATCACCAGTCGTGAAAGGGTGGGATTTTTCTTGATCTCGCGTCTATGGAAGCGGCCCAGATCATCGACAATCTCTTCTCTGAGTTTCGTTAAATTAAAACCGCCCCGCCCATCGAAATTCCAAAGATCTTCAATAAACGCCTCGCCTTGGGGTGCAAATGGTGTTCCCACAGCATTTCCCACATTCCGAAAGAGATCACAGAGACCCTCCGGGAAAAGGCGGAATGCCTTTACGTCCGGATCGCGCGGCTGGGCAAATTCGTCGCGCTTGCAGCGCAAATGATGACCTGCCACTGCGCTGAATATGACGCAGCGGTTCATTAGAGGGATAGAATTCAGCCACCCCGCGACCTCTGGCAACCAGAGAAATAAACCGCTCAGATGTTCATGCCTAATCACCTGGTTTGCTCGTTTTCCACGGAGCATGTCCTGGAAGCAATTGGTACCTTTTCCGGGATCGTGCACTCCACAAGCGACTCGGGCATTGACAAGAAAAGCGTTGGTGTCTGCTTCAACGAGTCCGAAAAATGCCAGCCATCGCTTAGCCAGACGGGTGGGCGATGTGGCGGGAGAACCGAACATAACTTCAAAGCTCTCGATGACTTTGGCAGTGTGCCCCCAGAGCGTCTCCTCAAAACGAGGCGGCACTGTTGAATCCCGAAGGCTCTTGGCCAGCAGGACGCGCTCGTCCATACTCACAGCCCCCACGCCTCAAAAACCCCACACCCCATCTTTCGCCTCCCACCGAGGCCGTTTTCCTGCAGCCGAATCGATTCCTCCGCGGTCAATTCTGATACAAGAACGGAATACCCTACCACCTGCTTGCCATGTACTTGGAATGTTCGCCGCTTGCCGATAGCAATCCTGCCCTTCAGGCCGAGATTCTCCATCTGGTTCTTTATTTCTGCTTCGAATCGCGCCTGTTCGGTGCCATTTTTTGTGGTGACAAGGGGGGAAGAAAGTGCCACTGAGGGCATGAGTGTTCTTGTATTCGGGATACCTACACCAAGTCTGTGTCCGATAACTTCCAGGGTCTTTCCGGCAAGCGCAATATAGATCGCTATACGGCTGGCTGGAAGTCTTAGAATCAGCTCGGACTTGGGAGAGATATCAAGGATTCCGTTTCCGATGTAGCGTCCCCGGATAAGTTTGAGGCCAATCTCTCGGTCTTCATGGATGCAGGGTAGGACATGATTTATCGCTCCGTAAAGAGCGAACCCGTGATCCACCGGCAAGGTCTGGCCGGTAATCTGAAAACATAAATCAACTCTCGGATCAAATTCCATCGCATCCTCCGCTGATTCGGATAGGTTCCAACCTGTCCTGCTTAATTTTCGAAAGGAAACAGCCCAGCGCTAATAGGTTTTTCAAGATTTGCAAAATCACCCTCCCCTCTCGCGGCCTTCAAATGCTCTTCCGCAACTTGCTTCCTGAGGTAGGCGGGCTCCATTACCTTCACCCGGCTGCCATAGTAAAGCAGCCAATTGGTAAATTCAGGCGTAAGCACAAGCTTCAGGCGAAACAGAATGCTCCCGTCCGGCAGTTCCTCGGAGCTTTGGCTGGCATGCCAGTGCTCCTCGATGACCCAGTGCCCCGCTTCCGGTTCGAAAAGAAGAGCCACATCGACCGGCGCTTGTCCGTCGCCGCTCATGACGCCCCACGTATCCCCCAGGTAGTCGCTCAACTCGAAATCGTTCGGAATCGCATACCGATCCCCAAGAAGCGAGGCCTGCCGTATACGGTCGATTTTGAACGTTCTGACCGATTCTCGGTTTTGACAATACGCGATCACATGCCAGCTTCGAACGTGGAGCTTTATACAGTAAGGGTTGATGATTCGCTCGCTCAGCTCGCCGCCGCGTGATCTGGTTTCATAAGCGATCCTGACCTTGCATCGTTGTGCCAGGGCGTGATTGAGCAAAGAGAGCATTTCCTGCCGTTGTTCTCCGCGTGCGCTTACGGAAGGCTGGCCTGTTACTTTATTCAGAAGTGGAATGAACTCAAGCGGGAAAAGCGCCTTAAGCCGTCCTACGGATGCGGCCAGCTCAATTGATCCTATACCAGGGACCTGCCAGGCTGCCTGCAAGGCAAGCAGCAGGGATAAAGCTTCGCTAAGGGTGAAATGGAGCGTGGGAAGATGGGGAATCCGCTCGAAAATGTAGCCGGTTGGAGTGTGAGTCAGTTCGAATTTCAAACCGTGCCGAATGATATCCAGGTCTTTTTGGATCATTCGTTCGCTGATTTCGAAATGCTCGGCCAGGTCACGGCGCAAATATCTGCCCGGACTCACTGCGATCATCTGGACAATTTCGATGACCCGGCTGATGCGCTTTGTCTCTTCAAGGCGGCATGCTGTCGGCATATTTTGCCCCGGTGCTTTTTGTTTAGCTCATAAACGCATCCTATCACGCGTGACGGGAACCATGGTGTTCTCGCGAAATCGGCTTCAGCAAAATTTTCAGCGTGTCGCAAAAGTTTATGTGACGAGTTGTCACTTAAAAGGTGGACTCCTCAAGGGTTTGTGTTAACTGAAACGATACCAGATCCAACTGAATACGCAAGGAATTTGGTGTCTCCGATCCGGCTAAGCACCGGGGTCGGGGTCGGTAACATCTCGCTAATTAAAGGTTAATCTTCCAGAAGCGGAAATAGTATCGTCCTCTATTGCATAAATGACGGCATACAGGAAGTGATGAATCAGATAGCGACGGAATCGTCCTTTAGTATGCGCCAAATCCATCTTGCCAACGGCAATTCATCTGCTCGGGAGACTGCCGGGGTGGCTCGATATCGCGCTATTCGAGTGTCAGTACGTACCTTTTGGCGAGGATAGGCGGCCCCAGAAGAGTATCAAACCTGTCTCCCTGTGCATGATCGAGAAAAGGAAGGGATGATCCGCCCTGAATATGACCGGTGATTCGGGGCGCCGTACGGCTGCACTTGCAGCAAGCCCTGCACCGGTTGCCGCAGCGGCCTCGGTGCCTTTCTCGTCAACCTTGACCCAAGCCTCATGCAGTACCGCGCTGATAAGCAGTTTACGGTCGGTTGTGATCCCCGAAAAGTCGGCTTCCCGGCTAAACGCTTCCTTGATGCCGGCGCCCTTCAGGTAATCATTAAGGCTGTAATGCGCCCTGACCTCAAATTTAGGGAAGGTAACATCAACCGCACGGGATATTAACGCCTGCGAAATTCTATCCAGGCTTTTGGCATCCAAATGTGTCTCGAGGTCTGCCAAAGCACTTCCCGACGATGGGAGCAATACCAACATGGTCAGTCGCCCTCCTTCGTAGGGCAGTTCAAGGGCTTGCCACCCATCAAGCTCCGCATAGGGGTATGCGCCTTGCCGGTGCATCAGCAGGGCTTTCTCTCTGTGGCCGGAGGCCAAAATGAAAGGTTCCTGTTCGGTCAGGCTTTCCTTGAACGGTGAGGCCCATCTGCCTAAGAAGTAAATGGCATTTGTGAGGACCAGCTTCGTATTACAGTCCAGCGCACTTGCCGGGATAAGGTCCCGAATGTGATCGTGCGTTTTCCCGGCAACCCAGTCGTTGATGGTTCTGGAGGCCTCAGCCGCATGGCAAAAGTCAAGCTGCCGGGCCTCGTTGTCGAAATAGTCTTTGAGCAGCCTGAGGTAATCCGGCTGAATCTTGAAATCATTTTGGAGCCAAATTGCATTGGCATCGTTCAATGATTGCCCGTCTTCATTCCCAGCTTTCGTCAGCAGGTTCGATAACTCAGCCAAAGCCGGATAGAGCGTGCCGGCGGGCAGGGTATAGCCAAGCGTACGCTCTATTTCCTCGGTCGTCTTCCCTCTGGCGCCCGCGCCGGCCATGCCGAGAGCCATAGAGATGCTGTAAGGTGAAAAGAGAATGTTGCCCTTTCCCCTGGCAAGAATTTGCTGGAAAAGGGACAGGGTGAATGTCGATGTTCCATGCGCCAAGGCGTCAAGATTGGCGGAACCTGCATAGCTATCATACGGAAGAAGGAGTGCGAGGAGCGCAAGGAGCGCCACGCCAAAGCTCATCATTCTTCCCGGTCTGTCCCGCATAGGAAGCTTTTCTTTCCACCCGGCTCCGGCGATGACGTTGCTCGCACCCCTCATGTATTCACCCGTTCAAGAGCCTCCCGCAGGCGCTCGTTTGAGAAAGTCCTCACCTCACCTGACATTATGGCACAACTTGCCTTCTTCACCCAATCCATCTAGCGAGGAGCAGCCACTTTGATAAAATAATTTCTCTATCCAATGCCAAACTCTACATCGTCACATATGGCTCCTTCGATTGCCTGCTAATCGCTAATGTAAGATTATTTATCAGATAAAATTGCCCAAATTGGTCTGATCGGCATTTTTTCTTACGGGTTTCGATTGGCATATCGTATGCTTTACGCACATTCGGCATTCAAGGAGCTTTTTCGGATGGAATCTGACCCGGAAATAGGCCCATGATTTTTTGATAGTCAAGTTGACGCATTATTGCAGGTTAATACAATAGGCTACTCACTGTGATCATTGGCCCTTTTCAGACAGATCCTCCCGGCGAGCGCGACTTCTATAAGTCGATCGCTCCCCATTACGATCGTCTGGCCGGACCCTTTCTCAGGCCCGTGCGAAATGGAGTGCGCCAAGCTGCCCGTCAACTGGGGTGCGAGCGAATCCTCGATATTGCATGCGGGACAGGGGAACAGGCCGAAGTTCTTGCAGAAGACGGTTTCCTGACAGCAGGAATAGACCTTTCGCCTGCGATGCTTTCCAAAGCGCGGACCAGAGGGCATCCAAAAGCCACCTTCCTTCTGGGCAATGCCGAAAATCTGCCGTTCTTATCCGGGTCTTTTGACTGTATTCTCATTAGCCTTGTCTTGCATGAGATGAATTACTCGACCGCTATCCGGGTGGTCAGGGAAGCAATCAGGGTGCTGACGCCGGGCGGGAAGCTCATCCTATTCGATTACCGCTGGAATCCCGGGTTCATATCCAGTTTAAGCCTCGCACTGCTCCATATCGTGGAAAGAAGTGCCGGCAAAATACATTTCAGAAACTTCCGATATTTTATCAAACAGGGAGGCCTGCAGGCCTTTGTTGACAAATTCCCTCTCAAGGTCGTTTCAACCCGCACGTTTCTTGCCGGAGGCGCAGTACTAATCGTTTCAGAAAAGAGGGATGGTTATTTGAGTTAAAAGAAGACGGCAGTTATCTGTTGAGCGAGAAAGGGACGAAAGGTCGAAATGGCAGGAAGAATTTTGTTCGTGCTCTTCGTCCCGCGCCCTCCGGGCTCAGCGAGTCAATGCACCTCCAGAGTGAGGGTTTTGCCGTCTTTTAGATTTACCAGGCCTTCTTCGCAGATTCGAAGGTGGGGAATCGCCGCACCCGTCAAGGTGTCGAGTGAAAGTACCGGGTCGTCAAAGGGAACGCCGAGGGCGCGGGCTGCCTGCCTCACCGACTCGAGCCTCTCGGCAAGCTGTTCCATGTCGAGGTCCGAGAGTACTCCAAAAATTGGAAGCGGCAGCTCAGCCATTATCTTTCCATCTTTACAGACAGTGACGCCGCCGTGCAATTCACGGATTCGATTGACGGCCAGCGCCATATCTTTTTCATCGGCTCCCACTACGATAATGTCCGTGGTGTCCCAGGCGTCGCTGGATGCAATCGCGCCTTTTTTTATTCCGAACCCCTTTATGAGCCCGACAAATGACAGGCCGGCATCGTTTCTGCAATCTATCGCCGCCACTTTCACGATATCACGCTGCAAATCCGCTGCGATCTTTCCGGCGACGGGAAAAACATCCGCATGGAATTCCTTTGTCACCAGATCGCTCACCATCTCGATAATCCGGACCCTCACTCCAACTCTCTCCCCCGGGGAGAGAGGCGCTACCGTGACCGAACTGTCGCGAGCACCATTGACATAAATGTCAAAATCCGACGATTTCATGGTTCTTTTGAGCCGAATGCTTTGCAGACAACTATCGGAATAGTGATGCCTCCGGGGCCGCGCCAGCAGCTCTCCGTCTTTGAAAACCATACGGCCGTTGCTGATGACTATCTCAGGCGCAATGGTTCTCACATCGGGAAGCACCAGTATATCGGCGCACCTTCCGGGTGCAATGCCGCCTATGGCGCTGTCGAGGCCAAAATGTTCAGCGACGTTCAGAGTAGTCATCTGAATGGCGCTTACGGGATCGAACCCACAGGCGATGGCCTTTTGCACGGCAACTTCAAGATAGCCCTTCTCGACCATTTCTTTGGGCTCGACACTGTCGGTCACCAGAATAAGTCTTCTCAAATCCACACCGGCCTGCCTGATCTTGGAAAGTTGTTCGAGGTCTTTCCGAATGCTTCCCTCCCGCAACATCACGTAAAATCCGAGCCGCAACAACTCTATGGCCTCTGCTACGGTAATCGGCTCATGACAGGATGAGATGCCGGCAGCGGCATAGGCCGCCAATTTCTTGCCCTTTGCCCCCGCAGAGTGTCCTTCCAGGGGCTTCCCGCGATCGAGGGCGCTCTGAAGCAAGGGGACAATAGCCTCAGGCGACTGAAGCACCGCATGCCAGTAAGACTCTCCAAGCCCAACAATTTCATCTCTTTCCAGCAGCCTTTCCAGGACGCTGCGTGGAATGCCGTTTAGAGCCTTGCTGATAGATATGGTGGCCGGGGCAGTACCCAGGATTTTGATCGGCTGATCCTTCGCTGAATCGAGGAACTCGGTGACCCCCTCGTAACCCGCCGCCGGGAAGAACTCCATGGTCTCTGCAATAATCGTGGTGGTTCCACCTTTAATGAGATAGGGCATCATGGTTTCCACAGTTTGGAAGCTCATATGAGTATGACCGTCTATCAGACCCGGCACAAGGGTTTTGCCGGCGGCATCCAGAACCAGCGTAGATTCACCGGCAGCCGATGCTGCATGGGGGCCCACCGCGGCAATCCACTTTCCTTTGATGCTGACCGGGCAGTCTTCTAAGATTTCGCCGCTGTAAACATTGACGACGGAAGCGTTGAGGATCACGGTATCGGCAAATTCGACGCCAAGTGCGACCCGCATCAATGCGGTTCTTTCTTCCGCGTTGCATATGAGCATTCGAGAAGGGGGATTTCCCATTTCCTTTTTCTCCAAATTTTGTGACGCAATTTACAGGATTTTACTCCGAATAATGCATCAACCTGGCCACCAACGAATCTCGAAGGGCATTTTGGGTTCGTCCACCGCCCTTAACTCGTATCCATCCGGAAACCCCGGATGAGATACTAACAGTTTCCAATTCGGAAAGAAGGCATTTTTCGCCATGGCAAGGAAATCAAGGGTTTGCGCGGAGGCGTACCCATGTACGCCGCACAAGAAAACCCGGAGATTGACATAGCCAGGGTGGAAAAGGGCACTTTCCGGATGGAAACTAACTCGAAATAGGCCGTCCGTTTACCGCCAAGCCCGATTTTTCACCGTTCAGTCTTAACCGCTCACTGTTCAGCGCATTAAAGTCCCTTGACCCATTCGCCAACCTTATCGATGGCCTCCCTGGATTCTGGAAACACGCCGAAAAAGAAGAGCTGCCACACGTGGACCATGCCATCCCATATCTGCAGGGTGGCCTCTCCCCCAGCCGCCTTCACTCTTTCGACAAATTGTCTCGCATTTTCAAATAATATTTCAGGCGGCGTTGCTTGGACGAGCAATGGCGGAAATCCCTGGAGATTGCCAAAAAGAGGTGAGACCAAAGGGTTTTGGAGTTCCCCGCGATTCTCTTTCCCTAAGTAGGCAACACGCCACCAGAAGATGCCGACGTCGGCGAGTATGGGATCGGTTTCTCCATGAGAGATGGAAATACCACCGGTGTCAGTGCCGGGAGAAAAACATACCGCACCTTTGGGGAAAGGGATTCCGTTCTCACGAAGTTTGAGGATGGTCGCCAAAGTGAGGTTCCCTCCTGCGGAGTCGCCGGCGATTATGATATTCGACGGCTTGAATCCCTGACGCAATAGCCACCGGTAAGCCTTCGTGCAATCCTCGAGGCCCGCTGGAAAAGGATTCTCGGGAGCGAGTCGGTAGTTTATACTAAGCACTCGCATTTCCGTAGCATTGCCAAGCGCGACAGTCAAGGGGCGATAGCTATATGCGGACCCT
Source organism: Syntrophobacteraceae bacterium (assembly GCA_049520315.1). Lineage (GTDB taxonomy): Bacteria > Desulfobacterota > Syntrophobacteria > Syntrophobacterales > Syntrophobacteraceae > SbD1. Next base: position 10,934 of record JBEKPW010000040.1, read on the forward strand.
AGAATCCAGCCGCCGCCGTGCAGGTACAACAGTACCTTTTCTTCAGACGCTCCAGGAACGATCTGCCACTCCGCCGGTACCCCATCGGCGTCCACGCTCTCAATCCTGACACCTTGCGGAAGCGGGTTTCGTTCCATCCTCATCTTTCCTGTTTGCTCGAACACATGACGCAACATGCCTGCCAGTGCCAACATCTCCTTCATGGTCATTACTGTCCAGACTTCATTGATGCTCACTTCACCCTTAAACAATTTCTCGTTGTTCTCGACGACCTTAGGCCAGATCGTCGCTATTTCTGGCGCCTTATTCGTTACGTACTCCGTAATCATGCCAGTCTGAATTTCGGCGCTCATTTTCAGGAATTGACGGACATCCTCTCGAAACGTGTCTAATTTTGCTACAGGCATCGTAATCCTCCTTCCGGATTCGATCCGGGTATGTATCCGAAATGCATTTCGTGTGTCGCACTCCGCTGAAAAATCTCCCGGGACAACCCTAAAACCGCAAAACCATACGATTCTCCAATCGAACATGCAAGTGATATGTCAACGGGCTGGTCCGGGCAGTTTCAGTTCAGATTTTTATAAAGAAAGCACCCCCGCGATCTCTATTTCCGGAAATGACGTATTCGCACTCAAATGAGATGGGAATCAAAACCAGAACCCATCAGTTGAGAGTCAAGATAGAAGCGGTTTGAGGTAAGAATTGAAAGCAAAAGCATATATAATACGCCGGTCCAGGGGACGGCCGCAGACATCACGAGGAAGGCGCCGGGCCTGCTCCCACGAAGACTGGCAGATACTGGAGCTCTAATTATTGGAACGGTGCACGACGAAATCATTTTAGAAGTTCCTTAAGGGATGGCAAGGGAAGCTGCAGCAATTCTCAAGGAGACTATGATTCAGGGAGGGCAAGCTTATCTTTCTAAAATTCCGGTTGAAGTTGAGGTTACAGTTGCGGACGTCCCATCGGTCCCGTTCGTGGCGGAGATCATAGTGGCTGAGGCTTGGGTATGATGTATCCGAAGCCTTGAGCAGAGCTGTCATCTCAAACTGCTCGAATTTGTCTGATCGGCATTTTTCTTGCGGGTTTTGATTGGAATATCGTATGATTTATGGATATTAGGCATTCCAAGAGCTTTTTCCGATGGAATCCTGGCTGGAAATGGGTTCGGCTCCAGTTGGGGGTGAACTTGACGCATTATTCAGGTCCCAAGGGGCAAGACGGGAAAATATCATTGCCGGGATTCAAAGTCGCTAAGAACAGCAATCACTGGGGGTAAGCATGAGCAATTTGTCCTACAATCTCGATGACAAAGTTTTTCTCGTAACCGGCGGAAGCCGGGGAATCGGTCTTGAAATCACCAAACTGCTTCTGGGACAGAATGCCAGGGTGGTAATCTGCGGCCGCAAACAAAGCGGGCTTGATGTGGCAAAAGAAGCATTCCAGGCGGAAGCCGATCGGCTTCTCGCCGTTCAAGCGCACATCGGAAAGGATGAGGACGTCGCCAACCTGTTTGAGCAGACCATGTCCGCCTTTGGCCGGCTGGATGGACTGATCAACAATGTGGGAATGAATATTGTCACATCTGTTGTGGATGCAGACCCATCCGTTTGGCAGAAGATTATCGACTCGAACCTTACCGCAACGTTCCGATGCTCTCAAAAGGCCGCAAAAATCATGCGGAAGAACAAGACCGGAAAGATTGTCAGCATCACCTCAATAGCCTCCAGACGCTCCGCACCGGCCATGGGGATATATGGGATCGCCAAGGCTGGAATTGAAATGATGACCAAGGTCCTTGCCATGGAACTCGCACCATTCAACATCCAGGTGAATGCAGTGGCGCCGTGCATGGTAAGAACCGACTTCTCCAAACCCTTCTGGTCCAATGATGATATAAAGAAAGAGATTCTGAAAACCATCCCTCTGGGCAGAATACCGGACCCAGTCGATATCGCCCATCCGGCCCTGTTTTTATGCTCCAAAGGGGCCGACTTCATCACAGGCCAAACCATCATAGTTGACGGAGGGGCAATGGTAATTTAGTAAAGATATGCAATCGGTGAAACAAGTCAAAGTCGATCAAAAGAACGCTTCGGAAAGCAATCAACTGCGAAAGCCTTACGCACTGTGGTGTGCGGGGACGGGAGAGGCGCCTCTCCCGCTCAGCTTTTACTCAGTCCTCAGTCCTCAGTCCTCAATGTGGTGTGGGGGGACGGGGGAGGCGCCTCTCCCTCCCACCCGCTTTGAGCAATTTATTACTGTATGTATTAAATGGGATGGGCACCGCCGTCAAGCCACTTCAATCAGCACCCTCGCATCCAGAGCCAAAACCCCCTTCCCACCATCGTTAAGGCTTACCGGGTTCAGGTCCATCTCGCGGATTTGCGGGAAGTGGTGCATGAGCAGGGAAACTTTCACAAGAATGTCGGCCGCCGCATGAAGGTCCGCCTCCCTCATTCCCCGGAAGCTGCCGAGTATACGTTTTCCGGAAAGCTCTTCGAACATTTCCAGTGCCGTATCGGCATTGACTGGAGCAAGACGCATACTCACGTCTCTCATTACCTCGACCATGATCCCCCCCAGGCCGGTGAGCACAACAGGGCCAAAGGAAGGGTCTCTTTTTCCACCGACCACAAGTTCCCGTGAGGCCGAGGCCATCTTTTGCGCAACGATGCCCGAGATGTCACCGGATATCTTCTGCAACCGGTACCATTCATCCCGCAGCGATTCGGCGTCTGGTACATTCAAGGAGATTGCGCCCCTGTCGCTCTTGTGGAGAAGCGAAGGAGAAACGGCTTTCAGTGCCAGGGGGAAATCCAGTTCCCTGGATGCATCAATGAGCTTATCCAGACTTTCCGCCATACGCCAGGGCACGGTTGGGACTCCTGCCAGATCCAGCAAATCGAGGACCTCGTGAAGGAGTGGTTGCCGTTTTTGCCTCGCGATGTCGCCGAACCACTTCCGGATGTCGTCAGCGGGAATAGAGGACGAGGAGCACATCATTGCAGACTCGTGCTTTGAGCGGCGAGCGGCAACGGTTTTTTGCCATTTCAAATTGACTGCAAGGGCCCTTACGGCTTCCGCGCAATCCTGGAAGAAGGGAAAATCCGAGTTTTTATGCTGGTACACCCTTTCGTCAAAAGGAATTTCCAAAACCAACGCAACAGGCTTTCCAAATTGCGATGAGAGCGCGGATACTTTTTTCACTAAAGCGCGTGACAGCTCTATTTCCATCACCATCTGGGAAACATGGATGTGTACAACGCCATCGATGTCGGGCTGAGAGAGAATTCTTTCCAAAATGCTGACATGGGAGTCGATCATGTAGATGTCTCCGAGATCCAATGGATTTCCAAGCCGGATGATATCGGCGCGACTCATCTCTCTGGCATCGTCGAGAATCTCCCGCTTCAGTGGCGGCAGATGAAAGCCGAAGGCTGCGCAAGCATCTGCGGCCGCCACGGCATGTCCGGCTGACCGCGACATGATAGCGAGATTTTTGCCCTTGAGCGGTTGGAGGCTCAAACCTTTCGCAACGTTTATCCCTTCGATGACGGAGTTCACCCTCAGGATGCCGGTCTCACGGCAGACGGAATCAACAACTTGGTCATCTACCGCCAGAGCAGCAGTGTGAGACTGGGCGATTGTGGAACTCACAGCGCTGGTGTTTGACTTGTGAAGGATGATGGGCTTGGAACATCCTCTCGCAAGGTCTGCAAAGAGTCGGCCTCTTTTGAAATCTTCCAGGTAGAAGTATATCAAAGAGGTTTCAGGATCATCAACGAGGTAGGCCAGGTAATCCACCTCATCGAGATCAAGTTTATTTCCCATGCTGACAAATTTGCCTATGCCCACACCGGAGCTGGATAGCCTCCCGCAGAGACTGTTCCCAATTCCCCCGCTTTGTGAAAATATGGCGGTCTTGCCTGTTCTGAACGGGGCCGTAACATTGGTAAACGGAGCATAAAGGGCGTTGGCGGTATTTGCAAACCCCACGCAGTTGGGGCCGATAATCCGAATGCCACACCTCTTGGTCGTTTTCATTATTTCTTCTTCAAGCATTGCCCCTTTTTCCCCGTGCTCCCGAAAGCCTGCGGAACTTATAACAGCCCAACCTGTTCCTTTGTCGCAGCACTGAGCGAGCACATCGCTTACGAAAGACGCGGGTACGAGAACAACCGCGACCTCGGCGGTTCCGGGCAATTCGGAGACCGAACGATAAATCGGCAATCCGGAGACCTCCCCGCCTCGAGGACCAACAGGGTATATTTTTCCTTTATATCCAAGGTTAACAAGATTTGAGACGACATTCTTCCCGAGATTGTCTATTGCGTCAGAGACTCCAATTATCACGATAGATTCTGCATTGAATAGGTCATCCACACTTCTGCTCCTGCTTGTGCTTTAGTCCGGAATAATGCATCAACTTCTGCGCTATGCACCAAAACTGGATGTTGGGGTCGGATTTTTGCCGGAAAAACCTCCGCTGCACTCTTGCAGCCCCCAAAACAATACGATTTCACAGTTGAACGTGCAAGTGATAAGTCAATGAGACCTGGTTGGGCAATTTCAGAGGGACAACCGAAGACATCACAAAGAAGCCCCTTGGATTACTCCCCCAAAGATTGGCGGATTCTGGATCTCGGATTATCGGAACGTTGCGTGAAGAAATCATTCTCGAAGTTCCTGAGAAGATGGCAAATGATGCCGCCGCCATTCTCTAAAAAAACAATGATTCAATCAGGCAAAGATTATCTCGGTAAAGTTCCTGTCGAGGTCGAAGTCACGATTGGGGATACATGGGCAGAGAAGTAGACAAAGCCGGCCTCAACTTCATGACTGCGCCGGTTGTAATATGTGATCGCTTCAATTCGATCTTACGCGATTCACACCCCCGGTTTCCGATCTGATCGCACATGTTGCCGGCTGTTGATCATAAGGCGGTTATGCGCAGTCCGTTCTTTGGGCTCGATGGGTTGGCAAGAAATTTGTTCCACACAGCCAGTGCAGATGGTCTCTTCACAGATGGGTGGAATTGTCCCGATTTCTATCGGCGGGCATGGCGATTGTAACAGATTGAGACAAGAACAAGCCGTGGCAGGCCGGGACCTGTCCACCTTAAAAAGGTTGATTTTTTGTCTGGACTTCGCGGTCCACTTTAGAGCGCCGGCTGCTCATCTTCGCTTCCGGACCCGGGCCCCTCTCTCTCCGGCAAAGCTGCAGCCGGAAGCCATTTGGTGACCATCTTTCGCAAATGCTTAGGTGTAAAGGGCTTGCTCATATAGTCATCCATTCCTGCAGAAACGCAATGAGAGCGGTCATCGCTCATGGCATTTGCAGTAAGAGCGATAATAGGGATATGTTTTGCCTCTCCGTTCTTCCCATGCTCGAGCATCCTGATGACTTTGGTCGCTTCATAGCCGTCCATATCGGGCATCTGGCAGTCCATGAGGATCAAATCGAATGTTTCCGATTCCAAAAAACGAACGGCTTCCCTGCCGTTTTGAGCAACGGTGACTTTACATCCGAAATTCCCCAACATGCATTCAGCCACCTTTTGATTGATTAAGTTGTCCTCAGCGAGAAGAATCCTGGCTCCGGCTAGAGACTCGGAAAGCTCCGGAACTTTCGTCAGCTTTTCATATACGGCTTCTTCCGATGCATGCCGGAATGTATTGATGCATTCCCTCAGGTTCGACGGAGAAACGGGTTTCTCCAGAAGAGCGGCTATATTCTTCGATTTTGCATCTTTCAGGGACATCTGTAGCCTTCTCGGGGCCAAAAGTACAATCGGGCAAAGAGTGGCCGGGTTGTCCTTTTCCATGTTGCGAACGAGTTCCATTCCGCTCATTCCAGAGATCTCAGCACCAATGATTGCAACATCGTACATTGCTCCATCCTGGGACGAGGACCTTAACCTATCGAGAGCTTCTGATGCATTCTCCGCCGCATGGGCCATACCTCCCCATGATGTGATAATACGTTTTAGAGCCTCGCGAGTGACCTCGTTGCCATCGGCGATGAGTACCCGGGCATCGTTTAGCCAGCAGTCCTGTTCAACATGCACGGATGTGCTGTCATTAGCTTCTTTGAACTTGACGCTGAACCAGAACTCAGAGCCCTTCCCAACCTCACTGGTTACCCCAATCTTGCCTCCCATCATGCGGGCAAGATGCTTGCAGATTGCCAGCCCCAATCCTGTTCCCCCGAAACGCCTCGTGGTGGAGCTGTCCGCCTGAGAGAAATGATCGAATATCCGGCTTTGCGCTTGGGGATCAATGCCTATACCGGTATCGGCCACCCTGAATCGGATGGTCGAGGCCTTGCCCTCTTCACGCACGGCGGAAACACGAACTGAGATGGCTCCCTGCTCGGTGAACTTGAGGGCATTGCCGATGAGATTATGCAGTATCTGACGGAGTCGCACCGGATCGCCGTGCATGGCTGCCGGGACTCCGGGATCTATGACTAAGGCGAGATCAAGGCCTTTGCTGAATGCGCTTTCGGCAAAAATTGTTATAGACTCCTCCAACAGTTGGTGCAGGCTGAAGTCGAGACCTTCGAGGCATAACTTCCCGGCTTCTACTTTGGAAAGGTCGAGGATGTCGTTCAAAATCCCGAGTAGAATCTCACCTGATAGCTTCGCGTTTCCGAGAAGCTGCTGGTCCTTCTCGTCCATGTGCCTGTCTTGCAGCAATTGAATGCACCCAAGCAGTCCGTTCATAGGTGTTCTGATCTCATGGCTCATGTTGGCGAGAAATTCAGACTTGGCCAGGCTTGCTGCTTCAGCCGCTTCTTTTGCCTGCTTCAAATGCAATTCATGATTCTTGCGCTCCGTTATATCTCGTATGAACACGAGATCGGCCACTCTCCCACGAAATGTGGTGAGTCCCGCATTCAACTCTACTTGTATTGTTGAGCCATTTGAAATCCTCAGGTGAGTTTCGTAACTCGATGGGATATTCTCCCCGCGGATTCTCCCGTTGTAGCGATCCTCGATCAGTGATACCAGGGATGGTTCCAAAAACTTGACGAATAGATTTCCGATTATTTCATCGACATCCCGCCCTATGATTTCAGCCAGCCGAGGATTTGCATACTGTATGACCGCATCCTGAATCAGGACTATACCGTCATTGGCTCGCTCGACCAAATGGCGGTATTTTTCCTCACTTTCCTCAAGGGCCGTCTCCTTGGAATGGAGCTTGGCGAAAGTTGCAGTCAATTCCTCGTGCCGCGTGGACAGTTCACGGTGTGCTTTGTCCCTCACGTACTCGTAGATAAAGGAAAAGATGGTCACAACAATGAACGACACTGCGAAGCGAGCAACGAAATCGACTGGATAGGATGTCACCAGTGGGGAGAATTTCCTCAAGTACAGCACGAAAACCAGTGAAATGGTGATGAGAATGGCGCTGGTTGTCAGACCTTTTTTATTACCCAGCAGAAAGGAGGAGGAGAGAGGGAAGATAAACATCCAGACGTGCCCCGTCTGGTTCATGCCGCCTGTAACAAAGAGGTAAAGGAATAGAACCCCTCCCAAGCCAATCGTGATCTCGCATGCGAGATCAACGTCGCCTCTGATGCGCACATAGACAATATTGCCCAGCATAAGCAGACCGGCTGAGATGTCCGCGACAGCCAGCATATACTTGTGTGCGGCCAGGGCCATAGCCCCGAATAAAAACAGATTGACGATAGCCGCGATACTCATTGAGTTTAGCAATATGAATCTGTAGACGAGCATCGGCGGGGCGCTCGCACTGAAGTTGCCGGCAAAGATATTCCTGAGCAGGTTCATGGCTTCTCATTCATGCCAGTGTCGAAATGAGGTCACTTCGACGAGAGATTTTTTCCTCGAGTAATTATTTTCGTTTACAAGTAAATAATCGGGATAGAGGACGACATGGTTTAATCAAAAATGAAGTCACCGGCGGACACTTTCCGAGAGAGGTGCTAGGTCAATGAGACTGGTTTTGGCGTTTGACGACACGTCACTGGCTGCGCAGTTAATGGCCGCGTTTTCGTCCCCTGGTGTTTTTTGGTGTAAGGCTCAGGCAAAATGAGGGTTGCATTCAGATTGCCCGAGGCGGAAATGATTCAACATCGAGATCCGAAGGCCAATCTTCATGATTTCGATGAGTACGCTTTGCAATAGGGAGAGGACAGCATTGTAAGGAACACATTAACGCAACAAACAGGGAGTAAAAAAGGAGAAAGCCAGGTGGATGCCTGGCTTCCGGGGTTTATGGTTAAAGGGTCCCAAAAACCAAAACTCAAGAAAGAGACCCAATCTTATGGTCTTAAAATAGCAGATTTTCCGCTTTTGACAATCAGGCCCAGAGTGTATTTTCCATTTACTAATACAGTAATATGAACGTAGAGTTACCCTAAGGGCGGGTCATGCTCCATATCGTCAAATTCGACCAGCTCGCCGATCACCGTAAAGATTACGCGCTCGCAAATATTGCCGGCGCGGTCGGCTGTGCGTTCCAGGTTATGGGCTACCCACAAGAGGTGGCTGGTGTCGTCGATCTTCCCGGGGTCCGCGAGAGTGTAAGTCATGAGTTCGCGGTATACCTGGTCATAAAGATCGTCGATCTGGCGGTCTTCGGCAAAAATCGAACGCGCTGTCTCCACATCTCTATCAACGAAGGACAGGAGCGCTCTGTGTAGCATATCCGCTGATAATGCCGCCATGCGGGGAATATCCACAAGCGGCTTTAACAAAGGTTGTGAACCGAGCTGTACTGTAATCTTTGCGATCCCCTTAGCGTAGTCGCCTATCCTCTCCAACTCGCCGGCAATTTCCAGAATAGCCGCCAGAGTCCGCAAGTCCCTGGCCATAGGCTGCTGCCTGGCTATAAGAACAAGGGTATCCCATTCTATCGCGTAGCGTCTCCGGTTAATCTCGGAATCGGCTGCAATCAGACGGCGGGCCGCTTCGATTTGTGATGTCTTGAGGATCTCAACAGACTCGATTATGGACCGCTCGACCATCGCCCCGAGATCGATCAGTTCATCCTGAAGTCGTTCCAATTCCTTGTTCAATTGAGTTCCCACTATGTAAGCACTCCCCTGATTCGCGAAAAACATTGGCGATAGGCCGCTAAAGCAATGATACAAGCCTTCAGGTCGTTAAGACGTTAACAACATGCATTCTATAGACGAAATGCAGACAATTGCTATCGAACCTGCATCAGTCGTTTATAGAAGTATCATAACTATCTTCGGATGCAACCGGAATAATGCATCGAGTTGAATGCTACGCATTAAAACCGTATTTTTCTGCTCGCGTTCAGCCCGCAAAACCTTCAACATAAAGTCTGATATACATCGTTTGCGCGAAGAAGGGCCGACCAAAAGAGTACCTTGGGCCGGCCCGGATGTGGTGTTGGAGAATTGGACTGGAGCTTTGGTAACGGGGCACCTCCCGAAGCTATCTATATCAAGCGCAAACTCTCATCTGCGCTGAAGCGGGAGCATGCGAGACAGGAGGAGAGGTGGAGGGTTCTCGTAACGCTCCCACAAAGATTAGTCCTTGTGCTTGGGTTCTTTGTCGTGTCGAGATTGCCATTTCTCTCGCATTTGTTCAACGTTGGCGCGCTGCTCCGGGGTCAGGACTGCATAGATTCTGGATTTCATGTGCTCTCTGGCCACGATCAAATCAGCTATCGTATCCGCTTGTCCCTTGGCGATGGCCCGAACCTTCGCCTCGTCAAATTGACCCTTTGGGAGAGCGCGGAGCTGATCGCGCCCCGCCTTTAGTTTTTCAACAAATGGTTTCATTTTGGCGCGCTCTTCGAGCCTGATGGAAAACACCTCTTTCTTTTGCTCGTCAGTCAAATTGAGTTTTTTCCACAAATGGTGATGCCCGTGACGATCCCAGTGACGATGCTTCCAATGCTCCCCGCATTTCCCTTTAGCGGTGCCTGCATCTTCTGCCCCGACCGCGATAGAGTTGAAGAAAAAGCATGACCCCATCATCCATACTGCCGCTACCAAAGTTATGGTAAACCCTGTCAGTAATCTTTTCATATCGTTTCTCCTTATAATTTGATGTCCGTTGATGAATAGATATAAGAAATCCGCGTCAAGGTCGAGTTAATATTAGTTAAAGTGAGTAAAGTTCTGTAAAGGAATATCTGAGTTAAAGTTGCGTTTCGCTGCGTTATACCCAGCAACTGACTCAGTCTCTTTTTTCTATGCGATAGACCATCTTGGCCGCAACTTCTACAAAACGGCTTATCATCCAGGGAAAGCGTAACATCAGCGGCATAAAGATATCTGGTCCAGTGAGTCTGGAAGAGATAAAGAACGGAGAATTTGTATTGGTGCTGACCAATGTGAGATCATTGGCAAAAGACTATAAACACGGATTATGCGCTGCTATGCGTGAAATCACTCTGCAGTAGCCTTGACTCTCTGATATTATGCTAAATTAAATCAAAGTGATGAGGGGCGAAATGATGAGGCCATTCATCTCAGCTTCTGCAGGTCAATTTGCATCGACTTCAAGGATGCCAAAATCAATTCTCTCACCGGCTTCCTCCTCATGCGGCGGTAGGCGAAAGATTCAAACCTCCGTGGCGAAAGTGTCAAGCCATCCACAGACTCGATAGTAAGGCAGCCTGCAAAGGTTGGGGCCAGAGTGGGCTACCATGCCTCGAGGAGCGTGGGGCACTTCCATGTGGCCTCGGCTTTCCCCTTGCTCGCCGCTATCGCATTCTATTCGCTTAAGTGCCGTCCAACCCGCCGGGGCGGGAAAACGATGCCATCAACTGCGAAAGCAATTGCGTGTCCTAAAATTGCAAAAATCGGTTCCCTTTACACACTACTTGCATTTTTTATAAGTATATGGGAAAGTTCTATGGCCTTGAAGCTGTCCCGGGAGTTTTTTAGGGCGTTGGATGAACCCCAATTGCCCTTCGAGATCGGTTGGTGGTCAGGTTGATGCATTATTCGGATTAAAATCAATCTGGATGGATCTGTTGAACACTGGATGGATGCTTTTCCTTTTGCTTTCAACCAACCACTGACATGAGGCCTTCCCTTCCTTTGATTAGTTTGCGCTATAGTATCATATGGTTGGGTGGGACACAGCATAAATTTTCCGGTCTCTAATACATTACCCGGATTATAGTGTATTTTAGGATGCAGGCAGGGGGCCTCTCGTTTAAGTAATCTGAACTCTAAAAGCCACACGACGGGAAATTTGGTGTTCTGAGACACTCTGATTTTTTCTATGGGTGTCCCTCCGGACTTCGAAAGCTCGCTGGAGAAGAGCGAATTATGGCCGGCTTTGTTACCGAGGTCAGATGACGCACATGAGAGATCGCAGAGGGCTTCCTCCGATATCCATGCTCCAGCTTAGTTTTTTGGCAATCTGCCTTGCCCTGCTGATGAGCAGCGGGATGCTCTCGGGCTGCGGCGGTAAAAAGTCGGAGACGGGGGCCGGTGTGGGTGACCACACCCGCATAATTGAAAATAAAGGATCAGATACTCTCGTAAACTTAGCTCTCGCCTGGGCCGAAGCCTATATGGAGGCACATCCGGAGGTGAGCGTCTCGGTGACCGGGGGAGGCAGCGGAACCGGCATTGCGGCCATGATAAACGGAACGGTTTCGATCGCAAACGCCTCTCGGGAAATGAAACCCGAAGAGATAGCGGCCGCGAAGGCCAACGGTGTCAGCCCGGTTGAATTCGCAGTTGCTCACGATGCTATTGCGGTCGTCGTCAGCCCATCCAACCCGGTTCAGTATCTGACGATAAAGCAGATCTCAGACATCTACACCGGCGAGATCCAAAACTGGATGGAAGTTGGGGGCGAGAATAGGCCGATCGTGCTGCTGTCAAGGGAGTCCAATTCGGGGACTTATGTCTATTTTCTCGAAAATGTGATCCGGATGGGAAATAGCAAGAGCAAGCTCCTGTTTTCGCCGGACACGCTCCTTATGCCTTCGAGTGAAGGGATAAGCAGTGAAATTCGCCAAAACCCGAATGCAATCGGGTACGACGGCCTCGGATACGTGACCGGGGACCAGAAAGTCATAGCAGTATCAAAGAGTGGAAACGGTCCCTTTGTTGTTCCGTCGGCACAGACCGTCAAAAACGGTTCCTACCCTATTGCGCGTCCGCTCTACATGTATACGGGGGGTGAGCCTGCGGGACAGATAAAGGACTACATCGAATGGATACTTAACGGTGGCCAGACCCTTGTGGCAAAACTGGGCTTTGTCCCTCTACAATAAAATTTCACAAAGACCTGGGAGGCGCCGGGCCGGTTCATCCGAAACAGCGGGCAAACCCTGGACCGAGTTTTTCATCGAATCCACCATCCGCGTACTCGGATTTTCCACGATCGGCTTCGTGCTGCTCATTTTTTTCTTCTTGCTCAAAGAGGGTCTCCCCGTGCTATGGGAGGTCTCTCCCGGCAACCTGTTTGGGATTCGATGGTATCCCACCTTCGATATTTTCGGCACTCTTCCACTGATCCTGGGATCGGCTTATGTAACCATAGCCGCAATAGCCATCGCTCTTCCCCTGGGAGTGACAACCGCTGTTTTTATCCGCGAAGCGGCGCCCGATTGGGCCCGTGAAATTCTAAAACCACTGATCGAAGTACTTGCTGGTATACCATCCGTGGTTCTGGGCTTTTTTGGAATGCACGTCATAGCGCCTTTGGTGCGCACCACTCTTCATGTCCCGACGGGCCTTACGGCCTTCACGGGCGCTGTGCTTCTGGCCTATATGTCTTTGCCCACAATAATCAGTGTGGCGGAGGACGCCTTGGACAGCGTACCGAAGAGTTACCGCGATGCAGCCCTGGCGATGGGTGCCACCCATTGGCAGACTATCTGGCGGGTAATTGTGCCTGCTGCGCGCTCCGGAGTAGCTGTGGCCGTGATGCTTGGGATGGGCAGGGCGATCGGTGAGACTATGGCGGTCATGATGGTTACTGGAAATGCAGCCCGGATGCCTCTGAGTCTTGGATCGCTCTTCATGCCGGTGAGGACTATGACCGCTACGGTGGCGGCTGAAATGGGAGAGGTCGCAAACGGGAGCGTTCACTATCACGCTCTTTTTGGAATTGGGATCATCCTGTTCATCCTTACATTTATCATCAATATTCTGGCTGCAAGCGCAATTTTCAAAAAGCGGCAAAAAGGGGGCCTGCGCTGATGGACCGCAACCGGGTGCAGCAGATAGGATTTGCCTTGCTGACCTTGTCGGCGATAGCCGTAGTTGCGCCCATTTTGATCGTGATTGGAATTATTCTGGTTGAAGGGGCAAGAGCCATCTCCTGGGAATTCTTTTTTTCGATGCCATACGATGGCATGAAGCAAGGAGGCATTCTCCCGGCTATAGTCGGAACGCTCATTCTGACAGTGGGCACTGCGGTTGCCGCCATACCGGTCGGTGTTGCCGGAACTATTTATCTTGCCGAGTATGCGAAAGACACCTGGATGACCCGGGCCATCCGGCTTGCAATCGTAAACCTGGCAGGCATTCCTTCCATCGTTTACGGGCTCTTCGGACTGGGCATGTTCGTACTCTTTCTGCATATGGGCACTTCAATCCTGGCCGGCGTGCTAACCCTGGCAATCATGACCCTGCCGGTAATCATCAGCACCTCCGAAGAAGCACTGCGGGCCGTACCCATGGAATTTCGCACCGTTATCGCAAGCCTTGGCGGAACGCGCTGGCAGGCAATCCGGTATATCGTGCTCCCAGAGGCCCTGCCGGGTATAATAACGGGCATAATTCTAGGCCTTTTGCGCGCTGCCGGGGAGACCGCCCCCATTCTGTTTACGGTTGCCGCCTTCTATCTGCCCCGCCTGCCCCAGTCGCCCTTCGACCAGGTAATGGCGCTGCCTTATCACCTCTATGTCATCAGCACTCAGGTGCCCGGCATGCCGTTCAGCGTTCAATACGGAACGGCGCTCGTTCTGCTCATTCTCGTCCTTTCCATGAATGTGGCGGCAACAGTCCTGCGAAGCTATTTTCGCAGGAGGCGGCAATGGTAAACCCTAAAATATTCATCGAGGGGGTAAATTATTCTTACGGAGACTCCCAAGCGCTGCGCAACATCACCCTGGAGGTACCGCCCCGGTCCGTAACTGTTTTTTTCGGTCCAGCGGGAGGCGGAAAGTCAACCTTGCTTCGTCTGATTAACAGGCTGAACGATATGGTCGAAGATACCCGCATGACAGGGCGGGTTCTTTTGGACGGCAAAAACATCTACGATCCCGGCACCAACGTCGCAAGCCTGCGCCGCCGCGTGGGGATGGTCTTCGCGCTCCCGCTTCCTCTTCCCGGGACCGTTCGGGAAAATGTTACCTACGGGCTGAAGCTGGCCGGTCATCGGAACGACGGCAAAACGGAGGAGATCCTGGAGCGCAGTCTCACAAGGGCCGCTTTATGGGATGAGATAAAAGACAGGCTGGACAGCCCGGCAAACGCCCTTTCAGGGGGCCAGCAACAAAGGCTTTGCATCGCCAGGAGCCTGGCGCTGGAGCCTGAGGTGCTGCTGCTCGACGAACCGACCTCCGGTCTGGACCCGATTTCAACGAGAAAGGTCGAGGGATCTCTTCACGAACTGAAAAAACTCTATACGATCATCATCGTTCCACACAGCATACAGCAGGCAGCCAGAGTGGCGGACCAGGCGGCTTTCCTTCTTATGGGCGATCTGATCGAATACCGCCCTGGAACGGAGATATTCACAATCCCCAGTGACAGGCGCACTGAAGATTACGTTACGGGCCGTTTCGGATAGCCCTTTAAGCGAAGAAATGGAAAAAATCAGGGTAGAGCACTTAAATTTTTATTACGGCCAAAAACTTGCCCTCAGCAACATTTCGATGTCCATACAGGATCGACGCATAACGGCGCTGATCGGGCCTTCGGGGTGCGGCAAATCGACTTTTCTGCGTTGCCTCAACCGAATGAACGACACTATTCGGGGCACAAAGGCGGAGGGCCGCGTCGAATTCCACGGCCGTGACATCTACTCCCCCGGCACCGATGTGGTTGAACTGCGCAGGCGGGTAGGAATGGTCTTTCAGCGCCCAAACCCTTTTCCGCAGTCCATTTTTGACAACATCGCCTTCGGGCCGCGTCTGGTTGGACTTCACACCAACAGGGACGACCTTTACGAAATAGTTGAAAAGAGTCTTCGCAGCGCCGTGCTCTGGGATGAGGTTAAAGACATGTTGAAAGATAATGCGCTGGGCCTGTCTCTTGGTCAGCAGCAAAGACTCTGCATCGCACGAACTATCGCCGTAAAACCCGAGGTCATCCTGATGGATGAGCCCTGCTCAGCCCTGGACCCGATTGCAACCCTTCAGATCGAAGAACTTATGCGGTCGCTCAAAAAAGATTACTCTATTGTCATTGTGACCCACAACATGCAGCAGGCATCCCGCGCTTCCGATTACACAGGCTTGTTCTGGCTGGGCGATTTGGTCGAATTCGATGCGACCGAGACCATCTTCACCCGGCCGAGCCAGAAACTCACCGAAGACTACATCACCGGCAGGGCGGGATAAACCCGATTCGGATCGTAGATGGACCGGAATCCGAGTGTTCCGTGACCTGAAAAAAGCGCTTGAGGAGGGCCAAGATGGATAGATAAGCCTAAAGCTTGTACTTTGTTATTGTAAAGAAAAGATGGAAGAACGGAGAATAATTTCGCCTGCTCACTGCCTGCAAAACTATTTCCGGTTTCACTTCGAGGCTTCCGTCCAAAGCTTATTCCCTGGGCATTTTCAAGATCTGCTCGTAATGCCCTCGCTCGATCTTGGACATAAACCAGACTATGTTGAAGCTGGCCAAAACCCCGATCGGACGTTTAGGTCCAGCGTGCGGGTCGACGATAATCAGATGTTCGAATCTTGTTCGTTGCATGATTTCGATCGCTTTTTCAATCGGCATTTGAGGATCGACATCGAACTTGTAAGGTCGCATCACCTGTTCGGCTTTTATTTGTTCCAGGTTTTCTCCATAGAACCGAACTACAGCCAGCCTGGATATCAGGCCCCAAACCTCACCGGTCTCATCCTGCACCACCACCGTGCGGAACCGATTCTCTTTCATCATTGTCAAGATATCCTTGAGGTTGTCATCCAGATTGCAGGTGATAACCTCACGGTCCATTAGATCACATACTCGCATGTTTGTTTGAACCCTCCTCCTCCACCATGGCGGAAATGACGTCTTCAATGTGGAGCATCCCCAAGACGGCTTTGCTTCCGGGACGGTCTGAAGTAACGATAACGTGCTCGATTTTGCGCCGGTCCATTAATCGGATCGCTTCGCTTAATGGCATGTTTGGGCTGATGGTATAAGTATGGGGCAGAAGGATTTCTTTGGCCGAAGTATCGTCGAGGTCCTTACCGAACGCCTTCAGAATGCTGCGCGCTGAAATGATCCCAAGGACCTCATGCTCCTTGTTCGTAACCACACAATAGCGTGTTGAATTAACCGCCAGGATTTGAGCCACCTCCTTGATGCTGGTCTCTTCGCCACATGAGATGACTCCCTTCTTCATTAAGTTCATAACTCTTTCCTGCATCCGTGCGCCCTTCCCTGATCGAATGTTTTTCGTTTTCGTTATCCGGACAGGCGTTGTTGAGCTTTTTTCGGGAAAGCCTGACTGACGGCCATAAGTTCATTTCTTTCGGCGCCATTGTCGCACTAAAGTCCCCGCAGATCAAGGCCTTCCAAGCGACAGGCCTTCCAACCAAGGGACAATACCAATAACTACAGTAGTGATCTCAGGTTTTCCAAATTTTTGTTTTACCATCGTGCCACTGTACGTAATAAATCTTTGAAACAGACCCCGATTCAGGCTCAGAGAAAGTCCACACAGCCGAATCATTGAGTTCGGAGGCATTGTCAAATGGGGCCCAGTATTGCCGGAATGGTGACAAAAAAATGAAAAGGACTGGCCGCCAATTCATTCCGGCGAGCAGTCCCTTCAAATCATTTTATTGAATGAGACGGGATTAAACTCTGCTATTTGACTTTTTCACTGAGAGTCTTGCCTGCTTTGAACTTGACAACTTTTGACGCCGGAATTTCGATCTTTTCGCCGGTCCGGGGATTGCGGCCTTCACGCTGAGACCTTGCCCCAACGCTGAAGGTCCCGAAACCTACCAGCGTAATCTTGTCACCGCCTGACAAAGCTGCGGAAACAGCTGAAACAAATCCGTCCACCGCTTTTTCAGCCAGTGATTTGGCAATTCCAACTTCACTTGCGATTTTTGCAACCAATTCAGCTTTCGTCATTTCCTCTTCTCCTCAAAGATTGGACAATCCAAGGTCATTTCATCCTAAGACCTCTTAACAATTCCGTGTTTCACACCCTCCATCATCTTCGATCATTAGACCAACATAGGCCTTGTCTCCCAGATTAATTTCGTGTTTGGCGATAAATTCAAACACGTGTTCCAGCTCCAAAAACTTCGCTACGCCATTTTTATCAAGAATCAGCTTTCCGTTCGGATCATAATACGAAGTTGGAAGCATATCTTCTCGTGAGCTTGCACAAATTATATAAAAACAACGTTGCCCTTTCATGAAGCTCAGTCCTGATTGAGAGGTAGTGCAAAGAGGTGCGGGTGGCACCTGATGAAGTCATTAGTTCATGGTATTATTGGTTCGTCCTGGTTGTAAGGCAGCCCAATGATAAATGCTCACACCACTGAAGTGATTTTCGTCGTCAGGGAGCGAAACCATATCCATCTTTGTGACATAATAAAAAGTTCTCGACTTCACGGTCTCCGCCTCGGCAGTTTCACGCAGGTTCAAGAGCGGGCGGGGATAAACCACGCCCCTACTGCAGCATTGTCGCGCGGTTCTTCTGTGGAAGGGCTTTATGCCCTCCCGAAGCACCCGATTTGAACGCTGCTCCGTATTACTCCATACAGAAGCCCTTTTGTGACTGAAATATATCAAAAAAAGGTTTCAGAAAGGTTACATCTCAATTGGAGTTCATGAAGGCTGGCGGGGCGTCCAGACTGCATCTCGGGAAAAAAGTCCCGTTCGCAGAATTTTTTGGCTGGATCGTCATAGCTCTCAGATGTCCATAAGAGCTCTTCAGACGAATTAATCGACCAGGCAGAGAGGGGCGAATCCAGAGGGCCTTAGACGGAAAATGATTCAGAATCAAGGTCCGAGATGGACTCTTCATGATTTTCAATGGGTACGCCTTGCAATAGGATATGTTTGCGAGCTCATCTTTATACACGTATAGATCAAACGCAGACTTCTTTTTCATTTCTTCCAAGGTATGGCCGTAGAGGTAATTCCCCATTTTGTTCCACCCGATAAACCTTCAAAGCTTATCCACAATTGAGATGGCATCGGGCGAATTCTCAAGGATATTCTCAAGGCAGGCATTGGTCCGGCTGATCTCCTCTTCGGCGGGCTCACAACAATTTGCGCTCCTGCCTAAAGGCATTCAAGTTATTCCCATGCCCGGGACCCTACCCCTGTGATGAATGTGATTTCGGTTGGCACTTGTATTTAAGTCGGTATTGTTCCAGGAGTTCAAGACGTTGAAAGAAAACTGGCAAAACAGTTACATGCATTCACTAAAATTCGATGGAATTTAGGTAGGATCTCAGATTGACCTTGCTCTGTTTCAACCCGAGCTTTGACCGAAGACGATAGCGGTGAGTCATAATAGTATTTAAGGAGACCCCAAGCATCGAGGCGATTTCTTTGTTTCTTTTTCCAGCTCTGATAAGATTTGCAACCTGGACTTCCATTGAGCTGATGTGCGCATAGTGAAGCGACAAATTTTTCATAAATGGAGAACAGATTTCCGACAGATTTGTCTTAATGATCTCAATATATGCCTTATACTCTTCATTAAGGTAAGTATTTTGCAACTTATCTATATAGGGGAGAATCAGTTTCTTCACATTGTATACAACATTTTCACTGAGTGTATCCTTGTCTTTCTCCGCCCGCTGAAGGAGTACTCCCATGGCAATATTCATTTCTTTAAGTTGCCTCTGCATCTTCCGTTCGCGATCAATCCTTTCTATCTTTGCCTTGAGTTCAGACGTTTGGAACGGTTTTGCTATGAAGTCGACCGCCCCGGCCCTAATTATGTCGCTGTACGTATAAATACCGGTATGACCGGTCATCATGATCGTATCGAGTCCGGGATCGATTTTAAGAATTTCACTGAGCAGTTGCGGGCCATCAATGCCCGGCATTTTAATATCTGAGATAACGAGATCGAAATCGTTTCGTTTCAATACTGCCAGTGCTTTAGCCGGATCGGTGAAGCTTTCGCAATAATAACCGGATGATCGCAAGAATTTAGTCAGCATGGCACAAATATCCTGTTCATCATCAATGACCAGGACCCGTTTAATTTCCATTTCCAAATCAGGCCCCCTTTTGTGCATCGAGAATCTTTCGGACCATCTCGGATATTTGTCTCACTCCATAAGGTTTCAACAGTAGTTCCACGCCAAGCTCTTTCACGCTGTCAGGGGTAATTTTTTCACTAAACCCCGTGCAAAGCACGATCGGCATATCAGGCCGAATCCGCAACACTTCCATGGCAAAATCAAGCCCCCTCAGTTTGGGCATAGTATAATCGGTGATGACGAGGTCGAATTCGTCCGGACTCGAACGGAAAACCTCCAGAGCTTTCACACTGTCCGTTTGAGAGGTGACATTGTAGCCCAGATGCTCCAGGAGTATGGTTCCCATTTCCATCACGGCCGGTTCGTCATCGACGAGCAAAATCCTTTCCGAACCGCGCTGCAGAACATCGTCAACTTGCATGGCTGTTTCAGATTGGACATCAACACTCGGGATGTAGATAGTGAACGTTGTGCCTTTATCTGGTTCGCTTCGGACGGTAATTGCCCCCTCGTGCCGTTTGACTATTCCGCTAACGACCGCGAGCCCCAGGCCGCTTCCCTTTCCCACCTCTTTGGTAGTGAAGTAAGGGTCGAAGATATGCTCCATGGTGCTTGCATCCATTCCACACCCGGTATCTGAAACCGTCAATCTCAGGTGTGGTCCGGGCTTGAGATCGACGATTGACTGATCTGCCAAATCGCTTTCGCTCAAATCGACATGGGACAGGCGAACTTCCAGAATGCCATTGTCATCCATTGCATGGGCTGCGTTGGTGCAAAGGTTCATCAACACTTGGTGGATTTGAGTTGGATCGGCCAGCGCTACACCCATCCGTATATTTTGCCTTATTTCAACCGAGGTGGGAAGCGAAGACCGCAAAAGCTTCAAGGCCTCTTTGATAATCAAACTTATATCGATCAGTATTCTTTGCTGCTCTTGAGCGGAGCGGGAAATCGTCAGGATTTGCCTGATCAGCTCCTTGGCCCTTAGAGATGCGCTGAGCACCTGCTCTAAACCATCTCGCAGCGGACTGGATGGAGAAAGTTCATTTAGAGCCATTTCCGTGTAACCCATCATAGGCTGCAGGATATTGTTGAAGTCGTGTGCTATACCTCCGGCAAGCGTCCCGATTGCTTCCAGTTTCTGAGCCTGGCGAAGCTCGGCTTCCAGCTTTGCCTTTTCTTCCTCCGCACGTTTGCGTTCGCTGATATCCTCCACAAATCCTTCCAGATACAAAAGCTTCCCTTCTGTGTCACGCACTGCCCAGGCATGAAGGTTACCCGTGAAAATGCTCCCGTCCTTCCGCTTGTATAGATTCTCTGTATGGATAGGCCCCCTGGCATCCAAAATCATGCGCACGATTTCATTTCGGCGCGAAGGATCGGCATAGAGGTCTTTGGCCACGTCGTTTACAAGGCTTTTTGTCTCCTCCGGCGAATCAAAGCCATGCATCCTGGCATAAGCCGGATTCACATTGATTATCTGTCCCCCGGGGGTAGACCGGAAGATGCCCAGCGAGGCGTCTGCAAACAGTCTGCTGTACCTTTCCTCGCTGAGGAGCAGGGACTCCTCGGTTTGTTTGCGCTCAGTGATATCAACATTTATCCCGAGGATTCCGCATATTCTGTCGCGGTCATGAATTGGAGCAACGAGGTTATAGAAGTATCGTTCCTCATTTCCGAAGACAAACAGTACTTCTCCTTTAACCACTTCGCCCGCAAAGGCACGGCGGTTGTTATCCTGCCAGATCGACAGAATACTCTCATTGGGGCATATATCCTCCGGTCTCTTACCGATGGCATCGCCGTAGCGTCCCCTACTGATGTGGTTTTGCATGGTATAGCAGCCATCCGGACCCATAACCCAGAATTCAAAAGGGATGCTCTCAATGGTTGCAGCAAGGTAAGCTTTACTATTATGCAGTGCATCTTCTGCCTGCTTTCGCTCGGTGATATTCGTAATCATGCCATCGTAAGCTATCAGTTTTCCCTGCTCGTCGTGATGTGGCACGGGTGTATTTCTCACCCAACGAATTGAACCGTCTCGATGAATGATCCGATGCTCTAAAGGCGATGCCGCTTCTCCGGAGAGTACCCTGGCTGCCTGGTCCCTCACAGCATCTCGGTCTTGATCATAGACCATTCGATACCAGAGGTACGGATCAGCCTTGTAGTCTTCTGACGTATAGCCTGTCACCGCGGCGCAACCTGGACCATGAACAGTGGCCAATGGACGGTTATCTTGAACTTGCACCGTGTAGATATAGTCCGTGACCGATTGGAGAAGCTGCTTGTAGCGCTTCTCGCTTTCTCGCAACGCCTTTTCCGCCTGCTTGCGTTCGGTGATGTCAATGGAGACTCCGTTCCAAAGGATGTCGTCGTTAGAAAGCCGCTGCGGCATTGACTCCACGCGAAACCACCTGAGCTGCCCATTTACATCGATCAACCGATGTTCCTCGGAAAGAACTCGAAGAGTCCGGGCTGAGATGAATATTGCCTGCTGGATCATCTCCCGATCATCGGGATGAATTGGAGTGAAAAGCAAGGACGGCTCGGCCATAGCCGCTTCGGGAGAAATGCCCGCATATTGTATTATACGATCATTGATATACGGGAGAGAAAACGACCCATCTTTGTGCAAGACATATTGAAATACTATTCCAGGAATACTTTCAGCAAGTCTGCGATACCTGTCCTCACTTTCCTGTAATGTCTCCTCCGCCCGTTTGCGCTCCGCCCGTTTCTTCTCTAATGCAGCAATCTGTTCACGCAATTCATGCAATTCTATAATGAGTTGATCTTTTGTCTTGGCTTCATCCTGCATCTCCGGGTCCTCCCAACATCGATGCACAGGTTCGCATGCATGTGGAGCAAAGCATATACTCTTTGTGATCCCATTGGGAAGAAGGGAACGAGCGGAAGAATCTGCAGGCAGTTTTGGACCATGGAATGAACAAGAATTGAGATTCTACATTATGATTTCAACCTTTACCACATACACGGGCTGAGACAAACGATTATTAATAGCTTTACTCTGCTTGTTGCCAGCCCCCGCCTAAAGCCTTGTAGAGGCCGATCAGGTTTATGAGCACTTGAGTTTCACTCAGGGCCAGGCTGTTTTCAACATCGCTCAGTTGCCTTTCAGCATCGAGAACGGTCAGGAAATCCTTGATACCTGTTTCGAACCGCTCCCTGGCCAATTCTACCGCCTTGGACTGCGACTCGACCGACAGTGCAAGCCTCTCCCTCTCAACCTGATGTTCGGCATAGCCCACAAGCGAGGTCTCAACCTCTTGCAAAGCCGTCAGCACCGCCTGCCGATACCTGGCCAACGCCTCATCCCGCCTGGCTTCCGTGGCGGCGATGTTGGATCGTATCCTGCCCCCCTGAAAGACCGGCCACGAGATGCTCGGCCCAAAAGACCAGGCAAAACTGTTGGCGCGAAACAGATCCACGAATTTCGCGCTTTGTGGGTCTGCATATCCGGTGAGGTAAAAGCGCGGGTAGAGGTCCGCCGTCGATGCGCCGATGTCCGCAGTGGCGGCGCGTAGATCGTTTTCCGCCCGCCTGATGTCGGGCCTTCGCAGCAAAAGGTCCGAAGGCAGCCCCACGGGCACGATGTCAGGGGGATTGGGGATGGGGGACGTCGCCAGGAGATCGTCCAGGAGCGCATTGGGGGGTTGCCCCGTGAGGACCGCCAGCAGGTAGGCGCTTCCACGAATCGAGGCCCGCAGAGGCGGAATGCTTCCCTGTGTGCGCTCGAGCAGCGCTTTGGCCTGCTCCACCTCGAGGTCGGAGGTGATTTTTGCGTCCTGCCTGATCTTTACAAGAAAGAGCGTTTTCTCCTGAATGTCGCTGTTTTTTTCCGCTATGCTCAACTGGAGCTGGGCGCCGCGCAGTTCCACGTAATTTCGGGCAATTTCGGCAATTACCGAAACCATTACATCGCGATAGTTCTCGGTGCTCGACTGGGCACGGGCCGAAGCGGCCTGCACCTCCCTGCGCCTTCCGCCGAATACGTCCAATTCCCAACTGGCGTCAAAACCCGCCTGGAAAAGGTCCTGTTCAAAGTTTACCTTACTTATCAAATCCTTGGGTAACTCGCTGATGATGCCTGCGGTGCTGCTTGTCAGCGATCGGTTGTAGAGGGCGCTGCCATCCACGTGCGGCAGCAGACTGGCCACAGCAACCCCTCGGAGCGCTCTCGCCTCGCGCACGCGCGCCTGCGCCTCCTTTATGTTCTGATTCCCGGATATTGCCTGCTCGATATATTTTAAGAGCTGCGGGTCGTTGAGGCTCCGCCACCATCGAACATCCTCCGGCTGCAGCGGCGCGGCGCCTTTCTTTTCCTGCCAGCCGTTCTGCTGCGGGACTGGCGGGCGGCTGTAATTCGGTCCAACCATGCAGCCCTGAATCAGCACAGCGATAATCAGCGGCCAAACGTACCCGGTAATGCACGCCAGAGGATCTCTCAAGAGCTGCCTCCCTGCTCGTATTACAGACTTGTTAACAATCCCGAACGATCATTTGGTGAGATGCTCTCGCGGGCATCCCTTAGCCATGGACTCCGCGTAGCGCGGAAGGCTTCCCGCCGCCATTCTCGACGCTCTCTCTTCATGACCTGTCTATATCACTGTCAATGACCAGAGAAAGGGCCGTCAGCGGGATGCCTTGATATCGCGCGCCACGGCCCGAAGCCCCGCGACGGTAAACCGCCAGATATGCCGCGCCATCCTGTCGATGCCTTCGCCTCTCAGATCGAGTCCCGGATTGATCATTTCGATGACGTCCCTGTTCTGGAAGATGAATATGAATTGACCAACCGTACTCAAAGTCCCCCGGACTACGGCCTCGTGGTCCACCGGCAGGTCCATCAACCCTCCGATGATAGTGCGAAACAGCCTCGCGGTGGGGCGGATCTGGAGTTCAACCAGTTCAGCGAGCGCCTCAGTGTGGGAGGCCATCTCGCGCATAATTACCCTGACGACCCATTCGGTCGGCGATGGATCGAGCACCGAATGAAGAAGGGCGATGAAAAACCCCTCCAACCTCTCATTTACGGCATTGATGTCTTCGGCCACGGCATTGAGCGCGCCGAAGTTCGCCAGGCGGCGGTGGGCCTCACGCAATACTTCCACGTAGAGATGTTGCTTCCCGCCAAAGTAGTAATTGACTGCGGCGGAATTGACCCGCGCAAGGTCGCAAATCTCCCGCGCTGTCGCACGTTCGAAACCCTTTTCGGCAAATACTATGCCGGCAGCCTCGAGAAGGCGGCTGCGGGTCCGATGGTCCTCGGTCTTGAAAATCCCGATACTTGTCAGGTCTTTGTCATTCTCTTTCATGTCAGCAGGATATAGCACTTGGGGAAGGGGCTGTCAAATGTAAATTTAAAGTTTAAATTTTAGTTTGACACCTCTCCCCACTTGCATCTATATTGGGTGTCCGGAGGAAATCGAAAATGAAAAAGGCCATGATACTCATAGTGATTGCCGTGATGATTGCAGGCGCCGCCGTCTACTGGTGGGTCCATCACTTCGCCGGGACCTCGCCTGACGAACTCCGATTGTATGGGAACGTGGACCTCCGTCAGGTCAACCTCGCGTTCAACGGGAACGAAAGGATAGAAACCGTCCTGTCACGTGAAGGGGACCGGGTGAAGAAGGGGCAGGTGGTGGGCACCCTTGAAATGGAGAGGCTCACGGCGACTGCAGCGCAGGCCGAAGCCAGGGCCAAGGCACAGCGGCATGTGGTCGAGCGCCTGGAAAACGGGACGAGGCCGCAGGAGATCGATCAGGCCCGTGCGAATTTGAACGCCGCTAAGGCCGACCTCACGAACGCCAAACTCAACTATGAGAGGATGGGAAAATCTGCCGGTGGCGGCGCCACAAGCCGGCAGGACCTCGATACAGCCAAGGCGGCTTTCGAGGTCGCCGAAGCGAAGCTTCGCGTAAACCAGAAAGCGCTGGATCTTGCGGTGATCGGTCCGAGGAAAGAGGACATTGCCGAAGCGCGCGCAACACTTCTGGCTGACGAGGCCGAGTTAGCTGTATCGAGGCAGAACCTTGCCTACGCCACTCTTGTCAGCCCCACAAACGGGGTGGTCCAGAACCGGATACTGGAACCCGGAGAAATGGCATCGCCGCAAAGAGCCGTACTGACTATCGCCATTACCGATCCCAAGTGGGTCCGCGTTTATGCGGGAGAGCCGGACCTGGGAAAAATCCGCATGGGAATGACAGCCGCCGTGAGCACCGACAGTTTCCCCGGCAAGAAATACGATGGCTGGGTGGGATTCATCTCCCCCATAGCAGCCTTTACCCCCAAGACGGTCGAAACGACCGATCTGCGCACCTCGCTCGTGTATGAAGTCCGCATTTTCGTAAAGGACCCGGCCGACGAACTGCGGTTGGGGATGCCCGCAACGGTGCAAATTCCGCTGACCGGGGGAGATTCTCAAAACGGTGGAGGCTCTACGGAAAACAGGGGCGGCTGATGGTGGAGCATGCGCTTGGATCGGACATACTGAGCTGCGAGGGTTTAACCAAGGAGTTCATGCGTGGTCCTAAGGAAAAGATCAAAGCCCTTGACTCCGTGACGCTCCGTGTTGCCCGCGGGGCAGTCACGGGCTTGATCGGCCCCGATGGCGCCGGCAAGACGACCCTGATTCGCATTGCAACGGGTCTTTTCGCCCCTGAAGCGGGCTCCATTCGAGTGCTGGGCATCGATGTCGCCACCGACCCCCGGGCCGTCCAGTCAAGGGTCGGCTACATGCCGCAGAGATTCGGGCTTTACGAAGACCTGACGGTCCAGGAGAACCTGGACCTTTACGCGAACCTGCACGGGATTTCGCCCGAAACCAGGTCCGAGCGCTATCCACAGTTAATGCAGATGACCGGCCTCGGCCCCTTCAAACGCCGCCTGGCGGGGCAGCTTTCCGGTGGAATGAAACAGAAGCTTGGCCTTGCATGCACCCTGGTGAGCACCCCGGATCTTCTTCTGCTCGATGAACCGACGGTGGGGGTAGACCCCCTGTCCCGGCGAGAACTATGGGAAATAGTCTATCGCCTGGTGAGGGAGCAGGGCCTGACGGTACTGCTTAGCACCTCCTACCTCGAAGAGGCCGAACGGTGCGAAATGGCGGTGTTGCTGCTGCGGGGCAGGGTCCTGGCGTCTGGGCCTCCATCGCAAATCAGCTCCATAGCGGCTGGCAGGTCCTTTCGAATCGACACTCCCGAATCCCTGAAACCCCGCCAGTTGCAGGCAGCACTGGCGAGTGAGGGCGGTATCGTGGACGCAACCCTGGAGGGCAGGCGCGTCCGGATAGTCACATCCGGCGCTGTGGGGCCTCAAAGCGCGCTCTTTCAGGGACTGACCGTCAGCCCGGTCGCACCAAGGTTCGAAGACGGGTTCATGACTCTTGTACGCCAGGCCCCGGGGCCAGGCCTTGAGGTGCACTTTGAACCATACGCATCTTCGAGGCTGCCCGAAGATCTCCTTAAGGAAGAGCTCGTTGTGGAGGTGCATAATCTGACCAGGAAATTCGGAAGCTTCATTGCTGTTAACAACGTCACGTTCCAGGTCGGCAGGGGAGAAATATTCGGCCTTCTCGGCCCGAATGGCGCGGGAAAGAGCACCACCTTCCGCATGCTCTGCGGTTTGCTCCCGGCAAGCAGCGGGACCCTTAGCGTCGCCGGAATGGATCTGCGCTACGCCCGCGCATCCGCAAGACAGCGGATCGGCTATGTTGCCCAAAAGTTTTCCCTTTACAGGCAACTAACCGTAATGGAAAACCTCAAATTTTTCGCCGGCGCTTACGGCCTTCGGGGCTCGAGCAAAAGTGAACGGTTAGATTGGGCGATCGAGCAGTTTGACTTGCGTTCTCAAGCCGGCCTGACTTGCGGCGGACTTCCCGAAGGCTACAAGCAGCGCCTGGCGATGGCCTGCGCGCTGATGCACCAACCCGAAATCCTCTTCCTCGACGAACCCACCTCGGGGGTCGACCCATTGGCGCGCCGTGAGTTCTGGCGCCGGATCAGCACGTTGGCCGATCAGGGAGTCACTGTGATAGTCACGACCCACTTCATGGAGGAGGCTGAGTATTGTGACCATATGGTGATCATGGTCGACGGTCGGGTCCTTGCCACGGGAACGCCTGCGGATATTCGCGGGCGCGCATCGACCCCGCAGGTTACGGAACCAACCATGGAAGACGCGTTTGTCGCAATCGTCGAAGAATACAGAGTGAGGAGTGAGAAGTGAAAAGCCGTCTTGCCGGCAAACCGGGGGCCGATTACACAAGGATAAACCCGCGCAGGGTCCGCTCGCTCATCCACAAGGAATTCGTCCAGATCATCCGCGATCCCAGCAGCATAGCTATCGCTCTCGTCTTGCCCGTGTTTCTCATTCTGCTTATTGGATATGGTTTGTCACTGGACGCCAAGGACATCCCGGTGGCGGTGGTCCTGGAGAACCCTACCCCGGACTCGGCCAGTGTTGCCGGAGCGTTCAAGCTGTCCGACTACTTCAAGGTAACGGAGGTTACTTCCATGCAGGAAGCCGTGAAACTCATCCGAGACCTGAAGGTGGACGGCATCGTGCGCTTATCGCAGGACTTTGACAGGCAACTGGCTTCGGGCGGCGCCTCCGTCCAGTTGATCGTCCGGGGCGTGGACGCCAACCGTGCCCGCTTCATCCAGGGCTATGCCCGGGGCGCCCTCTCACAGTGGACGGATCATAGAGCGGTCAGTGAGGCCCTCCCATCCGTAGGATCGGCCCGGCTCCAAACCCGGATGTGGTTCAATGAGGCCGTGGACAGCCATTATTTTCTGGTGCCGGGACTGGTCGTACTCATTATGACGCTCACTGGAGCCCTGCTCACCGCGCTTGTGATGGCACGCGAATGGGAACAGGGTACACTGGAGGCCCTTTTTGTCACACCGGTCCGAGCCAGCGAGATTCTGATCGGCAAGACCCTGCCCTATTTCATCCTGGGGATGACCGGTCTGCTTCTGACGGCGTCGGCGGGGCGCTTCTTATTCCATGTCCCGCTCAAAGGCTCGACGATCGTTTTGGCAGCGGTCTCGGCGCTCTATCTCTTGGTGGCCCTGGGATTCGGATTGCTCATATCTTCGGCAACGCGCAACCAGTTCGTCGCCGGCCAGATTACGATAATCGC
Organism: Syntrophobacteraceae bacterium; assembly: GCA_049520315.1. Classification (GTDB taxonomy): domain Bacteria; phylum Desulfobacterota; class Syntrophobacteria; order Syntrophobacterales; family Syntrophobacteraceae; genus SbD1. Next base: position 39,506 of record JBEKPW010000040.1, read on the forward strand.
GACGTTTCTGCCTGCGGTTTTTCTCTCCGGCTTCGTCTTCGATCTTGCAAGCGTTCCAGCGGGGGTTCGATTCATCAGCTACCTGCTCCCGGCAAGATACTACGTGTCGTTCCTGCAAACCATCTTTCTGGCGGGAAACGTGTGGAGCGTTATCGTCCCGGACGCTGCCGCCATGACGGTGATGTTCCTGATCCTTTTTGCGCTCACTCTGCGCAAGACCGAAAAGAGGCTTAATTAGACGATGGAATCGTTACGAAGGATTCTGGCGCTGATCCGCAAGGAGCTTCTGGCCATTTTGAAAGACCCCCGAAGCCGATTTACCGTACTCGGCCCCCCCGTGATCCAGGCCTTCATTTTCGGCTACGCGGCCACATACGATCTGAACCACGTTCGCTACGCGGTTTATGACCAGGACCGCAGCGAAGCCTCGAGGCAGTTCCTGGCCGACATCGATGGCTCGGGCACTTTCAGGCGCGTCGCCAACCTGCGGGACCAGAGAGAGATCGCACCGTTGATCGACAGCAGAAGAGTTCTCATCGTGGTGCAGATCGGGCAGGATTTCGAGCGGCGTTTGCTTTTAGGTCAACCGGCCGATGTGCAGGTCATTGCCGATGGGCGCAATTCCAACACCGCAGGGACCGCGCTGAACTATATCGGCACCATTGCCGACAGCTTCAACGCCACGTGGCGGCAGACTAACGGCGGTCCGCCGCCGCCCGTGCAAGCCGTGCAGAGGGCGTGGTACAATCCCAACCTGGAGACCCGGTGGTTCATGGTCCCGGGCATGATCGGGATGCTGACACTGGTCCAAATGATTGTTATAACCGCCATGTCCGTGGCGCGTGAAAGGGAACAGGGGACATTCGACCAACTGCTGGTAACCCCGTTCCGGCCCGTCGAGATCATGATCGGTAAATCCGTCCCAAGCATTCTCATCGGCCTGGTGCAGGTGACGATGGTTCTGACGCTGGCCCTTTTCTGGTTTAAAATACCGTTCCAGGGGTCGCTCTTTACTCTCTATGCCGGCGTCCTTCTTTTTCTCATCACGGCCGTGGGGGTCGGCCTGACGGTCTCCTCCGTGGCGGCCACCATGCAGCAGGCCCTGATGGGCAGCTTTCTCACCATCATGCCCTTCGCCATGCTCGGGGGCTTGAACACACCGATCAGCAACATGCCGCGAGGAATACAATATGTTACGTTCATAGACCCGCTGCGCTGGGTCATATCGATTATCCATCGGGTGTTCCTTGAAGGCGCCTCTTTGCGGAGGATCTCCTCGGACCTGTGGCCGCTCGCCTTGATCGCCCTTTTTACCCAGGCAATCGCCGTGTGGATGTTCCGCCGCCGCCTGACATGATCCCGCCATTGGACCGTGTACTGAAGGTTTTGCAGATATTAACTCTCATCCTACCGCTGTACGTCGTTCAAGGGGATAAGGAGGCAGCGTGGTCAGACGGTGGTCTTCGATGGGTCCTCCGACCGTAAAATGATAGAGGTCCTGGTAGGAGCGCCCCTTTAAGCCCAGCACCTCGTGTGTGGGATCGTCGAAGAAGCAGCCGATGCCGGTTGCCCGCACCCCAGCGGCTTCCGCTTCGAGATAGAGGACTTGGCCGATCATCCCGCACTCCCAGAAGAGCCTGGGATAAAACCATGGTCCATAACGATTCAGGGGACCTTCGAAGGCCGCAATCATGGCAGCGCTGAAGCAGCCGTCGCCGGCGATTTCCTGGAAACAGGAGATCTGCATGGCGGCTTTGCGGACATCGCCTTCGGCCAAAAGATAAAGCTCCAGGGCATCAGGACAATAATCCGGCTTTTTCCAGACAAAGCTGCCGCGCATTGCCGAGCGAAGTTTATCTTTCTCCCGGACGTTGCGAAGCAGGAAATATAATCCCGGGACCAATCCGTCAACGCGGTGGACAAAGAGGGCCAGGTGGGTGTGGGCTTCCCACGGGAGAGTCACGAATGGTATCCGCCGAGGGACGGGCATGGTTTTGAGGAGCATCTCGAAAAAAGAGGAGCGGGAGATGGAAGTGATGCCGTCCATGGCCACAGCGCTGCGCCTTTGGTGAATGATTTGCCGAAGCCCGACCATGCGTCCGCCATTTGGCCCGGGGAGACTGGAGAGTTCCAGACCGCGGAGAGGTTCCCGGACATTTGGAACAGGATCTTCGGCTTCGAAAGCGCTCTCCCGGGTGGGAGACTTTCGAGAGGCCAACGCAACTTTTTCAATGGCGGGCCATTCCACATGGGTCATACTGAGATGGTTCGGACTGCCATTCCATGAGAGCTTCATGAAGGCGGGTAATGCGTCCGGATTCAGCGAGCAAGGGGAAACGGGGGGCGCATTTTGAGAATACACTGCAAGAAGACAATCAGGCTCTTCCGCCTCCGCACCTTGAGGATCGAAGACCCCGAGCAGATAAGACAAACTTTCGGTGCTCAGGCCGTCCAGCAATCTTGCCTGCCAGCCCAGACCGGCGGCTGCCAGACTGACTGCCGCCATGGCGTGCCCGATATCATGCCGGCAATAGCGATATGCGCGCTCTCCATACTTCCAGGCTTCACGCCAATGAACGGAGGTAAGCCCCACCAGGACCGATTCCTTTGGAAGCCCGCGGATAAGTTCGTCCCACAAATCGAGAGGAAACCGTGTCCGCAGTTCCAGCCCATGTTCTTTGGGCGCATAGTGGCAGACAAGCGGTGATTCATCCATCCCTGCCATCGGTCCAAAGATCACGTAGCCTTCTGTCGGCTGCAGATTCCCACTGGAAGGATTCACCCGAAGGGCCCACCTTTGCGTGCCGGCGCCCTTCCATGCCGAGAGGGCCAGACTGTCGAAAAGAAGCCGTGAGAGGCTTTGCACGTCCAATTGGATCGAGGGGATGTGCCCGGAGTCAAAAGCAAGATCGTAGACGGGGTCGTTAAACGGCGGGTCTATGGCAAGCCTATGAAGGGGTGCCCCCGGGTAGCGCCGAAAAGGGTCCGGTTGGGATGCCCAGTCAAGATAACCCGGCCCGCGTGCATACCTGTCAAAATTATGTTTGCTTGCCTCGTGATATTCAATCGTCTGCCGGATAAGACCTTCCATATCGATATTACACTCTCGGTTGGGTTGTAGAGATCAGAGCGGGAATGGTCGCCCACCTGGATCTCTTGTTGCTTGATGTGCTTGAAAGTTAACTCATCCACTCTCAATTAGAGGGGTGTGCGAAACTTTAGTAGTATGAGGTGATTTCAAACCGGGTTGAATTTACTATCCGCTCTGCACTTTGTCCACTTCGCAATATGCTCGTCTCGCAGCTTACCAAGATACGGACTTTTAAAGCCATGAGCGAATTATTGCATTATGATTCGAGAACGTGAAAGATTTTCGCTCTCCAATTCTCAAGATTCAGGAGAGCTATACGTAACAAAGCCTATTTTTCTTAGTGATTGTAGAGTGTTATGGTGACTTAGCGCATCTATCTCCCTTTTGATATATTGACTTGTTTTTGTCAACTAAAAAACAATC
>JBEKPW010000041.1:0-42669 GCA_049520315.1 Syntrophobacteraceae bacterium
CCGTGCTGTGCCGTTTCCGCCCAGGCGCGCTCTCAAACGGAGAAAGGTCTGGCGAATGGTCTTGATGCTCAACTCCATTTACTTCAGCCTCTTTATCTTCTTGACCATGTTCTTTCTTCGCAGCTCTCGTGTGCTCGGTTCGGTCTTCCGCTTTATATGTCCTTCATCGACGCCTTTAACATTGCCTTTGTTGTTTCGATCTTTATTGCTAAGCATAATCTGCAGTTCCCTTTTTTGAAATGGTGACGATCCACTTTTACCTCGAAGCTGCCCATCTCCGTATTATACCGGCGACCTTCTCAAATGAGTGCTCCTTCGCCAGGTACCAAAAATCAGGATAGGTGCCCCGGTACTCCAATGAGTCACTCATTCCAACGGCAAAAGAAACAGTCTTCCCTTTATCATCGAGATGGAGATCACCTTGCACACAACCCCGGGCCTGTGCGATAGCTCTCCGGATTGAGGATTTTGAAATCATAGCTTTTTTCCTTTAGGATTACCGGCATAGCCGGTTTTCAGTACCCGTTCACCACACAGACGCAGAGGACGCCCTGCGTCCGCTGCTTGTCCGAACCATGTCCCGTCTCTGCGGTGGACCACTACTGGAAAAGAGAACGGCGGCGTATTTGACCAGGTGGAGAGTCTGATGGAAGCAGTGAGAAAGTGGGCTGGATGCCCTGCCTCAAAAGAAGCTTACTGTTGACATGCTTTCACCAGATGAAAAGGGAGGTGCGCTTTTCGCTCGCCTCATAGTCACACGGACCGGAAAAGCCAATTTAACAAAGGCAGTACTCCTGGCACGCCATATTATCCTGGGCCGGCTCACAGCAGGAATCTATTAAAGCTTCCGGCAACTACATATAAACTCTTGTTTTCCCGACCCTTACCCGGGAACAAAAAAGCCGGAGCTTTTGACGCTCCGGCTGACGTTCGTTTTTAATGTCTTTCGCAAAGCTTTGATTAAAGCTTTCTTACGCTTGCGGCGCTTGGCCCTTTGCTGCCTTTTTCTTCCGCGAAACTGACGCGATCACCCTCGGCCAAAGACTTATAGCCTTCGCCTTCTATGGATGAGTGGTGAACGAACACATCGTGTCCACTGTCCGCTTCAATAAAGCCATAGCCCTTGCTGTCATTAAACCATTTTACTCGACCTTCCACCATTTCTTAATCCTTCTCTAAATTTTGTGTTTTTTTCACTGCTCTTTTGGCGCGGTACTCGGAGTTACCCCGAAACCGAACCATTAATACTGGCGAAAGATCGATTTCCTGCATAACTCAAAATAGCCTACTCCATTGGCACAATGTAGATTATAACCTATTATCTCAGAAATGCAACCTATTCGTATAAATGATCACCTAAGTATAAAAAGATATCCTCGGAAAATAAAAAAACAGGGGGCAGGTATCGCTGGATAAGAGAGGTCCGTACTTTATATATATCCAGTTTCCGCTAACCATTCACAGACAAGCTCAATGCGGCGCCTCTATCAAGGCTTCTCACCAGCGGCAGATGCCCGAACCCTCACTTCCTCCGAAAACTGTTTCAACTCGTCGCCATCGATGGTTTCCTTCTCAAGCAGGGCCTTGGCAAGCTTTTCGAGGGAATCCCCATAATTTTTCAATTTGAGCAGGACCTTCTGGTGAGCCTCATCCATAATCCTGCTTTTTTCTTCATCGATATTCTGTGCCGTGCGCTCACTGTATTCTCTTTCGTTTGAACCCAATCCAAGATCGAAATATCTTGACTGCGGCGTGTGGGTGTAGGTCAAAAGCCCGAGGCGCTCACTCATCCCATACTCCATCACCATGGTGCGGGCGATATCGCTGGCGCGCTGAAGGTCGTTCTGTGCCCCTGTCGAAATATCGCCAAAGATGACCTCCTCGGCCACCCGCCCGCCCAGGAGCACCTGCAAGCGATCCAGGAGCTCATCGCGAGTCATGAGATAGCGATCCTCGGTGGGAAGCTGCTGGGTGTAGCCCAGCGCCGCAATCCCCCTGGGGATGATCGAGATTTTACTTACCGGATCGGTTCCCGGCAGAAGCATCGCCACAAGCGCATGGCCCGATTCATGATAGGCCACGATTTCTTTTTCTTTCTGACTCATGACGCGGTTCTTCTTCTCCAGCCCTCCTATGATTCGGTCAGCGGCCTCCTGGAAATGAGCCATGGTCACTTCGTCCGCACCCCGTCTGGCTGCAATCAGTGCGGCTTCATTGATCAGGTTAGCCAGATCCGCCCCCACAAAGCCGGGGGTCATGCCCGCGATTTTCTTGAGATCCACATCGGGGCCAAGCGTAACGTTCCGTGCATGAATTTTGAGAATGGCCTCCCGTCCCCGAATATCGGGCTTGTCGATTGCCACATGGCGGTCGAACCTCCCCGGACGCAACAAAGCGGGGTCCAGTATGTCCGGGCGGTTCGTAGCGGCCAGGATGATCACCCCCGCCCTCGGATCAAAACCGTCCATCTCGACAAGAAGCTGGTTTAATGTCTGCTCTCTTTCGTCATGCCCGCCCATGGGATTTAGGCCGCGAGCCTTTCCCAGCGCATCCATTTCGTCGAGGAAGATAATGCATGGAGCGTGCTCCCTGGCCTGCTTGAAGAGGTCCCTGATACGGGCTGCTCCAACTCCCACGATCATTTCGACGAATTCCGACCCGCTCATGCTGAAAAACATCACCCCGGCTTCGCCCGCAACGGCCTTTGCAAGCAGGGTCTTGCCGGTCCCGGGTGCACCAACGAGCAGAACCCCCTTGGGAATGCGTCCTCCGAGGCGCTGAGATTTCTCCGGGTCTTTCAGGAACTGAACGACTTCCTCGAGCTCGCCCTTCGCTTCGTCGATTCCGGCCACATCCGCAAACGTTACCTTTACATCCTTCTCACCATAGATTTTCACTTGTGCTTTACCAAGGGACAGCACACCCTGCGCGCCTCCGCTCATTCGTTTCATCAGAAAAAACCAGACGAAACCGAAAAGTCCGAGAGGCAGCAGCCAGGACATCATCGTCGCGAGCCACTTGTTCTCGACATAGCCGCTGAACTTGATCCCTTTTTGCTCAAGCTGTCCGACGAGTTCCGGATCTTCAATCCGAACGGTGACGAATGTTCTTGCCGGTTTGCCCTCTTCTCCTTTCAATTTGCCTGTTATCTGCTCCGGGCCGACGACAAGACTCTCCACCTTTCCCTCCCGAGCCCACTGCTTGAAATCCGAATAGGAGATCTTTTCGGTCTGCTGAACTCCCGTGTAGCTTTGAAACCAGAATAACAGCATCGCGGCTGCAACGAAGTACCATATGGAAAAGCGTACCCTTTTTTGAGCCGGGTCGCCCTGGCTCGGACCACCCTTTCCCAAACCCTTGATACGATCAATGATCTTGTTCATAAGACCTGAATCTTCATTTATTTTCGTCGCCATTAAGATTGCTCCCTGTTCCGATGCTTTCAGGACAACTCCGTCACCCCTTTTTTAAGAATTGTTCCAGTATGGTAACATCCTAACATCAGTTTGAGTGATTATCTTGGTAATTCATGAGAGGTCCATGGCCCTTTTTAACTCAGGATTCAGAAAGGAGTGGTTATGGAAGAAAAAAAAGGAAATTTCGACGAGCGGTACCATGCCTCCTATGCTTGTAAATTGAAGACCATTCCACTGGACAAGATTGAGTCTGCAATAGCCAAGGCCATAGGAGAATTAACCCACGACAGCGTAGAGTGCACGATAATAAATTTCAATGCCAAGAGCCAATTGGCGGAGATTGTCATTGCACTCGACACAGGGAGAGACAAACGATATTCCAAGTGAAATTATTATTGAGCACTCCTTGACAGAGCAAGGCGCAAGTTGCAGCCTGGCTAAGCCCGGCAGACTGACTCAACCTTAACTGCGTCTCGACAAAAAGGGAAAGTTCAGACTGTGTGGACTATGCTGAAGGTTACTTTTGCCTCGCTCCTAAGTTATAGTCCCATAGCGGTCGGCTCAGGCTTAAAAAGTTTGTGCCGGTGGCGAGAAATCGGTATGGTAAATCCACGGAAGAGCTTGAAAAAAAATCCAACTGGTCCGGTTGTCTCACCCGGTGTTTGCGGATGTAACACTGGTCTAATTAAAAGGAATGGATAATGGGATTTCTTTATAGGAATTATCTACTCAGGTCAAAATCTATTCAGCTTGGCGAAAGCAATCGTTGGACCTTGCAAGTAACTGTTTCCACACATAAAGGTTCAAGTGGCGAACCTAGGGAACAAACTTTCTCTTCCGAAAATACCTTTTCAAGCAAAGAGATGGCAGACATGGAAGGCATCATATTTGCCCGGAAGATAATTGATGGTGAGATCCCGGGACTCTCAATTGATGTTCTCTGAGAAGATATTTAGATCATTCCCTCAGCATGCCTTTTTGTGCGCCGCACTGCGGTGGTTGCGCTGTTCCAATTCAGCTCCGGAACCTTGACAGTGAGCAAGGAGCTTCCCGCTTCATTTATTTAACTAGATCAACGCCTACCAGCGGCTCCAACTGGGCAAGCGCCTTATGAAACTCGGCCATCGATTCGTAATACTTGAGCTGGTATTCGAGAAGCGACATTGTGGCGTCAATGAGCTGGAGGAAATCGATTTTTCCGACTTGGTAATTGGCTATGGCGGAATTGAGAGCGAGGTTGGACTGGGGAACTATCGCAGATCCATATAGATTGGCGAGCTTCTCGGAAGTGGTCGCCATGGTATAGGCTTCTTTCACCTGGTACCGGACCGTTGATGAGGTTTTGTCGCGCATACTCCTGGCGCTGGAGAAATTGAGCCGGGCAGCTTCGAGTTCAGGCCCCTGTTTCCTCCAAAAATAGATCGGCAGCTTTGCGCTCACCATAAGGCCATACATATCAGGGTTCTGTTCTCTTTCGGCAAAGGTAAATCCAAAGGCAAAATCCGGATAATATTCTTTGCAGGCCAGTTCCACCCCCTGCTGCCTGCGGGTTATTTCGCTCTCCCTGGCTTTTAATTCTGGCGAACCGTTTAAAGCAAGCTGACTGAGTTCATCGAACGAATAGGCAAGTTCGGCTTTTTTGAATTCGGCGGGTTTCCCGACCGGGGTCTCTGGGGGCCTGTAAAGAAGGTTATTGATTTTTGCTTCGGCTATCCGTTTTTTTTCCCCTTGCACAAGCAGCCTGTCGAGGACTTTGGATATTTCGACCTGGGCCTTGAGGACGTCCTGTTGCGTCGTTTGGCCGACCTTGTATCTTGATTCCGCTATATTCTCGAAATTCTCAAGGAGTTCCTTGTTTTTCAACAAAATATCTATTGATTTATGAATCAAATACAACTCGAAAAAGGCCTGCTTCAGCTCCGACCTGACCGTTAGATGCACAAGCTCATGATTCCATCGCTGGGATTCGGCTTCGACCGAGGCAATACTTTCTTTCAGGCCGCGTTTTCCGGGAAAAGGAATTTCCTGCTCGACGCCGTAGCTGCGGGCTGAAGACGGGTCCCCCTTCATGAGCCTCGGAGGAATCAGGTTCCCCATGGTTTCGAACTTAACGGTAGGATCGGGAAGAGCGCCGGCGGCAGGAATCATGGCCTTCGATGCAGCAGCGGCCTGCGCTGCCGACTTGATTTCCGGATTACCTTCGTCAGCGGCTTTTAGCAGTTCTTCCAAAGTAATTTCTTTTGTTTCCGGAGGAGCTTGTTCTCCAGGGATCTGAGAAAAAACATAAATGGGAGTTAGCATGAAAATGAACCAAAGGAGAAATAGCCGGATAAGATTTTGAGGCAGCATTTGTTTCCCTTGATTATTGAGCGGTGGAAGATCTCTTCTTTATTGTGCCTCTAAAAATCTGCCGGCACAAGAATGTTGAGCTGCACATTTACTAATTTTGAAACTTTTCTTCATTGTCATCGAGCAATCACATCGTTCCTGAGCGTTCTCATAGGCAATAGCCGGGCCAGGTCGCAGAACTCGCAACCTAAAGCTGTAAGGGCTTGTAATGATGTATTAAAATACATATTGTCGTACATGAGGGGATTGTTCTCCATGGGCAGGGTTGAAAGAAATTTTCAACGGAATGAAAAAAACTTTCAATTCTTATATATGCGGCGTGACCTTCGACTCTTGGTCCTCATCGGACGAAGCCGGAGAGGGCCGCCTCGGAACCTAGGCCGTCAAAAGATCCGAAGGCATGGTTGAAAGAAGACCAAGAATTCGTTTTAATTGGCCTTCTGTTTGCACAACGGTTCCCGTTCCCTGCAATTGAAGCGAGAAAGGATTCAACCAGATGAGTACTGGTTCAGATGAACTGAAACCCGCCGTTCCCGGCAAAAGGAGGACTTTTCTCGTCCCTTTGCTCTTCTTTGCTCTCGGGGCACTTGGCGCCTTCGGCTACTCTCACTGGTATGCCGGCTGGAAGCCGGGCGGAATGAAGATGACATCCTCCGAGACCACGGAAAGAAAGCAGCCCAAGATTCTTTATTACGTCGATCCCATGAACCCTTCGAATAAATCCGACAAGCCCGGCAAAGCCCCTTGCGGGATGGACCTGGTCCCGATCTATGAAGAGGAGCAGCCGGGGGCGGGTAATCTCCCTGCCGGGACCGTCAAAATAAGTCCGGAAAAACAGCAGCTGATCGGTGTAAAAATCAGCGAAGCTGCCGAAATGGACATCTCCAAGACCATTCACGCCGTGGGTCTGGCCACACACGACGAAACCAAAGTCTACCATGTACACACTAAATTCCCGGGCTGGGTGGATAAGGTTTACGTGAATTTTGTGGGGATGATGGTCAAGAAAGGCCAGCCTCTGCTTAGCATCTACAGTCCCGAGTTGGTAGCCACACAGCAGGAGTTGTTGATCGCTGAAAAGTCAAGGGACATTCTAAAGAGCAGCACATTCGGGGACATCGCGTCCAATTCGGAATCACTTTACAGAGCCACCCTCGAGCGGTTGAAATACTGGGACATAAGCGACTCACAAATCAAACAGATCGAACGCCTGGGTGCCCCGCTCAAGACGCTCACCCTCTCTTCGGCCCTGGACGGCTATGTGATGGCCCGTAACGTATTTCCCGGCCAGCAGGTCAGCCCTGAAATGAACCTCTTTGACATCGCCGACCATTCCACTATCTGGATCCAGGCCGAAGTCTACGAGTATGAAATCCCGTTTGTCGGGCAGGAGCAGGAGGCCTCGATCACCTTTCCATCTTTTCCCGGGGAGACTTTCAGGGGCAGAGTTACTTTCGTCTCTCCCGAAATGGACCCAAAGACGAGAACACTCAAACTCAGGATCGAGCTTGCGAATCCAGATCACAAGATCGTACCGGATATGTACGCGAATGTGGAGCTGAAACTCGATTATGGAAAGAAGCTTTCAATTCCCCAGGAGGCGGTACTGGATTCCGGGGCCAACCAGATGGTTTTCGTCGCAAAAGAGGGTGGCTATTTCGAGCCGCGTAAAATAACCGCCGGCCCTCGCGTGGATGGCCGCCTGATCGTGCTCGACGGCTTGAAGGCTGGAGACAAGGTGGTAACGTCCGCAAACTTCCTTATCGATTCCGAGAGCCAGCTCAAATCCGCCGTCGGCGGCATGGAGCAAAAATGATGAGTGATGAGTGGGCATTCCGCATTCGTCATTCATCATTCCGCATTCCTCATTGGAAGAATGGATAATGATCAACAGAATCATCGATTTTTGTGCGAACAACAGATTCATCGTTTTCCTGTTCTTCGGTGCGGCGGTTTTAGCAGGCGTCTACTCGATGCGGCACATCACCCTGGACGCCATTCCCGACCTCTCGGACACGCAGGTGATTATCTATTCGAAATGGGACCGCAGTCCGGATATCATCGAGGACCAGGTCACATACCCTCTGATCACCGCCATGCTTGGGGTCCCGAAAGTAAAGGACATACGAGGCTTCTCCGATTTCGGCTATTCGTTCGTATACGTCATTTTCGAAGACGGCACCGACATCTATTGGGCAAGATCCCGGACGCTGGAATATCTGAATAACATCCTTCCAAAGCTCCCGCGTGAGGTCCAGGTTGAGCTTGCCCGAGATGAGACGGCCATCGGGTGGGTATTTGAATACGCGCTCGTGGACAAGACCGGAAGGCATGATCTTGCGGAACTGCGTTCGATTCAGGACTGGTTTCTCAAATACGAAATCCAATCGCTTCCGGGAGTTGCTGAAGTGGCCCCGGTCGGTGGATTTGTCCGCCAATACCAGGTAAACCTCGACCCCAATGCCCTTCTCTCATACAAAATCCCGATGGACAAGGTGATGAACGCGATTCGGGAGAGCAATAACGACGTAGGGGGACGGCTCGTTGAGTTCTCCGGCCGCGAGTACATGGTGCGGGGCCGAGGCTATGTAAAATCGTTGAGCGACATAGAAGACGTGGTGGTGGGAACCAATGGATCTACCGGGACGCCTATTCTGGTCAAGAACCTGGGTCAAGTCGTCATGGGACCCGACATTCGCCGGGGCGTGGCCGAACTCGACGGTGAGGGTGAGACTGTGGGCGCAATCGTCATCATGCGCTACGGCGAAAACGCCCTGAAAGTTATAGACAGGGTAAAGGCCAAGTTGGCCGAAATCACCCCCAACCTTCCCAAGGGAGTGGAAATCGTTACGACATACGACCGGGCAGACCTTATCAACCGGTCTATCGAAACCTTGAAACATACTCTCACTGAGGAACTGATAATAGTCAGCCTGGTGATCCTGATCTTTCTGTGGCACATTCCAAGTGCGATTATTCCGATTATCACCATTCCGGTTGCGGTCATAATCTCGTTCATTCCGATGTACGGGATGAATCTTACAGCCAACATCATGTCTCTCGGCGGGATCGCGATTGCTGTGGGCGCCATGGTGGACGCCGCCATCGTCGTTGTCGAGCAGACTCATAAAAAGCTCGAGCGCTGGGACAGCGAAGGAAGACCCGGAAATTTCAAGAATGTTGTCATTAACGCTGTAAAGGAGGTGGGAGGACCTAGCTTTTTCGCCCTGTTGGTGATAGCGGTTTCCTTCATGCCCATTTTTACGCTGGAAGCCCAGGAGGGCAGGCTTTTTAAACCCCTCGCATTCACGAAGAATTTTTGCATGATCGTTGCCGCAGTTCTGGCCATCACTCTGGACCCCGCTATTCGGCTGCTTTTCACGCACATGAAAAACTTTTCGTTTCGCCCGAGATTTCTCGCGCGCGCGGCCAACGCCATCCTGGTCGGCAAGATTCATACCGAGGAGAACCACCCGATAAGCCGCCCGCTGATGAGGATTTATCATCCGATCGTCGAATTCGTGCTCAGACACCAGTGGGTCACAATTGCGGCGGCCTTCCTTGTCGTGGCTGTTACTTTCGCCCCCCGCATTGGTGTTTGGGAGAGAATCGGCTCGGAGTTCATGCCGCCCCTGGACGAGGGATCGCTGCTGTATATGCCGACAACCGTCCCTGGCATCTCCGTCACCGAAGCCCAGCGGGTGCTCCAGATCCAGGACAAAATCCTCAAATCGTTTCCGGAAGTCGAACGCGTGTTCGGCAAGGCGGGGCGGGCCGAAACGGCCACCGACCCCGCGCCTCTTTCAATGATGGAGACTGTGATCGTCCTGAAGCCTCAGTCTGAGTGGCCGAAAATTCCAGCCTGGTATTCGGACTGGGCCCCTGAGTGGCTCAAGGACATTCTGCGCAGGGCATGGCCCGACCACCAAAGCACCGAAGACCTGATCCACGGGCCGAACGGCCTGGATAGGGCCATGCAGATACCGGGGGTCGTAAACGCTTGGACCATGCCGGTCAAGGCCAGGGTGGACATGCTTACGACCGGAGTGCGCACTCCTGTCGGAATCAAGATACTGGGTCCCGACCTCAGCAAGATCCAGCAAATCGGTCTTCAAATCGAAGCCTCGCTCAAAGGTGTTTCCGGCACTTCAAGCGTTTACGCCGAGCGGACAACCGGGGGCTTTTTCCTCGACATCGACCTTAAAAGAGAAGAGCTCGCCCGCTACGGTCTAACCATCGCCCAGGTCGAAAGTACCATTACCTCGGCAATCGGAGGAGAGAACGTTTCGACCACGGTCGAAGGCCGGGAGCGCTATCCCATAAACATCCGCTACCTGCGTGATTATCGAAGCACGATTGACCGGTTGAACAGGACCATGATCGCCACCGAAAGCGGCGCTCAGGTCCCTATGGCCCAGGTAGCTGACCTGAAGCTGGTTTCCGGTCCCGGCATGATACGCGATGAAAACGCGAGGCTCAGCGGATATGTTTATGTCGACATCGCCGGACGAGACGTCGGCGGCTATGTTGAGCAGGCCAAAGAAGTCGTAAACAGCCACGTTCAGTTACCGCCGGGATACACGCTCGTATGGAGCGGACAGTATGAAAACATGCTCAGGGTGCGGGCCAGGCTCCTGGTCGTCGTACCCGTCACGATCCTGATCATATTGCTGCTCATTTACTTCAATACCAAATCAGCGGCTAAGACCCTTATCATTTTCCTGGCAGTCCCCTTTTCGGCCGTCGGGGCGGTCTGGTTTCTCTATCTGCTGCACTATAACATGAGCATTGCCGTATGGGTCGGCCTGATTGCCCTCATGGGCGTCGATGCGGAGACAGGGGTATTCATGCTCCTCTACCTTGACCTCGCCTATTATTCCAGGCAGGATCAGGGGCTCATGAATACGAAGGAGGACCTGCGACACGCCATTGTCGACGGGGCGGTCAAAAGGCTCCGCCCCAAGTTCATGACGGTCGCGGTCATGTTTATGGGCCTGGTTCCTATCATGTGGTCCACGGGCGCCGGCTCCGATGTGATGAAGCGCATCGCGGCCCCGATGATCGGCGGCATTTTCACCTCGTTTATTATGGAATTGCTGGTTTATCCTGCAATCTATGAAGTATGGCGCTGGCGCTTTCACCTGAAAAAAGAGACGCGCGCTTCAGGGGAAGTCCCGGCTTGATCTTAGGGCTTGTCCGTAAATAAGCCTATTAGGGATCGCGCCGGATTTTGAGACTGATTTAGTCGCGAGGATTGAGCAAAACCGAAGGCGTAGCTGGGCTACGTCGAGGACTTTGCGATTGAGGAACGGCCAAATCAGGCCAAAAGCTGGATGCGAGCGCAAAGGTTTTATTTACGGACAAACCCCTAAAACGGCAGGCGCGGGCTTTGCCCGCGATTTGGCTTCAATCGACAAAGGAGAAAAAATGAGAAAGATTAAACTGATCGTGCTGTTCGGTGTAACATTGGGGTTGCTCACCTTCGGCTGGAACATGCCCGGGATTGCACTGGCGGAGTCTCAGACCAAGTGTCCGGTCATGAGCGGGAAAATCGACGAAAAATTCTTCGTGGATTATAAAGGCAAGCGTATTTATTTTTGCTGCTCCGGCTGCATCGAGGAATTCAACAAAAACCCCGAAAAATACTTGAAGAAAATGGAGGAGCAAGGTGTAACCCCGGCTAAGACGCCTTAAGCCGATTGCTGTTTCGAAAAGTTAATCCGCGCGCAAGGCGCGCTCCTACCAGGTTGATAATGAGGGTGAGCACGATATTGCTGTGCTCACCCTCATTGACGCCTCAGTTGTTAATGTCAGTCTTAGTGCCAGGAACCCATCACTTCAGGCACCTGTGGCGGCCTGTTATCCACGGTGCAAGGGACCGCGCGGGCATCGATATAGTCCGTGTAAGCAGGCTCCGCACCGCAAGGAAACAGATTCCCTCCTGTGAAGTCACCGGCCCGGTCTGCATCTTTGGTGCTCACGTTCCCGGGGGTGTTGTGCGCCGCAGATATAGCCCCGGGGTTGTCAATTACAGGTCCCTGCCAGGCTTCGGCGCTTGAAACCAGCGCAAACGCAATGATCGTCACAAATAAAACACTCATCATTGCTTTCATCGTTCTTTCTCCTTCCTCAATCTGTCATTTTGTGAAATACCCTGCACTCGCTTTTCCTATTGAGCAAATGGAGTGTCACCGGCGAACAATGCTGTGCAAAATTTGAAAAACTAGTATATTCATATATTTATGGTTTCAGGCGGATAACTTCTTGCTTGCCTGAGAGGGGTGATTAGTTTAAAAGTGTTTAACACTGTTTAAACATCTAAATGATTTCGTGATCGGAGACTGACGGATGGACCCTGAAAACTTCCCAAAGTATTTGAAAGAAATTCTCAACCCAATGAATGATGGACTGCTGCTGGTTTCACCGGACGGAATAATTCTGATGGCCAACCACGCCATGGAAGACATCTCAGGCTACAGCCGTGAGGAAATGGTAGGGCAGCACTGCTCCATCTTTCATTCCGAAATATGCCAAAACTGCCAAGGGGAGGGGCACCAGTGCCAACTGTTCGATGGGGGCTTCATCCGCAAAGAGTTGAGTTCGCTGGTTCGAAAAGACGGATCGTATGTACATGTGTTAAAAAACGCCGCTCTTTTGAAAGATGATGACGGAACCACCCTCGGGGCGGTTGTGATCGTTGCCGATATCTCCGAAATTGAAGAACGGGATCAGAAAATAGAACGGCTCTCAAAGCTCCTGGAGAGTAACACCCATTTCCAGGGAATGGTCGGTAAATCCGAAGTGATGCAAAGGGTTTTCGAAGTCATCAGGAAGGCCGCCCAAAGTGAGGCGCCCGTGATCATTTATGGAGAAACCGGCACTGGAAAGGAACTTGTCGCCCACGCTATCCACAATCTGGGGCCGCGGCGGGATAAGCCTTATATCCAGCTAAACTGCGCCGCGCTCAATGAGGGTCTTCTCGAAAGCGAAATGTTCGGTCATGTCAAGGGGGCCTTTACCGGAGCACACATGAACCGGCAGGGACGGTTCGAAGCTGCGAACGGCGGAGATATTTTTCTTGACGAGATCGGGGACATACCGCTTTCAATTCAGATAAAGCTTCTGAGAATTCTCGAGACAAAGCAGTTCGAACGCGTTGGAGATTATCGGCCAATCAAGACGGACGTCCGTATTATAACTGCAACCAACAGGGATCTCGATCAGTTGATAACTGAGGGGAAATTCCGGGAAGATTTTTTCTTTCGAATTAATGTCGTTCCCATCAGCCTGCCGCCTCTAAGGGACCGGACCGACGACATTCCCTTGTTGGTGGAGCATTTCATTCGGCAACTGCAACAGAGGAGTGGGAAGGAAATTTTCGGCGCGGCCCCGGAGACTATGGATTTTTTTATGAACTACCGGTGGCCGGGAAACGCAAGGGAATTGAGAGGCGCCCTGGAGTATGCTTTTGTCGTTGCCGAAGGGGGCCAAATCCTTCTCAAACATCTTCCGGTGCGGATGATACGCCCCGGAGGCCGGCGAGAAATCTCAGCTACAAATCATTTGAGCGAAAAAGAGGCCCTTGCCGATGCCCTCATAAAATGCGGCGGCAATCAGACACGGGCGGCCGCGATGCTTGGGGTCAATCGTGTAACCGTCTGGCACCGGATAAAGAAATATGGAATCGATCCCCGGAACCCTCTATCGAGTTCTGATGATTCCGTCACCAACGGCCGCATGGCTTACACGCCTTGATGAGCAAAAAGCCCATCGGCGCCGCTTATTTTCATTCGCGTTCGTTCCACCTCAGAGGACATATTTAACTCATGAATCTGCGCCGATCTGCCGATGATATCCTCGCCGGACCCTCATAGTGCAGACTAGGCATAGGGCATGGAAAATCGTAAAATAAATCAAAATGAACCGACGGAAAGGCGCACGGGCACGGACCGAAGATCCAGACCCACTTCGCCTTTCACCCTTCAAAGTCTCGTGGGCTCCAGGCGCCACTATCGGAGAAATCAAGATGCTCGAAAATTCTATTTCGTCGACCTCTACAGCCCATTTTCGGCGTTCGTCCTGATCTTTACGCTCATTCTTTCGATAACTGATGCCTTTCTCACCCTGAATCTGGTCGGAGAAGGTGTTCAAGAGTTGAACCCGGTGATGGATTTCTTTCTGAAGCTGGGCCCCTTTCAGTTTATTCTGGTTAAATGGTTTCTAACGGCTTTTGGCCTGATCTCTCTGCTCGTTCTCAAGAATTATTACCTCTGGCAAGGCAGGGTCAGGACTGTGGCCGTGCTGGTCATTCTGCCATTCCTCTACCTTATGCTCGTATCCTACGAGATTTATATGATGGTGCATATATGAGCGGCTTGAAACGCAGGCTTGGGCCTATCTCAATCTTGGGCCTCGCGGCGGTCTTTGTCATTCTGGGCATGGCCGGCTGCGGTTCAATCGGCTCGCTGAAGCTCCCGGGCGCCGGAGCGGCGGCTCCGGGGAGATCGGACAAAGGCTGGTGGTATGCCAGTTTTAAAATCAACTGGCCCCAGGATGAAGACCTGGCGCTGGACACCGATTTACTGATTGCCCATCGGATCATAAGTCCCGTACTGGACCGGTACAAAAAAGATATCCCGCTTTGGCGCTTTCACAGGAGGGCAGTTCGCGACGATGCCGGACATCGCTTCAGTTTCATCTTCTACACTTCTGCGGCAACTGCCCGCAAAATATATGCGGCGATAGACTCCAGCGCCGTTCTGAAACTGATGCGGGCCGAAGGCGTCATCACTAAGGTCCTGTTCGACGATATCAATTCCAACCAGAGGCCCTGCATCGAATCCGCAAGTGATCCTGGCTGGTCTGTTCCCATCCAAAAGGCGTGGCCGTACTTTATAATGGGTGTCAGCCAAACATGGCTTGACCTGATTTCCCAATATGCCGACGATGGACGCACCAAACCCGTCTCCCCGGCCGAAATGCAGGCTTTCTACCGTGAGATCAGCCAGGAGGTCGAATCGACCTGGAAAAATGAGGGGGGCCATGCTTTCCTTCACCACCTGAACGCCCTTTTCGGATACGGTCCCGTCAATCTTCGCGGCAAAATCGAAATGAACTTTTAAGGAATTTACCGTTCTCCTTAAATCCGCACCCTGTTTTCAGATTCCCCTCTTGCACTCGGTTTTTTGAATTGCTAAGCTCATTTATTAGGAAACCGCAGATTTGATCCTTCCAAATCCCGGTTCTCAATTTACATCTGCGGAAGAGAGCTTTATGACCAAGGCCGGAAAAAGATTTGTTTGGGGGGTTTCAGGGGCGGGGATTCTCCTGGTTCTGCTTATCGCGGCGGCGGCGCTCCTTCCGCGCTTCCTCGACACCGACGCTCTGGGCCGCAACGTGGCAGCCGAACTCGGGGCCCGGTACCACATACGCTCGGAGCGAATCAAGATAAGTTTTCTGCCCTTTCCCCGCATGGTCATGTACGGCGTGAAAATATCCATTCCTGAAACCCTCACCGCATCGGTCGACACAGTACTGCTTCATCCGAAGGTTCTGCCCCTCTTTACAGGCAAATTCTCACCTGCCGAAATAGAGCTTCTCAATCCCATGATCACCGCCAAACTGCCGGAACAGACGCCCGAAAACTCGGCAAAGTCCTCCTCTCAGCGACTCCTGCGCCTGAAAGACAAGATCTCCCAGTTCCAGGCTACACTCCTTGCGGCAATGCCCGGGGTAGTTATTGACGTTCGCAACGGCGGGTTGGAGCTCTACTGCGGGCAAGACCGCGCCTTCTTTTTCGAAGAGATAGACCTCAGGACCTCCGTACATGCCCAAAGGGTCGATTTCGAACTGACGAGCGGCAAATCAGATCTCTGGCGAGCCCTTACTTTCAGCGGTTGGGTTAACCTTGACACTGTGAAGAGTTCAGCAGAGTTGAATCTAACCGGGGGCAATCCAGGGGATCTTGTGAGATATCTGAACAAGACCGCATCCGACAGGATCGGCGATTCTCAGATAGACTTGAGCCTTAACCTTTCTACCAGCGGCCCCGGAAGCGGGCGCGCAGATTTCACGGCTTCGATCCCGCAGTTTACTCTGGACGCCGGACCACAGAGTGCGGTCATGAGCAACGGCGCCATGGCCGGCGCATTTACCGTCGACACCAACGGCATCGACTTTTCCATTTCACATCTTCGGTTCAACAACCAGCGGCTAAACCTCTCAGCACACTATGTCGAAAAATACTCCGATCAAAGCGTAACTCTCGACATTGAAGGGCAGGACACAGACGTCGACACCGTACAGGGCCTCATGCTCGCCGTGGATAAAGAAAACCCCGTCATCCGTCGGACTTTTGAAATCATACGTAAGGGGGAAATACCGGAGGTCCTTTTCAGCGCACGCACAAAAAGCGCTTCTGATTTGAAAAACCCCCGAAACTTCACAATAAAGGGTTCGATCGAAAAAGGCGTCGTTTTTGCCCCCAAAGCGGACCTGCTCGTCTCAAACGTCAGTGGAAACGTGCTCGTTGAAAATGGTGTACTGACGGCAACTTGCGTCTCCGGCCAAACTGCGGGGTCTTCAACCTGCGATGGAGAGTTGAGAATCGGGTTGCCGCATGACAACCCCCTGTTCCATCTGGATCTTCCAATTACGGCAGATCTCTCCGAGTTGCCCGAGGTTCTGAAACGGGTTGTCAATAGCCAGGCATTCAGGCAAGAGCTCGCGCAAACTAAAGATGTGGCGGGCAAAGCGCAGGGCAGACTCATAATTGGTGAAAAGCTGCACGCACTCACCGTCAGGGTGGAGTCCGGCCCTTTCCACCTCTCCGGCCGCTACGGCCGCCTTCCTGAACCGGTTGATCTGCAGGGCGCTTCTTTCATGCTGAGCGGGCCGAAAGTATCTGTGACATCTTTGGCCGGCAGGAGTGGAAGCTCGAGTATCGAGGGGGTGGACCTGAGCTACGACTGGGGTGAGGAAAAAGCTCTGACGATCAACTCTCAGACCAGGTCCGTCGTTTCCATGGATCTTCTGAGCCCGCGCCTGCGAGCACACGAATACTGGAAAAACTTCCTTGACGGCCCACCGAAAGGATTGTTGGAAATTAACTCATTTCAGTTCGCTGGCCCGCCTGCGGACCGCTCAAAGTGGGTTTTAAACGCCGCCGGCTCAGTCAAGGAGGTTGTTTTTCAAAACAATCGATTAAACGGCCCTCTCACCCTGAAGAAAGGAGCTTTCGAGGTAGATGGGAGCCAAATAACGCTCAGGGATATCAACGCCGTCCTGGCGGACTCCTCCCTTTCGATTTCAGGGAACGTTACAGGCTACCTGGATCATCCGAAGAAAGTCGACTTGCAATTGAGTGGCAGGCTCGGTCCGGAGGGGAACAAAACTGTCGCTTCCCTCGCTGGGTTCCCTAACTCTCTGAGGGCCATCTCGAATCTAAACCTGCTCAGTTCGCGCCTGACATGGGACAGGGAGTCGAAAACGGCTTTCAAGGGGGAAATGCAGCTTTCTGCCGGGCCCGGCATTACGATCAGTCTGGTCAAAACGCCCGAGGAGTTTTCCATTGAAAAGCTCATTATAAAGGATGAGGACTCCGACGCCGCAATTTCGATGGACTCCATACAGAACCGGCTAAAGATCGGATTCTCCGGAATGCTCAGCAACAAAACGGCCAACAGGCTCCTTGTCGAAAACAAGCTGCTTACAGGACCTATAGAGGGCAAATTCGGTGCAGACCTCGACCTCGACACTCCCGAGAAATCGAGTGCTCAGGGAGAACTCACTATTTCGGGATTCCAACTGCCGGTCAACCTGCCTGTTCCTGCACGAATTGAAAACGCCGCGCTCGAGGCCGATGGAAACATACTGACTGTGAAATCGGCCATGATAAGCTGGAACGGAAGCAGGCTGAGCCTTATAGGGAGCATCGCAAGGACGGAGCGTGCTTATCTTGTGGATATGAACGCCTTTGCGGACAGTCTTGACCTGAAAACCATTCTTGAGCACGGCGAGAGCACTGAAAAGGAAAAGGATGATCTCGCTCAACCCGGCCCCCAATCTCTGAAAAAAGCTTGGGACGCGCCTCTTAAGGGTACTGTCCGGATTAGAAGCGAACACCTCGCCTATGGAAAGGTCTCCTGGAACCCGGCCAGTGCCGATGTGGTCCTGAGCCCCGGATCCATCGATGTTCGCCTGAACCAGACAAACCTCTGCGGAATCTCCACTCCCGGGAGCATCAGGATCACACCGGGGGGCCGGAACATTTCTCTCGCCTTATCGGCAAAGGACCAGGACCTCCAATCAGCCATAAGTTGCCTCTTCAACAGAGAACACATCTTTTCCGGCAGTTACACGCTTGCCGGAAATCTTGCGGCCAACGGATGGAATGACAACCTCACGGATTCTATGGAAGGCGACGTAGAGTTCAACGCAAAGGACGGGCGCATCTACCGGTTCGATACATTGGGGAAAATAATTTCTCTGCTCGCCATATCCGAAATTTACAGAGGCGTGGTCCCGGACCTCATCGGCGAGGGCTGCGAATATAAGTCGATAGAAGCTAAAGGAAAAATAAAGAACGGAAAGCTCGTCCTGTCCGATTCGGTCATTAATGGGCCGTGCATCAAAGTGGTCTTTCACGGAGAGATCGACCTCGTCAGGCAAAAAGTGGACGTGATTGCGCTTGTCGCTCCGCTCCGGACCGTGGAGAGAGTGGTGGATGCGACGCCCCTTATGGGGAAAGTACTCAAAGAGGCTTTCGTAACACTGCCGGTCCGCATAAGCGGAGACCTGGCCGACCCCGCAGTGGTTCTTCTTTCCCCCAGCGCCGTGGGCGAGGAACTTTTCGGAGTGATGAAAAGGGTCTTCAAGCTGCCATTGGCTATTTTTCAGCCTCACGTCGAAAATGGGGCCGCTGATAACACGGATAATCCAAAACAGGGAGATTAGGAGGCTTGAAGTAGCAGGCAGCGGGAAGTTTGGATTTCTTGCAAAAAATTGCAGGATTACGTTAACAATGCCTTTGCGTGAAAAGTTGGTAATGGAAAAACACTCCTTCCGAATAAAAGGTATGTGCTGCGGCGAGGAAATAGGGCTGCTTAGATCTGAGGTGGCGCCTCTGGTTGGAGGCGATGAGAGGCTTTCTTTCGATCTGCTGCAGAGCCGGATGACGATCAGCGGCAGTCTCGACGCAAGCGTTGTTGAAAGCGTCATGGCGGCGGTTGCCGGGACCGGCATGGAGGCGGTGCCCTTTGAGGATGCCTGCGCCGCAGGATTATGCGCAACAAAGGGCGAGAGCGTCTGGGAAGAACATGGAAGACTCTTCTCATGTGCGGGGAGCGGCCTCTTGCTGATAGCGGCATTTGTTTTACAAGCGCTCCACCGGGGGGACGTCTTCGCCGTGCTCGCTGAGGAGAGCGGTGCTCCGCTTTTTGCGGTTATTCTCTATTTTTCGGCAATCCTTGCCGGAGGCTGGTTTATTTTTCCAAAAGCCCTCTATGCGGCAAGAAAGCTCAGGCCGGACATGAACCTTCTCATGACCGTGGCAGTCATCGGGGCAATCGGTTTGGGTGAATGGCTGGAGGCCGCTTCCGTGAGTTTTCTTTTCGCCCTTGCGCTGCTGCTCGAATCATGGAGCGTAGGCAAGGCTAAACGTGAAATAACCGCGCTTTTGGACATCACCCCCCCGAGGGCCCGCTTTATTTGCCCGAATGACGGGAACATCGAGGAAAAACCGGTGGACCGGATTCCGGTCGGCGCCACCGTCGTGGTCCGGCCCGGGGAGCGAATCCCGCTTGACGGCGTCATAACACGGGGGGCCACATCCGTAAACCAGGCACCGATCACCGGTGAGTCCGCCAGCATTCCCAAAGGATTAGGTGCCGAGGTGTTTGCCGGGACAATCAACGAAGAAGGGACAATAGAGTTTCGCTCTACCCGGTCCGCCTCGGACACCACTCTGTCGAGAATCATTCGCATGGTGGAGGAGGGCCGCTCAAGGCGCGCTCCCGCAGAACAGTGGGTGGAAAAGTTCGCCAGGGTGTACACTCCCTCTATGATGCTGCTGGCCCTTGCTATTGCGGTTGTTCCACCATTTTTCACGGGCGGAAACTGGGCCCAGTGGTTCTACCAAGGTTTGGTCGTTCTGGTTATCGCTTGCCCGTGTGCGATCGTAATATCCACTCCCGTCACAATCGTGGCAGGGCTGAGTTCGGCGGCGCGAAACGGTATCCTCATCAAAGGAGGGGCCTACCTCGAAGCTCCGGCCCGGCTCAAAGCGATTGCACTCGACAAGACGGGCACTGTTACCTCCGGGGAACCCGCTGTAAAGAGCGTCATGCCGGTCGGCAACCACAGCGAGGATGGCCTTCTTGCAAATGCAGCCGCCATTGAGGCCCACAGCACGCACCCGCTCGCACGGGCTATCATTCGGCATGCCGAATCCAAAGGCATTCGCGCCACGGTTGCAGACAGCTTCACCATTTTGCCCGGCCAGGGGGCGGAAGGGTCTATCGGAGGAAAAACCTTCTGGATCGGCAGCCACAGGATGCTCGAAAGATGGCAGCAGGAAAGCCCGGTCTTTCATGACGCGATCAGCAGGCTCGAGGAGGCCGGAAATTCTCTCATGGTGATGTGGTGTGACGATCACGTCTGCGGACTGGTAAGCATTGCCGATCAGGTGCGCCCGGAAGCCCGCGAGACGTTTGCCGGCCTCAAAGCTCTCGGCCTGGAAAAAATCGTAATGATCAGCGGCGACAATCGCAAAACCGTCGAACTTATAGCCAAGGCAGTTGGGATAGATGAATTCTACGCTGAATTGCTCCCCGAAGATAAGGTCCGGCTTATCTCGGAACTCAAGACAAAATTCGGCTCAATTGCAATGGTCGGAGATGGAATCAACGACGCTCCGGCATTGGCCGCCGCAACCGTGGGGATCGCTATGGGGGCCATGGGCTCGGATGCTGCAATTGAAACCGCCGACATAGCCCTGATGTCCGACGACCTGTCCAAATTACCTTGGCTGATCCGCCACTCCAGAAAAACGATGGCCGTAATCAGGCAGAACGTGTTTTTCGCCCTGCTGGTAAAAGCCCTGTTCATCTGCATGGCGGCCGCAGGCGTCGCCACCTTGTGGGAGGCGATTGCCGCCGACATGGGGGCTTCGCTGCTTGTTATCTTCAATGGGCTGCGCTTGCTGAGGATTGCTGGCCCGGGCGGTGACAAAAAATATCCCGTCCTCTGCCGCTCCGAGTTAGCCTGCTGCACGAACCCGAGGCTCTAGCCCTTGACTTATCCCCGCACCCGTAATGGTTGCGCTAGAAGCGTAGGGGCGGGGTTTATCCCCGCCCACCGCCCGAACAAGGCCGCCCCCCAATAGAGGATTTATCTCCGCCCGTGAGGGGCAGCCGCTTTTGCTCCTTGCTCCTCGCACCTTGCTCCCTTCTCTCGGTTTATCCCCCCCGTAAGGGGAAACGCTCTGCGGCTCCGCGCCTCCGCGTGAGGATATCGATTTATCCCGATAACGAATCCAGCCTTTCTATAAGTTCTCTGAAATCCTCAGGCACTGGAGCGTTTGCCAAAACAGTGGCGCCGGTGAGCGGATGGGTGAATTCGAGCCTGACCGCGTGCAGCATCTGGCGTTGCGCCCCGATCAACAGATCTCGCATGGAGACCGGTTTGACGTTTCTCGCCCGCCTCTTGTCCCCTCCATAAGTCTCGTCGCCGACAACCGGATGTCCGATATGGCTCAGATGCACCCTGATTTGATGCGTCCTGCCCGTTTCAATCTGTACCCTCAGCAGCGCAGCCTCCCCCCAGTCCTTCTCGACCCGCCATCGTGACAGGGCCTCGCGGCCTTTGCTCTGAAGAACTGCTATTTTCTTCCTGTGCGTTGGATCTCTGCCAAGCAGCGACGAGATCTCTCCCTCTCCTTTCGCCGGACTCCCGTAAACCAGGGCGAGGTATTCCTTCCTGACTCCCCTTTCCTTGAACTGCCTCACCAGGTTCAAATATGCACGCTCGCTTTTTGCCACAACGAGCGCCCCGGAGGTATCCTTGTCCAGACGGTGCACGATTCCGGGCCGAAGAGGCGAACCCTGAACGGCCAGGCGCGGAGAATGGGCCAGCAGTCCATGCACGAGCGTCCCTTCGGAGTGACCTGCCCCTGGATGGACCACAAGGCCCGGCGCCTTGTTCACGATGAGCAGGTCCTCGTCTTCGAAAAGAATGTCCAGACCCATCGGCTCAGGCTTGAGGGCCTCATCGGATACCTGTCCGCGTACCTTCGCCATGATGAGGTCGCCCGTCCGGGTCTCGTAGCTCGGCTTTGCGGGATTTCCATTTATAAGGACCAGATCTTCTTTGATCAGCTTCTTGAAATGGCTGCGCGAAAGGTCCGGAATCACCCTGCTCAAAAACACGTCGAGCCTTTGTCCGCTTTGTTCGTTTGAGACTACGAAAGAATATTCGTCGTTTGAATTTTCAGTCTCTATCAATGGAGTCCGTCTCCTGATGGCGGGGTTTTGGACCCACCCATAATGCACATGGCAAAATGCCCATGCGCAATCATGGAAGCGATCCGGATTTGTGCAAGATTTTTGTTTATACACGAATTAACATGTAAATTAAAATACTTATCAAATCTACATTTTTCAGCCGCCTCTAAGCCTCTGTCCGCGCGCAAGTCGGGTGCCGAACGCTTATGTGTGACTAAACATTTTGAAATCCTTTGATAAAATGCAGGCCTGGGCCGCTTGTTAAAAAAATCTCTTGACTCTGAATGTCGGTTTCTATACATTCCCGGCAGAGGACTGAACCTGGGCATTTTGCAGCGAATTTGCGTCTGTACACGGTTCTCGCGCTGATTCCTCGGTTTCAAAATGCTCTTTGAAAAGGCCGGAGGCGGCCAGCCAACGTGTGAAATTTGGCGCAAATTGCCCGCCCTCCCGTGTGCCAAAATATGGCTTCTCGGTTTTAGGACGTTTTCAATAGTGCAGGCCGATAAGATCCTGCGCTTGTGGCTGCTGTGATGACTTTTATTCTTGTTGTTGGTTGGTGCCTCGTTTCTTACTCCCTCTTGGTAGAGGCAAATGGAGGAAAACGCTATGGCTGAAGCCAGTCCAAAGAAGGATGCCGACGACGGGAGAGACCCCCGTTACAAAGGCATCGACCGCGTTCTAAAAAGACTGCAATTCAAGCAAGACGCTTTGATAGAAGTGTTAATCTCGGCTCAGGAGGCCTTCGGCTATCTTTCCGAAGAGGTGATGATCTACGTGGCCAGGCAGCTCAAGCTGCCTTTCAGTTGGGTCTACGGAGTGGCCACCTTCTATCATTTCTTCTCACTCAAACCCCAGGGAAAACACAACGCTATCGTATGTCTCGGAACGGCCTGCTATGTAGGTCGGGCAAACGACATAGTTGATGCGGTTTCCAAAGAGTACAATCTTGAGCCGGGCCACACAACGCCGGACGGCGAGCTGGCCCTGACCACGACCCGTTGCCTTGGGTGCTGCGGCCTTGCGCCGGTCGTCGTATTCGAAAACCAGGTCCTCGGAAAAGAAACCCCTGAAACCACAGTTGAAAAGCTAAAATATGTTCTTGCCGGCGGGAGCATCGGGACGGCCTTCCAAACCGAAGCTGCACAGGTGGAAACTGTCACAGCCTAGCCGTTGCGGAATCTGTTACAGTCTGAATTTCGCTCATCTTCAAAGCTGAGCGCAGTGAATCGTTCAGAACTCAAGGAGCATACAGCGTTATGGACCGAATGGAACTCTTGGAAATGGCCCAGAATGAACTGGACCGCCAAAAGCAATTCCGCTGCCGCCTGCTCGTCTGTGCCAGTACTCCCTGTATTTCTTCCGGAGCGCTGGCAGTTGAGGACGCCTTGAAGAAAGCCGTGGAGGCCGAGGGGCTTCAGACCGAGATTGAAACGGTCGGCACCGGCTGTCTTGGCCCGTGCAGCCGCGGCCCTTTGGTGACAGTTCAGTTCGAGGGAAAACAGGACGTCATATACGAAGGGGTGACCAGCGAGCTTGCTAAGCTGATAATCGCGAAGCACTTGAAAGGAGCATCGGTCCCCGAGCTCGATGCTAAGGAGATCGCGCCGGACTGGCCTTTTTTTGCTAAACAGAAAAAACTGGTTTTGGCCGAAAGCGGCACGCTTGACCCCGAGAAGATCGAGAGCTACACAGCTCGAGGCGGCTACACCGCTATAGCACAGGCCCTGCGGGAAATGACCGCCGAGGAAGTCTGCACCACGATGGTCAATAGCGGTCTTCGAGGACGAGGCGGCGCGGGTTTTCCCACCGGCCTCAAATGGAACATGGTCCGCAAAGCGCCGGGTGATCGCAAGTATGTAGTCGCAAACGGCGACGAAGGCGACCCCGGGGCTTACATGGACCGCACCCTGATGGAATCCGATCCCCACCGCGTACTGGAAGGAATGGCCATAGCCGGTTTCGCGGTAGGCGCCGACCAGGGTTTTATCTATGTGCGCGGTGAATATCCTCTGGCGGCAAAACGCTTGGAAAAGGCCATCCGGCAGGCGGAGCGCAAGGGCCTTCTCGGCTCCCGCATACTGGACAGCAACTTCAATTTCCGCATCGATATCCGCATGGGCGCGGGCGCGTTCGTGTGCGGCGAGGAAACAGCGCTCATGCAGTCGATCATGGGACGAAGAGGGCAGCCGGTGCCCCGCCCGCCTTATCCGGCAAACCGGGGGTTGTGGGGCGGCCCGACCCTGATCAACAATGTGGAGACATTTGGAAACATTACCTGCATCATTCTCAAGGGCGCTGAATACTACGCTTCGTTCGGCACCGACAAGACCAAGGGCGCAAAGATTTTTGCCCTGGCCGGCAAAGTCAACAACACCGGCCTCATTGAAGTTCCCATCGGGATCACCTTGCGCGAAATCGTCTACGACATAGGCGGGGGAATTCAGGGCGGGCGTCCGTTCAAGGCCGCCCAAACCGGAGGCCCTTCGGGCGGATGTATCCCGGCTGAATATCTGGATACGCCGATAGACTATGAAACCCTTCAGAAGCTCGGATCGATCATGGGTTCGGGCGGTCTGATCGTAATGGACGACCGGAGCTGCATGCCCGACGTGGCCAAGTTCTTCATGGAATTCTGCATGGATGAGAGCTGCGGTAAGTGCGGCCCGTGCCGGGGCGGAACGGTGCAGATGCACCGGATTCTCACCAAGGTTACGAACGGAAGCGCGACGATGGAAGACCTGACTAAGCTCGAGGAGCTTTGCCTGATGGTGAAGGAGACCAGCCTCTGCGGACTTGGCAATACCTGTCCGAATCCCATCTACAGCACGCTCCGCTATTTCAGGGGCGAATACGAGTCGCACATTAAAGACCATCACTGCCCGGCCGGAGTCTGCCAATTTACGGAGAAGCCGCTCAGAATCGCTGTGGCATGATGATCCTACTAGCATGAATCTCCAATGGAGGCGCCAAAATGTCAGTTGTCACACTCACGATTAACGATAAGCTTGTCAGCGCCCCGGCAAACACCTCGCTTCTTAGTTCGATACAGGAACAGGGGATGGACATTCCCACCCTCTGCCATCTCAAGGGGCTGAGCGAGCGTGGCGGGTGCCGCCTGTGCGTCGTCGAGATGGAAGGAAGCCCCAGGTTGTTTGCCTCGTGCGTGACTCCCGTTGCCGAGGGGATGGTGATTCGCACCCATACCAACAGGTTGCTCAAATATCGGCAGATGATGATCGAACTGCTTCTGGCCGAACGCAATCACATTTGCGCTGTCTGCGTCCAGAACGGCCACTGCGAACTGCAGACCCTGGCCGCAAAGCTCGGGGTCACAAACGTTCGCTACGATTACATTTGTCCCGATTTACCCATGGATGCCAGCCACGAACGCTACGTCATGGACCATAACCGCTGCGTTCTGTGCGGACGGTGCAACCGGGTGTGCGATGAGGTCGAAGGCGCACACACGCTCGATATGGGCGGGCGCGGCATCCAGTCAAGGGTCATCGCGGGTATGAATCAGCCTTGGGGGACCAGCCGGAGCTGTACTGGTTGCGGCAAATGCGTCCAGGTCTGCCCGACCGGAGCCCTTTTCAAGAAGGGCTCGAGCGCGGCGGAAATGGTTAAGCAGCACGACTTTCTTACCTGGATTCTGGATGGTCGTGAAAAGAAGATTTATCACTGGTCCTGATAAGAGGAGAAGCGTAGCATGGCAACATCGACGAACAGCAAACCTCGGCTGGCTACCGCGTGGTTGGGCGGGTGCGCCGGCTGTCATATGAGTCTGTTGGACCTGGATGAACGGATCGTGGATGTCCTCGCTTTGGTCGACCTGGTCTATAGCCCGGTCGCCGATATCAAGAAGTTTCCCGACGGTGTTGACGTGACGCTTGTCGAGGGATCTTGCTGCAATTCCGAGAACGTGCATCTGGCCCGTGAAATCAGGGAACGAAGTAAACTGGTCGTTGCCTTCGGGGACTGCGCGGTTACGGGAAATGTCCCGGGCATGCGCAATCGGCTGAAGCTCCAGGACATTCTGGACGAGGTCTATGCAGGCCCGGGACCGGCCCCGCCCGCTCAGGGCGATCTGCCGATCCTGCTGCCCAAAGTGGTGCCGCTGCACCAGGTGATACCGGTAGATATCTACCTGCCAGGCTGCCCACCGAGTCCTGATAGCATCTGGGCTGCCATCACGGCAATACTCAATGGCGAACCGCTCGAGCTGCCAGTTGAAATGCGTACCTTCGGCTAGCTCCATTTATTGGGAGGACGATGATTTTGTCATACGTCCCGACGGAACCTCGAATACATAGAGAAGGACGACTATGGCACAGACTATAACAATCGAACCTATCACTCGAATTGAGGGCCACGGAAAGGTAACGATTCAACTGGATGACGCAGGGCTTGTATCAGATGCGAAGTTCCATGTGGTAGAGTTCCGCGGCTTCGAAAAGTTTTGTGTGGGGCGCACTTTCCCGGAAATGCCGGGCATCACTATGCGAATCTGCGGTATTTGCCCGATCAGTCATATGCTCGCATCCGCAAAAGCCTGCGACGGCATTCTAGGCGCCAGGATTCCTCCGGCGGCAAATAAGCTGCGCCGTTTGATCAATCACGCTCAATACACGCAGAGTCATGCGCTCAGCTTCTTCCACTTGAGCGCGCCCGACCTGCTGCTCGGAATGGAAAGCGACCCGGCCATCCGCAACATAGTCGGACTGGTGCAGAAGTTCCCTGAGCTTGCGGTCAAAGGCGTTAGGCTGCGGGCATTCGGTCAGAATATCATCCGGATGCTTGGCGCCAAGTCCGTCCATCCGCCCTGGGCCGTTCCCGGTGGAGTGCGTGAATCGCTTTCCACCGATCATATCGATACGATCAGACAGGGTCTGCCTGAGGCGTTCGATACGGCCGAAGCCGCGGTTAACCTGCTCAAGGACAACCTCGACAACTTTAAAGACGAGATCAGGATCTATGGCGATTTCCCAAGCCTCTTTATCGGCATGGTTACACCTGAAGGCGGTCTTGAGCACTACGACGGTCTGCTCCGGGTTATGGACTCAGACGGCAGGATTATCGAACCGGGCTTGCCCACGGACAGGTACCGGGAGATAATTGAAGAGGCCATCGAACCCTGGAGCTACATGAAGTTTCCCTACTATAAACCGGCGGCAAATGGAAACGGCGGCGGTCTCTATCGAGTCGGCCCGCTTGCGCGCATCAACATATGCGACTTTGCCGGCACTCCTCGAGCCGACCGGGAGATCCGCCAGTTCCGAAGGCTCAACCACGGCAAGCCTGTGCTGGGCAGTTTCTATACCCACTATGCACGCCTGATCGAACTCCTGTTCTCGCTCGAAAAGATCGAAGAACTGATCGAAGACCCGCAGCTTTTCGATCCGCATATTCGGGCCATCGCGGGCGCAAACGAACCCGTAGGCATCGGAATCATGGAGGCCCCGCGCGGGACACTGATTCACGAGTACCATGTGGATGACTACGGCATAATGACAAAGGCCAATTTGATCGTGGCCACCGGCAACAACAACCGGGCCATCAATAAGACCGTTGAGCAGATCGCCCAGGCGTATATGACCGGCAAGACAAAGATCACTGAAGGCATGATGAACCGTGTCGAACATGGGATCAGGATCTACGATCCATGCCTTAGCTGCGCCACTCATGCGGTCGGCCACATGCCGTTGCATGTCCAGGTGTTCGATCACAGGGGGGGCCTGGTCGAGGAGAAGGTAAGGGATTAAGATTTGCTTTTGGCAAGTGGTGAGCTGTTTGCCTATAGAGGCTGCTAGTGAGCCGCTTTGACAGGGCGGGTGCTAATTCGGAGTTGCGTTCAAATCAGGTGCTTAGGGAGGGCATAAAGCCCTCCCCTGCAAAAGAACCATGCGGCAATGCCGTGTAGGGGCGGGGTTTATCCCCGCCCGCTCTTGAACGCAACTTGGTACAATAAAACCCGCCCCATGCACCTCAAACATGGAAACCGGAATCCGGTCTCCAATACGGATATCTGCATCCGGCTTTCAGTATCCGGCAACCGGTATAATGGTCCTGATTCTTGCCTACGGAAACAGCCTGCGCCGGGATGACGGTTCGGGCTTTGTTTTGGGTGACCTCGTCGAACGGATGCTCACTGAAGCGGGATTAGAGGTTGAGCGGATCGACTCCCACCAACTCGAGCCCGAACTTGCTCTCGACATCAGCCGGGAGAATATCACCTCTGTTTTATTCATAGACACGCGCGCTCTCCCTGAATCACCCAACGACGATGACCTGCGCGTTCAGTTCCGCCGGGTTGCTTCTGCTAAAATCGCCTCTCCCGGCATGGGTCACCATCTCAACCCTCCAGCCCTTCTCGCATACTCCAGATACCTTTTCAACAGGGAGCCCCCCGCCTGGCTCATTACCGTTCCCGGAACGGATTTCGATCACGGAGAGGGGCTGAGCGTGACCGCCCGGAAGGCTATCGATTCGGCGCCTGCGATCTTGAGTGAGTTGATTCCTCTTCTACCCGTCTCTTAAGCCGCCGCTTCCCTCAGCTCATGTCACATCGGATTGCATTCAAAATGTGATGGGTTAAGAAAAGTTACCTGGAAAATGCCATTTTCATGCCTCGCGGGTGAGGTGAGCATCATGAAGAATTGCGTTCAAGAGCGGGCAGGGATAAACCTCGCTCCTCCGGCATTGTTGCGCGGTTCTTCTGTAGGGGAGGGCTTTATGCCCTCCTGCCCGTTCCCCCCCTTTCCAAAGGGAGGTAGGGGGGATCTTAATTTGAAAGCTTTTTCTACTCTCTCTTCACTCTTCACCGTTCACTGTTCACTATTAACTGTCCACTGCTCACTCATCGCGGACCGATGCGGTTGAAAGCTTATCTTTTTCAACATTCCCAAAACCTGTTCGAGCTTATCCACCCCGCTTCGCTCCTCTATCCGTGTCCATTCGTGTCCATCCGTGTCTCAATTCAAAACACGCGGCTTTGGGGACCAATTCCCGTTTCGGAGTGGGCAAATGGCCTAAATCTCAATTTATTGCATTCTCATCGCTTTCTGCTATGCTGGATTTTAAAGTCAAATTCAAACGATGCCGGTCCGGCTTGGGTTCTTCAGATTAATATCTCCTGCTTTTCCACATATTGAAGCCGGATTTCGCAGCGAGTATCGGAGGAGATCGGTTATGGAACTTCCATGTCGAGATTGTGGCGATGAGTTGCTTCGGTCCGGCGAGATGACCGGATTGAGGCAAAGGATGCGCAATATCGCCTCCCGGCACGACCTTTCATCAGTTATCGCCTGCGCTTTCGATCACCGCTCGCGGATGCTCCCTTTTAATTATCTTAACACAACAATGGCCCCTGCCGGGGTCCGGGCGATCGGGTCCATGATGGTCGATATCGGGTTCCCCAAAACACGCATCGTTCTCCAGCAATGGAACAGGAATTTCCGGCCAACCCTGATGCGCTTGGATGGTAAGATCCCCGACCTGTTCATGGTCTCCAGCCTCTCGATGCACTTTGCCCGGTGCGAGGACCTGATACGCGATGCCTGTCGAATCGATCCCGCCCGCAGGCCGCTTATAATCGCCGGCGGCGCCAAGGTGATTTACGAGCCGTGGGACGTATTCAGCGCCAACCCTGATGACCAATGGGGGGCCGATGTTGCTGTGACGGGCGAAGAGTATGTGCTGCTGAGCCTGCTCGAGGCCATACTGTCCTTTCGCGCCGGCAATGAGTCCATGAGGTCGGCATTTCAGCGTGCGCGCGACCAGGGGGCGCTCGATGAAATCCCCGGGCTTGTCTATCCAAAGACCGATGGGAAGGGAGTCACACAGGAACTTGTTGATACCGGAATCCAGCGCCTGCTTGGCGACCTTGACGAATTGCCTGATCCTGTCCTGGGATACGGAATACTCGAACCCCCTTCCGGCCGGGAGATCCTGGCCGCCGAGCCAATCAAGGCCGACCGGGTCCGCAAGAGCTGCCGGTTCGCAGCGATACCCGTGACGCAGGGCTGCCGGTTCAGTTGTTCATTCTGTCCCATTCCCGCCTACAACCAGCGCCAGGTTCGCGCCAAAAGCGGCGAGCGAGTGGCCGAGGAGATCAGTCAGATATCTTACCGGTATGGAATAGGAAGATTCTTCATGACTGACGACAACTTCTTCGTCGACGAACAGCGTACGCGCAAGACCGCAGAGGCGCTGGAGCGCTATGTCGATGCGGACTCCTTCAGAATCGCTTGGAACACCCAGGCAACAATTCACAACACCATCAGGATGAAGGACCTGCTTCCGGTTTTGCGCAAAACAGGGCTTAGAACGCTCTGGCTTGGCGTGGAGGACTTGAGCGGCGCCCTGGTGAAAAAAGGCCAAACCGGCGACCGTACTGCCGAGGCTTTTTCCATACTGCGCCAAAACGGCATCTACCCTATGCCTATGCTCATTCACCACGACCGGCAACCGCTTATTTCATGGCGCGGCAACCACGGCTTACTCAACCAACTGCATTTCCTGCGAAAGGCTGGCGCTATCTGGGTCTCGGTGACTCTTCTGTTGCCTTCTCCCGGTTCGAAGTTATACCGGGAGTGCTTCGATTCCGGGCTTGCGTTCAAGAGTGTCGGCGGAGTCCCGATCGAACCGGTGTTGTGGAGTGCCACTTACACGATTGCCACCTCGAGCACCCGCCCTTGGATCAGGCAGCTCAATTTGCTGGCCGCCTATTTCTTCTTCTTCAACCTCCTGCGCGTGCCGAAGGCCCTGGTGATCTCCAAAAGCGCCATCTCGCGGCCCAACCTCGAAGCTCCCCTTACGAGGTTCGCCCAACAGAATCTGTCACGATGGAAAAAATTCAGACTCCGTCTGATCAGGGCTTTAAGGACTCATTTTTACGACGCCGGTTTGCAGTTTTACGGCATGTGGGGACTATTGCAGATGCTGCGCCGAAAGGCCGGATGGATCTTAAAACTGATGTACGGCAAAATCGAACGCTTCTCACAACCTCCGGCCAGCAGGATCCCCATGCGAAGTGTCGACGGCGGACCGGCAAGCCACGCCCTCCCGGGTACCCCGGTCGCTGGAACTCCGAATCACCCAACGCTCGGCGGGGTGGAGGAAAAGTCTGCCTGAAAACCCTGCTCCGCTGGCGCCATTGGTATTTCCAATTAATCCTTCCCCCGTTCCTGTTGCATCAATCTTGAACGCAAAATGTGAAACGAGGGCAAGACTTGAAAAAGGACTTCTTTTGAATTCTTCGTCATGGTACCTGAAAAAGCTGGGGGGTGGGATATAGAATGCGATCCCGATCTTGGGGTATTAATAGATTGCGAACACCTTCATTATCAGAAGGAATGCACCAAGTAACACCAGCACTATCCCCGATATGCGAAGAAACTTGGATCCTAGTCGCCCTGTTTCAATTCTTCTGCCTTTTCCATAACTCACAACCAAAATAAAAACTCCGCACACTACAGAACCAATCGCGTTGAGGTAATCCATAATGTTTTTGCCGAGTTTGAGCCTCAGGTATGGAACTAAAAAGCTGGCGATTGCTAAGGAAATCACTATGAGAGCGATTTTTAGCGTCCTATTTATCATCATGTGTTATTTCCTTCTAAAATATGGAGAAACAGGCCCAGCTAACAGATCATTTGGAGCAGTCCTCGCCCCCTGACCATGCCCCGCAAGAATTTACCGTCCTCAATTTCTGAAGTTATGCACCTGTCACAACTCCAATTCCAACTATGGATATCAAACAAAGTCAAGAACAAATATTGTAATAGCAGAAAAAATCGTTGAGAAGTGATTATAGATGTCTTTTCGAAGAATTGATGGGCATCTGGAATCAATTATTATGTAACTTGAATGCTCATGCAGAACTACCTATAAGATGATATTTATCCATCTTGAATCCTGTTAATCCTGTCAAAATCTTCCCGCTCCCCGCTCCCTGCTCCCTGCTGTTAATCCTTTCATTCGCTGTAGACGGGAATGGCTTTTGCTCCCTCAATTTCCAACCAGGCCAGGAATAAGAATCTTCTTACTTTAATCTGGATTTCTGAAAAGCCGGCCTTGATTTGCACACTGGGGTGGTAAAATATTTTAATGCCGTCCATCTCGGCCGTGAGATATCTGTCCCTCTCAACCGGCTCGCCGATGAAAACCCTTGGCACGTAACTTCCAGTTACGTGTTTTGCGCAACTGGCTCACCCGCCCATGGCCGGTTCCAGTTGCATGTCTAATGTTATGCAACCGGAGCGCCTTGAAATGTAATTGATCGCATTGTTACGCAGTTTGAACATGTTGCCCTCCGGTCCATATTTACCTTCGACCGACCGCTATCAGCCTTTACCCTAAACCCCTTCAGCCTTCAGCCTAAACCCCTTCAGCCTACTGCCCTAGCTCAACCCCCTCACCCCACCAGCCCATTCTTTTTAAAACCCAGCTTGTATTTGCGAAGCTTTCTCAACAGGGTGGTCCGATGCATTCCCAGCGCAGCAGAAGCTTGATAAAGATTCCCATTGTACTGTTCCATCACCTGGGCAAGGATCTTTTTTTCAAAGCAATCCACAGCGCACTTATAGTCTCCCTGCAAAACAAAGGGAACTTTCTCGTCAGACGGCAATGCCATACCCAGTTCATCAAGTACATGTTCACTGGTAATCCTGGTATCGCCACATAATATAACCAGCCGTTCCATTACGTTGTGCAGTTCACGCACATTTCCCGGCCAGTCGTAATCCGTTAGCGCCAGCACTGCAGACGGGGTCAGGATTTTGTGTATGTTGTAGCGGTTTGACAAATTTTTCAGGGCGTGGTTCGCCAGTGCGAAAATATCTTCCGGTCGCTCCCTAAGGGGCGGGATGTGAATAGGGACCACGTTCAGCCGATAATAAAGGTCTTCACGGAATTTGCCCTCTGCAACCAGGTCCTTCAAGCTGCGATTCGATGCGGCGACAAATCTCACGTCCACTTGCTCGGGAATGGTGCTCCCAACGCGGTAGATTTCTTTTTCTTCGATAACTTTGAGCAGCTTGGCCTGGCCTCTTGGCGAAACCTCGCTGATCTCATCGAGGAAAAGAGTCCCTCCGGCGGCTGCCTGCAAGAAGCCCGGTTTGCCGGCCTTGAGGGCCCCTGTGAATGAGCCTCCCCGATATCCGAACAATTCCGATTCGAACAGGTCCTCGGGGATGGCCGTCATGTTGACTTTAACAAAGGGCTTGCTTCTTCTGGGGCTGAACTGATGAATTACTGTGGACAGGACTCCTTTACCCACCCCGGATTCTCCCAGAATCAGGACGGTCGCATCCATTGCCGCTACTTGCACGGCACGCAGAAAGACCTTCTGCATGATCTTGCTCGCCGCAACCATATTGTCCATGGCGGTGAAAGAAGGCGACGGATGCTCCCCGTGCTGAGGGTGCTCATTGCAAAGTTCCTCGGGGTAGACCGAGGTTACGACATAGATAACGTCCCCGGCCTGATTGAATATGGGATTTCCGGTCACAACCACCTTTTTTGATGTGCGAAGGATTCTTTGCGGTATGGTCATGGGGGCTTTGTTTTTGAGGACGAGCAAAGTAACGGACCGGTCAAAAAAACGGTCCTCTTCGAGGGCATGCATATTCCGGCCGATGACTTCCCGCTCCTCAATTTCGGTCAGTTTCTCGTAATCCTTATTCACACCCAGAGTAAAAGCCGAACCATCTGTAAGATAAATAGCCGTCCCACCGGAGCTTGCGACTTTTTTTCCTTCTTCGTTCAGGAGGTCCTTGATCCGGATCATCGACGGTCCTTGCAGGCAAGAAGAAAGTCAGGAAGAGCGGAGGTAACGATAATACTCGAAGAAAATTACCCCGCTTGGCGCCTTTATAGCAAATATGCATGAAAATAACAACATTCCCTGCTTTGTGCAGACCCGCACTTCAAATGCTGTGCAAAACTGCACTACCCTCCGATTTTTCATCTCCGGAAAACCCTTTTCTAAACCGAAAATAAGGCTATTATTACTGCTGCTTGGGCTGGAACTGACCAAACGGATTTTCTCCGATTTATTCTTTTCCTCCCCTGGCATTCTTATTGCTCCTTAAAGATGTACCACAAAAAACCAAACTCGAAGCGTTTCCATCAACCAACAATCAACCGGGAAGGAGAGTTCGATGAGCTTGTTAGGCCCTGTTTTTAAACGCGAGCCTGGCGCAAGGCAGCCCTATGTCCCTCTGGGACCTTTTCAACTGAGGCTGCCGTTCATCCATTATCGTTTCGAGACGGCGGATTATATTCAGGGTCTGATCATGTGCGCTGTGTGTCTCGGGATCATACCCGTTCTGACCGAATACCTGGGAATGCCGTTCGAAATTGCCTTGACCATCGTTATGCTGAACGGCTTTCTCTATCTGTGGCATTCTCACCTGGGGGACCCGGTCGTGCCGGGATGGATCACCCCGGCTATCCCTCTGCTGCTTGCATGGCTCAAAACGTACCCTGAAGGCGTCCCGCGAATGCATGCGTTAATAGCCTTCGAGTTCGAGCTGGGGTTGCTTTCGCTGCTTCTGGGGGCCACCGGACTGGCGAAGAGGTTCGTCGATCTTGTCCCGGATGCCCTGAAGGCGGGCATTCTGCTCGGCGCAGGAGTCGCGGCCGTAAGGCTGGTTTTTGAAGCGGGTGGCCGCTTCGATCATTATCCCTGGACGATCACGATCGCAATCGGTTTTGCGTTCTTCATTCTTTTCTCGAATTTTTTCAAAACG
This sequence comes from Syntrophobacteraceae bacterium, assembly GCA_049520315.1. Classification (GTDB taxonomy): domain Bacteria; phylum Desulfobacterota; class Syntrophobacteria; order Syntrophobacterales; family Syntrophobacteraceae; genus SbD1. Next base: position 35,020 of record JBEKPW010000041.1, read on the forward strand.
TTGCGCAAGAAAAATAAGGTATTGGGCTACTTATCGGACCTTGGGCTTCTGCCTGCTTTGGTGCTTGCCATATTCATTGCGCCGATTTTCCGGGAACTCCCGTGGCCTTCCCTTGAGTGGGGATTTACCAGCCCGCATTTTGTCTCCCTTTTTACTGAGTGGACCCCCTTTTCGTCCAAAATCGGGTTTCCGGCATTTAGTCTCTACGTAGCGGCCGTTCCTCTGGTCTTTGCAACCTACATCGTTCTTTTCGGCGAACTGATTCAGGCGGAAGCGCTCGTCGATGAAGCGCGGGAATTTCGCCAGGGCGACGAAGACGTCCATTTCGACGCAAACCGCAACAACATGATCGTCGGCCTTAGAAACATAACCATGTCGATGCTGGGGCCGGATGCGTCCATGTGCGGTCCGATGTGGGCGGCCATGCAGGTGGTGGAGTGCGAGCGGTACAAGCATGGCAGGGAGGCGATGGACAGCCTTTTCGGCGGTATGGCGTCCTTCCGCCTGGGTACCTTTACCGGATACTTTCTCGCTCCGATAGTAACCCTGGTAAAGCCGATCCTGCCCATAGCACTCTCCCTGACCATGCTGATCCAGGGCTATGTGGCCGTAAGGGTCGGGATCCTGAAGGCCAGGACGTTCAACGATCTGGGAGTGGCCGGAGTAGTGGGCGCTGTGCTCGTCTCCCGTGGGGCGGCTTATGCGTTTGGAGTGGGGATCGTCATGTGCTTCCTGATCTACGGCAGGGATTTCTTCCGCAGATGGAATATATACGACAAGGCCCAGGACCCCGTTTTCAATGCGAAAATATCGGCTGAATAAATATGCGCTCGAATCAGCCTCGAGTGCCGGCTCAGTTGCTCAACCCAATGTGAGCCCGATTGAAAAGTAAGGAGAAAAAAATGCCGCTTATGACAGGTGAACAGTACGAAGAGAGTCTACGCAAATTGAATATGAAGGTCTACTTACTGGGTGAGATCGTGAAAAACCCGGTCGATCATCCGATCATCCGGCCTTCGATGAACTCTGTGAAACTCACATATTCTCTTGCGCAGGACCCCCAGTATGAAGACCTCATGACTGCAACTTCCCATCTGACCGGCAACCGGGTCAATCGGTTCTGCCATCTGCACAGGAGCACCGGCGATCTGGTCAGCAAGGTGAAAATGCAGCGCCTTCTGGGGCAGAAGTCGGGAGCATGCTTCCAGAGGTGTGTCGGAATGGACGCGATCAACGCCGTGGACAGTGTCACCTTCGAGATGGACCGGAAGCTGGGCACGAAATACCATGAGCGCTTCAATAAGTTCCTCCTGATGATGCAGGAACAAGATCTGACGGTGGACGGCGCCATGACCGACCCGAAGGGCGACCGCGGACTGCCTCCCCATAAACAGGCAGATCCCGATCTCTTCGTGCGCATTGCACAGAGGAAATCGGACGGCATTATCGTGCGTGGTGCAAAAGCGCACCAGACCGGGGCGATCAACTCGCACTGGATTCTGGTGATGCCCACGATGACCATGGCCAAAGAGGATGCCGATTACGCTGTCTCCTTCGTTGCTCCGGCCGATGCGGCCGGCATCTCATACATTTACGGCCGCCAGTCCTGCGATACCCGCAAATTGGAAGGCAGCCCGATAGATGTCGGCAACAGGCAGTACGGAGGACATGAAGCCCTGATGGTTTTCGACGATGTTTTCATCCCGTGGGAAAATGTTTTGATGGCTGGAGAGTATGAGTTCAGCGGCCCCCTCGTCGAGCGTTTCGCCGGATACCACCGCCAGAGCTATGGCGGCTGCAAGGTGGGCGTCGGCGACGTGCTGATCGGCGCAGCGGCTCTGGCTGCGGACTATAACGGAGCAATGAAGGCCTCCCATATCAAAGACAAGCTCATCGAAATGATGCACCTAAATGAGACCCTGTATGCCTGCGGTATAGCCTGTTCAGCGGAAGGCAACAAGACGGCCTCGGGAAACTACCTGATTAACATGCTGCTGGCAAACGTCTGTAAGCAGAACGTTACCCGTTTTCCGTATGAAATTGCGCGCCTGGCCGAGGATATCGCTGGCGGGCTCATGGTCACCATGGCCTCCGAGAAAGACTTGAAGCATCCGGAAATCGGCAAGGTGGTCGAGAAATATTTCCGTGGCGTAGCTTCGGTTCCGACCGAACACAGGATGCGAATCCTGAGGCTCATCGAGAACATCACGTTGGGAACCGCGGCTGTTGGCTACCGGACGGAATCGATGCACGGGGCCGGTTCACCTCAGGCCCAGAGGATCATGATCTCCCGCCAGGGCAATCTCGAGCAAAAAAAGAATCTCGCAAAAGAACTGGCCGGGATAAAGGAATAATTGGCTTGTACGGAGGGAAGCCTGATGTACGGGACCATCGAGTTGAGAAAAGGCGTGGGTCCTGGTTGATGAAAAGGATAGGCCTCAAGTACTGCGGCGGATGCAATCCTCACATAGAGCGATCGAGGTTCGTTGATGAACTGAAAAGAAAGCTCGCGGGGGATTTCTCCTTAGATGTCGGCTGCAGCACGGAAAAGTGGGAGTTGGGCATTCTGGTTTGCGGGTGCCCGGTGGCCTGTGCCGATCGGCCGGAAACACGAAGTCTGGCGCTGGAATGGATTGTCGTGAGCGGGCAGATTGTCGACTTGGAATCGATTTCTGAAAATGAGCTGGCAACAGTTGTTGCTCTAAAGATTAAAGAATTCTTTGAGGGGAGGAATCCTCATGAAGTGGCATGATCACTACGATCAACATTTGACAACCGCTTCGGAAGCCGTAAAAGCAATCAAATCCGGTGACCGGGTGGTGAACGCTCACGCCTGCGGCGAACCGCAGTCTCTGGTCGAGGCAATGGTTGACCGGGCGGATCAACTCGAGCGGGTCGAAATTGTCCATATGGTAGCCATGGGAAGCGCGCGCTACTGCCTTCCGGAATATGCCGGGTCTTTCCGCCACAACTCCCTGTTTGTAGGGGCATCGACCCGCAAGGCGGTCAATGACGGGCGCGGCGACTTCACCCCCTGCTTTTTCAGCGAAATTCCTAGACTGTTCAGGGATGAAATACTGCCGGTGGATGTGGCGCTCATAGCTGTTTCACCCCCTGACAAACTCGGTTTCTTTTGCCTGGGCATTTCGGTGGATTACACTAAGCAGGCGGCTTTAAGCGCTAAAACAGTGATAGCCGCCGTCAATCCCAAAATGCCCAGGGTGGGCGGAGATTCATGCCTGCATGCGACGGACATCGATTACTTCGTCCCTACGGCGGAACCTCTCATCGAACTTGCCCCCCCTAAGCTGGGGGAAATCGAAAAGGCGATCGGCGGCCATGTGGCGAGCCTCATAAAGGACGGAGATTGCCTTCAACTTGGCATAGGCGCCCTTCCGGACGCAGTCTTAAGCTACCTCGGAGAAAAAAATGATCTCGGCATCCACTCCGAGATGATCTCGGATGGCGCCATGCACCTTGTAAACTCGGGAGTTATCACCTGCCGCAGGAAAACTTTTCTGCCCGGCAAGATTGTAATTACCTTTGCCATGGGGACTTCTGCTTTTTACGAGTGGCTCAACGACAACACCATGATCGAAGCCTACCCGGTGGATTTCGTTAACGATCCGTTCCGAATCGCCCAAAATGACAACATGGTTTCGATCAACTCGGCACTGGCCGTGGATTCAATGGGGCAGATAGCCGCGACTGCCCTGGGTTCGATGCAGTATAGCGGGGTCGGCGGCCAGGTGGACTTTGTGAGAGGCGCGTCGCGCTCAAAAGGAGGCAGGAGCATCATCGCCCTGCCGTCCACGGCGGCCAGGGGGACTCAATCGCGGATAGTTGCCTGCTTCCAGCCCGGCCAGTCGGTCACCACCTCACGCTACGATGTGGACTATGTGGCAACCGAATTCGGAATCGCAGCCCTTCGCGGCAAGACACTCAGGCAGAGGTGCCAGGCCCTGATCGAGATCGCGCATCCGGATTTCAGAGACCAACTGCGCTACGACTGCGGGAAGCTGAACGGCGGTGGACATTGAGGTTTGACTCAAACCTGGAGGAGGTGGTGTGTCACGACGAATAACTTTGTCGCCTGTAACTGGCGGGGCCATCTATTCAAATCCCGATTAAACATCGAAAGGAGCCCGATCCATGTCAAATGAGATTTCCCGTAGGAACCTGCTAAGATTTGCGGCGCTAGGGGCCGGTGTTGCTTCCGTCGGTGCTCTGAGTTTTGCGCCCGGCGCACAGGCCAAAAAGAAAAAGTCTGCAACTAATCCAGCCAGGGGAGTAAAGGCTTACCCGTTTGTCTGCGGAATTTTGAAGACCCAGACTCAGTACATGTTGAAGGATACCCGTGTAGGAACGCCCATGAACATCCCCGTGACTTTCTTCGTACTGAGGCATGGTGACGAGTGGATAGCCTTTGACACTGGAAACAACGCCATGTGCGCAAAGGACCCCGTCGGCTACTGGGGCGAGGCGGTAACGGGCGCCTACTATCCCGTCATGCATGACTACGAGGAGTTCAAAGTTCAGTTAAAGAAACTGGGGCTGTCGCCTCAGAAGCTCAAAGCCGTGGTTCTCAGCCACGGACACCTGGATCATGCCGGGGCCATCGACAACTTCACGGGCATGGACGTTCCTATTTATCTGCAGGCCAAGGAAATTGAAACAATCAAGAACGCTGTGGCTTCCGGGAAGAAAACGGCCTACATCCCCGACGACTTCAAGGTAATGAGCCAGCTTAACATCAAGCCGCTCAACGGTATCTTCGACTTATTTGACGACGGGACTGTGATTGCTTTCCCAACTCCAGGCCATACGGAAGGGCACCAGTCGCTGGCTGTCAAGACATACGATGGAAAACAACTGGTTCTCTGCGCCGATGCGATGTACACCATGGAAAACATGCTCGACGCCATACCTCCCGGCCTGGCCTGGGACGTCCCTCGAGCCGTAGAGGCGCTCACCATATTCAAGGTCCTGTCAATGATGGGTACCGAGGTTGTTCCTTCACATGACCCCGAGTTCTGGAAGGCCAAGAAGCTCGCCCCGGATCTGTTTGCAAAAGCTGGTTATAAGGATGCAATCTTGACGGCATTTGCTGATGTGTAGCACTGGAGCTTGTGCGTAACTAATACGGATTTGCGTTCAAATCGGGGGCTTCGGGAGGGCATAAAGCCCTCCCGAAAGAACCGCGCGACAATGCCATATGGGCGGGGTTTATCCCGCCCGTAAGGGTTGCCGCTTTTGCTCCCTGCTCCTTGCTACTTGCTCCTTGCTCCTGTTTGGTTCACCTCACCATCCAGGAGGGGGCAACGGCAAAAGTCCAGCCTTGGTAAGTATTTGATTCCTCTAAGAGGAGGTTGAACCTGCGATACCTTCTCCTGAAACAGAAAAATCATTCCCCCCTCCTCGTTGAGCCTCGAGTTTGAAGGTTGTATTATCTTTAAAAGAGTGCTGGCATAAAGCTACGGTTTCGCATCAAATTAAAAGAGGAGATATTACTATGAATAATCGCAGCAGGTATCTCGCAACTTCATTAATCGTTTTTCTGTCAATCGGCATTTTCGCTGTAGCTGGATATTTACAAGCTGCGGAAAGTGACCAGGGAACCATGGAAGGTCAGAAGGCGATAGTGGAAGGCGCAAAGAAGATGATGGATGGAAACAAAATGATAATGGATACAGTGGCTAAGAAAGGAATGAAAGACGCAGAGTTCACGGCGGCCGAAAAGATGATGACGGACGGCTATAACATGGTGACCAAAGGCGAAAACATGATGACCGGGAACTCAACGCCTGAAGGCAAGGCAATGGTGACACGCGGCGCAAAAATGATGCTGGAGGCACAGAAAGCGACGGCCGCCGCCGTTGAGAAAAAAGGACTGACCACAATATGTTCAATCGGTCTTGACATGTGCATGACTGGAGAAAAAAAGATAACCTTTGGCCTGGAAGGCTCCTAGTACTTACTTGCATAGGTCGGAATAAGAACTCAAGGTTCATGCCGGTAAAGGTTTTTAGCTGTCACCCAATAGTGTCCCAAAGACTGAATTCTTACGGTTCGCCAGACTTCAGGAAAGGTTGCAATGGTCTACTTCGTCATCTGTCTTGCAGCTCTGATCGCTTCCGGGCTGACCCTCTTTTCGGGTTTTGGTCTCGGGACTATTCTCATGCCGGTATTCGCGGTCTTTTTCACTGTAGAAGTGGCTATTGCCCTCACGGCGATCGTGCACTTTTTAAACAATCTCTTTAAGCTCGTGCTCGTTGGGAAGTACGCAGACAAGGGGGTTGTGCTCAGGTTCGGGGTCCCTGCCGTCATCTTTGCCTTTCTCGGGGCAAAGACCCTCATTCTTTTATCAGGGCTAAAGCCCCTGTCAGTTTTCGAGCTTTTTGGAAAGTCCTTCGAGGTTACCCCCGTAAAGGTAGTGATCGCTTTGCTGCTGGTGGTCTTTTCGATAGTCGAGTTCGTTCCCGCACTTGCCAAAATCTCCTTTGACAGGAAATACCTTCCTCTTGGCGGCGTCTTGAGCGGGTTCTTTGGAGGGCTTTCAGGTCATCAGGGGGCATTGAGAAGCACATTTCTCCTGAAGACGGGGTTGTCTCAAGAAAGATATATCGCCACAGGAGTTGTAATAGCCTGCCTTGTGGACTTCACCCGTCTCAGTGTCTATGGCTCTCATTTCTCCGGGGCGGGAGGCGCTGAAAACCTGCCTTTGCTCGCTGCGGCGACCGCCTCGGCGTTCCTCGGCGCTTTCATTGGCGCCCGCTACATGAAGAAGCTCACCATGCGCGCCATTCAGGTCCTGGTTGCCGTCATGCTCCTCGGAATTGCCCTGGGTCTGGGATTCGGGCTTATATGACGTAACATATGGTCACCGAGAGATGCTGGTGCGAATGGCGTCGGAGAGGCAGGCTCAACTTTTCCATCCAAAAATTGACAAATACTTGCGTCCATGCGAGAGATTCTTAATTCACAAGGAGCTATAGCGGTCACAGTGAAGCGGTCAGGTGGAGAATACGTGCCACCTTCTGTTACAACAGGAATCTCGTTATAACGATGATGCTTCGGGTGAAAAAAGAAAATTCCCCCTGAAATCAATTAAGGAGTCCCTCCTCTGGACAGCGTTTTGCTTTGAGGGGAAGTCTGCCTGCCGGCCCTTTTTTTACGTCGAAGAATCCGAATCTCAAACTGCTGGCGTCCCATCTGTTGTTTCCGAATGAGCATGGATTGCAATAATGGATGATGAACATCGAGATCAGACCTTGTTACCTACAAAATAGCCCTATTTTGATGCTTCGTGGGTGAGGCGAGCATCATGAAGAATTGCGTTCAAGATGTGATAGGTTGCCTGGTATAAGCTGGCCCCCTGAGTTGGAAATCCGCTACATAAGTCCTGAGTACTCAGGCCGTCATTCCGGCTTGTGAGACTGTGTCGCAAATTTAATGTTTTTCGTATTTCCCCCCCTTTTCTAAGTGTGGCGGGGGGGATTTTCGTTTGAAGGCTTTTTCTGCTCACTGTTGATATGGGTGACACGTGCAAGCATTTTTTGTTTTTTCTGCCCCTCATGTTTCAGTTTTCCAGGCTCCGGAGAGCCGCCGAGAATGGGTCCAACCGTGACCCGTCGGAGGCGGCTCGAAGGG
>JBEKPW010000042.1:0-49402 GCA_049520315.1 Syntrophobacteraceae bacterium
CCAGCAACTGCGGAACTTAAAAGCAGAAAACCAATTATAAGAAAAGGAGAAAGTGATGAAAGTGACGAAATGGATTGTGAGCGGTTTGGTAGTGTTGGCCATGGCGTTCGCCCTGGTTTCAATCAGCGCAGCCGGCGGGAACGTGAGCGCCAAAGATGCAGACAACCCCGGCCATTTTTTTACAGGGACCCCGTATCCTTGTGGTATTGAGTCGCCCGCGTACACCGACTATATCGATGCCCGCCCGGCTCCTTGCACCGCACGAGACCGAGATTCATCCAGACGGGCCCCCGAGCCGATGGGTAGTCCCGGATTCTAACAGCTCAAGCATCGCTTCGTAAGACAGAGTAGGGGGACGGCTTTCCGTCCTCCTCCCTCCAGGATGTGCTGCCGGGAGTGGATAGTGGTAAAAGACGATTTTTTTAACTAGCAAAGGAGAACGCCATGAAAGAGTGCGGTTGCTGCGGGCGGCCTACGCCTGAAAACATGTTGTTCCTTAGCTCCTGCCCTGATTGCTGGGCGGACATACGCAATTCGGATCTGAGAGCTGGACTGTTTTGGGGTATTGCAAGGGTGGTGGAATATGCAGCTTGATCCTTGTTAGAAGGCAGGCGCCTGGTCAATAGCCTGCCTTTCATAGAAGGATTAACGACGCACGCATGGGAGCCGATTTCTTAAGGAATTCAAAGCCCCCTTTGGTAATTCTTCACAATCCCAACTAAGGGGGAATACACTACAGAGTCGGTATCTGATGGAGAGAAGAAATGAAAAAGCCGGGATGGATTAGAGTTTTTCTAATTGTTGCCTGTATGTCCATTTTTTTTCAGTCCAGCGGTGCTTTTTGCGCCGACCTTGGTGAAAAAGAGTCGCCTATTAACTTCACCCTCCCACCCCTTGATTCTGAGCAGACGCAGACATATCTTGGTCTGGACGCGATGAAGCCGTTTAAAGTCAGTGACATAAGGGCGAAGATCGTCGTTATCGAGTTCATGAGTGCGCGCTGCCCGCACTGCCAAGCCAACGCCCCCATAATGAATGACATCTACAAAATGATCCAGGCAGACTCAGGCTTAGCCGACGTAAAGGTTATTGCAATAGCAGTCGCCGATGACAAAACCGGTGTGGAGACATTCAAGAAACAGTTCAAGACGCCCTTCCCGATTCTGCTCGACGAAAACCGTGAGATTGCGCGTTCCATGAGTGTTCGAGCCACTCCAACCACTATGGTCGTTTCGACTGAGGACGCCAAAGTGCTCTTCAATCACACAGGAGTAATCTCGGACGTCGACGCGTTTGTGAAGCAGGTGAAATTTGTAAATCAGTTGGAAGCTATGGAGAAATAAAAATAACAGTAAAACAACAGTGGCAATGAGCTGTATGGAATCCGAAAATTTAAGGACTTTGCTGAAGAATTCCGTTCTTCGGGATTTGCCCCCTGAAGAGCTCGACGAGCTTGCCCGAACAGTTAAGAGCAGGGTTGTGGGGCCTGACGAGGTCATTTTCAAAGAAGGGGACGCGCCGGATGCTTTCTATATTATTAGTTCCGGTCGAGTTAGGATTTTAGCCAGGCGCGAGGACGGGATCGAGAGGCAGCTCCACGTGTGCGGACCGGGCGAACACTTCGGCGAGGTGGCCCTTTTGACGGGCGAGACTCGTACCACTAATGCAATAAGTGTTGAGGAAGCCCACCTCATTGTAATCACCAAGGAGCAATTTGACCGCCTCCTGAGAGATCACCCTGATCTTCTCAAGAATTTAGTGCGGCAGGTGCGCGGCTGGCTCTTGAGAGACCAGGAAATCATCAAGCAAGAGGCCGATGCGGTAATCAGGTCCTCCCGAGTGCACTGGTTCGATTTTGTGCTTATCATCGGGGTAAGCGTGCTCCTGGCGCTAACCTTTAACTTCTCAAATCCTTCTGGAATTCCACTTATCCCCAAGCGTCCCGAGGCAGTTCCTTCGATCAGCGCCTCTGCGGCAATGCAAGATTACCGGCAGGGACAAACTTTGATTGTCGATGCTATGGCCGGCAATTTCTACCAGCAGCGGCACATAAAGGGCGCAATCAATATGACGAAGGCCCTTTTCGATTTCGTCTACCTGATGAGTTTCTCCGAGGAAGACAAAGACAAAAAGATAGTGGTTTACGGGAATACCATAAGCAGACCTTATGACCTGGAAATTGCGGACAAATTGCTGCTACGGGGGTATAGGAATGTTAAGGTCCTGGATGGCGGTTTGCCGGCCTGGGAAGCTAATGGCTATCCGGTCGAAAAAGAGGCTTCGGAATGATCCAGTCTTTTGTTAAACGAGTGTTAACAAGTGAGTATCTCTCTTTTGCGCTCAGGATCTACCTGGGTTATTTCTTCATCTACGCAAGTTTGAGCAAAATTCCATATCCCGCTCAATTTGCCGAAGCAATAGCTAATTACCGGCTGATTCCCTATATGTTCCTAAACCTGGGAGCCCTAATACTGCCGTGGATTGAACTCGTCACCGGCCTTTTTTTGATCATCGGTTTCAAGTCGCGTTCATCGACAATATTGATCGGACTGCTTCTGATAATGTTCGACGTAATGGTCCTGATCAACATGTACTGGGGCGCTCCGATCACCTGTGGGTGCTACGACACGGTTGGTGAACCTATCGGCTGGAAAAAGGTCCTGGAAAATGCACTAATGCTGGTTTTTTCAGTCCAGATTTACTGCTTCGACAGACCGGGGCTTTTGAACAAATTCAAATCGTTTATTGGCCCAGGTAGCGGAATTACAACTGTGGAATCGTGAAGGGTTCTTTATGCGAAAAACGATACGACCTCCGGTTTTTTTGCTGCTGGTGTTATTCAGTCTCTTTCTTTTCACCGCCGCGGCCGGTTGCGGTTCAGGGACCCAGCACGTTGGGACCTATATTGCCGAAATCAAGGATTCCTCTCACCGCAGTGAAGCCACGATGGAATTGAAAGAAACAGGGACTGGAGTCTGGAAGGTTGGTGATGACGAGGTCGCCTTTTCATGGCATGTTAAAGGCAACGAACTCAGGCTGCACACCCAGAACGGTGGAGTAATTGTTGGAAGCCTGGATAACCAGATTATTCACGTCACCCTTCCAGGATCGAAGGAATTCTCGTTCAGGAAAGTGAAACCCACGGCGCAGTAATTACATGGCTCTTTTCGATGAACAGCGGGACCCGCTTAAACTAATCGGTTTTCATCATCTAATCTTTGAGGAGAAAAGGGAATGACGAAAGCTGAGTTGGTTGCAACAATCGCAAGTGAAGGTGGAATTGCTGTCCAGGATCAACTGGAAACAGAATGATAAATTAAACGGTAAATTCCAGTACTCTTCCATATTACAGCAATCTTCAGTGCAAAGGAGCAAGGCAGGAAAGCACACAATCGGCAGTAAACGTGCAAGGCGTTTAACCGGTGCTGACAGTAGGCTCTCATAATCCAGGCTCCTTTCCCGGCAAGGCCGACAATTAGATAGACTTGCTTGGAACAATTGACAACTCACAATCGAGAAGTTGGGCTGAGAAATGATCTCAACGCCCAATCTCCGGATTTGATCATCTGGACTGCTTCATCAGTGGAAATGAACTTCGCCATCTGTTAGCCTCCTATGTCCAACAACAGTTCCATCTGGTTCGTCATGGCCGATGACTTCCGGCCACGTTGCTTCATACGGGCAAGCACCGTGCCAGTGTGAGCAACTCAAGGCACCACCGTTCCGAGTAGACGCTGGGCAACATTTTTGCCTTTGTCTACGGGGCGTTATCGGAGGACTGATACGGCGATTCGTCAAATAAAACTAAAAATTTGCCAAATATCGTAATGCCGCTATACACCGTGAGAAATTCTCTCTTTTCCAAAGCAGGTAAAATAAAAAGAATACGGTTATTGATGGCGGCGAGGAAATTTACCATTTCCGGCGGTGAGGCAGTAGCGCTTCATGAGAGCCTTTGGCAGAGTCGTGGCGTCCAAAAGCTGCTGGCGGGTTATGTAGCCTTCGCGGAATGCATGCCAACTCAATATATATGCCCCATTCCCTGTGCCGGCAAAAGAAATTCACGATATATAGCACGTAAACGATATTTAGCAAATTATATGTCGTATATAGTGAATTATAGTCAAGGGAATCCACTATATATCTGAAATTAAAAAGCAAAATGCCCTGGCATGAGTTTGGCTCTATTTCCAGCCGAGGCTGCGGGCATCGGCTTGCTCACCTGCTCGCTGGAGTGCCCCCTGGTAACCCCCCAACCCCCACGTCCCGTGAAAATCCGGGCCGGTTCGCGCAGCCTCACCAACGTTGGAGTTCAGGCGCTGGAGTCCGGTTGAACAGGAGGAAGAATGGCATGATCAGGCTTGAGATGATAAACATTCGCACGGCTGGGATTATCGAAGCTGAAAAGGTCTTCGATATCTGTAGACAAATGTTCCAATCCATTGCAGACGAAAAGCTTTTGAAATTGACCGTGTTTTGCGACGCGAGATATGCGACCGATATAAGCGTCCATCTTCAATGGAAGTCCGACTCCGGGTCTGGGAGCATTTTGGGCAGAATGTTGAGTTCGGCGCTTGGAGATCTCGGGCTGGTGAGCCACACGTTATGGATTGAGCAGGAAGAGGTCATCACCGGTGCTGAATCGGAACTGGTTTCGGGAAAGACGGCCTTAAGCATGACAAAGCCATGATGATGACTTTTGCTCGCCCCCAGTACCGCTGTGGAGGGGGGGAGGGTTTGGAACGGCTTAACAAATCATCAGAGAGGGACGATATGGAGTGGCTGGAAATCGGCAATATTGAATGTCTATGAGAACATCTTGGGCTTTAAAAGAGGAGATAACAAGATGGAGGCGCGACAGAAAGTCATAGTAACTGATTTTGATAGGTCGTTCTGGAGAAAGGCAGGGTTCACAATCAAGAGGGAGGTTGCAGCAATTCCAGCAGCACTCATTCTGATAATAGTTGGGCCAATAGTAATGGGCATTCTCGCGATGATAATATTTCATTGTTAGGTCCCCAAAGGACGCTTCAGAGACCATTTACGGTTGCACCAAACGGTGAAGCCATATAGCTAACTATGTAGAGATATCATGAGAGGTGATGATGCGAGCCATGGATTTGCAAGGAGACAGGGGTATGGTTGTCATTTACGGTGGCGGCATTGCGGGCGCCTTGCTCGCCAAGGAGCTATCCGGGGATTGCGAGGTTACGCTGGTTGATCCGAACGACTACTTTGAGATTCCCATGGCGACACCGCGCAGCCTGGTGACTCCGGGGTTTGCCGACCAGTCGATCATAGCGTTTTCGACGGCGCTGCCCAGCGTCAAAGTGGTGCGGGCAAGCCTGTTGGAGCTTGACGCAAGCGGGGGACTGGCGCAAACCCATGACGGCCAGCAGATGTTCTTGAGCGGCGATGTCACCGTCCTGGCGACCGGCAGCCGTTTTGCCAATGAGCTGATGCGGACCAATGGCGCCACTGCCGGGGAGCGCAAGGCGTTTTATACCAGGTATCAGAAGCAGTTGCAGCAAGCCGGGCGCGTTCTCATCGTGGGCGGTGGGCCGATTGGCGTTGAGGTGGCCGGTGAGATTACAGACAACCATTCCGATAAAAGCATCACCATTCTGGAAGCCGGTCCGCGCATTTTGGGCGGCACTTCGCAAGAGGCCGCCAGCCACGCTGCGTCCGTGTTAACCCGCCGTGGAGTGACCATTCTGTGCGGCGAGTTTTTGGAGAGTGCAGGCAGCCCCATGACGGAAGTATTTGCCGGCGCCGGCGAGGCCAAAACAAGCAGCGGTCGCGTGATTGCATATGATCTGATCGTCTGGTGCGTTGGGGGCAGGCCCAATACGTCCTACATGACACCGCACTTCGCTTCGCGATTGAATGATGCCGGCCGGATTCGCGTCACGCCGCAGTTGCGGGTTGAGGGTAGTGAAACGCTGTTTGCATTGGGCGATATCACCGATCTGGATGAAAACAAAATGGCCTGGCACGTCACGCCCCAGGTCAAAAAAGCGGTGTTCAATATCCGCCAGGTGCTGGCGGGCAGGCGTGCGGACGCCGACCTGAAGGTGCACCATCCGCGAACCAACAATCCGATGATGGCCGTCTCCATCGGCCGTCACGCCGGCGTATTGCATTTGCCCGTGCTGGGAGTCATACGGTCGCCCTGGTTGAACCGCATAGCTAAGGCGGGCCACATGCTGGTGCCGAAATACCGAAAGATCCTCGGAGTCTGACGGGTACGCCGCGCCATTGTGAAGCAGCAGGCTTGATTGCATGTGCCGTGGGCGCTCCGGCACTGGCCTCGCTCCGGCGCCGAGCAGCACCAGGGCGGTCCCCTTCGCGTCCTTGGTAAATGCTCGTAGTTCTCATATTGTTGGTTGAAATTCCGTTTACAACGCCTGCTGAAGTGAACTCAATTTTTGTTTTTTACGCTGTTAAGCAAAATTTAGATAAAATGTGATATGTAACAAAACAATATATCCTATTTCGTTAATTCCGGAGCCAGCTCATTCCGCTAAGCTGCCCCTAGCCTTGATTATCCCTGAATATCAATCATATACAAAATAGATGCGAATTTTCGCCCCTTGGCATCAATGTTGCCATATTTACCCAGCAACTGCGGAACTTAAAAGCAGAGAACCAATTATAAGAGAAGGAGAAAGTGATGAAAGTGACGAAATCGATTATGAGCGGTTTGGCAGTGTTGGCTATGGCGTTCGTCCTGGTTTGTTCCAATGCCAACTCCGGACTCGCCTACAGGATCCCGTATCCTTGTGGTGTTCAGTCGCCCGCGTACCTCGACTATACCGATGCCCGCCCGGCTCCTTGCGATCGAGACCAAAATGTGAGTGCCAAAGATGCTGACAAAAACCACTTATCAACAGGGAAAAACCCTTCAGCACTTAAACGGACGCCTGAGCCGATGGGTAGCCCCAGATTCTAACAGCTTAAGCATAACTGCTTAAAATGGATAAGGGAGACGGTTTCCCGCCTTCCTTATCCATTTTATCCGATGCCACCCATTGGGGAATCGTATGCTGTTTGGTGGCTTCAGGGGTGCAGCGGAAGTTTTTCAAGCAAAAATCCGATCCCAACATGCCGAGTATTCAAAAAAAACCGTATTATTCAACAGACTGTCAAGCTGCGCAGATCATCGCCCTGTGTATTTAAAAGAAATGCCCAGCTTTCTCATCCGACTTCTCAGAGTATTAGGATTGATTCCAAGGAGTTGTGCCGCGCCTCTGGTACCGCTGATCCTTCCATTGGATTTTTGAAGTGCCTGGCGGATTTGCCAGGATGCTGACTCATCCAGTGTAAGGAGATTTTCCGTCGTCGCCGACGCTGAACGGGCGGCCTTGTCCTTTTCTAATATTTCTGGCAGATCTATGCCTCCATAGGAACTTCCACTCCCCAAAGGGTGAACGATCTCATGGGCCAGGTTCTCTTCTTCGATGACCTCGCTTTCAGCCAGGATGATCGCCCTTTCAATAGCTGACTCAAGCTCTCGGACATTTCCGGGCCAGTGATAGGAAAGGAGTCGACGCATGGCATCTGGAGAAACGCGTTTCACTGTGCCTTTCCCCAAGGCTTGGTACTTCTTTAGAAAATGGTTGACGAGAAGCGGAACATCGGTATCTCTTTCTCTTAAGGGCGGGATCACGATGGGAAACGTATTCAATCGATAATAGAGGTCCTCGCGAAACTTGCCCTCGGCCATCATTTTTTTTAAATCCCTGTGAGTTGCAGATACAATACGGACATCGACCTGAATCGTCTCGTTCCCACCAAGCCGCTGGATTTCCTGCTCCTGCAGCACGCGAAGAATCTTGCCTTGAAGCGGGAGACCCAAATCTCCGATCTCATCCAGAAATAAAGTTGAGCCGGAGGCCTTTTCCACAAGCCCCTTCTTTCTGGCATAGGCTCCGGTGAAAGCTCCCCTTTCATATCCGAAGAGTTCGGATTCCAGAAGATTCTCTGGAATAGCAGCACAGTTAATCGCCTGCATGGGTAACGAACTTCGGAGGCTGTGCTGGTGGACCGCCCTGGCTACGAGCTCCTTTCCCGTGCCGCTTTCTCCGTAAATTAAGACCGTCGTATTACTGGGGGCCACTTTCTCGGCCAATCGGAAGACCTCCTGCATCTTCCGGTGTTGCCCCACCATATTCTCAAGTGAGTAATGTTGTTTTAGTTGCGAGTGAAGGAGCTTATTTTCCTGTAGCAGACGCGCCTGTTCCAAGGCGCGTTCCACAATCACGAGCAATTCTTCTTTCTGAAGGGGCTTGGTCATATAATTGAACGCGCCTTTTTTCATCGCCTCAACGGCAGATGGGATACTGCCATGGCCCGTGACCACAACGATGACCTGCTGCGGCCAGTAGAGCCTGACAGCTTCCAAGAATTGGATTCCGTCCATTTCTGGCATCTGCAAGTCGGTCAAGATTAGATCAAAATTATTCTTTTTGACGATTTCAAGTGCTTCTTTGGCATTGCCTAGCGCCATTACCTCATATCCGGCATCTTCGAGAATAAGGGAAAGAATTCCGCGCTGACGCTCCTCGTCGTCCAGCACAAGGATGGAAGCCTTTTCCGGTACTTTTTTCATATTCACCTTCACCTCATCCGTTGGATTCCAATTTTAATCCTATACGGGGAAATGGATTTCAAACCGTGCACCGCCCTCCGGCACATTGGACGCCCTGATCTCTCCTCCCATTTCACTTACCCATCTGTGCGCCAATGTCAGCCCAAGTCCGATTCCGGATTTCTTTGTCGTGAAAAAGGGGGTAAAGATTTTTTCAAGATTTTGTTCAGGGATTCCCGGCCCCAAGTCCTGAATCCAGAGAACAACCTTCTCTCTCTTTCCGGAATCGTAACTTACGCCCGTTCTCACCTCGCTCTTGGGTCCCCCGGCTTCCAATGCGTTTTCCAGTAAATTAGTCACAACTCTCTGCAGCAAATCCCTCTCCACATAGATTGGAAACGAGTCTTCAACCTCCTCCAAACGAATAGGGCATTTGCTATCCGGGTGGTGCAGCGTTACCTCCCTGACGCTATCGGCTAGAATGCCCTTGGCATTTTCTACCTGTAAATTCAGGGTCTTCGTTCTCCCGTATTCGAGAATGCCCTGGATCATTTCGTTGACCCGCATCAGCTCGGAATGGGCATCTTCAATGAGCTTTCGGGTACCCTTGTCAGTACCGGTCTGCTTTTTGCCCGAGATATGATCGAGCGCCAGGGAGACAAAGTTGATGGGGTTGCGGATATCATGGGCGATACCGGAAGCCATCTGCCCGAGGACGACCCATCGCTCGTTTTCCCTTCGCTGCATCTCGGCCCGTTCAAGCTCGGCCCGTGTCCGTTCGCGCTCCTTTCGTTCCTCCACTTCTCTGAGGGCGCGGTTAACCGCGACAGGAAGCCTGGACAGGCGGCTTTTCAGCACGTAGTCGGTCGCTCCCTGCTTGAGCAGATCTATGGCAAGCTCCTCGCCCAATGCGCCCGTGACGAAAATAAAAGGTGTATCGGGCGCCCGCTCCAGCCTTAATCGCAAAGCAGTGATGCCATCAAAGGCAGGGAGAGAATAGTCTGAAAGAATTACATCGGGCAAAAAAGTTGAAAGTGCCTCGATATACGACGCTTTTTTTTCTACCCGTTTAGCAGAGAACGCCATGCCGGCGTTTTGAAGTTCGCACTCCATCAACTCGGCATCAGTTGGTACATCCTCCACAATCAGAACACGCACCCTGTCTGGCATGCCTTTTCCCTTTCTGTCCGAGGCCGCCGGAAAAAGCGGACAGACCGTTCAATAGGGAAGTTTGTTCATCAGTACCCAGTAGCAGCCTATCTCTTTTACTGCTCTGGCAAATTCGGCAAAATCAACCGGCTTTACGACGTAGCTGTTCACCCCCAGTTTGTAACCTTCTATTCTGTCCCGCTCTTCATTTGATGACGTCAGAATCACGACGGGAACGGATTTAGTCCGCTCGTCCGAGCGGATCCTTCTTAGCACTTCCAGCCCGTCGATCTTCGGAAGCTTTAGATCGAGGAGTATCACCTTCGGCCGGTGCTCGTCGGCGTGTCCCGGTCTGCAATCGACATTGTTCATGATGTAAGAAAGCGCCTCTGCGCCGTCTTTGAGCACGTACACCTTGTTGGCGAGATTATGGTCTTTCAGCGCGGAAAGCGTCATCTCCACGTCTGCCGGGTTGTCCTCCACGAGGATGATTTCAAAAGTGATCTCTTTCATCCGTCACCCCTTCTCGGTAGAGTAAAATAGAACGTAGCGCCTTCACCCTCTTTCCCCTCTGCCCACACTCTTCCGCCATGGCGGTGGATGATGCGTTCCACGATTGCGAGCCCTACGCCTGTCCCCTCGAATTCATCGACGCTATGGAGCCTCTGAAAAACACCGAAGAGTTTATCATGATATTGCATGTCAAATCCCGCGCCGTTGTCTTTGACGAAATAAACGTCTGTTTCTTTTTCAGGATAGGCGCCTACCTCGACGATCGCATTTTCCCGGTGTTTCGTAAACTTGATGGCGTTGGAAAGAAGGTTGACCACTACTTCTTTAATGAGCGTCTGGTCACCCATGCCATGGGGAAGCCTTTGCACGGAGAACTGGATGCGCCGCTCCGGGTTCAACTGGGTAAGTTCTCTCCAGGCGCTCCGCACAAGAGCCTCCATGTCGAGGCTTGCATTTGCCATTTCTTTTCTTCCCATTCGGGAAAACGTAAGGAGATCGTCTATGAGCCTGCCCATTTGCTGGGTGTTGCTACGGATGACGTTGAGCTTGCGTCTCCCCTCGTCATCCAGCTTGTCGGCGTATTCTTTGAGCACCATCATCGAGAAACCGTCGATGGCCCGCAACGGTGCGCGCAGATCATGGGAAACCGAATAAGTGAAACCGTCCAACTCCTTGTTCGCGGCCTGGAGCGACTGGTTTGCCTCCGAAAGCTCTTTCGTCCTCTCCTCGACGCGTGACTCCAAGTCGGCAAGCAGGTTTTGAAGCGCTTCCTCCGCCAGCCTGCGCTCCGTAATATCCATCGTGGTGCCCACCATTTTAACGATATCTCCCGCCTCATTCAGGACAGGATGTCGCACAGCGTAAAGATGTTTGACCGTTCCGTCAGGCAACACGATCCTGTACTCTTCGAAGGTATCAACTTTTTCGCGGATCGACTTTTCAATACACTCTTTCACCCTGTCCAGATCCTCCGGGTGGACTCGCTCCAAAGCTGCTTCCCAGGTCGCTGGACCCTCCTGCGGGTCGGACCCGAAAATTCGGAACAGTTCCTCGGACAAGTAGTCATACTCGCCGCTGGCAACGTCCAAAGCCCAGCTGCCGGTATGGCTCAGCCTCTGCGCCTCGGCCAGGTAGGCTTCGCTACGCCGCAGGGCCTCCTCGGCGCATTTGCGCTCGGTAATGTCCGAACCGATGCTCAGCACTTCAGTCAGCTTTCCCTCGGCGTCAAAGGCGGTCTTGTTGGTCCAGGCGATCCAGACTCGGCTGCCGTCCCTGAGCATGTTTTCGTTGATGTTCTGTTCAAATACGGTTGGGTTTTCGTAAATCTTTGCCATGAGGGGTCGGAGATCCCGGCCGGTACTCTCGATTTGCGGTGTAATAGTACCCACCACATTACGCCCGAGAATCTCATCCTCTTGATAGCCGAAGAACTTTTGCCCGAACTCGTTCAAAAAGGTGATGTCGCCCCTGGAATTCCAGCGCAGGATAATACTGTTGGCGTTTTCAACCAGTTCACGGTATTTGTGTTCGCTCGCTCTCAACGCTTCCTCCGCTCGCTTGCGTTCCGTAATGTCGATCTGGGTGCCCACCAGTTTAACGACTTCTCCCGCATCATTCAGGACAGGGCGCCGGGTAGCGTAAATATGTTTGACCGTTCCATCGGGCAGCATGATTCTGTGCTCGTTGGAGGTATCTACTTTTTCGCGGATCGACTTTTCAATACACTCTTTCACCCTGTCCAGATCCTCCGGGTGGACTCGCTCCAAAGCTGCTTCCCAGATCACTGGACCCTCTTGCGGATCGAATCCATAAATTCGGGAGTTTTCCTCCGAAGAGTAAACTTTGCCACTGGCCATGTCCAAAGCCCAACAACCTGTGTGGCTCAGCCTCTGCGCTTCCGCCAGATACGCCTCACTCTGCCGCAGGGCTTCTTCCGCCCTCTTCCGCTCCGTGATATCACGCACAAAAACGACGGCTTGACCACTGGCAATGGGCTGATACTGAGCACCGATTTCGACGTCGAACAGGCTGCCGTCTTTCCGGCGGTGGACGGATTCAAAACGCTGCGGACCCTCTTCCACGAACCTTCTGATGTCGGCTGCGATTATCTCGGCGGCGGTACGCACAGCCGAGATATCCGCAACATTCATGGTGAGGAGTTCCTGCTCGCTATAGCCGCTCATCCGGCAATAAGTCTCGTTGACCTCAAGGATTCGTCCCTGCATATCGGTGCGAAAGAATCCGTCCATGGCCGTCCGGAGGATGACCCGGTAGCGTTCTTCGCTTTCATGCAGATCCCGGTGCGTCAACAGGCTGGTCAGAGCGTCAGTCATACGCCGGGCGATCTCGTTCAGCAGCTTCTTCTCGTCCTGGGTCCAGACGCGCGGATAAGAGCACTGGTGCATTCCTAATAGCCACGGCTTGCCTGTTTTCGGATATAAGGCGATCAAAATTTGCGACTCCTGGCTGTAATGAGATACTTCCAGGGGGCAGTCGCATCCGGGACCAAGTGTTACAGGTCCGCTCGACGCAAGATATAATCGAAAGTTCCTGGCGGTATCCGGGGGCGTGGGAATCACGCCTGTTGGTCTCGGATATTCCGGTCGGGTGCGCTCTATGACCACCTCAAATGAAGCGGCATCAGGATCGCACGGGTAGTCCAGAAAGGCCCGGTCGCTATCGAAGATTGACAGCATGGCATCGAGTACATTACTTATCATCTGGTCCAGATCATTCGTCCCCTGCATGGCTTGGTTGATTCGGTCCATGCATTCAAGGAATTTCAGGTGAGAAACTCTCTCCTCTTCAGCCCGTTTGCGCTCGGTGATATCCCGCGCGAGGGCTAAGTTGTACTCCCGGCCTCCGTACTCGAAATAGTTCGCGTTGACCTCGACCGGGAAAATGTGACCATCTTGGGTTCGGTGCCGGCTTTCGAAACTCAGCGACCGCTGCGCCTTCAGGCTGCGCCAATGGTGGGACCAACGCTCCGCCGGGAACTCAGGGTCAATATCCGACACGCCCAAGCCGAGCAGTTCCGCACGGGTATAACCCAGAACGCGGCAGCCCTCCTCGTTGACGTAGTGAAAACGCCCCCTGTCGTCTATCAGAAGGGCAGTTTCGCGTATTTTGTCCAAGGCGAAACTGAGGAGGGCGACTTCCTGCTCTGCCCGCTTGCGTGCGGCCCGGGAGCGCAGGGTGACGATGCCGAAGGCCAAGTCGGCAGCCAGTTGCTCAAGAAGCCAGATCTCTTCCGACGTAAAAGCATTGCGCTCCGCGGAATAAATGCAAAGACAGCCGAAGGCCTTGGCGTGTTCGTCCATGAGCGGCAGGACGATGCCGGAACGAAAACCGCGCTGTAAAGCGCTCTCCCGCCAGGGCGCGAATCGAGGGTCCGTTGCGTAATCCTGAATGTAGCAACTTTTCCCGCTTCGGATAGCTGTTCCGGCGGGACCGCGCCCACGCTCCGTGTCGGCCCAAGTAATGCCGGCGGTCGCGAGATATCCCTCCTCGGCACCGGTCCACACGACAGGGCGCACGCTTCTGGCCTTGTCGTGTTCGGCATATCCCACCCACGCCATGCGGTAGCCGGCCTCCTCGCAGACGATCCGGCAGATTTCTTTGAGCAAGCTCTGCTCATCGGTGGCGCGCAGGAGGATCTGGTTGCAGTTGCTGATTGCTCGCAGTTCGCGATTCAAACGACGCAATGTCTCCTCGGCGCGTTTGCGGTCCGTAATATCCATCGCGGTGCCCACCAATTGAACGACATCTCCCGCGTCATTCAGAACAGGGTGCCGGATTATCTGAATATGTTTTATCGTTCCCCCGGGCAGCAGGATCCTGTACTCTTCGAAGATATCTACTTTTTCGCGGATCGACTTTTCAACGTTCGCCCGCGCCCCGTCCAAATCGTCCGGATGAACTCGTCTGCCCAGTGTTTCCCTGCTCGGTATCCCCTCCTGCGGGTCAAGCCCGAAAATTCGGTATAGTTCCTCGGATATGTACACCATCTCGCCAGTCTTGCTCCGGACCCAACTGCCTGTGTGAGTCAGCCGCTGCGCCTCGGCAAGGTAAGCTTCGCTGCGCCGCAGCTCGGCTGTACGCTCCTCCACCCTTAATTCCAGTTCATCACGGGATTTGCGAAGCTCGTTCTCCATCCGCTTGCGCACGGTGATATCGCGGGCGACATGGACCGTACCGATCATTACGCCTTTTTCGTCGAGCAGCGGTGTTGTGGTAACCAGAAAATCACCGCCGAGCCGTTCCTCAACCACTTCGGCGACATGCTCCAGCCCGTCGTTTAATGTCTGTAAGTGCGGACAGGATACAGGCGGATGATTCTTGCCGTGCACCACTTCGTAACAATGCAGGCCAACACACTCCTTCGGTGTGACCCCCAACCGCCGTGCCATTTCCCGGTTAGCGCGAAGTACCCGGTGTTGAGTATCCAGAATGGCGATCAAGTCGGGCACACTGTCGAATGCGCACTCCCATTCCCGCTTTGCCCGCAGCAACTTCTCTTCAGCCCGCTTGCGCTCAGTGATGTCAAGGGTATATTCGATGACTTGGACAACATCTCCATTATCATCTAAAATTGGATGTCCATGGACCTCGACATTTCTGAGGTTTCCCTCAGTGTCATAATGAATGTGTTCTGTGATGAGAGATTGTTTTGTCCGTTTTATGGTCTCGACTGGACAGACATGTTCGGAGCCGCCGCAGGGCTCATCCCGCCCGTGAGTCAATACAAAACAGGTGGCGCCTGGAGGCACACCGGAAGGAGCGGCAGAAGAGTTCGCCATTTTGATCGTGTAGTCGCTGGCATCGATAACATAAAAAGGATGCGGCAAAGATTCCATTATGTTGATCAGGAACTTGTTTTGTCTGGCGAGGGTCTCCTGTTGTCTTCGATAGGCTTCTGCGATCTCTGCGAATCGTGTTTCAATATCCTCTTTGGGCTGACTCTTCGGCTTCTTCATTTTTGCACCACAAGCTGTTGTTTGGTTCAGTTCTCCGAGTCGACGCCTAAATCGGCTCGGTTTTTTTTACATCGTTGAATTTTATTGGCGGCTGACTCTGTTTAGAACTATAGCATACAATGAAATTGGACTCAACTTAGCTTGCCAGAAGGTGGAATGATACGGAGGTGTTGAACTTATTGACCCCTCGGGATTTCAAGGAGCATGAGAGACCTTAAATTCGACAGAACTCTCCTGCACTGTCTACTCTTAGGAATAGATACTAGTGTCGATGGCGATAGCGTAATCTGAAAGCGGTCAAAAGTGTGGACATTGCGAATCCTACCCCCCACGTCTGAATGACGCATAGGCTGGACAGCGGGTCATCTTCCGCTCTTGGCCCCAAGGGTCTACTGACCCAGATGGGAGAGCGTGAAGCGCAACGGAGTGCTGGAAATTTTCATCACTCCCCTGAACGGCTGGTCCATCTCCAAAATTAGGAAGATTGCGCAAGCAACCGACAGCGCACAGACGAACAGGACTGCGATGACCGTTGCGTTACGCGGGGCGAAAATGCCGAAACACCCGAAGATGAACGTGAGCCATAACACCACTACAACGAGGAACGGCAACGGGACAGATCCGCCCGTAGCACCCAACACCATTAAGCGAGTCTCCATGATTTCGCTGCTAATCTGTAGCGCATGGGACTGTAGCCCGCGCTGAGCGTCGTTCTGCGGCGCGAGTTCCCTAATCCTGTATTCGAGTCCCTCGCCCCCAGTTTCGCCAAACACCTCAGACGTGTCAACCCTTGAAAGTTGGGAGCGCTCTTTAGGCCAAATCTCATCAATCTTTTTGGCAATGATGTGTCGAAGCAAATGACGGCTCTCCTTCGTCTCTGGCCCATACAGTGCAAGCTGCCGGTCGAGCAGTATGATTTTGGCGGCAATATGCTTAACCGCCGCGTCCTGCGCGTCGTACGAACTTCTGGCTGAGGCGATCACAAGCCCGAGAACGAGAGCAGCAATCGTAGCGATTAGCCCCATTCCAAGCTTTATGACATCCTTCGAGTCCTCGCTGAGATGATGTTCGGGTATAACTGTACGGAGATACATTCCAAGAAGGGTCCCGCTGAACACGCACACAAATACGACTAAAGCGACCAAAATCGGATTCACGAGTGGTTTACTCCTTTTGCGGAGCAGAGTCTTTAGGTTTCGGATCTGGAACGAACAGATGCAAATATTACAGATTAATTACCGCTGTATGCAACAAGTCTTTGAAGCAGCCGCCATTTTAGGCCCAACAAAAGTTCAGGCTCCTTGCCAATACGTGGACTCCGCGGAATCTCAAGAAGTGAAATGGATGTCACAATTTCCAGCGGTAGGACCATAGGGCACTGCTCAGGGGGCAGGCCACCATCTTGTGAGCGGAAAAAGAGCTGTTCCCGTTCTTGAGGACGTTACAATTCTGGCCTCCCGACATTCACAAATGTTCAGGCAGATGATCGACCAGTGCATAGAAGGCCGTGGACTTAGGAAAGCCTTTGATGGGGAAAAGAAACCCGCTCCCGAGGAAGCAGGTAGCAACAACTGGCTTGGAGAAATCCAGGCCGGTTGCGGGTTTGAAACACGAAAGTTTTTTACATGCTCAGAGTAAGGAATATAGACCTTGGATAGGCCAACGATATGAGTGGCGGCGAGCTGGGAGAAATCCTTCCTGATGCTTCCCCTGTGCTTCCCCAAGAAAAATCGATTATTGCTAAAGCTGGAGCCGGCGATGGGATTTGAACCCGCGACCTGCTGATTACGAATCAGCTGCTCTGCCACTGAGCTACGCCGGCCCACACCTGGAAGTGCTTCTATCACAGGGGCTTTTGAAAATCAACTCCGCGTGGCGAGGGGCTGAGGTGAACCAATTCCGGCGAAGTCCCGAAACCAAATCATCAACTCTCGGTTAAATCCGGTCAAACGCATTCCGAAGATACTTTCATCTCCCCATGGCAGCGCAGGTTTCCACGGGGGCGGCGCTTCAAACTGTTTTTTTCCATGCGTCCTCTCCCTCGCCTTTCCACGACCAGCCTCTATCTCTTAGAGACTTGGTGGGCTGCGCTCCATCTCGCGAAGCGTAGAGATTGAGTTTGATTAGGCCTTTTGCCCACCCTACGGTTCTTTTCATGTTTCAGGGTTTCCGGCGGGGACATGATGAACTGCCGTGAACGGGCGCAGAAGATAGCGAAAACGATTTTGATTGACAATGTGCAGTTATCTACATATATAGATGTTCGCATATATCGGTCTTAAAACTCTGAGGCAATCTATGCACCGGACTGACCAAAGGAAGCGGCGCCCACCATGACTGAGGAAAGCATCTCTTTAGTTGTCGATACCGAACGCCTCCAGCGCGCGGCCGATATCTTAAAAACTGTGGCACACCCAGCCCGGCTTAGAATAATCGACTTCCTCGAGGCGGGCGAGCAACCCGTGGCCCAGATCTGCAAGCGGCTCAGCGCGGCGCAGCCCTACATTTCACACCATCTGAGCCTGATGAAGGCCAAGGGGATACTCTCATCGAGAAGAAACGGCAACCAGGTCCTCTATGCGGTTGCCAATAGAACCGTGGTCGAGGTGATCCACTGCGTGCGCAAGCACGGGCAAGACCCTGAAAGTTGTATGCCCGGGATCGCCGGCGAATGACGAAACTTTATTCAGGAGGTAGAACCATGCCGGGTTCAGCAGCCATCGGACAAAAAATAGATTCCAGCGCCCAACCTTCACCCTTGCGTCAATCCTGCACCTTCATCTGCAGCCGCGACACACTGGACGGCGCCTACCCCTCCCTCATACTGGCGATAAACTCCAGGAGGCTGGGAATGGATGCCAGCGTTTTCTACACCTTCATGGGAATCAACGTGATCCGCAAGGCGGGCGCGGCCAAGTGCAAGTTCGTCCCCGGCGGGGCAATGGGGGCGATACCCGGTATCTCGGCCTTTGCGAGCTGGATGATGCGGAAAAAAATCGGTGCGGCAGGTATTCCGGCCCTGGATGAACTGATGGAAATGGCTCAACTTGAGGGCGTGGGGTTGATTGCATGCAAAATGACTATCGATATGATGGGCCTGCGCCCGGAGGATTTCATCGAGGGCGTTGAAATCCAGACCGCCGAAGAATACCTGAAACACGCGCGCCAGTGCGATATAAACATGTTTACGTAACCGCCCGGCGCCTGCGACGCGCCCGGGGCGGCGGGGGAATCATTCCAGCAATTATTCCTCCCCCTCGAGGAGCCCGGAGTCTGTTTGAGATACTCGCGCCTGTTCCAATTGGCAGTGGATCGCACAGTTGGCAATCACGTCCTTCTTTTCCTCCATTTCCTGCTTGGTTCTGAAAACCCAGGAACTTGAATCGGAAAAGCAGTAGATCGCCAGTTCGCATTCTTTACATTGTTCCATTTTCAACGTCCTTCGAACCCAATGCTGTTAACTTAAGGTGGTTTAAAGTTTTGTGAAGCCCACGTCTGATTCAGTTTGGTTTAAGTCAACAGCATTGCTTCGGACCCCTGTGGAGTCGCGATTTACCTTCTGCACTCCGCCCTCTTCAACGGGTCTGGTCAGAGTCACTGTCTGAGGCAGTTTCCCCCGATATCCGGCGCATGTATTGGTCCCATTCAATGGGAAGCAGATACTTCTTGCGGCTGTTGCACTCCTTGCATGCCGGCACGCTGTTGCTACGGGTGGACTTTCCCCCGCGTATGAGCGGAACCATATGGTCCATGGTCAACTCGGCGGGAGGCACCTTCTTATGGCAATAATAGCACACCCCCCTGGCAGCCTGGCGCTTCCACCACTGCGTCCTGCGAAGCTCCCCGGCTTTTTCTTTTTGCTTTCGGAGTTCCTCGGGCGATATGGATACTATGAACGAGGCCTGCTCTCCGGTCTCCATGGAGTTCTAAACCTGTTCTGTCTGCGTGAAAATTTCCTGCCTCCCTATTCCTTGCCGGCCTTGATCGCCACATAGAAGGTGTTGGCGCCGCGTTTTACGAGCAAAAGCAGCGGTTCGCCTTTCTTCATTTTTTCTGTGGCCTGTTTCCAGTCGCGAACGTTTTGAATCTTCTGCCGGTTGACTTCCTCGACGATGTCTCCCTGGCGCAGCCTGGCTTCAGCGGCTGGGGACCCTGCGGCAAGATCCGTTATGACAACCCCGCCTTCTTTTTCATCAACCCCGAATTTCTGGGCCAGCTCAGGAGTAAGGTTTTGAACCGTTATGCCCCAGGCGCTTTCCGTCTTCGGACCGGCGGCTTTCTGCTGCGGAGCCTCTTCAGGCATGGTTCCGATAGTTAATTTGACAGTTACCGGCTTTCCGTCGCGAATCACCTCGATGGTCGCTTTGCTCTCAGGCGGCATCGCGGCTACGGAGCGTGAAAGCTGGTTGGCGTTTTCGATCTCTTTTCCGTTAAGCTTCTCAACGATGTCCCCTCTTTTCAGACCGCCCTTTTCAGCGGGGCTGTCCGTGACTACGTCGGCTATGATTACGCCTTTTGTCACCGTGGTCCCGAAAGACTCGGCAAGTTCCGGCGTGATGTCCTGGATCATGATTCCGAGCCATCCTCGAATGACCTTCCCGGTCTTTAGCTGGTCGAGAATGTCCTTTGCCATATTGATCGGCGTGGCAAACCCGATCCCCTGGCCCTGGGCAACGATGGCAGTATTGATGCCGACCACTTCGCCGTTCATATTGAATAGCGGCCCCCCGCTGTTGCCGGGGTTGATCGCCGCGTCGGTCTGGAGAAAATCGTCATACTGGCCTGCCCCTATTACACGGCCCTTCGCGCTGATTATGCCGGCAGTAACGGTATTGCCCAACCCGAAAGGGTTCCCCACGGCTATGACCCAGTCGCCGACTCGAATGACTTCGGAGTCTCCAAGTTTTGCCGGTTTGGGCAGCTTCTCCTTAACTTTTATCTGAATCAGGGCGATGTCAGTCTTGGGGTCCCGCCCCACCACCTTGGCGTCATATTCTTTCCCATCGAGGGTTTTAATCTTGATCTCATCGGCTTTTTCGACGACATGGTTGTTGGTAAGTATCAGCCCATCATCACTGATTATAAAACCCGAGCCGAGGGCGTGGGTTTTCATCTGCCCCTGGGGATTGTCGCCGAAAAAGTGCTTGAATTCGTCGCCGAAAAAATCGCGGAAAGGTGAATTGGGCCCGAAGAAAGGCTGCATAGGATTTTCCTTGAGCGTCTGGGTGGTCGAAATGTTGACCACCGAGCCTTTGACCGTGTCGACAAGGTCGGCGAAGGATTCGGGAGCAACGGCAGTCGCCGAATGAGCTTTTGGACCGCAAAAAAGAAAACCAGAGCACAATAAGACCGCAAAACAGACAATTCCGGTGATGCCTGAAAGTTTTCCAGTACCAATACGCATGGAAGCTCCTTTTTAAGAGTAACTTTCGAGTTTCCGGGCGGTGGGACCGCCAGCCAACTTGACCACTGCCTTCGGCAGTGGCCGCAGAAGCTTCGGCGGGCTCGATCGCCGGGCAAGCCCTCCCTTCGGCAGGCTCAGGGCAAGCTCTTTCTTTGCAAGGACGGAAAATACCTTCTTCCCAAATTGGAAACTGCCAGTGTCTCGTCCGGGGTTTCCGGATGGACACTAGATAAGCATTGGAAACCTCAATAATAAGGTAATAGTCGGATACTTTGTCAATAAAAAAGCTGCATCCAGAGTGATAAGACTGCTTTCGGTGTTCCCATGCGCCGTTCAAAAATGCTAAGATGATAAACAAAGGTAATCATCAACCGGACTTGGTTGAAAATCAATCTCTCCCCGGAAGAAGAAAGTTGAGAAAAGGGTTTATGAAGGCAGCGAAAATGAATCTGATCGAAGCCTGCGATAAGGCTTTCGGCATCATTGTCCAGGCGCAGGAGATGGATAAGCTTTACCGCAAAGGAATCAAGTGTCTCGGGGAGGGTAAATTACGAAGCGGCGTTATGAGCCTTGCGGCGGAAGCGGTCCGCGACGAGAAGCTTAGCCTTGAGGTCTTCGTCAGCGATGAAAACCTCGTAAGCTTCCTGTGCGGCATATGGATTCAGTTTTTGCTGGTCGAAGTAGCCGGACTAAAGAAAGATAAGCTGAAAAACCTGGCCCGGAATGCTTTCGGTGAAAACATGGAAAACAAGCTGTTGCATTGATCTCTCACTTCATTTCAAAAATTGAAGTGAGACTGTTGAGTCCGCGGCCCTCCTTCCCGCCCGAAATCCTCCACCACGGTCTTCTCGATAGGCAGTTGGCTGAAGAATTTCCTTGCTTCAGCGAAATTGTGAAAGGTGACACTGATAGAGACAAACTCCTTGTTATGCTTATCCAGACCGCTGGTTATCCGCTGTATCCGCACTGCCTCCGGCATGCCGGCCAGCACCGGGAGCAAGTCTCGTATGCCGCATTCAATAATCTGAACCTGGAACGCCAGCGGGTGGCGCCAGGGCATATTGAGGTCCCAGTGGACCTGGAGCATCTGCTGCACCAGTATGGAGTGTCTTTCGTGAAGGTCCTGGCAGTCCCGGTGGTGGAAAGTTACACCCCTTTCGCTAAGGGTTGCGAGGACATGGTCCTGTCCGGGCAAAGGATTGCAGCAGCGCGCGAATTTGAAAACAGACTTGTCCAGGCTGGAGACCGCAAGGGTGTTTTGTCCGGCGGCTTCCGCCTCGCCCTGCTTCCTGGACTCATCGGGCCTGTGACCCTCGAGGTAATAAAGAACAAGCTGCGGGGTAAGAAGGTCCTGGCC
The DNA here is from genome assembly GCA_049520315.1 of Syntrophobacteraceae bacterium. Lineage (GTDB taxonomy): Bacteria > Desulfobacterota > Syntrophobacteria > Syntrophobacterales > Syntrophobacteraceae > SbD1. The sequence continues at coordinate 21,990 of JBEKPW010000042.1, forward strand.
TATCTGAAGGTATAATTCATGGAGGTCCTTGAGGTTGAGTATTTCCAGTATCAGCCGGATGTTTTCTCCCTCGAGCACAGAGGAGGAGAATTTATGGCGCACAATTTCCTGGAGTAGAATGTCCTTGCCCGCCTGCTGCGCAAACCTCAGCCGTTTTTGATGCAGGCGCCTGTTGATGGCCGTACGGGCTTTCGGGGTCTTACAGAGTGTCTCCAGGTCGGTATCCACATCCAGCGGTTCCGGCGAGGTGAGGACCTCCACCGTATCTCCATCTTTCAACCGGCCAGTGATCGGCGTCCACGTGCCGTTGACCAGCGCCCCTTCGCAGTTGTCACCCAGCTCGGAATGGATGCGATAGGCAAAATCGAGTACAATGCTGCCCTTGGGAAGATAGTAAATGTCGCCGGCAGGGCTGTAGGTATAGATTTCTTCGGCTTCCGAGAGCCGTATCAGCGCTTTTCGATCCGTTGCGGCCCCCCCGTATTCGCCTATATCGCGCAACAGTTCGCTTATTTCCTGCCAGTGCTCGTCTGTAAGCCCCTTTTGTGACTCCCAGGCCCGAAGTATTCCCCCCTTTGCCCAATTTTCCATCTCGAGAGTTCGTATCTTGACCAGGTAATTGTTCCCGCTGAGATGAACTCGAGTGTGCAAGCTCCGATACCCGTTTGCCTTGGGATTGGCGATAAAATCCCGCAGGCTCCTTGGAATCGCCGTAAGATTATTGTTCACAAGCCCGAGCATCTTGTAGCAGGCGGTGATCTCCTCGGTGTGGAGGATAATGGCAAAGTCAACGTAATTTTCAGGATAGCCCGGATCGAGGATCCTTTTCAGCGGGTTGTAATAGCCTCCGAGGCCTTTGACTCGTGTGCGGATATCGGCCGAGAGCCCTGAGTCGGCGACGATTTTTGCAAGGGAGGCCTCAAGGCTTGCTACGGCCGGCGAGTTGCGCAGGTCCCGCATTAAGTGCAGGATCTTCTTGCTCTTCTTTGGATAAAGAAAAGAAAGCGCGAGGTGGTAGAGTTCCCTTTTGAGGGGATATAGATTGAGGCGCGCCGCAATTGGGGCATACACGTCGATTGTTTCCTGGGCGATGCGCTGCCGCTTGGTCAGTGGAAGATAGTGAAGCGTTCTCAGATTATGCAGGCGGTCGGCCAGTTTTATGATGAGTACTCCAAGCCTGCGGCTGGCGCTGATGAATATTTTGCTGTGCGTCAGGTCTTTGAGTAAAGCCCGGTCCAGATGATACCTGGCCAACTTGGTGACCCCGTCGACCAGTTCGGCGACCTTGGACCCGAAGCGGCTTTCGACCTCTTCGAGCGACATCCAGGGAACGTCCTCCACGACATCGTGCAAAAGAGCCGCCGCCAACAGCACCGGATCCTTGAAGTGCATCTCTCTGGCCAGGATTTCAGCCACCGCGCAGGGATGGCTTATATAGGGGGCCCCGGATTTTCTCCGCTGACCGGCGTGCAACTCGGAGGCAAACTCGAGGGCTTCAAAAAAAACGGAATTATCGGCATTTGCCGGATCGAGGCTTTTGGACATGCGGGCCCGGAACTCGGCGAGATCGAAGAAGTGCATGCCTCCAACGATTACCGGCAACGTTAAACCCGATTTTTCGTTAAGTTCGGTTTCAGCCATCTTACCCGCTTTTAAATCCAATCCACATTTTGTCACTACGGCGGTGCTTGCTCAACGCCGTTCAGAGGCCGAAGAGCAACTTCGCCTTATTTACCGGTTATTCTATCAGATTGACAGGGAAAATTCACCCCGGCCGGGACAATCGCTTGTCTGCGGGCGTGCGTTAAGCAAGACGCATAGCAACAGGCATTTTCGCTTCCGCTCCATTCTCCTGCTCTTTTCTTTGCTCGCCGCTCTTTTTCAGCCCTTGAAAAGTATTTTTGAAGTTATAATGTAAGTATTGATGTCCGGATCGGAAGTGGGACCACAAAAGGTAAGCTTCAGCTTGATTTGGAGGGCTAATAATGGAGTCTAACGAGTTTGTCGAGATCAAGGAAGTCTTCGTTAAAACCGACAGGACTCAGGGGAATATGGTCATCCTGAAACAGACGGAAGAAGACAGCTATTATTTTCTCATGTTCGTTGGCGACGCCGAAATCACAGCAATAGCGAAAGAAAAAGGTCTGGTCGAACCAAAGCGGCCTCTAACTCACGACATTTACTTGACAATATTGAGACGCACGGGGGCGGTATTTGAAAAGATCATGATCTCAGAGATGCGCGAGAACACCTTCTACGCGAAAATCTACGTTCGCATCAACGACGAGGTGGTGGAATTCGATGCCCGTCCGAGCGATGCGGTGGCATTGGCGCTGCACGAGAAGTGCGCCATTTTTGTCAATAAGAAGCTGCTCCGCGTCGAACTGACCCCCGCAGAAGTCCAGGAATTCGAAATGATAGTCAAGACCGTAAAGTTTTGATTTGCCTGGCGGAATACGGGTTGCGAAACTATCGTTTGACTTGCCGCATCGTTTTGGATAGACATCTGCTCAGGCTCTGTCCGTAACGATACCGCAAGAACAACAAAGCCGGTGCGGACCGGCTTTGTTATTTTGTGAACTGGAACTTTCGCCAATTTGGAAGAGGACATTTTATGGCCATAACTTCTTCTTCAGCCACATTTACCCGTTTTTTCGTACCCGATCTCGAAGTTGACGATTTCTGGAGTTTAGTTGATGAAAAGCTCCGCCGAGCAGCTTTTACCGAACCCGACGACTCTCAGATCGAGGCTGCGGGTTTTGCATCCTGGGAGGATTTTTTCGATCCGAATTTCTCCTACGGCTCATACCGGAAGGCAGAATACGTGGCGTTTAATTTCCGGTTGGACCTGAAAAAGGTCCCCGCTATGGTGCTAAAACAATTCGTGAGGCAATCGGTGCAAAAATTCCGGGACGAGCACGACGGCAAGTGGCCGACGCGGAGCGAAAAGCAGCAAATGCAGGAAAGCATGCAGGAGTACCTGCTAAGCCGCGCATTCCCTCAGCCATGCGCATCCGAAGTGGTTTGGAACCCCGCGCGCAACTGGATGATTCTCGGGACCGCGAGCAGCAAAATGATGGAGGCGTTCCTGGAGTATTTCGAACGGCAGTTCCAACTCTATCCCGTTGCTCTCTATCATGCTCCATGGGCTTTTAACATGCTTCCGCTCACTGCGGGCCAAAAGGACGTTCTCGGCTCTCTTGTTTCGCTTAAATCTCCGACTGCCCTGAACGACGGGCGGTTTCTGGGCTCCGAGTTCCTGACCTGGGTGTGGTTTTACATCGAGCGGATGGGCGGCTCGATTCAGGCCGGAGATAAAATAGCCAACGTCCACCTTGGGGAGCGCATGGTCCTGGTCCTGCCGAGCGACAGGAAAGAGCGGGTGGTATGCACTACGCAGGCGAATTTTCTCCACGAAGCCCGAACCGGGCTGCGGCAGGGCAAGGTGGTCGATGAGACCCAGCTTTTCTTTGTAATCGGCGAAAACGAATACGTTTTGACCCTGGACAGCTCACTGTGGTGCGTAAAAGGGCTCAAGACCCCCAAGCAGCTCCCCGACTACGGCAGGGAAGACCCTGATGGCCGATTCCTTGAAAAGATGTACTTTATCGAGGAAGTATTCTCGGCCCTGGACGCGCTCTTCATGCGCTTTCTTGCCGAAAGGCTGACCCCGGGGTGGGAAACCGACTCGCTTGTGCAACTTCAAAAGTGGATTGATCAGGGTTGAATGACAAGTTACGGGTTGCGGGTTATGGGTTGCGGGTTGGCGGTTGAGAGTGAATATGGCTAAAATCGAGAGATTTGAAGATATCGAGGCTTGGCAGGTAGCCAGGAAACTAACCAACGCGGTCTATCACGCGTCGAAGCAACGCTCGTTCTGACGAGATTTCGGACTTCGCGATCAGATACGCCGTGCCGCTATCTCGATAATGTCCAATATCGCGGAAGGATTCGAACGCAGCGGCGCTGTTGAGTTTCGGCGCTTTCTTTCTATCGCCAAAGGGTCGGCTGGTGAAGTAAAAGCGCAGCTCTACGTCGCTTTCGACACAGGGTTGATCGATAAGGCGCAATTCGACTCGCTTTACAAGATGGCAACCGAAGCCACAAACTTCATCGGAGACTTCATGCGGTATCTTACCAACCATGTTAAAAACCGACCAACCCATGACCAGTAACCCGCAACCTGGGCAACTGATGAACCAGATCGGCTTAGGCACTTTCACATACGTAATCCAAGAGCATTGGTTGAGTGCTTTTCTCGTATTTGTGTCGCTCGCTACCATTTGCGTCGTCCTCGCGCTACGCTGGTACGTGAGGCGGCGAATGCGGGAAATGCTGGAAAACCAGTTTGCCGAGCAACACGAACTGGATCTTCTGCCGCCGCCCGGCGTTCTGGAACAGCAGGCGCTCGAGCTTATCGCCCGGATGCGGGAGCAGGTTTGGGAGCTTCCCGAAAGTGATCTTCAGCTTGGATTGGAGGCTTTCAACCAGCGCGCCCTCGATATCGTACGCGCGATCGGCGCCGTCTATCACCCGGAAGCCGCTCAGCCTGAGTACGAAGCCTCACTTTCCGATACCCTGGAGTTGGTGAAGCGGGTGAGCAGCCGACTCGCAAGGCTCGCCTCCACCATCCCGGTAAAGTATATAGGGGACCGCAAACTGAGCGATTTTCAGCGCTATTACCAAGTCTATCTCAAGATAAACGAAAACCCCGTCTTGAAGCTTTTCAAGAGAAACCCGCATATCTATAAGGCCGCCAAGCTCGCCCTGAGTGTGAAGAATATAGCCAATCCGCTCTACTGGGCAGGACGGGAGCTTTCGCGAGAGGGTTATTTCCTCATTCTGAGATGGTTTTACCTGACCTTCACCAGCGAGATCGGCAAAGAGGCAATCAGACTTTACAGCGGAAAGCGCTTCCAGCAGGAGGAGGACCGTGACGCCGCGCTCGTGTGCTATCGCCTGTTTCATACGATGCGGAAATGGAGCGGACCTACCCCGGCTGAGTGGGCGGCATTCGTGGGCTTTGTCGCAGGCCATTCGGCGCTTGATTCCGACAGCAAGGTGCATATCCTGGCAAGGTGCTCGGAGGACCGCCTTCCCAGGGACGTTGAAGAGCAGACAATATCTACCAAATCGGGAATAAAATGGTATAAAAAGGGTCTAAAGAAACTGCTGGACGCCGACACAGTCTCGTCTCCAGCAAAAGCAAAGCTGGTCGAAAAGGAAACCGGGGATCAAAAGGCAGCAGGGTAGACGGCCGGCTCCGGTTTTGCTCAACCCGCATAAACACTTAAACCGGCGTGGCCGTTCGATCTGCCCGATAAGAGAAAACCATATGAAACCGTCCCATGTGCGACAACTCGGAGTTCTCGGCCTTTGCCTGGCAACTGTTCTGGTATGCACTTTTTTTGGCTGCGGCTCGCCGGCCGCGAGCCAGCCTGACGACTTCCGCGGCATCAAGTGGGGAGCGGAAGTTTCTTCGGTTTCCGGTCTCAACCAAATTGCCGATGAGGGCAACCTTGCCTTGTACGAAAAGAGCGGCGACCTGCTTCAAATGGACGAGGTCAGGCTCGAGCAGGTAGTCTACGGTTTTTACAAGAACCGTTTCTATATGGGGATGGTCTATTTCCCGGCCGCCGGTTTCAAAAGAATCGAGGAAATGTTGACCCGTCAGCTCGGTCAGCCAGCCAAACCCGACAACACTCCTTCCAAGCTGATATGGGACGGCGACAGTGTCTCTGTGCTGCTCACTCTGGGCGAGAGCTCCGATCAGGGTCGCCTCGTCTACATCTTTAAGCCGATTCAACTGGAAGTCGAACTAAAAAAATAACGCGTGTGAAACCCACGATTTGGGCAAGGCCCGGAACGGCAATCAAAAAATGGAATCAGACGATCGATTTGGCGGCGATATTTCCCTGCTTCAGTCGATTCTCGACTCCCTGGTTGTAGGAATCGTCTCGATTGACCGCGAGGGCACAATCACGGTCTTCAATGAAGCCGCCATGCGGCTCATGGGTGTTCCCAGGGAGCAGGCCCTGGGCAAACCTCTTCTCTCCGTGCTCCCTAACGCCGGTCTTGTAAACGTGCTGCGAACGGGCGAGCCCGAGACGGCCCGCACTCAGTTGATCGGCCAGCGCAGCGTGCTCACAAACCGCTCCCCGATCATCCACAAGGGGGTGATGATAGGCGCGGTCTCCCTTTTCCTGGACATAACGGAAATGGAGAGAATCTCGCGGGAGCTCGATTCCACCAAGACAATCATGCGCACCCTCGAGGAAATCCTGTCGGGCGCCGGGGAATGGACGGTGGTCGTTGACGTAAACGGCATCATCACTATGATGAGCGAGGATTACGCAAAGTTCAACGGGACTACGGTCTCCCAGGCCGTGGGGCGGCATGTCACCGAAGTCATCGAGAACACCCGCATGCATATTGTGGCCCAATCCAGCGTGGCCGAAATGGGGGAAAAACAGACCATCAGGGGCCGGGAGCTCATAGTGAACAGGGTCCCGCTGATGGAGGCAGACCGGGCGGTGGGGGCCTATGGACGTGTTGTTTTCAAGGACGTGGAGCAGCTCTATGAACTCGCCTCCAAACTCAAGGTGCTCGAATCGAAGGTAAAGTATTATGAAAAAGAGCTGACCCAGCTTCGTGGAGCGCGCTATACCATGGCAAGCATTGTTGGTTCCGGGCAGGCGATCAGCGCATCCAAACTTGAAGCCCTGAGGGCCAGCCGGACCGATTCAACGGTACTTGTTTTTGGTGAAACCGGGACCGGCAAGGAACTTTTCGCGCACGCCATCCATGCTGCGAGCCTGCGTCGCAGCGGACCTTTTATCAAGCTCAATTGCGCGGCCGTTCCCGCCGAGCTTCTCGAATCGGAGCTTTTCGGCTATGAGGAGGGCGCGTTCACGGGCGCCAAAAGGGGCGGCAAACCAGGAAAATTTGAAATGGCCCAGGGGGGCACCCTCTTTCTGGATGAGATCGGCGATATGCCCCAGGCTATGCAGGTAAAGCTTTTGCGTGTCTTGCAGGAGCGCGAGGTCGAACGGGTCGGAGGTACCCTGACCCGTCCGGTTGACATCCGCATTATAGCGGCAACCGGAAGATCGCTGGAAGATCTGGTGAATGACGGAAGCTTCAGAGCCGACCTATACTACCGCATCCACGTTATCCCGATTCGAATTCCACCCCTCAGGGAAAGGCGCGAAGATATCGAAGCGATAGCCGACAGCTTCCTGGCCAGGCTCTCAAACGATACAGGCGAGTTCAAAAGGATGCTTTCACCTGGATTCGTTGAAGCGCTCAAGTCCTACAGCTGGCCGGGAAATGTGCGGGAATTGCAAAACGTGCTCGAACGGGCCGCCGCTATGACCAGGGGAGAAACGCTTTTGCCCGAGCAGGTACCCCAGTACCTGCTGCGCTCAATCCCGAAGCTGGGAGCCGGCCTGACTCCATGCACCCTTGCACACGCAAGGGCCGAGGCGGAGCGCAAAACCATCGTTGCGGCCCTTGAGGCTGCGGCGGGAAACAAGACAAGGGCAGCCTCCATCCTGCAGATACATCGGGTAAAGCTCTATGAGAAGATGAAGCGGCACGGGATCCCTCATGTATCCAATAAGGTACATATACCAAATTAGCTACAGCCCGGTCAAAAAACCTCACAACTTAGCCTCTTACTTATATTTAGCGGCCTTTAGCCATTTTCGATGTGTAACTCTTCGGCTACACATTCATGCGCCGACGCTTCGTTTGTCCCACAAACCCTGTCCAGAAGCCACTCCAAGAACTTGGCACCGTAATTGCTCCCAGGGTTCTTATGAAAAGACATTCTTGGCCGGATCGTACGTCAAATCTTTTCTCAAAGCCCGGCGATCCGGCCTTCTTCTTAGTTTTTCCCGTACCATGAGTTTAAATAAAATATAGGTTCCATGATTTTGCCCCTATCCTCTGCTTATACCGGAAAGGGAAGGCATGCTCGATATCAGGGGTTCCGTGGCGGTTATTACTGGGGGAGCTGAGGGAATTGGGCGGGCGCTCGGTGAGTACTGGGTGGCCGGGGGAGGCAAGGTTGTCCTGGCCGATGTATCCGAAGAGCGTCTTGAGGAAGCGAAAAGATCTCTGGAGAGCTTAGGGGGCGAGACGGTTGCAGTTACCTGCAACGTCGTCAGCGAAGCCGATTGCTCACTGCTTGCACAAAAAGCTATCGATCTGTTTGGAAAGATAAACCTGGTTGCCCCGTGTGCAGGCATTACCAGAGACGGCCTGGTGCTCAACACGGACAAAGACACCGGGAAAGTGATCGGGAAGATGTCGCTCGAGAACTTCCAGATCGTTATGAACATAAATCTCACGGGTGTTTTCCTGACGGTCCGCGAATGCGTGGAACAAATGATCAACCATGACTGCCGGGGCCTGATCTGCCTCATATCTTCCACCAGTTCGCTTGGGGCGGCGGAACAGTTCAACTATTCATCGTCCAAGGCCGCTTTATCGGTTGCGCCCAGGGTGCTGACAGCCGAGTTCTTCAGGCGCGGACTGGCCGACAGGATCCGCTGCGTCGCCGTCGCCCCTGGATATGTGGATACCTCGATGGTAAGAGGAGGCATGAACGGGAAACCAGTCGGGAAGGCAGTAGACCAGGTCCCGATCGGACGTCTCATCGACGCTTACGAAATAGCCTCGCTGGTCGGTGAGCTTTACCGCAATGAGGCCCTTGCGGGGGATGTGTACTATATCCACGGCGGTTTGCGGCTGGGGTCGAAGGGTTAGCTGCCCAACCAGCCTGGAATAACCTGACAAGAGCCGACGGCTTCGGGCGAAAGGAGGTGATGCCGGGAGATCTTCCTACTATTTGAAAGATAATCAACGGAATACTTTCCATATCTTGGCTCAAAGCCAAACTGAAGATTCGCACTTGTACGAACCACCGATCGATATTGACGGCCTCTGAGGACTTACCCCCACTTTAAAAGGAGTGCCTTTATGGATGTATTAGGGATTGTAATCAGCCTGTTTCTTTTGATGTTCATGGCCTATATGGGGTTTTCGGTCATCCTGTTCGCCCCCGTCTTCGCTCTCTTGGCCGCGGCCCTCCAGGGGTTGCCGGTCATGCCCTCCTACACGGAACTCTTTATGGCCAAAGCCGTGGTCTACGTGAAACTCTTTTTCCCGGTATTCCTGCTGGGCGCGGTGTTTGGGAAGGTGATGGAAGACACCCTTCTGGCAAAGGGTATTTCGCATACGATTATGCAGAGACTTGGACAAAAGAATGCCATCCTTGCCGTCGTTTTGTCTTGTGCCATATTGACCTACGGCGGCGTCAGCCTTTTCGTCGTGGTTTTTGCAGTCTACCCTTTTGCTGCGGCGCTGTTCAAGGAAGCGGGCATCCCCAAGCGGTTGATTCCAGGCTGTATTGCCCTGGGGGCCTTCACCTTCACCATGGACGCCTTTCCAGGCACACCACAGATCCAGAACATCATTCCAACGAGCTTCTATGGCACTACTGGCTACGCCGCCCCCGTGTTGGGTTTACTCGGCGGGACACTGATTTTCATTTGTGGAATGGTCTGGTTGGAATACCGGCGCAGAAGAGCAGCAGCAAGGGGGGAGGGTTATGGCGCCCATACTTTGAATGAACCACCTGCTGCCGAAGATACGGCACTACCCAAATGGTACATTGGAGTGTTGCCGCTGGTAACGGTCCTTGCTCTCAACTTTGTCCTCTCGCGGGTGGTGACATGGAATCCCGATTCGCTTGAGCCCCTGGCAGGCATGAAGCTCCCTCTCATGGTTGCCTCCGTGAAAAACGTGATCGGCACCTGGTCTCTGATCATCGCCCTGGTGGCCGGCATCGTCATGGCCCTGGCGCTGGGTTACAGGAACATTCCCAAGGGGAGTGGAGGATTGCAGAAAGCCTTGAACGTGGGCGCCATAGGGTCTCTTCTGGCTATCATGAATACCGCCTCGGAAGTGGGTTATGGCAATGTCATTGCGGCTTTACCCGGTTTCAAATCGATCGCTGCTTTTCTTCTCGGGATCAAAATCGGAGTTACGCCGCTTATGTCGGAAGCCGTGTCCGTCACCACTCTGGCGGGCATAACGGGCTCGGCTTCGGGCGGCATGTCGATCGCGCTCGATCTCATGTCCAAGAATTGGCTGGCGTGGGCGAACTCAGTCGGACTTTCCCCGGAGGTTCTCCACCGGATAGCATCAATGGCCTCGGGCGGCTGCGACACTATGCCGCACAACGGAGCGGTGATCACCCTGCTTGCAGTATGTGGTCTAACCCACAGGCAATCATATGCGGACATCGGGATGATGACTCTAATCAAAACGGCAATGGTATTTGTGGTCATCCTGTTCTACTCGCTCACGGGGATTTATTAGAAGCGAATGTCCAAGCCCTTGCCCAGGGATGCTGCGCAGCTTTCAGGGCGCAAAAATCCCCGGGGTCAAAGTGAAACGCCTCCAAGAAGGAGCGCCCTGCGCCTTTGCGGAGCGGACTCCATCGATGGAGGAGTAAGAAAGGAGTTTACCCATGGCAGAAAGGGTCTCAAACACGAGCTTGACCCATCCCATGCTATCGCCGGTCCAGGCGATGCGCATGAAGAAGGGCAAGATCATTTCGGCCGAAGAAGCCGTAAATCTTATAAGAGACGGAGACACTGTGGCGACGGAAGGTTTCGTTGGAACGGGCTTTCCGGAAGAGATCGTCATCGAGCTCAAAGAACATTTCTTGAGAACCGGAAGTCCCAGGAACCTTACGCTTCTTTACGCCGCCGGTCAGGGGGACGGTAAAACCAGAGGCCTGAACCACGTGGGCATCGAAGGGCTGATAGGAAGAGTCATCGGTGGACACATCGGGCTGGCGCCAGAACTTCAGAAGCTGATCAGGGCAAACACGATCCTTGCGTACAACTTTCCTCAGGGTGTAGTCGCTCATCTTTTCCGCGATATCGCCGGGCACAAACCCGGCCACCTCACTTACGTCGGACTTGGGACTTTCATAGACCCAAGGATTGATGGCGGCAAACTAAATGAACTCACCAGGACGAAGGGGGAGGACCTGATCGAGTTGGTCCACATCGGCGGGAAAGAATGCCTTTTGTACAAAACCCTGCCCATCGATGTTGCGATCGTGAGGGGAACGACGGCGGACATGGACGGCAATGTCACCATGGAGAAGGAGGCCCTCACTCTGGAAGCGCTTGCCATGGCGATGGCCGCCAGGAACTCCGGTGGCATCGTCATTGTGCAGGTGGAAAGAATAGCCGATCGCGGGACTCTCAATGCCCGTCAGATCAAGATCCCGGGAATCCTCGTCGACTGCGTGGTGGTAGCCAAACCCGGAAATCACTGGCAGACTTTCGTCGAGTATTATAATCCGGCTTTCAGTTGTGAGATCCGGATGCCTATGCAGTCCATCCCGCCCATGGAGATGGGCCCGAGGAAGATCATTGCCAGGCGGGCGGCTTTCGAGTTGATGCCTAACAGTATCGTCAATCTCGGGATCGGCATGCCCGAAGGGGTTGCCCAGGTCGCCAACGAAGAGCAGATAATCGAGCACCTGACTCTCACCACCGAACCTGGCGTCATAGGCGGGCTCCCCAACTCGGGAGTCAACTTTGGCACTGGGATCAACATGGTTGCACTAGTAGACCAGCCTTACCAGTTCGATTTTTACGACGGAGGCGGTCTGGACATGGCGTTTCTTGGGGCCGCTGAAGTGGACAAGGAGGGTAACGTCAATGTCAGTAAGTTTGGACCGAGGTTCGTTGGACCGGGCGGATTTATCAACATCAGCCAAAACTCCAAGAACATCGTTTTTGTCGGCACTTTCACCGCCGGCGGGCTACGGGTGGCGGTGGAAGAGGGCAAGGTGAGGATCGAGCAGGAAGGAAAAGAACGCAAATTCATCGATCAAGTAGAGCAGAAAACCTTCAGCGGCAGATATGCGGCAAAAAACAGGCAACCTGTGCTCTACGTTACGGAGCGCTGCGTCTTCAAACTCAAGGAAGAGGGACTGGAACTGCTGGAGATAGCTCCAGGAATTGACATCGAGAGAGACATCCTGGCACATATGGCTTTCAAACCGATCATCGACAAAGAGCCCCAATTGATGGATTCGAGGATTTTTCAGCCCCAGCCGATGGGTCTGAAGAACGATCTGCTGAGTCTGCCGATCGAGGATCGCCTAAGCTACAATCTCGAGGAGAATCTTTTCTTTGTCAACTTTGAAAACCTGTATGTCAAGTCCTCCGAGCAAATCCGCAAAATCCAAACAAGCGTCGAGAACATGCTGGCGCCACTTGGCATGAAGGTCAATACGATTGTTAACTATGACAATTTCAACATAGCCCCTGATCTGGTCGATGAGTATTCGGACATGGTGAAATATGTCATGCGGTTCTACAAAAGCACTACGCGTTATACGACAAGCACTTTCCTGAGGATGAAACTGGGCGATGAACTGGCAAAGCGGGATGTGGCGCCGCACATTTATGAGACGAAAGAACGTGCACTGCGAGCCCTGGCGCAAAAAGAGAAATAAACCCCTTTTGCCTTAAGCGGGCCTGACCGATGAGCCCTGCCAGTTCGATTTCCATGATGGTGGCGAAAGTTTCAAAATGAACATCCCGGTTCCAGGGAATTTGGTTCAATGGGTTTTGCGAAAAAATTCACGCGAGTCCGGTTTTTGTGCGATACTTAGAGTCGTCTCGATCCTTGAAAACAGATTATCAGAAAGGAGGAGGTCACCCTTGCGGTCGCCGGGCTCACTCACGCCAATGCCTACAAACACATTTTCTGGGGGCACTGCATTGCGATAACCATAGCCCTGTTCTTCGCGATCCCGGTCGGGATCTGGATCTATGGTTAATTTGTGCCCCGGGAGGAGAAATCCATGAAGATACCCGAGATCAAAAAAGTAGCCATGCTTGGAGGGGGGTTAATCGGTTCCAGCTGGGCGACCAACTTTCTGTGGAAGGGCGTCCCGGTCCATGTCTGGGACGTCAGCGACCAGGCTCTGGAGACAGCCCGGAATCGTATCGGGGAAAACCTGGAATATCTGGTCTCAAAAGGCATCCTGGCGGCTGACAAAATGAGCGAGGCCCTGGGCCAGGCAAAATACACGACGAGTCTTGAGGAGGCGGTGAAAGATGTGAAGTTCCTCCAGGAGTCCGTCCTGGAGCAATACGAGGTGAAACGGAGCGTGCTGGCGGAGGTGGATAAGCATGCTCCGGCGGATGCGGTCTTCGCGAGCAGCACTTCAGGGCTTCTTGTCACGGAGATCGCAAAGGGATCGAAGCATCCTGAGAGATGTCTGGGCGCCCACCCCTGGAACCCTCCTCACCTTATCCCGCTTGTCGAGATCACCAAAGCGCAAAAGACGAGCGAAGAGACAGTAAAGAGAGCCTGCGACTTCTACATTTCGTTGGGTAAGGAACCCATCGTTCTTCGGAAGGAGTCCCTTGGGTTCATCTCCAACAGACTCGCCATAGCCCTCTACCGGGAAGCCGTCGATCTCGTGATGAGAGGGGTCTGCTCTGTGGAGGACGTCGACAAAGCCGCACACTTCGGACCGGGCCTGCGCTACGCCCTCATGGGTCCCAACCTCATCTACCAATTGGGAGGCGGTGTCCACGGAATTAAGGGTCTGCTCCAACACATCGGGGATTCCTCGGAACTTTGGTTGGAGGACATGGCGGCATGGAAGAAATTCCCCTCTGACTGGCAGGAAATAGCGCAGGAAGGCGTGAACAAAGAAATGGCCAATCGTTTGCCCGAACAGGGCCGGACCAATGAAGAGATAGCCAGGTGGCGCAATGACGGCCTCATCGAGATCCTGAAGTTTTTGAAAAAGATCTGAATTAGACCCGATTATTGTAAGCTTCCTGTTCAGGGAATAACCGTGGGCGCATAGACCATGCATGGGTGTAAGGTTTGAAAGGAGGATTTATGAAAAAACCATTTGAAAGTGTAGCAGTCATCGGTACGGGAATTCTGGGTACGCAGATCGCCATGCTTGCAGCATACGCCGGCTATAAAGTCTGCGTCTACGATACCAGGGACGGCGCCTTTGATGAAACCTACGCCAAACTGTATTCAGCCTTAAAGGCAAAGGGCGTGGATCCTTTCATCGCATGGGATAAGTGGGAGGAGTGCAAAAAGAAGATCCGGTTTGCGACACAGATGGGCGATGCGCTCAAAGACGTTGACCTGGTTGTAGAGGCGGTGACGGAGGACGTGGAACTCAAGCGAAAGGTCTTCAAGCAGATGGGAGAAAACGCACCGGCCAAAGCATTCTTTGCCACAAACAGTTCCTCCCTTCCCATATCGAGAATGGAAGACAGCAGCGGCAGACCGGAGCGGTGCCTTAACATCCACTTCTATTTTCCGTTCCAGGGAATGAATATGGCCGATCTCATGGCGGGAACAAAAACCCTTCCCGAAGCCATCCAGAAAGGTGAAGAATGGGTCCGCTCATTAGGCGTTGTTCCACTGCGGGTAAAAAAGGAGACCCTGGGCTTCTGCTTCAATAGCGTCTGGCGGGCCATAAAGAAACACACCCTCTATATGTGGGCAAATGACTTCGTCGATTTCCGGGACATTGACAGGGCATGGAGCATTTTCACGGGTGATAAGGAAGGACCTTTTGCAAAGATGGATACCGTTGGTCTGGACACCGTCTTCAACATCGAGATGGTTTATTACAATGAATCGAAGGACCCCAGAGATAAGCCGCCTGAGGCACTGGCGGAGAAGGTCAAAAAGGGTGAACTGGGCGTGAAGAGCGGGAAAGGATTTTATACGTATCCCAATCCCGAGTTCCTCGAGCCCGACTTTCTGAATCCGAAGAAATAAGGAGGAGCAGTATGAAAGAAAAAGCTGTCATCACGGCGGCAATCACGGGGGGCATCCACACCCCGACGATGTCGGATTATCTCCCCATCACGCCGGCGCAGATTGCCGATGAGGCTGTCAGGGCTTATGAGGCCGGCGCTGCCGTCTGCCATGTCCACGCCCGGAATCCCGAAACGGGATTACCCGTCCCCGATCTGGGCCTCATGAAGGAAATCATCACGGGCATCAAGAGCCGCTGCAACATGGTCGTCTGCATCACGACAGGCGGAGGGTTGGGAATGACGACGGCGCAGCGTGTCGCCCCGGTGGAACTCTATAAGCCGGAGCTCGCCTCATTCAACGCCGGTTCCATCAACTTCGCGCTTTTCCCGATTATCCCGAGATACAAAGAGTGGAAGTTCGACTGGGAGAAACAATACCTCGGCTCAACGGAAGACCACATCTTCTCCAACACATTCAAGTCCATGCGGGAATACTGCGCCAAATTCGCCGAGACGGGTACCAAAGCTGAGTTCGAGATTTACGACTCCGGGATGGTGAACAACGTGGCCTTCCTGATCCAGGCGGGCTATGTGAAGAAGCCGGTATACATCCAGTTCGTCATGGGGGTCCTGGGCGGAATCACCCCGAGTTCCGAGAACCTTCTTTTTCTCGTGGACTATGCGAAGAAGCTGATCGGGGACTTCGAGTTTTCCGTCTGCGTCGCCGGCCGGGCCCAGTTTCCCATCTGCACGCAGTCGCTGCTCATCGGCGGAAATGCACGTGTCGGCCTGGAGGACAATCTTTACCTTGAAAAAGGCCAGATGGCGAAAAGCAACGCTGAGCAGGTGGCCAAGATCGTCCGCATTGCCCGGGAGTTGGGCATCGAACCTGCCACACCCGACGAAGCCAGAAAGATTTTGGGCTTGAAAGGGATCGAAAAGGTGGCCTTCTGATAGGAACCCTGATTCATCAGGTCTGCCCGGACAACCTGGATTTTTTTTGTGGTTTTTAAAGGCGAAAATTTCGTTGTCCAATTCGCACGATCTGGAATATAAGGCAGCATGACTGCTCCAGGCGGAAACGGACAGGCAATGATTCGCAGAATACAAGCTGAGGACAGGCCCCCGGAAAATGGGGGCCTTTTCGTACAGGGGGGCCGCTTGCGGTTCGACTCTATAGATTGGACAAGACTGCGCCGCTTCAGGTGGGTCCCGATTGCTTCGGCGGCCGTTTGGGTTATGGCAGTCTGGATCAAGATAATCCTCCGGCCTCAAGGTGATTTTCCGCTCCACTTTGAGCTTGGAAGACGGCTCGCCAGGGGCGCCTTTATATACGAAGGCGGCATTGATTTCGTTTATCCGCCCTTCTGGGCAATGGTCCACGCCCCACTTCATCTCTTCGGCCTGCATGCTGCCCAGATCATCGTCTATCCTCTGGCCATTGTTGCCATAGCGGCGCTGGTCCGAACGCTCCAGCGCCTCTCGGAACAGAGCATGCCGCTTTCACCGGACGCCTCCTTCTGGTCCACAACGCTGGCCATCGTGCTCGGAAGCCTTTTTCTGGGGCGCGACCTGCCCGAGGTCGGAGTGAATACGGCCCTGGTCGCAATGTCCTGGCTGTCGGTCTATTTCTGGTCAAAGGAGCGCGACATCACCGGCGGGGTAATCCTTGGCATGGCGGGCGCCATGAAGTGCACGCCCCTCCTCTTTGTAGCCTGGTTCATCCTCAAGCGCCAATGGAAGATCGCGGCCGCAGCATGCGCCGCCTTTGCGATCTTCACTCTTAGTCCGGTCCTGGTGAGCGGTCCCGATCAATATGCCCGCATGATGAAGACCTGGATTGCAGGGGTAGTCCAGGGAGTGAGCGATCCCGACCCCTCGCGTGGTCCACTGGGAGAGGAGAAGGTTGAAAACCTCTCGCTTCGGCCCGCACTCGCACGGTACCTCATGAATCTGCCATACGGGCACATGGGCAGGCCGGAGACATCGGACAATCCCCGCCACCCAAGTAATCCCCCCAGTCCCTACTATTTTCAGTTCCTGGATTTGCCTGTTTTCTGGGCCGGAATGGTGGCCCGCCTTCTTATGGCCGCCCTTTTTATCTGGATGGTTTGGCTGATGCGCCACCGGCCGGTAAGCCGCAATTCCGTTGAAATCCTTTGGGAGTGCGCAGCGGTATCAATCCTTATACTGCTCTTCTCGCCAATTACCTGGGTGCAGCATGCCGTGGGGGTGCTTCCGGCCCTCTACCTGATCTGCCGCGCCGCTTTCGCCGGCTTCAAGCTTTCCCGCCTGCAGATCGCGGCGATGGGGGTCTTTACCATTTTCTGCGTGCTCATGAGCAGGCTTTTTTTCGGACGGGACTTTATAAAGATCGCAAATGCCTACCGTGTGAAAACATTGGGCTTCATTCTCCTGTTGAGTGTCGTCATGGCCTGCCGGCGGCGCTTTTCGAATACGGAGATTTCTCGCGAGGTAAATCCCGGTGGGGAAAGCTCCCCACCAGGATTTCAGTCCGAGGTTTAGTCGGTCATCGGTAAATATAAGTCTAACGGACTGGTTGCAGATCGATCCAGATCCCTCGACTTGCCGCCCTGATTCATATTGCTCATATCCCGATCGGCGGACTTACACATGCAGGAGGGTGTATCCAGACCAGTCTTGCCGCCGACATCTTTATCTTTTCCTGTGCCTGCCCATGCAAAGGTCTGCGCGCTCAAAAACAGGGTCATCAGCCCGATTGCCATAATGCTCAGTAATTTCGAGTTCATTTTCTTCTTCCTTCTATCTTGATGTTCAATTGATAGGGTAACCATAGAAGAAAACTTTGTCCATGAAGTCCATGCCGGAAGACCAAATAGACGGCTTGCGCCAAGGCGTGCAATGAAGCGTTAAGGGTGAAGTTGGAAGGCTGAACTTCCGGCTAAACGCCTCTGGTTATCGACACATCAGGGATAGCGTGGAGAACGGATTATTTTCACTCTTCACTCTGTTGTGAGGACTACCCGAAACCGCGCCTTGCCGCTCATCATTTGCTCGTAGGCCTCGACGGCACGCTCCAGCGGAAAGACTTCAGTCATGGGCCGTACGCCGGTGAGCATGCTGAAGGAGAGCGTATCCTGTGAATCGATGGACGTACCGGCCGGCCACCCAACGATCGACCGGCGTCCCATGATGAGCAGAGTTCCATTCACTTCGAGCGGGTCGGCAGCAACACCGATGACTATTAACTTCCCGTTGACGCCGAGACCGCCCAGGGCAGCACTCATTGCCTTCCCGCTCGTCACGGTTGCGACGATGACCCTGGCGCCGCCCAACTTGCCTAATTCCGCCGCAACGTCCTGCGCCTGACTGTCAATGTAATGCAACGCGCCAAGCTTCCTGGCCAGCGATTCCTTGTCCCGGCCGCGTGCGACGGCAACGGTTTTGAAACCCATCTTCGCAGCGAACTGAACGGCCAGATGTCCGAGCCCGCCGACGCCGAGCACGGCGACCGTATCGCCCGGGCGGGCGCCGCTGTTGCGAAGGGAATTGAAGGTGGTGATCCCCGCACACATCAACGGGGCTGCGTCTACGGCTGAAAGCCCTGCAGGGATCAGCGCCAGTGCTACTGCGGGAGCGATCATGAATTCGGCATAGCCGCCGTCGTAAGTGATGCCGGGTATTTGAGGCACGATTTGGCAGGTAACGAAATCACCGCGACGGCAGGAATCGCAATAGCCGCAGTGTCCGCCGTACCAGCCGACTCCGGCCCGTTGGCCGGGCGTCCATCCGGCCACGCCAGTCCCTACCGCATCAACGATTCCGGCAATCTCATGTCCCGGCACACGCGGGTACACGATGCCCGGCCAGATTCCCTCCTTGGTTAAGGAATCGCTGTGGCAGATGCCGCAGGCTTGAACTTTAACGCGCACGAACCCGGGGCCCGGCTCGGGGATTTCGCGTTCGACCAGTTCAAGGGGGCCACCCGGTTTAGTGACTTGCACAACACGCATAGTCGCCATAATTGTTCCTCCAATCCTATTCTTCATCAGGCTGTGTTTTTGGCGGACGGAGCGCCGAAGATGATCATGACGGTCACCTTTTCAGACCTCTACAGGAAATTAAGCCTCCGAGGTGAAGCCGATAAAGCGCCAGGGCGGCCAACTGTCGAGGCCGCCTACAGCCCTGGCGCGTCGAACCGCTCCTACGCGGCTTCGGAAAGCCTCTGAACCGATGACTTTCTCTCCCCGAGAAAGTCCAACAGCTCACGGTTAACCTTTTCGGCATG
This sequence comes from Syntrophobacteraceae bacterium, assembly GCA_049520315.1. Classification (GTDB taxonomy): domain Bacteria; phylum Desulfobacterota; class Syntrophobacteria; order Syntrophobacterales; family Syntrophobacteraceae; genus SbD1. The sequence goes on from JBEKPW010000042.1 coordinate 41,106, forward strand.
TGTCCAGGTGATGCCGTGCGGTCCACCTTCCACGACGAGCAGCCGGCTTCTGTTGACAAACTCGGGTGTGCGCTTTCCCGTAGCGGCGAAGGGAAGAATCCGGTCGGCATCGCCATGAACGACCAGCGTAGGCACGTCGATGCGTTTGAGGTCCTCCCGGAAGTCGGTCAACCATGCCGAGACGCAATCCAGAGTACCCTTGGGCGAGGCGCCTGCTGCTACGGCCCAACTATACTGAACAACCTGGTCACTGACCAGTTTGCCCCTCAGGACGTCAACGTTGTAGAAATCGGAGAGAAACTGGCAAAGGAAAGCCGGACGGTCAGCAGCTATAGCTTTCGCGATGCCGTCGAAGATGCTGCCGTCCACGCCTTCAGGGTTGTCGGGCGTTTTCAGCAGGAATGGCGGAATTGAAGACAAAAATGCTGCCTTTTCCACGCGCTCTGATCCGTAGGTTCCCAGATAGCGGGCCACCTCGCCCCCGCCCATCGAGAAACCGGCCAATGCCACATCGCGCAGGTCGAGCTTCGTCATGAGTTTGTGCAGGTCCTCGGCAAGGGTGTCATAGTCGTAGCCGTAAGTGGGCTTGCTGGAGTTGCCGAATCCTCTGCGGTCGTACGTGATGACCCGGTAACCTGCATTTAGCAGCGCCGGCACCTGCTTCTCCCAGGATGCACCGCTAAGCGGCCAGCCGTGAATCAGCACGACCGGCTTACCGGCGCCGTGGTCCTCATAGTAGAGATCTATGCTACCGCTGTTCTCTTTACCTACATTAATGAAGGACATTGAGATTCTCCCTTTGTTGTTCACATTGTTGTTGATGGTTGTCGGTTAGATCGCTCATCGCCTCATAAAAAAACGGTAATCATTTCGATTTCACCGGCAAGTGCTTGAGAAAACAGTTAAATTTGCGGAACAACCTCAGAGCATCGTGTCCTGCATGGATTTTAAGGGTGGGAAATCTAGTACGATTTGCCAGCATCTCGCTAAAACCACTCCGCGAAAATATGATTCTGCCGGATAGAAAATGGATTTGATTTTGCGGGATATCACTTCAACCCTGAAGGGCTTTCAGTGGCTGAAAAGACGATAGAGAGGTTTTTTGCGCGTGCTGTACGGCTTTATGAGCAGGAGCGGGAGGAGCCTTTCGACTCCTCCCGGCCTGTGTTGTACGTTAAACGTTGGCTTCGGTGGCTATGGGCGGGTCCAAAAGATTTGAAAATATTCCCGGTTCAAACCACGGTCAGGTCTTCTCGGGTTAGAAAAAAACTCTCCTAATCCACAATGGCCTGATACGTAAGATTTCGCATACGATATAGGTAAGGTAGCGCCTGAGGTTGTGCTTGAATCATCAGTATGCCAATCAATTGTTCTTTCGGGTCTACCCAGAAATGTGTGCCTAAAATCCCCATCCAGTAATAACTCCCTTTGGAACCTGGCAGAGGATTTCGTTCCAAACTTGGGGTGGGCCATGCAATTTGCGTTTGAACAGGATATGCAGATTGATACCCCGGTGGCACATGGTTAGAGGTCATGTGCTCTATGGTTTTGCGCGAAACCAAACGTACTCCGTCCAGAGTTCCTCCATTGAGAAACATCAGACAAAAACGAGCATAATCCTGGGTGGTTGACACCAAGCCAGCACCGCCAGACAACCATTTTGGCTTTTTTGTCACATCCCGAGCCAAAAAAGAAGGCGTTTGCGGTTGAGCAATTCGCGCTTGCCGTTCATCGCCTTCTGCCCAAAATGCGGTGTCCTTAAGTTTAAGCGGTTTAACGATCCTCTCCGCAATAAAAGTATCGAATTCAGAACCTGTTACAACCTCGACGATGCGTGCCAGCACGTCTGTCGATTGCGAATAATCCCATGTCGTTCCCGGATGATGTTGCAGGGGTATTTGAGAGAGTTTTGTAACCAGCTCGGTATTTGTCTGATCAAAATCAGTTGTTTTGGCTCCGTTATAGAGGTCCTTAACCATAGATTTCCCAAGAAAGGCATAAGTGAGGCCTGAGGTGTGGCGGAGCAAATCCTGCACCGTCATCTCCCGACCGGGCGTTTCGAGAACAAGCTCGGTCTTTCCAGTTGCAGGATCTTGCTTCTCGATGCCTACCTGCAAATTTTTGAACTCCGGAAGATACACGGATACAGGAACGGGTAGTTGTATTTTACCTTCTTCTGCCAACATCATGATTGCAAGGGATGTAAAAGGCTTTGTCATAGAAGCGATACGGAAGATCGAATTGCGAGTCATGGGAATATTTTTTTCTCGATCCTGATAGCCAAACGCTTCAAAGTAAGCGATCTTGCCTTTGCGCAAAATCATAACGACTGCTCCGGGAACGACTTTTTTATCAACATCGCTCTGAATCCATGCCGAAATTCTTTGTAGCCGCTCTTTCGATAACCCAACCTCTTCAGGCCTTGTTGCTTTAGGGATAACTTGTGCGCTGGCTATAGAAGCTGCCAAAATGAGAAATAGGGCGACCAACATCATTTTCTTAATGATTTTCATAAATTTGCTCTCCTTTCCGACGAAATCTTCGAGATGCATATAACTGCTCTGCCACTAATTTTTCTGTGTGGGGGCGCGTTAGCGCTACTGATCAGGCAAAACCGCCGGTCGCCTTATCTCATCATGGCCAGCGCTTGACTCTTTGTGAAGCTCGTAGCGAACTCCGCCGGCACTAGTGGCCTTTCAACGCCGGGTCATCCCGTGGCACATCTCCATACCATTCGAATTGTGATACCCATTGGGGTTCCTCGGGGGTCGCTGCGCACCTGCGGTCCCCAACGTAATAGCCTGAGTTGTCTTTTGCCCAAAGCTGTTGATGACACTCATCAAATAACCACCGGCAGCAAAACCTGGCGGTAACCGAGCAATTATTTCTCCTGGTTGCCAGCTCTGGACCGTCAGCTGATTGTCACCGATCCGAACGCTCCCCGCTTGGGTTCCGAAGATATCACCATACACATAAATTAACCCGGCATCATTATCGACTGTAGTATCTTTGACGGGACCGAAGTCATTGAAGATTAGAAACGTTTTCAAAAGAAGCTCCAACTCAGGAGCAGGCTATATCCAGCCGGGAGTGGGTCAAACCCGACCCGGCAATCAAGTGCGAAGAAATAATATTATGCCAGGTTGCTTTAATAAATTAATAGATGTATAATACCATTTAATCAGATTTGGTGGATCGAATTCGATATATCTTCGATCTTCCCTGCCATCAAATCCCCATCAGTCACTGACCCACTGCACCTGCAAAGATTACATCTGCGACAGCAACCTGGTTGGCGACGATGATTTTGGCGCCCGCCGGACAGGTGTACTTTATGCATGCCCCTCGTGCGATGCGCCCTGGATTAGTGTCCATTCGGAAGCCCCGGATGAATGCAGGAGAATTTCACCTTATGAACATAGGTGAATTTCACCTCATCAGACACTTGCAGTTTTGAAACAAATACTTTAACCGAGTTTCCGAATCGGGGTTTTCCTGCCTCGATCTAACATCTACGATCGGGAAACGTCAAGGATTACAGCTTACATGACTTTTGACAATTTACATCTGACTCAACCCATCTTGAAAGCCCTGTCGCAATGCGGCCACCACACCCCCACTCCAGTGCAGGCGCAGACAATTCCGAAAGTACTTGCCGGACGGGACGTTATCGCTTCGGCCAATACGGGCACCGGCAAAACAGCCGCGTTCATTCTGCCGATGCTCCAGCGCCTGTCCGCACCTCAGTCCGCTCCGGGAAAGGGCCTGCGCGCCCTGGTGCTTACCCCGACACGTGAACTTGCCACCCAGATTCTGCAGGAGGCGCGGACCTATTCAAGATATCTCAAAGTACACAGCATCGCTATTTACGGCGGAATGCCCTTCGGCGATCAGATCAGGGCGCTGTCTCAGTTGCCAGCGATGATCATTGCCACTCCGGGAAGGCTCATCGACCACATTTGGCGCGGCCGAATCAACCTGTCGAATGTCGAGATCCTGGTCCTTGACGAAGCCGACCGCATGCTCGACATGGGATTCATCGATGATGTGGAATTCATATCGGACGCCATGCCGGAAGGCTGCCAGACCCTGCTGTTCGCCGCCACAATGGGAGAGGCGGCAACAAGGCTGGCGCAGAGATTTATGAAAAATCCGGATCGCATTGAAATTGCCCAAGGCAAAATCACTCACGACAAGATCGAACAACGGTTGCATTTGGCAGACGGCCTGCAGCACAAAAACCGGCTGCTGAGGCATCTTTGCGCCGACGCAACCGTTACACGGGCGATAGTTTTCTCCGCCACGAAGAGAGACGCCGACAGCCTGGCGCGGGGGCTGGGCACCGAGGGATACGCCGTGGCCGCTCTGCACGGGGACATGACTCAAAGCGCCCGGAACCGCACCATAGAGAATATGAGGCGGGGCAAGATCAGAATACTGGTGGCCACGGACGTTGCCGGGCGCGGGATTGACATAACCGGCGTCAGTCACGTCATCAACTACGATCTACCGCGCTGCGCCGAAGATTACGTAAACCGCATAGGCAGGACGGGACGGGCCGAAAAGTCCGGCATCGCGATCTCCCTTGCCTCACGCGCAGATCTCCCCTACCTGGACCGCATCGAGCACTACATCGGGCAAAATTTGACAATTCACACAATTCCCGGTCTGGAGCCATCTCACGGGTTGATTAGCTCAGGAAGTTCAAAGGCGGGCCATAACGGCGCAGGCAAAAAACGGGGTGCGAGCAGCCGCCCGACCTTTGGCCGCCACCAAAGGACCAGGGGGCAGGGAGCACGCTCAGACAACTAGATAACACCAATTTGCCCGCCATTTAAAGGGATAAGACCTGTTGTAGTGCTTTGCTGATGGAATCCAAAGATTTTTGATTCATGATTTCGATCCAGTCGCTCAGGCGGGTTTTGTCCACTACCCTTAACCGGTCACAAACGGCAAGGACATTCTTTCCCATTCAGGAAACCTTTACGGTGACCGGCGGGTGCGGTGGGTTGTCGGAAGAAGACAGAGAAACCACCAGAATCAGGAATTGAAACCAGCACCTTCATCGAAAAACCTCCACTAAGTCTCAATGGATATAATATATTCCGATATCCAGACGAGACGCAAGAATCCACGAACTTGACTCCTTATCAAAAATCTTGCGTTATCAGACGGCTGGTCTCATAGTATGATGCCGTTTTTAGTATGTATGTCCGGTTTGAGGCTACTGCATGGCTGGTTTCCGGCCGGCAAGGGTTTTTTAAGGTTTTCCGCCCCGGCCTCGCCCTTTCAGTCAGGAAACCTCAGGCGTATGCTCCCCGGCATGATCACTCAAAGCATCATAGCCTTTCAGGACACTTGCCTGGCCTGCGTCATCGTGCTTCAGGAGATCGTCGGCCGCATCACCACAGTTGACAGTATCGGGGTCAGATCGATTCATTTACACGGATTCGCAGCGCTTTTGTTTTTTGCCGTTTGCTTCACGAGGTCGCGCATCAGCAGGTATTACGAAGAAAAGGACGGAAGGGCCAACGTTTTATGATAGAGATTAAAAATGTCACCAAGTGGTACGGGGATTTTCAGGTGCTTTGCGACATAAACGAGGTAATAAACCGCGGGCAAACGGTCGTGATTTGCGGTCCCAGCGGTTCGGGAAAGAGCACTCTTCTTCGATGCGTCAACGGCCTGGAATCTTTTCAGAAAGGCGAGGTCCTTGTAGACGGCATTTCGGTCGCAGACTCCAAAACCGACCTCTACAAACTGCGTCAAAAAATAGGGATGGTTTTCCAGCGCTTCGAACTCTATCCGCACATGACCGTCATGGATATGATCACCCTTGCTCCGATGAAAGTGAAAAAGAAATCGAAGCGGGAGGCCCAAGCCAAAGCGATGGAACTTCTCGAGCGGGTAGGTATTCCGGATAAGGCCCGCGCCTACCCGGCAAATCTTTCCGGAGGCCAGCAGCAGCGAGTTGCCATTGCCAGGGCGCTGGCGATGGAACCCGAATACATGATGTTCGACGAACCGACCTCAGCACTGGACCCCGAGATGATCCAGGAAGTTCTCGAGGTCATGACCGATCTGGCGAAAGAGGGAATGACGATGCTTGTGGTGAGCCATGAGATGGGATTTGCCCGGGAAGTCGCCGATGAGATAATCTTTATGGACGCGGGGCGTATAGTCGAACGCGGGACCGACGAGGAGTTCTTTAAGAATCCCAAACACCAGCGTACGAAGGATTTCCTCAACAAAATCCTCAAGTGAGAATTGAGGAATTCCAAATTGAGGAATCAAGGAATTAAAACGATTAAAGCTCCCTGAATTCCTAAATCCCTCGATTCCCAAATTGATAAATTCCCAGATTCCTTAGAGGGTAAAACCTATGGAAAAGGTCATCGGCGTTTTGGGCGGCATGGGTCCCGAGGCGACACTTTATTTTTACAGAGAGCTGATCGTCCAGACAGCGGCTCGAACAGATCGGGAACACTTGCGCGTAATCATCGACTCCAACCCGAAAGTACCCGACCGCATCGAGGCCATACTGCATGGGGGAGAGTCTCCGGTCCCCGCTCTGGCTGCCGGCGCAGCGGCGCTGGAGCATGCAGGAGCTGACTTTATCGTTATACCTTGCATATCCGCCCATTTTTTCCTGGAAAATCTCCGGGAGCGAACCAATCTGCCCGTGTTCTCCATTTTCGACATAGTAGCCGAACACATCGCGGAGAACCATCAGGGGTACACATGCTGGGTCTGCTTGGCACTACAGGGACTGTCCAGGGGGGTCTTTTCCAGGAAAGGCTAAGCAGGACCGGGAGACGGGCTCTTTCCCCGGAACCCGGCGATCAACTCCGCATCACATCGGCGATCCGAGATATCAAGGATGCCCTGTCCCACCGCACTCGAAAAGAAATCGCACTCGATGTTTACGCAGTTGCGCGCAGACTTGTCGAAAGGGGAGCCCGGGGCATAATCGCCGGTTGTACCGAACTCCCATTGGTGCTGGAGCCTGCCGAAGTGCCGGTTCCGGTTTTCAACCCGCTCAAATTGCTGGCAAGAGCCGCTATTATTGCTGCGGGACGATCTCCTCGGCTTCGCAGCCGGCGGCAACAAAATCCGCAAACTCGAATTTGTGGTTGCCGATGCTATGGCCCGGGGAGCCGACACCCTCATAACCTGCGGCGCGATCCAATCCAATCACTGCCGCCTCACACTTGCCGCAGCAATAAAAGAGGGCCTCAAATGCCGCCTCGTTTTGGAAGAGCGCGTGCCGGGAAGCTACAACCCCAAAGCGAGCGGGAATAACTTCCTGTACCACCTGCTGGGGGTTGAAGAGATCCGGGTGGTGCCGGGGGGTGCGGATTTGATGAAAGAAATGCACTCTGTCGCCGACAGGTTGCAGGCTGAGGGCAGGAAAGGCTATCCGATTGCAGGCGGCGCATCCTCTCCTCTGGGCGCCCTGGGTTACGTTGCCTGCGCCGAGGAGACCCTCGCCCAGGCATTCGATATGGGCATTCAAATCGACAGCGTGATCTGCGCCAGCGGGAGCGCCGGAACGCACTCGGGTCTTCTGGCCGGCTTCTGGGGCAACAACAGCGATATCTCCGTTGTCGGAATCAATGTCAGCCGCACCAAGGAGGCCCAGGAAGAGATCGTTTTCGACCTGACAACAAAAACGGCGGCCCTCCTCGGACTCAGGGGGCAAGTGCCGCGTAATGCCGTTGAGTGTTTCGGAGACTATGTGGGACCGGGATATTCACTGCCTACCGAAGGAATGGTCGAGGCGGTAAAGATGCTCGCCCGCACCGAAGCGGTCCTTTTGGACCCGGTCTACACCGGGAAGGCCATGGCGGGGATGATCGACCTCATCCGGAAGGGACATTTCAAAAAGGGGGAAAACATCCTTTTCGTGCATACGGGCGGCTCCCCCGCCCTCTACGCCTATATGGAGGCTTTTCTGAGCTGAGCAGTGACGCCGCGGCAATTACACAAGCCTACACATGTTATTGAACAAGAGGTGTCACATATGGTGTTTGGGAAAAATCAGCTCCAGGAATTGGTCAATCTAGTGTTGTGAGTCAAAAGTTTGAAACATAATTCGAGCCAGAGAATCAGGCCAACGTGTACTCACCCAGGTGAAAGCCTTGGTCCGGAAGTGACTGAAATTTATTGAAAATACTGGATTCCGGCCTTCGCCGGAATGAGTGCGCCTGGGAGCAGGCGCGATCTGAGAGGTGCAAGTCCTCTCTCGGGAGGCGCCCACTCCCGATAGCCAAAGGTAACTGCGTCGCCGCGAGGTG
>JBEKPW010000043.1:0-41859 GCA_049520315.1 Syntrophobacteraceae bacterium
AGCCGCCTCCGACGGGTCACGGTTGGACCCATTCTCGGCGGCTCTCCGGAGCCTGGAAAACTGAAACATGAGGGGCAGAAAAAACAAAAAATGCTTGCACGTGTCACCCATATCAGCAGTGAGCAGACAAATTCCAGACAGATATTCATGTCCCATGGGACACCCTGAAACTCTTCGAGATAGGAGCGCCCGGGATGCACTCAGAAGAAGAATTTAGCTGGGCTAAGACTTGGTCGATCATTGGCGCAATTGCGGCAGGGTTTCTGGCATGGGGTCTGCTGATCTATTTTGTCGTTGGGGACAAAGGGCCCCCCGGCTGGGATTTCAGCATTATCCCCGACATCCCGGGTGAATCGACGTATTCTTCCTATAATCCGATTACACCCCACGGCCTGGCCCCGGGACCCGAGACGACCCCGGTTGAGCCTCAACACGTCATGGGGCCGGTATCGGAAACGCAACGGATGGAGGCGCCGAAATGAAAGCAGCCCGAAGCGCGTCCACCCGTGTGCTTATGAGCTACGCTTTGTTCGCCGCGCTGCTCGCCTTTGCGTCACTCGCCCTGTTTGGTTGTTATTACGCGGAGATGCGAGACGACGAAGCAGTACAGGCCTACAACGAGGAATTCCCGCAGATGCCCAAAAAGACCATCCCCGTTAACGGAGGCGTCTGGGTGGAACGTGAAGCAAACCCCATGGAGCTTGTAAACCCGCTGGCGGACAATTCCAAAATGATTGCCTGGGGATGGGAAAGGTATCGTTTCTACTGCGTGCAGTGCCACGGCCCCATGTTGGACGGCAACGGCACAGTTGGACAAAGTTTCGCCCCCCTGCCCGACAACCTCAAAAGTCCTAAGGTGCAGGAGCAGAGCGACGGTGAAATCTTTTATAAAATCCGTTTCGGTTTCAACAGGCATCCTCCCCTCTATGCCACCCTTACAGACGATGAAACCTGGGCCGTTGTGCGCTACGTGAGGAGCATGCGGGAGAAGAGTGAAATAGTGGATAGTGAGTAGTGAAATAGTGGATAGTGAGTAGTGAATAGTGGATAGTGAGTAGTGAATAGTGGATAGTGAATGATGAATGATGAATGGTGAATGATGAATGGTGAATGGTGGAGAGTGAAATTTTCACCGCTCACTGCTGTGCGGCCGCTGCGGGGGCAGAGAAGATCGTGGGTCAGCAGTGGCCGGGCTCGCTGTGGCGCAAAGCCGGTTCCTCGCGTAAACGGCCTGATCGAATTTGCAGAATTTGACGCACACAACGCCAGTTCCTTGCTTCCGTTGAAAAATTGGCCATATTGAGTAATCGGCTTACCTTATAAATACCCCCTTATATACCTCTTGACTTTTACTCGAATTGTAATAAACGCTGGATCTCGTCCGAACGGTAGACAGATATGCAGGGAAATAACACATTCGAGTTCTTCCGATCTAAACTGTAGCCTCCGGTCCTTGCAATCGCGATCCACAGAAAAGGATAAACATTCGATGAATCGAGTGACAGCTTTAGCCGGCACCCTTCTCATCGGGCTGTTTGCTCAGACGGCACCGGTCCGGGCAGCGACCTACACCTTCGCCTCGCTTGACTACCCATCCGCTCTTGGCACCTCTGCCTCAGGCGTAAACAACAGCGGCCAGGTAACCGGGTACTTCCAGGACGACACGGGCAATACGCATGGCTTCATTGAAAGCGGCGGCGTCTTCACCACGCTTGACTACCCCTCCGTTTCTTACACCTGTGCCTTTGGCATCAACGACAGCGGCCAGGCAGCGGGGTTTTTCCTGGACGATGCATTCAAAACTCATGGTTTCATCGAAAGCGGCGGCGTGTACACTTCGTTTGACTATCCATCCGCTTCAGGGACCTATGCTTCCGGCATCAACAACAGCAGTCAGGCGGCCGGGTGGTACCAGGACGCCAAGGGAGGGGTCCATGGTTTCCTTAAAACCGGCGGCGGCTTCATTACGCTTGACCACCCATCCGCTTCCAGCACCCATGCCCTTGGCATCAACAACAGCGGCCAGGTAACCGGGTATTACACGGACAAAGCGGGCAAGACCCATGGCTTCGTGAAAACCGGCGCCCACTTCTCCACACTTGACTATCCATCCGCTCCCGTAACCGTAGCTTATGGCATCAACGACAGCGGCCAGACAGCCGGGTATTACACGGACAAGACGGGCAAGCCCCATGGTTTCGTTGAAAGCGGCGGCATCTTCACCACGATTGACTACCCATCCGCTGTCGGCACCTCTGCCTGTGGCATCAACAACAGCGGCCAGGTTACCGGAACTTACGAGGACAGCAGCGGCAACCGGCATGGTTTTGCCGCTTCTCCGGTTGTGGACCCCAGCACTTTTTACGGGACGGGCAATTCGGCCATATCGATTCCAAACCATTCCTGCGGCAGCATTGGGGTAAGTCCAGGATTGTGGGCGGGAGAGGTCAATTGCTACAACGGCAATCTGATCGAATATGAAAGGGACCTCTATGTTGACGGGCGCATCCGGCCCCTTTCGCTGATCCGCACATACAATTCCCTGAATGCGGCGTCGGGCACTCAGGGCATGTTTGGGGTGGGCTGGTCGAGTTCATACGGTGAGTTTTTGACCTGGGACCGGTCCGGACAGAATTACGAGTCCGTGACAGTGCACCTTGGCGGCGGGGAGACGGTTGAATTTACTCAGTCGAGCTCGGGTTACACAGCGCCGGCGTACGTCACCGCCTCTTTTGTCAAAAACAGTAACAACACCTACACACTCACCTTCAAAAACCAGCTTTCAAATACCTTCGACGCAAACGGCCGCTTTATTGCCCAGACGGACCGGAACTCCATAGGCAACCTCAAAACTACGCTCTCCTATGATTCTAACGGCAACCTGGCCAGTGTGACCGACGCCGGCGGACGGTCCCTCTACTTCACGATCGGGTCAAACGGGTTGGTTTCCAACGTGACCGACCCAGTCGGCAATACGGTGAGCTACAGTTATGACGGTTCCGGAAATCTTAGCCAGGTCACTGACGCCGGCGGCGGCGTGACTTCGTACACTTACGACTCCAATCATCTTCTTACCTCAGTGACAGACCCTCTGGGAGGCCAGGTATCCAATACTTATGACAGCTCGGCCAAGGTCGTCTCACGGACCAACCAACTCGCAAAGGTGACGACCTACGCATACACTTCAGGCGCCGGCACAAACACAACGATGGTTACCGACCCGAAGGACGATATTTTGGCGCGCACCTACTCAAATTATCTCATGACCTCCCAGACGAGTGGCTACGGGACCGAGCAGGCGGCGACCTGGACCTATGCCTACGACTCGGGTTTTAACCGGACCCTGCTAACCGATGCGAACGGAAAGGACTGGAAGTCCGCATACGACTCGAAGGGCAACCTGGTAAAAGATTCCGACCCGCTTGGAGACACCTTCACGACGACTTACAACAAAAGAAACGACCCAATGTCGATGACCGATCCAAACGGAGTAACAACAACGTACACCTATGATTCGCATGGAAACCGTACCTCCATCGCCCGGCCTCTCAAGGGGACCTCGCAGACCGCCAGGACCACATACGTTTATGATGCAAGGTACCCGGGCGTGCTGACGGCAATCATAGGTCCCACAGGCGCCCGGACGTCCTATACCTACAGTTACGCCACCACCATCACCGATCCGGACGGAGGGAAAACGACTCTCGATTACGACCTGCTCAGCCAACTGGTCTCTCGAGTTCCTCCGCTTGGAAACCTGCCAGGGGTAGCTCCCTCAGGTTTCACAACGATGTACAGCTATGACAATTTCGGGGACCTCACATCGATTGAGGACCCCCTCGGTCACACCGTCACCTGGACTTATGACGCCAGGCGGGAGCTGATCAGTTTTCGCGACCAGGACTATCGCACGACACAGTATGCCTACGACGCGAGTGGAAGACTTACGGCTATTACAAGGAACGACGGGACAATTCTTTCGAACGGCTATGACGATGCAGGAAACATTGTTTCCCAGACCGACGCCCTTGGGCATACGACGCTCTTTGCCTACGATGCGCAAAATCGATTGATTGGCGCAACCGACCCGCTGAACAGGACGACGAGCTACGCGTATGACCCCGAAGGAAACCGGATAAGTCAAACCGATCCGGACGGCGGGACGGTGACCATGACTTATGATGCGGCAAGAAGACGCACGGGAGTCAGCTACAGCGACGGGCAGACGCCCGGGGTAACATATACTTACGATGCTGCCGGAAGGCGCGTTGCGATGAGTGACGGCAGCGGCTCGTCCACCTTCCAGTACGACTCGCTTGGACGCATGACCGAGAGCGTCAACGGGGCGGACCAGAGGGTTTCGCACCAGTACGATCTGCGCGGCCTAACGACCGGCACCACCTATCCGAACAATCTCTCCATAAGCCGCCGATATGACGAGGCCGGGCGGCTTTTATCCGTTAAGGACTGGCTCGGGAACACGAGTATATTTAAGTGGGATGCGGACGGAAACCTCATCCAGACGAACTACCCGAACGGATGGACCGGGCAACGTCAGTATGATAACGCCGACCGCCTCTATGGAATCAGTTACACGAAGCCGGAGGCAGCGGGACTCACGTTTAGCTACACACGGTCACTCGCAGGACTTCTTTTAAGTGAGTCCATAAATTCCGGGGCGGCTGTCGTGTACAAATATGACGAAATCGGGCGCATTACCGGGGCATCGGGCCAGGGGACTTATACCTACGATGATGCCGACCGCATCACCGCAATATCGACCGGAAGCGGAAGCACTCAGTTCACCTATGACAACGCAGACGAACTTGCGACCGCAACAACAAGGGGTGTTCAGTCGGATTTTGACTATGACCAGCGCGGAAACCGGATGGCCGGGCCATCAGCCGGGGTAAGCTATGCCTACGACCAGGCGAGCAGGCTGACCGGATATGGAACTACGGCAAGCTACGCATACGATGGGGATGGGCTCAGAACATCGAAGACTTCCGGAGGTCAACCTGAGCAATACACGTGGGACAAGCGTGGGAATCTTCCGGTGATTTTTGCGGCGGGCGAGGATTCTTATATCTACGGCACCGGCTCCATCCCCATCGAGCAGGTGAGCGACGAGGGAGCGGTCCTTTTTTATCATGCCGATCAGCTTGGAAGCACCCGGATGCTCACGGATTCAGAGGGGGTTCAAAAAGCTGCTTATACATTCGATCCTTACGGCAATACCGTTTCAAGCAACGGGGAGGTTTCAAATCCTTTCGGATATGCGGGGGCTTTTACCGATATCGAATCGGGCCTTCTCTACATGCGCGCCCGCTATTACAACCCGACTACGGGCCAGTTTATATCCAGGGACCCGTTTTTTTACGAGACCCGGGAGCCCTATGCCTACGCCAATGACAGCCCCATAAACTTTGTGGATCCAACCGGCCTTGGTTCGCTGAAAAGCGGGAACTTTTTCGACAGGATTAACAGGATTGACAGAAAAGGGTATGATTTAGGGATTAATCCCTTAGTCCTTCAATCCGCTGCGTCCCTGCGGATAAAAGCTTTATTGGACACGGATGGACACGGATAAACACCGATAAAGACCGTCTATTTCAAAGTCCTGAAGGCACTATTGCGAGAAGTTCATTGCGGGCATGGAGAGAAGAGCTTTTTAGACAGAATTTGCAGGATTAACAGGATTAACTGCGAGGAGCGAGAAGCGAGAAGCGGGGAGCAGGGAGCGGAAAGCGGAAAGGTTTTGGCAGGACTGACAGAAATGGAATGGAAATAGGGGTCTGCAGGTTAAGGGCAAATATCGTGCGTTTCGTTCGAAAGGGAAAACTGATCTCGATACCCCTGGTCATGTATAGATCAGTCATGGCGTAGAGTTCTATAATCCGGCAGCGTCGCTCAATTCAAAGTTAGACGAGCAGGAGGTATAGAATGCGACAAGTAGTTTTGATTGCGGCACTATTATCAGTACTTGCGCACTCGACCATAGTTTTGGCTCAGGTGGCCGAAGGCGGTGGCATACTTTATGGTTCAGAGATTGGAGTTGTAGTTACAGCGCCCAAGGGTTGGTTGTTCGATACGAAAAGTGGCACAGGTAAGGGAGTTCCAGCCGTCATGTATCCAACGGGCTCAACTTGGGCGAACGCAAACGAACGGATGTACGTTAACATAGTTAAGAGCCGTGACGAGACCCTCGATTCATTCATCGCGGGTGATATTGAAAAGTTCAAGAGTGCTTCGTCCAGCCTCACCGTGGAGAAATAGGACCCCATCAAGTTGGTTAATGGACCCATTGCAGAAGTTAGACTTTTCTCCGGCGACAAATGGAACAACTACGAATGCATCGCCTATGTCTCAAAAGGCAAAAGTGTAGCTATCTACGTCCTGTCCTCCAGAAATAAAGAGGGGCTGTTGAAGAACCTCGATGCTTTTAAGAGGATGGTGTCAGAGATCTCCCTTGCGGATGTGGTCATAACAAAGTGAAGTCATCTTGCCACCGGCCCAGACGAACGGGCCCCGCCCTCCGCCTAGCGGGCTCATTAAACACAGATAAAAGAACATGGGTAACCCGAAACCAGCCATAGCAATGATCCTTTGGCCCTCGATTGAAACAAGGGAAATTGCAAGGTTAATGAGAGCGCCTGCTTTGGCTTTTAATTGCACTTCGTGTGTTGCATGCCCTGACAGATACATACAATAAGAGGAAAAAGACTCAGTGAAGAAAACATCAAAAGACGTGTCCGAAATCCCCCCCATGGATGATGAGGGGCTCGATCGGTTCCGGGTGGCGCATGATCCCGAGGACTTTGAGGGCTGGACAGAGGGTGGGCTCAAGTTTACCCGCCCGGCCAAACGGCTGATTCAATTGCGGCTTGACCCGAAGGATATTAGAGTGATCGACAGAGAATCCAGGAGATCGGGAATCGACAGGGCGCAACTGGTGCGCTCCTGGGTAAAGGAAAAGATAAGAGATCTGGAAGCGCAAAAATGATTGGTCTGCCCTATTCACTTATCATCGGGGCCACCGATGAGCCCGAGTATATAATAATACTGCGTTCACTTTAAACGTTTGATATTATGGCTCAAATTCGTCAGAGGGAGGAGAATCTTCATGCGCGCAGCTGGCGACAAACAGAGAGGGACCATACGGCCGGATTTCGACAGATCCATCAGCATCGATTTTCAGGGGTGCAAAGATCGGCATCGATACCGGCTTTCTTCTCATGAGTGAGGATACTGAAGCATGAAAATACTGAGAACTCCGGATGAGCGATTTGATAACCTGGCAGATTATCCGTTCGCACCCAACTATGTGAATGTTCCGGATGGGGAGGGCGGTTCATTAAGGATTCACCATATCGATACAGGCCAATCGAATGCCGAGACCGTATTGCTCATGCACGGAGAGCCGTCATGGTCCTATCTGCACCGGAAGATGATCCCCATTATAGCCGGCGCCGGGTTTCGCGCCGTTGCCCCGGATCTGGCAGGGTTCGGCCGCTCAGACAAGCCCTCTGACCGGAAGGACTACACCTACCAGCGGCATGTCAACTGGATGCAGGCATGGCTGGATGAATTGGATTTACAGCGTATCACCCTTGTCTGCCAGGACTGGGGCGGTTTGATCGGCTTGCGCCTTGTGGCGCAGAACCCCGACAGATTTTCGCGAGTGGTGGCTGCCAATACGGGGCTGCCAACGGGCGATGGTCAGGTCCCCGAGGCCTTCAAGATGTGGCGTAAATTTTCACAGGAAGTGCCTGTGTTCGATGCCGGTGCAATTATGGCCAGTGCTTACCCGGATATGCCTTTTACGGAGAGCGCTATTGCAGCCTACAACGCTCCATTCCCGGATGAACCATACAAAGAAGGCGCTCGCATCTTTCCCACACTTGTTCCCATAACCCCGGACGACCCTTCGTCAGAGGCAAATCGCAAAGCCTGGGAAGTGCTCTCCCGGTTCGAGAAACCATTCATAACCATGTTCAGCGACGGCGATCCTATCACCCGAGGAGGCGAATGTATCTTCCAGCAGCGGATACCAGGGGCAAAGGATCAGCGGCATATAACCATCACGGGTGCAGGGCACTTTCTTCAGGAAAATAAAGGGGGAGAGTTTGCCATGGCAATCGTTGATTGCATGTCACGGGCGCCATCGTCCGGTATGTAAACGCCCTTAACCGGGCTTACGATACAGAATACCGTAGTGCGCGACTCGATGAGGATAATGCATGCGCACGTGCCGGACAACAAACCAGGTTGCCAGGCGGGATTCAGTGTAATCTTTTCCTCCACTCCTGCTATAATCCTACCCGATATGCTGGAAACATTCGTTCCTCCTTTCATTGTGGGGCTGGCGGGAAGCCTGCACTGCCTGGGAATGTGCGGACCGCTCGTTGTGGCGTGGTCTCTGCGCTACAGGACCGCCTCTGCGGCCGGATCGGGGAATGAGGGCTATATCTTTTTCTCCGGGGCATTTTTGCATCACCTTGGGTTCCATGCGGGACGGATAACCACTTATGGCGTTCTGGGCGCCATTGTGGCCGGTGTTTTCGGGTCTTTGGAGGTACACAGATTTTCGATGCAATACAGGGCGGGTTTTGCCATTGCCTCGGGAATTGCGCTCATCGGCCTTGGCCTGGTAATTTTCGGGACCTTGCCGCTGCCCCGTTTTGTCACCCGTCTTCTTTCGCCTCAGGCAACGTTTTTCGGCAAGAGTTTGGCGAAACTGGCGAACTCCATGAGTCCGAGTTCGAAAATAGGGCTGGGCATGCTTGCGGGCCTGCTCCCCTGCGGTCTTACATGGGCCATGCTGGTTGCTGCGGCAAGCACGCTCAGCCCCGTAAGGGGACTTGTCACGATGGCCGCTTTCGGGTTGGGGACCATTCCGGCGCTTCTTGCGGCAGGTATTTCGGCCTCGCTCGCATCGGCCCGGATGAGACTATTGGGCGAACGGGCGGCAGCCATTTTCATTATGATAATGGGGGCATCACTGGCCGTACGGGGAATGGGGTCAGTCCTGGGGTTTGGTGACTGCTGCGGGCCTATGGAGCTTCTGTCGAGGTGGGGCGTTTTGCGGTGATGAGAAAGGGCTTGAGGATTCACCACAGAGGCACAGAGGACACAGAGAAAAGCTCTGTAAGGCTTTTGTGGCAGCAATTCAGGGATTCACGAATTAAATTCCTGAATCTCCCAATTCCTCTCTCTGTGTGGTCTGGTAAGCGTTCACCGCGAAGAACTCCAAGATGAAATCTTCGGGTTATTGTTTAAGCTTAGGGCTGCCGGGCGTGCTGCCGAGCGCACATAACAAAAATGGCAGAGTCACTTGAACTGACCCTGCCATTTGGAATCCATGTAATTCTGAGATCTGATTTAAGCCTTTTTAAATCTTTTCCTGAAAGCCGCCAGTCCGACCAGACCGGAGCCAAGAAGGAGCATGGTGCAAGGCTCGGGCACAGCGGTCGGAATGATGTCATCGCCAAGGTTCGGGCCGAACCAACCCGTTCGGGTTGGCCCCAATTGGTTTACCTCATAGGTGGTTGGGAAGTTCGTCGAGGTGGTCGGAGTGGCTCCTTCAATATCAATTGCCCATGAAAAGGGGGAATTGATTGGGGGGTTCTGTCCAATGCCATCCCCACTCGCGCCGTCATCTGGATAGGTTGCCAGGATGACGTAGCTCCCCGCCGGCAGGGTAATAGGGGTTGTCAAATCTACCCAGCGATAATCGTCGTATAGATATCCTCCCGTCCCGGAGGGGACTGTTGCGCTGGCGATCAAAGTGGCGCCGGATATCGGTGGTTTCGTTCCGCTATTGTAGCCGGTGATGCTATACAGAAGCACTGTGTGAGGGTCTACTAATCCGTTGCCAAAATCGAAAACACCCAGAGATCCGACAGTGAATGAAGAAGAAGCCGAGAACACGCTTCCCACATCCTCTTCGGACCCGGAATAATTATAGGAAACAGTGATGGTGGGGTCACCGGCATACTCGAACAGGGTGTCAGAATAGCTATTTTTGGGGCAGGAAAGGGCCAATATTCCCATCAAGCATGTAATTACCACCGTCATCAATAATGGTCTCATCGATTTCATAGTCACCCCCCCATTCTGCGTTTTGGTTAAATTTAGATGAGCTTCTGATAAAATATCGAATGCAACAGTGATGCCAGTGGCGGAATTTGTTGTGGACATCATCCTCACCTTGAGCGTAACTATATGATGTTGCGCGCTAACTTTTTGAATAACGGTATGCATTTAAGGGTAGGCAGTATGTATTTATGGGTGGGTTTTCAGTGGGAAATTGCAAATAAATCCGACAATTTTAGGCGCGACATAGTTGTTATTCCGGATAAAATAGAATTATTACAATCGTTTATCCGGGTAACTCGAACTGTAAAAATATCTTACACATCACACTCATTCTTGTCTGATGCAATATATTGGAGATTTTCACCTTTTCTATTTTCTCAAACATGATGTAATATCTGATTTTATTCCAAACTTAATATGAGAAATAAAAACCTCACCGTTGGCGCAGTGGCGGGTCCTCCCGCTCCGCCCTGGTAGTACCTCACAGGCAATGATTACGACATCCCGGGGAGGTCACAGATGCAAGGTCGACTCGCACAGAATCTGGCTCAGATTTTGGATGATAATGCCGCCGCATTCCCCGGTAAAACGTGCCTGATTTACGAGGACATCCGCTTTACATATCAGGAACTGAATAAGCTCGTTAACAAGGCGGGTAATGCATTTTTGGACTTGGGAATAAAAAAAGGCGACCGGGTAATCATCAGCCTTCTCAATAACCCCGAGTTCGTCATCAGTTTATTTGCCCTCGCAAAAACAGGCGCCATTATGGTGCCGGTCAACTATCAATTGACGGCTGCTGAAGAAGACTACATCTTAAAAGATTCCCAACCGAGTCTGATCATAACGGATGCTGTTAAATTGTCCCGGTTTCACGAGATGACGGCAGGCGCTATCCCCGTACTAACAATCAACAGGCATGCGGGAGAAGAGGTCCCTTCCGAGATTTTGGATTTTTGGGATCAAATTTCCGCTCAATCCGATTCTTTATCGCCCTGCCCCTGCGGCCCGGACGACGTCGTTCACATCCTTTACACTTCCGGAACAACGGGAAAGCCCAAGGGAGCGATGCTCACGCACCACTCGGTCCTGTTCTGCTCTTCCTTTTATACCGATAATGATGAAATGGGCACGCTCTTCAGCAGCGACTCCAAATTCCTGGTTACGCTCCCCATTTACCACTGCTACGGACAGAATTTTGGTTTGATCACACCCCTGGCTGTCGGCGCAACAGTCATTCTGATGGACAAATTCAACACGGAAAAGGTTTTCGAGGCCATAGCCGAACACGGCGTCACCAATTTCCCCGGAGTTCCCACCATGTATGCCTACTTGGTGAACGGGTTCGATCCTGAAAGGCACAGCGTAAAATCTCTGAAATTCTGTAAAAGCGCGGGCGCCTCTCTTTCTCTGGAAATCCGCACGGCATTCCGTGAGAAATTCGGAATCGAGATCAGTGAAGGGTTCGGTATGACTGAAGCCTCAGCCCAGGCGATCGCCCACCCTGTGGGGGCGGACAAACAAAGAGGCGATAAAATCGGGTCGATCGGCATTCCCCTTAGAAATAACAGGCAGCAAACGGAGGCCAAAATCGTCGATGAAGATGACAGGGAATTGGGGCCCAACGAAGTCGGGGAGCTGATCATTAAAGGGGACCACGTCATGAAAGGATACTGGAAACAGCCGGAGGAAACCGCAAAAACCCTTCGCGGAGGATGGCTGCACACGGGTGATCTGGCCAGGAAGGATGAAGACGGGTTCATTTATATTGTGGACAGAAAAAAGGACATGATCATCGTCGGGGGCGAGAATGTCTATCCGCGTGAAATCGAAGAGGTGCTTTATCAAAATGACAAAGTCCTGGACGCGGCAGTTATCGGCATGAAGGACGCAATCAAGGGTGAGGTAGTAAAGGCTGTAGTCGTCTTAAAGGAAGGGATGCAGGGCACGGAGAATGAACTGATCGATTTCTGCGCCGCCCGTCTGGCGAAATTCAAGGTCCCCCGAGCAATAGAGATCAGAGAGGAGATGCCGAAGAGTTCCACCGGGAAGATCTTGAGGCGGTTAGTTAGATAGTTTCCGTCCGGAAAGGGTCCTTTTCCACCCTGGGGCGGTGGGACCGCCAGGCCGACTTGGCCACTGCCTTCGGCGGTGGCCGCAGAGGCTTAGGCGGGCTCAATCGCCGATTTCGACGCTCCGCGAGGCGGTACCTATGTACGCCTCCGTGCAAACCCTTGATTTCCTTGCACCTTTTGGTGCGGCGCTGGGCAATCCGGAAATGACGGGGCGCCAAACTGTACGCGCCATGGCGAAAAATGCCTCCTTTCCGACTCGGAAACTGCTAGTGTCTTATAAGGTGAAATTCTCCTACGTTCATCCGGGTTTCCAGATGGACACTATTTAGTATTACAGGCAATGATTGCTACATCCCAGGGAGGTCCAGATGCAAGGCCGACCCGCAGAGAATCCGGCTCAGATTTTGGATGATAACGCCGCCGCATTCCCCGGTAAAACGTGCCTGATTTACGAGGACATCCGCTTTTCATATCAGGAACTGAATAAGCTCCTTAACAAGGCGGGCAATGCAATGGATCGAATAAAAAAATGAAGGAGGCAGAATGACCAAATACGCGACGCATAAAGGACGAGACATACCGCGGGTCAACATCCCCGATAACTTGCTGGCGGAGCGGAGGCTGCAGGTTATCCATGGCTATTTCCAGTGGTGGATTGAAGCTGTGAGCGAAGCATTCGGCATGGAAAAGGCCCAAGAGCTTGCAATTGAGTGGGGGAGGAAAAAGGGAATTCACACGGGCAGCCTATACGGGAGATATTTCAAAAAGAAAGGGATCGCCCTGAATGATTTATCGGCAATCATGTATGAATTAGGGCGAAGCTCCGGGATACTGGGAGAGAGGTGGCAGGGATGGATTGAAGGCGATCAGGCCGTCATGCAGACTCTGGTCTGTCCGACAGGCAAGCTGTTCGTGGAGTTGGGTCTCGGGCTCGACTGCTGCGTGAAACAATGCGACGCATTTGTGGAAGAGATGTGGAAGGCGATTCCGGAGATCGGATACAAAAGGACCAAAGGAATTGACAAAGACGACTTCTGCGAATGGGTGCATTGGAAACAGAAATAATTGATTCAACCGAAAGGGATCAACGGGACCCCCGAAATGCTTCGGGCAGCAGCCCTGATGTTCATGAAACAGAACTCGGTGAAAGCGAGGGAAAGGCGACACACGATGAAAATTCTGGCATTGAACGGGAGTATCAGAAAATACGGGAATACGGAGATTCTCGTAAAGCAGGCGCTGATGGGGGCGGAATCGAAGGGCGCCGAAGTCGAAATACTCAAGCTTACAGATTGTAATATCCTGCCGTGTCGGGGGTGCGGCCTTTGTCTGTTCAAAGATAACGTCTGTCAGGTGAAAGATGACGACGTCAAATTGATATTTTCGAAACTGGATGAGTGCGACGGGCTGATTTTGGGGGCGCCCTGCTATTATCTGGAGTTGACGGCCATCGTCAAGCAACTGCTCGACAGATGCTGGATTCTAAGCCACAAATATGACAAAAAGCAAAAGCCGGCAACCATCATTGTTCCTTATGCGACTCGAGGATGGATTCCCTATATTTTCGTACAATCGCACCTGCTGCTGAAATGCACCGGGTTCACGAAGATAAACGAAGCCGCGATCTGCACGCAGGGGATATCGGAGGTCGTTCTGGATCAGGATGCAATGGATCTGGCATTCAAAATGGGGGAAGAAATCGCCCTCGCCGTGCGCGATCAGGATTTCAGCTACCGAGGCGATCCGGGCATATGTCCCTCCTGTCACGACAGGAACTTGAGGATATTAAGAGACAATAAAAACGTCGAATGCCCTACCTGCGGGATCAGGGGAAAACTGAGCATTGTCGATGAGAAGATCAAGGTGGATTTTGAGGAAACAGCCTTGCTTGAAAGCCGGCTCAGACAGGATGTGACGTATAATCATTTCACATACCATATCGCTCCATCCAAGAATTATTTCACGAGAACAAAAGACGAGAGGAAGGCCAAGACCAAAATATACGCGGAATACTTAAAAGGGCAAGGAGATACTTATGACCGAATATTACGTAAAGCTTAGATACTTCCCGGGAGACGCTTTGGAACAAATAAGAGAAGAGGACCTACAGAACTTTGAAAAGGAACATAAGGTCAAAATATCCTACGAGAAAATTGAGAACAGGGTCCTGCAGGACGGTTTGCTGATGGAAAACACCATGGACAAGCCGATTGAAGAAATATCCCAGGAGGTCGTTACGGTATCTTCGGATTCAGAAGGCGATTTTTCAACATGTATAAAAAAATTATATGGAAAATACAGGTGTCCCCGGACGTCATACAGCCTGCTGGGGAGCAATGATTCCGGCAGGAAGATCGCGTGGGGACTAATGAATATGTATGGCGGATGGTAACGATTTTCACCCGCATCGCTCCGCGATGAGTGAACAGTGGGCGGTGAACAGTGAACAGAAAAAGCTTTCAAACCAAAATCCCCCTGCCCCCCTTTGGAAAAGGGGGGCAGGGATTGGTCGCGGGTCTGATTTTCTCCCGTTTTGAGACAACAATGTTTATGCTGTTTATCCCCAAAATGATTCAGATCGGCAGGTTCGGGTCTGCCAGTCCCTGCCCATTCGGGAAAATGGGGGGACCGGAAAAACCCTAAACTAAACCGAGGAGAAAAAGATGCTGACCGATTCACCGGAAGGCAAGGCAGGTTCAACAGCAGTGCCGTGGGAAAAGGTGCCCGTTGAAGGATGGATTACCGTCCTTGCAGGCGTTTCCGTAAACCTTTGCCTGGGCATCCTGTATGCGTGGAGTGTTTGGAAAGCCGCACTATTAGCTAACAAGGACCATATCGCCGGGTCCGTCATGGGGGGAATAAATGCCGGCTGGACATACATGTCCGACTCTCAGGCCACATGGGCATATTCCTTGTGCGGCTTGGTGTTCACTCTATGCATGATTCCCGGTGGGCGCCTCCAGGACAAATACGGTCCCAAGGTGAGTGTCACTGTCGGCGGGCTTTCCCTGGCGTTCGGATGTATCATAGCAGGCTTCATGCACAGTTACACAGGTTTGGTCATCGGTTTCGGCATTTTTGGCGGCATAGGCATGGGAATAGGCTACGCCGGCCCAATTCCTGCCGCAGTCAAATGGTTCGGAGAGCACAAACGAGGCCTGGTCGTGGGCCTGGTCGTGGGTGGATTTGGGGGAGCGGCAATCTATATTGCCGCTGTGGCGGGTTTGTTGATAAAGGCCTACGGAATCAGCAACAGTTTCTACATTATGGGGATACTGTTCTCCATCGTGGTGATAATAGCAGGAAGACTTCTTCATACTCCCCCCAAAGGGTATGTGCCGCCCGTAGCTCCAGCCACAGCCAAAGCCGCCGCGAAGACCCATACAGCTTCGGAGGACTGGACGGCTTCGGAGATGCTAAAGACCTGGCAGTACATAGTCCTGGCCATTATGGCTGCCAGCGGCGCCCAGGCTGGCTTGCTGGTTGTCGTCAATGCCACCCCGATGCTGTTCAAGACCGCTTACAGCCTTGCCTTTTTCGCAGCTAATGCATGGATAATAGCTTCTTTCGGAGGTTTCATGAACCTGGGCGGTCGTGTCGGCACGGGATTCTATTCGGATAAGATCGGCAGAAAGAATGCCTTTATCATAAACTGCCTGCTGTGTGCCGCCTGTCTTTTCCTTATGCCCTACATCATGAAGTCGGGAAACGTTCTGCTGCTTTTCCTGACAGTCGGCATCGCCTACTGGCAGTTAGGCGGCAACCTGGCGCTGATGCCGGCCATTACCGCCGATTATTTCGGCCAGAAGAACCTCGGTTTCAATTACGGCCTTGTCTTCGCTTTAGGCGGGGTATGTTTTTTTATGCCGGAGATCGGCGCCTGGATAAAGGACTCTACAGGGTCGCTCGACTATGCTTTTTACATGTCCGGAATATTTCTTCTTGTGGGCGTAGGCGCCTGCGTAGTCATCCGGAAGCCCGTCAAGGAAAGGGCGGAGGTCGTCTCTCCTGCCCTCGCATCGCTCCGCGATGAGTGAACAGTGAACAGACAGACAGGAATCGGCGGGTAGGCACGAAGTTTTGCCCACCCTGTTCATCCATAAATTCCGGGTGCCGGGCAGACTTTCCCGTGAGATTGGCTTTTCCGTATTGGGTTCCAGAGGAGGGCTCAAATCTTTTTCTCCCTGCCTTGCCAATACTTCTGCCTGAGTTCCCGCTTCAGCACCTTGCCGGCCGTGGATTTAGGAAACTCTTCCATAAACTCGATGGACCTGGGTTTCTTGTAATTCGCCAGCCGGTTTTTACAAAAATCAATCAGCTCCTTTTCACTCACCTGTGAGCCCTTCTCCCTGATGACCAATCCCTTCACTGCTTCACCCCACTTGTCATCCGGGACACCGATCACCGCCGCATGAGATACCTCCGGGTGTGAAGACAATACGTCCTCGACTTCCTTGGCATAGATGTTTTCGCCACCGGAAATGATCATCTCCTTCTTTCGGTCGACAACATAGAGGTATCCGAGCTTATCGATTTTTCCCATATCCCCTGTATGCAGCCAGCCGTTTTTCAGGACTTCCCGGGTCAATTCCGGCAGATTCCAGTATCCCTTCATAACATTGCTTCCGCTTACCACGATCTCTCCCACCCGCCCGGTTTCGACCTCCTGACCGGTATCGTCAACAACCTTCACTTTGACCCCCATGACCGCCCGGCCTGCCGAACCCATTCTTTGGACTTCCTCAGGATCACCTTCGAGGAGATGGTCTTCAGGTTTCAGGATGGAAACCGGCACAAAGGTCTCCGTCATGCCGTAAGTCTGAGATAACTTGCATTTCATGAGCCTCATCATTTTTTTAAGAGGTTCGACGGAAATAGGGGCGGTCCCGTAATAAATAGCCTTGATGCTGCTCAGGTCGTACTTTCCGATGTGCGGATTTTCAAGCAGAGACACGATCTGTGTCGGCACGAGCACAAAATCGGTCACATGGTGGGCCTCTACAGTTTGCAGAATCGTTTCAATGCCCGATGTACTCATGAAAACGTTTGTCGCGCCCAGGAATGCGAATGCAAACATGCTGTTGGCGCCCCCCGCATGAAAAACAGGAAGAGCGTTCAGAAAGACATCCCTGTTGCTCAGTTCCCTTTCCACCACTGTATTATAGCAGCTCGTTATAACATTGCGGTGCGTTGTCATCACCCCCTTGGGCTTGCCGGTCGTGCCTCCGGTGTAGCACAGGATGGCGACATCGTTCTCATCGAGGCGCCGTGCGGGTTCCCCTGCATGCGAACCGACAATGATCTCATCGTAGTTTTCCGCGCCGGATAACTGCGCATTAATGCATATGAAATGCTCGATTGCCGGGGCATCTTTTTTCAGGGACTCGACAGAGGGGACGTAATCTTTTCCAAAAAAGATGGCCTTGGCCCCTGAATCATTCATAACATAAGCCAGTTCGTCAGGACTGAACCGAAAATTCAGAGGAACCAAAGGCGTTCCGCTCTTGGCGGCGGCCAAATACAATTCGATATACTGAAAGCAATTATGATTGA
This sequence comes from Syntrophobacteraceae bacterium, assembly GCA_049520315.1. Taxonomy (GTDB): domain Bacteria; phylum Desulfobacterota; class Syntrophobacteria; order Syntrophobacterales; family Syntrophobacteraceae; genus SbD1. Next base: position 17,727 of record JBEKPW010000043.1, read on the forward strand.
GGACGGCCATCCTGTCCCCCTCCACCAGACCCATGGCACAGATGGCGTTCGCGAGCCGATTCACCCTCTCATTGAACTGCGCAAAGGTGTATCTCTTCCGGCCCTCGATCACCGCCGTCTTCTCCGGGTAAAAGAGGGCGTTTCTCGATGGGATGTCCCCCAGTAACATGTCTTTTCTCCTCTCAGGGAACGACGACATCCGCTTCGCCGACCGCGACTTTTTCTTTATTTTGATTCTGAGCGAAAATCTCAATCACTACAAAATTCTTTCCTTCCCCGTGAAAATGTTTTGCCGTGACGGTGCCCCCGGCTGTAATGGTCTCGCCAGGCAGCACCGGTTTGATGTACTTGGCATCGATCCTTGTGACCTTTCCTCCAAGGGGATACGCCCAGTCCGTAAGTACGGAGGCCATGAAAGACATCGTCATCTGACCATGGGCAATGGTCGATTCCCCTCCCGGCAGATTCATTTTCTTTTTCCATTCCGGATCGAGGTGCAGAGGGTTGTAATCGAAAGAGCCTACTGCAAACCTGTCGATGACGTCCTGGTTTACCTTTCGAACGACCTCGGGAAGCTGGTAGCCCAACTCTATTGTTTCAAAATTTGATGCCATTTCTCCCTGGCTCCTTAATATTTTGAATTTAGATGTAGAATTCTTCTTCACCCTTCCAATCCCGGGGCAATGAACTTGCGCATCTCGGCACGGGTCGGCGGCACGATCAGGGTCGGCCAACGCCTTACTTTCAAGGTCCCGTGCTGATCGATAAAATCCTGCTGGAACTGCAGATAATGTTTTCCGCGCTTGATCCACTTGTCCGTCGACTTAAGTTTCAGCGTAATGATATCGCCAACCCGGAAAGGCTCGAATATCAGATTCTTTTGCCCCGGATTGTATGCGCCCGGAGTCCTGATCCAACTGCTGTGCCCTGTGCTGGTACAATAAAAACCAATTGCGGTGAAAAACAGGGGATGAGCAATGAGTCCCCCCCAGGCCGATTTCTTTGCGTATTCCTCGTCATTGAACAAGGGGTTCGGGTCCATAACGGCCGCCGAAAAGGCTTTTATGTCTTCAGCCTTAACTTCGAACTTCTGGCTGGCCTCGTACTCCTCTCCGATCTTTACCTCATCCCAGACCTCGTACTTTTCCGCATTCAGGAAAAAATTTCTTTCAAATCCCCGTTGCTTACTCGTTGTGACATACTTGTCCAAATGTTGATACTTCATATTGGATTTCACCTCCATGTTTGATCCAAAACTCCCGATGATCGAGATTTTCCTCGAATCAATATTCGACCGACCGAATATTGCACGGATGAAAAAACGATTTTCAAAACCCATCACGAAAAGTTGAGCGCTAATACCGAGTTGCGTTCATGATTGAACCAACTAAAAGAGCGGGGGACTTTTTTCACTTTAAAGATTCCCCGCGCCCCCGGGATTTCTGCCACACGCGCAAGCGCGTGAGGCAGAGCGCGGCACCTCGCGGGGCGTGGAGATCGGCGCAGCGTTCCTCGCTGGGCGCCACCACAGCGCCGCTCCTAAATGGCTCTGCAATGGCTAAGTTGGGGGCAACTCGCACTTTCTTTGTCATTCATTGGCACCACCTTGAACGCAAATTGGTATAACTTCTCTTCAGCGTGCCGTGAAAAATGGTCTCGATATTCTGATTAATGATGGTTTCAAGGTCCAACCCTTTGCCTTCCTTGAACCAGTAACCCAGCCAATGGCTCATGGAGATGATCAGAAAAGTTACGACATTCGGATTGATCTTTTCTCCCAGGTTGCGAATTTTTTTCAGCTCATTTTTGATAAGCCGAAACATCGCCTGCTCTCTCTTGGAGAGTTCCTTTTTTCGTTTGCCGGACAACTGGTGTCTTTCCCGCAAAACGATCAACCGTTTATTTTTCATCGTTATTGATATGGCTGGCGTATGTCAAGCTTTTTGGGGATTGAGGGATTGAGGAATTCCTCAATTTTTCATTTTTTGCCGTTTCTGGTTGCCACTTCTATTGCCGCTTCTATTGCCGCTTCTATTGCCGTTTTGCATGACTTTTCAGAGTGTGCCAAACTGTTGGGGAGTGTTCACTACAAAAACAACAGATTCACCGCAGAGGGCGGGGCATGGTCCGGACAAGAAGAGGACACAAAGAAAAGAATTCCACCGCCGAGACTGGTCATAGACAGGTCATGGAGAGGGCGCAGAGAAAGCCAAGGTCAAGAAAAACACATGAAAAATGGTGAAAACAGCGCCTGCTTTTGCGTTGTGCCTGTCCCTATCTCCGTGTTCTCTGCGCCTCTGCGGTGAACCCTTACAAAAGAGGAAAGGTTGTCACATGAAAAGCCGAACCGATGATGAGCAATTCCTTCAATTAATCAGGGACGGGAACACCGTGTCCGAAATGGCCCGCAAGATGGGAATCGGCAACTCGGCCGTATCGAAACGATTGAGGAGGTTGAACGTCGCCACAAACCGGAATATAGCCATCCGGTCAGCCGACAAGATTGTCGACCGCGAAATAAACGCGTTGGACCAATTGCAGAAGATCAATTGCGACGCAAACGAGGTGCTCGACCTGCTGATGCGCTGGAACCGGGGCGAAGACGTCGCTCTTCAGGCACTCGCATCCCAGGCCCGCAAAATCAGGGCCGGCGGGGAGGAAGAGGAAATCACGGAATACAAATTGAAGGACCCGCGCGAACTCGCTTTAAAGTCCATGAAGGAAATCCGGGGACAATTGAAACTGCAGCTCGAAATCTTCCAGGCGCTTTTCGATACGAAGGCGGTCCAGCAATTTCAGGCTGAAGTATTGGAGGTAATCGGGAGTGTTTCAACGGAAGCAAGAGATGAGATCATTCGCCAGCTCACGGAAAAGAATGCTCTTCGGTCGGCGATTAGTGAATAGTGGACGGTGAATAGTGAATGGTGAATGGTGAATGGTGAATAGTAAAAACAAAAACAACTCCGCTTGGTGAACCCTCACTAGGTTTCGGGTTCGCGGTTACCGCTGAGTAAGCATGTGAAACGCTTCAAGTTCGCGGCCGATTTTTTGTGAGGCCGCATCGCTACGCGACGAATAGTGAATGGTGAATTAAGAGCAGGGAGCAGGGAGCAGTGAAGAGTGAAGTGTGAAGAGTGAAGTGGGTCGGGCTCCCTGGCCTGCCCATCCGTTCCGAAAGCTGCTTTGACATGATATTAATCGAGCAGAGGTTCTGCCGGGATGACGGAGATGCCTACTTCCTGAATGGCTGAAGCGAGTCCCGGAAGCCCGGTGAGCCGGGATACCCCAAACCTGCTGCCTAGTCATACTCAGTGGCGGCTTCCGCAAGCTCACCTCGAGCATAGAGCGCCAATGCTTTGTTGTAATGGGCCAATGCCATGGAGGGTTCTATTTGCAAGGCTTTATCGTATTGCTCTATAGCTTCCAGGTAGTTCCTATTCAGGTAATATGAATATCCAAAGTTGTTCCGGGCCATGGCGTCCTCAGGCTTAATGGAAACTGCGGCCTTGAACATGGACATGGAATCATCGAGCAATCCATCCTGGCCGAAGATCTTGCCCAGTTGAAGGTACGGGTCGAAATAGTACGGGTTGATTTCGATGGCCTTCTTGTACTGCTCGATTGCTCGATCTTTTTGCCCTTTTTGCAGGAGCATCGATCCGAGGTTAAAGTGGGATGCATGCCTGTTGGGGTCAATTTCGATTGCATTCAAATAGGAACCGGCAGCTTCTTCAATTTTCCCGAGCTTATAGTACGCAAAACCTAAAAGGTCATTAACTTCGGCGGACTTGGGATTAAGTTTGTCCCTGGCGAATTGCAGATGTTCAATTACCTTGTCCCATTGCTTCAGTTGATAATAAACTCTACCCAGACCTTCATGGGCCGAGGCATTTTCGGGGCCTTTCTCCAATGATTTTGAAAAGTGCTCGATTGCCTGTTGCGGCTCATTTGATCGAAGGCAGTGGTAACCGAGATAAAGGTTGGCATTTTCTGAGTCGGGCGACAACTGCAAGGCCTTGCGGAAGCTGGCGATGGACAGATCACGCAGGCCCTTTTTCTCGTACAGTTTCCCCATATTTTCATAAGCCAACGCAAAATCCGGCTTGTTTTCCAAGGCCTTCTGATAAAGCTCGATTGCTTTGTCGGGGTTATTCTCCACGTTGGAATAGAATACGCCGCGATTCAGCAATTCACTGGCCATGGCGTAGCTGCGCGGGGACTTTATATATGCCTGCAAACGTTTCAGGCAATCGGGGCAGAGTTTGTCCGATTTCGCGTCATGTTCCGCCAATGTAGACGGAAACGATCGAGCGCAATATGGATTGTTGCATCGGGGAACGTCAAAGATGAGGTTCGAGGTCGACAGGGCCTGTTTGAGAATGCGGGAAACGACGAGCGGCCTGCACTGTTTGGCGCCGTTATGAGCAGCGGTGAACTGGCAGTAGGAAATCACCCCGTAAATCCCATCCGACCCGCCATACAAGAAGTTGCTGCCTGACATATAGAGGTCTACGGGCGTTACCCCCAGATAAGCCTTGACGGTCTGCCTGCCGTCAACCGGAAGGGCGCGTCTAATCTCCTCTGCAAGTCTCGTGATGTTGTATTGCCCTGCATCACCCATTTTCTCGAGTTCGGTTTCAAACTGCTGGAGCGCCTGGCGGCCGTGTTCGCCTGATTTTGAAAGAGCGGCCCTTATGAAATGCGCCTGGTACTCAGGTGAATTGAGGTCCCCATCGGTTATCCGGAATTGGCATGATCAGGTCGCGTTGAAGTTGGTTCAGACCCTTTTGCACTCTGCTGAAAATTTTAGAAATGAGCAGACCGGAGTACTTTCTATCGGCCTCTCCCGGGTCTATTGCACGGCTGGAGACCGAAACGGCAATCCCCAGTCTGTCCTGCAAAGCGGCCCTCAGTTCGGAGAGGATTTGCCCGGAGGGATTACCCATCGGAACGAGAACAATCTCGATATTCTTTTCGGCATCCTGCCTCACGGCCGGCTGAACAATCTCTGCTTTTGCGCTGCTGAGCAAATCGCGAGTTTGCTGGAGCAACCCGTCGTCTTCAGCGAAGTCATAAATGTATCGAAGTTTTGATATCCCTTCATTTATGCGGTTATGTGCAATCAGCAGCCTGGCGAGTTTGAACTGATAAGGCAGATTCGCGGGGTCGGCCTCCAGCGCTTTTTCATACAATCCAATGGCCTCTTCGTCTTTGCTTTCCTGTTCATAGATTTCCGCCAGGGAGAAAACCTTATCCACACCCCGCCTTAACTGAGTAATATCGTCCGCAGGCAGCTTTTGAACAAATTCCTCTAATTGTTCTCTGGAAAGAGGTTCTTCCTTCGCGTTGTTCTCATCCTGCGTTGGCCCCTTTTGCGGCGCGTTTTTCAGCAGGTCCGATTCCACGAAAAAAGAGAGGATCCTCCATTCCCCTTTTCCTTTGACGACCCTAACACTGATTTTTGCAGAACCGTTTTCAAAATCCAATTGTGTAACATAATCGCAGAACAGGTTTGTTTGACCATTGACGGTCAATGCGGAAATGGAAACCTGGCCGTGGGATTCATCATATTTTTTCAAAGACCCCAACTTCATACATGCGAAAAAAAGCTGGTCCAGTTGTTCGGCGGAAGTTTTCTTCAAAAACTCAGGGTGTGAATTCCAGAGGAGTTGCTTGGAGTCCCATGATGTAACTATTCTGGGCAGGACTTCATCAACATAGGCCTTGGCCTCTTCCTTCAATGAATCTTCATTGGTAAACAGGCTGCAAGAGCAGCAGAGCACAAGCAAAAGAGCTATGCAGATTCGATTTATAATTTCCTTAATTCCCTTCAGCGCTTCGCGATGGGATTTCCTTGCGCGTCTTCGCATAATTTGTCCAATCCTCTTGCCGGGTTTTAGCCGGGAAGCCCTCGTTCGCAACATTAGTGCCCTAGTGATTCTGCACGTAGGTGTTGCACCAAGCGTAAGAAACCCCTGTAGGCCACCAATATGCCAAGTAAAATACCACATTGAATGCAAAGTTTCGCGAATTGATGCCGGTAAGGTTATTTTTTGGTTACAAAGTCAAATTGCAGGATTCGGGACTTGCCGAAGCAATTCCAGGCCGCCGCAATCGACCGGCCACCCTCCCCAGTCAAAATCGCATTATGCCCACAGTTCGATAATCGAGGTCATCCCGCCCTCAATCTCTGAAACTTTCACGTGCTCGGGATTGTCCACCAAAGCTCTCGCCATGGTCTCAATTAGTTCCTTCCGTATGATTTCCCCCTGAACGATACGCTGCTGGTCCAGTTGAAATGCATTCTGCTACCGCGCGTCTTGACTGGTGCATTTGCGAATCGATATTCCGTCAGTGTATGGTCTGTTTGGCGCCCCTTTTGAGCAGAGAATTGTCCCAGTTGGGGCAGGCAGAAAAGGGAACAGCCGGTAGAACTCCACCTTCATATACTACTGTATTACTAAATGGAAAATACACTCGTGGCCTGATTTTTAAAAGGGGGAAATCTGCTATAGTGAAGCTTTACGGATGATCTCTCAGTCTTAATTTTTGGTTTAGGGACCCTTTAATTATACACCCTGGAAAGCCTGCAGCCCTACTTGGCTTTCTCCTTTTTTGCCGCTTATCAGCAAGCACCGAATCGATACTCACCATTACAGGGGAATCCGGGTCACAGGTCGAGAATCAGCAGCTTTCCAACAGGGCATTTTTATCATTATGATCTCTTTTGCTTAAACATTCAACACGCTCTGATGCTGAACAGCAGGAAGGGGGGGCCTAATTTGAGAGGTGGTGATTCCATTACTGATTCATAGTGCTGTCGGATGACAAAGGCCGGAGATCCATCATAGAGCTTTTATTCCCAATCACCGTAAGAGAGGAGATATCACAATGAAAAGTCGCAGCAGGTTTTTGGCAACTTCTTTAATCGTCCTTTTGTCCATCGGCGTTTTCGCTGTCGCTGGATTTCTGCAAGCTGCGGAAAGTGACCAGGGAAACAAGGAAGGTCAGAAAGCGATAATGGAAGGTGCAAAGAAGATGATGGATGGAAACAAAATGATAATGGATTTAATGACCAAGAAAGGAATGAAAGACGCAGAAATGACGGCGGCGGAAAAGAAGATGACGGACGGCTATGACATGATAACCAAAGGCGAAAGTATGATGACCGGCAGCACAATGACGGAAGGCCAGGCAATGGTAAAAAACGGCTCAAAAATGATGCTGGACGCACATAAAGAGATATCGGCCGCCGTTGACAAGAAAGGAATGACGCAACAATGCGCAAGCTATCTTAGTGAGTGCACGAATGGAGAACACCAGATAAACTACGGCCTGCAAGGCAGTATGCATGGGGGTGCTCAATAAGCTGCTCAAATAAAGCCGGCTGATAACTCGAATTGTTATCGGCAAGCAAGAGCCTCCTTCGGTAACTCTTCGCAGTCCGAAGGGGGCATACACTGCTCAGTGCACTACCGAGCGCACTGGATAGCATCAGAATCGGTTGCCCGAGATTTCGTATCTCTGCCACCCAGCTCAGGCCAAGTTTAAACATTCGTCATTCCGGCGTTTTTCGACGCCAAAAGGGCCGGAATCCAGACTTTTCCCAACCAATTGATTTTAAAGCGAAAGCCACTGGACCCCGGCCCCCTGGACTACACACTTCCGGGGCAGGCTTCGCCGGGGTGACGACTATAGGGTTTCTCGCCCTAATGTGGGAATTCCCAGCCTTTTCCATCACCCTCCCAAGCATAAGGGTTTTTTTTCGATAATAGCGCATGGCTTCGGCAGGACTGTACGCGATCCAGGGGCCGGACAGCCTTGCCGAGGCCCCTGAGCGAAGAAATGGGCACAAAATCTCAGCTTTTCGAAGTCCTCTTCAATTTCCTTGACTTCATTTCCTTGAACTCATTGTAAAAAGCAGGTTTTGGGAATATGATAAATAGCTTTGGAATTTGCCGTTTAAAGGGCTTGAAATTCTCTGACATCCAATCGGGGAACCGATCCAGCTTATGCACAACACTCAGGAGCGAGCAGAAGTATTCAGCCGGTGCAGGCGTGTTCTCATCAAGGTGGGCAGCGCCGTTGTGACGGGGCCTAAAGGGCTCGACCGGGCCATGATTCACCGGCTTAGCGATCAGATTGCCGAACTTCGCGAACGCAGCGCCCGCATGGACGTCCTCGTCGTATCCTCCGGCGCGGTCGCATCCGGCATGCGCAAAATGGGCCTCACGGAGCGCCCGAAGACTATTCCGCACAAGCAGGCGGCTGCGGCCGTTGGCCAGGGGGCGTTGATGGAAGCCTGGGAGGGCGCCTTCGACAAGTACGATCTGCTTGTGGCCCAGGTGCTGCTCACCAGTGAGGACCTCGCTCACCGCAGCCGCTATCTGAATGCGCGCAATACGCTCGAGACGCTCCTCTCCTGGGGAATCATGCCGATTATCAACGAAAACGACACCGTTGTGGTAGAAGAGATCAAGTTCGGAGATAACGACCACCTTTCGGCGCTTATAGCGGGGCTTGTCGGGGCGGACCTGGTTATAAACCTTACCGATACCGATGGACTCTATGACCGCGACCCCAGGGTCCATGCTTCCGCCAAACTGATTCCAATGGTTCACCGGGTGGACGCCAAAATCCAGGCTTGTGCCGCTCCGGAGCCGGGTTTAGACGGAACGGGCGGAATGCTGAGCAAAGTGAATGCAGCCCGCAAATGCCTTGCTTTGGGCATTGCGATGATAATCGCTGCGGGAAAGCAAAGAGACATTCTCCTGCGGCTTTTTGACGGTGAAGAACTGGGCACGATGTTTGTGCCCAGGGAGCGTGCTTACTCGGGCAAAAAAGTCTGGCTTGCCAATTTACCCAAACCCGCCGGCGAGCTTACCCTGGACGATGGGGCTGTAACGGCGCTGATCAAGCGGGGCCGGTCTCTTCTGCCCATCGGCGTAAGGGAAGTGAGGGGGGTCTTCGGAGTCGGCGCTCCGGTGCGGTGCATCGACAAGGACGGAAATGTTATAGGAATAGGGCTCACAAATTATAAATCGACCGAGATCGAAACCATAAAAGGCCGCCACAGCGAGGAAATCGAACAGCTTATCGGCTACAAGCATTCCGATGAGGTGATTCACAGGGACAATTTCGTTCTAACAAGCGAGAGCTTCTGACGGAGATCAGAGGTCAGATGTAAGAGGCCGGAAGTTCCGTCTTCGGGCCTCCGTTACAAATCGAAAGTGGAGGAATTTATGCGGGGCGAAATCTTGGAGATGGGGAAAAAAGCCCGCGAAGCCTCTCATCTCATGGCGATGGCAAACAGCAATCAGAAACGGGAATCTCTCGAGAAGATGGCTTCGGCCCTGGAAATCGAGCGAGACTCCATCGGAGCCGCCAATCGCAAAGACGTCGAACAGGCCGAGCGCAAGGGGCTTGGAAAGGCAAAAATAGACCGGCTCGTTGTAAGCGAAAAAGTCCTAAACGAGATGATCGAGGGGCTTAAGCAGGTCTCGATGCTGCCCGACCCGGTTGGCGAGGTCACCCGGATGTGGACGAGGCCCAACGGGCTGCGGGTCGGCAGGATGCGCATTCCTCTCGGCGTGATCGGAATCGTCTATGAGTCACGCCCGAATGTAACGGTGGACGCGGCGGCGCTGTGCATCAAGGCCGGAAACGCTGTAATCCTGCGTGGGGGCTCCGAGGCTTTTCACTCCAACCTCCGCCTTGCAGGGATTTTAAGGGAGTCGCTCAAGCAGGCCGGGCTCCCCGAAGACGCAGTCCAGTTTATCGAAACCACCGACCGGCAGGCGGTGCTCGACCTGCTCAGCCTCGAGGAATATGTGGACGTCATGATTCCGCGGGGCGGAGAAGATCTGATACGCTTTGTAGCCAAGAATGCCAGGATGCCCGTCTTAAAACATTACAAGGGCGTGTGCCATGTTTACGTGGATTCGGAGACCGACCTGGAGATGGCCCGAAATATATGCCTCAATGCCAAAGTGCAGCGGCCGGCCACCTGCAACGCGATGGAGACATTGTTGGTTCACGAGGCGATTGCAGAAAGTTTCCTGCCCGCGATGGCCGAAGAATTTCGGCGTAACGGCGTTGAGCTGCGCGGCTGCGAAAAGACCCGGACGATCGTGCCAGACTGCTCCGCCGCAACCGAGGAGGACTGGTACGCCGAGTACCTCGATCTCGTTCTTGCGGTGCGCGTAGTGCCTGACATGGACGAAGCTATCCGCCACATCACCAGGTACGGCTCTCAACATACCGAGGCCATCGTTACGGCAAACTTCGAACGGGCGCACCGGTTTGTCGAGCAGGTACAGTCTTCCCTCGTCCTGGTGAATGCTTCGACGCGATTCAACGACGGATTTCAGCTTGGCCTCGGGGCCGAGATCGGCATCTCCACTTCGCGGCTGCATGCTTTCGGCCCCATGGGTGTCGAGGAACTTACGACAACCAAATTCATTGCCTTCGGCAACGGCCAGTTGCGCAGCTGAGAAAAGATACACCGCAGAGAACGCTGAGAACGCTGAGAAAAGCTATTGAGCAATCAAGAAAAACCAAAGCGTAAAAATTTTAGGTCTCTGCGCCCTCTGCACCTCTACTATGAAAATACCCGATGGGTGGCGCTCCGCTCCACGCATCCTACGGTCTTTTCATTGTTTCGGGTGTCCAACGGGACATGAGGGACTGCGGTGGAATTTAAAAGCATTTACGGCTGAGGGAGCAGAGTCAATGCCACTACGGCTGGGCATATTTGGAGGGACTTTCGATCCCGTTCATCTGGGCCATTTGAGGGCAGCCGAAGAAGCCCTGGATATTCTTGGGCTCGATGAGATGCTTTTTGTGCCGGCGTCAGTTCCTCCCCACAAACCGGGCAGGAATATCCTTTCATTCCAGAGCCGCTGGCGCATGCTCGAGCTCGCCCTTGCCGGCAATTCGCGCTTCCGGCTTTCGGACCTCGAGCAACGGATGCCCGGAAAATCATATACCGTGCATTCGCTCAGACAGCTTCGCAATGAAAACCCCGGCGCCGAGCTTTTCTTTCTCGTCGGATGCGACGCTTTCTTTGAGATGGATACCTGGTATGAGTTCAAGGAAATTTTTCGGCTGGCGGGCATTGTCGTGCTCTGCAGACCCGAGTGCCGTGAAAATGAAATGTTGGAATTTGTGTCCAAAAGGGTATCCGAGTTGTATAGAATCGTCCCTGAAAATCGAGAAATCCGGCATCCGGTGCTCAGTTCGGTGTACAGCCTCCAAAACACGAGGATGGATATCTCCTCGACCAGGATCAGGGAGCTTGCCGCCGAAGGGCGATCCGTGCGATATCTGGTCCCGAACAATGTATGGAGTTATATAGGGGAAAATGGGTTATACCCCGGAGCCGCCAGCAGGCCCCATTCCGAAGGTGCAAGGAACAACGATGCCTGATTTGGGTATCTCGATGGCTCAACAAAAAGACAAAGACCTCCGAATGGAGATGAGCAGCAAGGAAAAAGCCATCCTGTGCGCCAGGGAGGCGTTTCGATTCAAGGCCCTCAATCTGGTTCTTCTGGATGTTTCCCGCTTTTCTTCCTTTGCTGACTATTTTATCATTTGCAGCGGGAAATCCGGAAGGCAAGTCCAGGGGATCGCCGACAACATTGAAAGCGAACTCAAAACCAGGGGACTCAAACCCATCGGGACCGAGGGAAAACGAGAAGGCCACTGGGTCCTGATGGATTACGGAGATGTGATCATCCACGTCTTCTACGAACCTGTGCGCTTCTTTTACGACCTGGAAAGCCTGTGGTCCGAGGCTTCCAGGATCGAGTGGGAGCAAAGGCCGGACGAAACCATACCGGAAAAAAATTGATAAAGGCTTGATTTTATGCTTTCTACCGGAAGGAAATTAAAAAAGGGACTGGTCGCCCTCACTTTGTTTATTTTCACCTTCGTAATGCTTTACCCGCAAGGCAAAGTCAGCGCAATCACCCTGAGCGAAGAAAAAGATCTGGGGAAAAAGTTCGTCAGGATGATCCGCAAAACGATGCCCCTTGTGGAAGACGGCGAAGTGCTCACTTATGTGAGAAACGTCGGTAACCGCGTCGCCAAAGAAGTTGGCGTAACCACTTACCAATTCCAATTCTTCGTGGTCGATCAATCGGTCCCGAATGCCTTTGCGGTCCCCGGCGGCTATATATTCATTTACCGCGGCTTGATTGAAATGATGTCGTCGGAAAGCGAACTGGCAAGTATTCTGTCGCACGAATTGGGGCATATAGTGGGGCGGCACCTTCAGAGGTCCATAGACGAAGCGAAGCTTCTGAGCGTTCCAATGGTAGCCGGCCTGATTGCGGGTATTCTTCTCGGGGCCCCGGGGCTGGCGGCCGGAGGCATGGCTGCTTCCCAGACCGGCGCCTTACAGTACAGCCGGGCCCATGAAATGGAAGCCGATCAGCACGGGTTCAGGTTTCTTAGCGATGCGGGCTACGATACTGCGGCCATGCCCTCTATGATGGACAAGCTGCTGCAGTGCACGTGGCTCCAAAATTCCAAGGTTCCCAGTTATCTTTCCACCCATCCGGCCCTTAGTGAACGAGTACAGTACCTCACCGAGATGGTCAAAAAACAGAAAGCCACATCCCGAAAAGCGTTGGAACCCCCGAGCGGGGATTTCAAGGTCATGCTGGCCACCCTGGTAGCGGACTATACTGACGAAAAAACAGCTTTCGACCGTTTCCAGGCGGAGATAAAGAAAGGTGACAACTCTGCGGTGTTCGGGCTGGGGCGTCTCTACCTGAGGCAAAATAAGTGGTCCGAAGCGGTGGAGCAGCTCAGGCAAGCCGCTCGCCTGATGCCGTCCAGTCCTTTTGTCCTTAGCACTCTGGGGGAAGCTTACCACAGGGTGGGCAAACTGCAGGAGGCGCAAAATACCCTCGAGTCAGCCCTGATGCTCGATCCTTCCACCGCAATTGCCGACTTCAGGCTGGCCCTGGTGTTGATGGATATGGGGAAAAAAGATGAAGCCCTCGACCATTTGATGCGGATAGAAGAACTTGCTCCCATGTTCCCCGATGTAGACTATCAGCTTGGAGTGATCCTGGGACAGGAAAACAAGCTGGGGCCGGCGCACTTCCATCTCGGACGCTATTACTTTCACAAAGACAACAAGGAACTCGCTATCTCGCACTTTAACAAGGCAAAATCCCTTATCACAGATTCGCCCTCGAAAATTGAAGAGATCAATGACGATCTCAAAGAACTGCAACCAAAGAAAAAGGGGCTTTTCTCATAAGAACCTGTAAGGACTTGAATCCAGCGCCAGCGAGCGGCCTGCCCCGGCTCAGGCTGCCAAACTCCCTGGGCCCCACGCTTTCAGGGAGTTTCCTGTTAAACGGATTCGCTATTAGATTTCCAAACTGATGGAGACCGTGAATTCATGTCATCGCAAAAAACCCGAAAAATAGAAAATAGACAGGACAAACTGGAAATACCTCTTCCAGATAACAGTAAAATAAGCGTACCTTTGTTGCTCATTTCCCTGGTCGGGCTGCTCATATCCATGATGAGCGGATTTCAGGATTCTATCCCATTTCTTAAGCCTCTTTGCACGAGCGCATGCAGAAATACAGTCGAAATTCATTTTCTGCGTATGCCTTTTTGGCTCTGGGGCGTCCTGTTTTATTCATTCACAGCCCTGCTGGCCCTGTTCAGGAAGGAAACGGCCACATGGATTGCAGGCCCCGCTGCCGGAGTGGAAGCACTTCTCATCCTGCTCATGATTCAACTCAAAGCGCCTTGCCTGTTTTGCATGGCCAATGCCGTCGTCATCATCGTGCTGCTTGTGGCTACGTTTAGAAAAGAGCTTTTTTGGCAGCAAACGACCTTGGCTCTTCTTTTCTTCGTGTGCTTGTTCTTCTGGGTCCCATTCGAGAACGACCTCTCACATTCTGCTGCAAAGAATGCGGCCGTCCCGGCGGCGGCGGCCATGGACTTCAGTGATTCCGGGATTGCCGCCGCAGTGGGCGACGATGTCATAACTAACCAGCGGCTCGATGTTATCCTTGGCTCTAAACTGCTCGAGACGCGCAGAGACATCTACCGGATGAAGAAAGAAAAGCTGGACCAGTTGATAACTGAAATGATTCTCGAAAAGGAAGCAAAACAGCAGGGGAAAACGCTGGACGAGCTTGTCGAGCAAATAGCCCCTGCCAGTTCGGTGCAGGTGGATGAATCTGAAATTGACAAATACATGCAGGACAACCAGCAGCGGCTCCAGGAGTATAAGGGAAACATTGCGGATCTGCGACCGCGAATAGGAACCTTTCTGGAACAGCAGAAAAAAGCCCAGATCATCAAGGATTACGTTCATGGCCTCGAACCCAGATACGACGTCCGTATTCTTGTGCCCGTGCCCAATCCGCCCAAAATAACTGTCGATACCCAAAGCGCTCCGACCCTGGGGCCTTCCGATGCGCCGGTGACAGTAGTCGAATTCTCCGACTACGAATGTCCTGCATGCCGATCGACCCATGCAGTTGTAAAACTTGTCAAAGCCACTTACGGCGACAAATTGCATTGGATCTTTAAAGACTATCCGCTGAAGCGGCATAAAGACGCTTTCAAGGCAGCTGAAGCTTCTCACTGCGCCCAGGAGCAGGGCAAATTCTGGGAGTATCAGGAAAGCCTGTTTACCACACCGGACCTCTCGCCCCCCAACATGGTAAATAATGCCGCACAACTCGGAATGTCAGCGGAAAAGTTCTCCACATGCCTTCAGGATGAAAGATATAATGCCCTGGTGGCAAAAAACGTGCAGGATGCCGTTCAGGCGGGAATAGACAGGACCCCCTCATTTATCATCAACGGGATGCTGTTTGCTGGTGGCCCGTCGCTGGATAACTTCAAGAACATGATTGACGAGGAGCTGAAAAAAGCTGAGTTGCAGCTCCAACCTGTTGCAAAGACTCAATGAAACGATGGAGGAATCGATGAAGATTCTTGTCAGCGACAACCTATCCGAATCGGGGATCGAAAAGCTTTCGAAAGTTCCGGGCTTCGAAGTGGAAGTGAATACAACTCTGAGCGCCGAAGAATTCAGGCGGGCCATAAAGGAATTCGACGCGCTGGTTATTCGGAGCGCAACCAAGGTTACCACCGAAGTGCTGGAAAATGCCCACAATCTGAAAGTGATAGGCCGCGCAGGGATTGGGCTTGACAACGTCGATATTGAAGCGGCGAGCAAACGCGGCATAGTGGTAATGAACACCCCGGAAGGCAACGTCATAACCACCGCCGAACACGCGATAGCGATGATGCTTGCCCTGACACGCAACATTCCGCAAGCTTCGAGTTCTCTAAAGAATGGCGCCTGGGAGAAAAAACGCTTCAAAGGAAAAGAAGTCTTCAACAAGGTACTCGGGATCATAGGAGTAGGCCGGATCGGACGAATAGTGGCGGAACGGGCCCAGGGACTCAAGATGCAGGTAATCGGCTACGATCCTTACATCAATCCCGAAGTGATTGACTCTCTTGGCATCCGGGGCGTATCGTTCGATGAGCTATTGGCGTCATCGGACTACATTACGATTCATACCCCCATGACTTCGGAAACCCGCAACGTGCTCAATGCCGACACCTTCAGGAAAATGAAACCGGGTGTTTTCGTCATCAATTGCGCACGAGGAGGAATCATAAACGAACAGGACCTCTATGAGGCAATCAAACAGGGGATCGTGGCCGGGGCTGCGCTTGACGTTTTTGCTAAAGAGCCCCCTACGGGCAATCCCCTGCTCACCCTCGATCAGGTGATAGCTACGCCTCACCTTGGAGCTTCAACCGAGGAGGCCCAGGAAAACGTCGCTATCGCAGTGGCAGACCAGATAGCGGATTTCCTGACGCGCGGCACCATCCGCAACGCCGTAAACGCTCCTAATATCGACGGTGCTGTCCTGTCAACACTGCGTCCCTACCTGATCTTGGCCGAAAAGCTCGGATCCGTGCTGACTCAGATAACAAAAGGCGCCATACAGAAGGTATCCATAGAATTCGTCGGCGATGCATCTTCACTGGAAACGCAACCTCTGACCGCTGCCATCCTAAAAGGCATGCTCAGCCCGATCCTTGGCGACATGGTCAACTTCGTCAATGTCCCTATCCACGCAAAGGAACGCAATATCAAAGTGACCACGTCGGTCCGCAGCGAGGCCGAAGACTTTACCAACCTGATCAGCATTCATGTAAAGACTTCACAGGGAGAGAACCTCGTTGCGGGGACCATACTCGGGAAAAAAGACCCGCGAATGGTCCGGATCAATGACTTCCGCCTTGAAGCGGCCCTCGAAGGGCATCTGCTGCTGATCTACAATATCGACACGCCGGGCACTATAGGTGCAATCGGTACCTGCCTCGGACGCCACAACATAAATATTTCACTTATGAATGTCGGGCAGGTGCTCGAACGGGGACAAAACATTATCTTTCTGCGCACCGACGCACCCGTTCCCGCGCATGTTGTCGAGGAGTTGCTTGCGATGGATAATGTGGATATTGTCCAGGCAGTCGAGCTCTAATCCACTCGATTGATTGAGGAGGAAAAAGCGCCATGGCAGAGAAGGAAGAAGAAAAGGGATTTGTGGTAAAGGACCGTCGAAGGTTCGTTGAGGGGGCCGAAGCGGAAGAAAACAAGCAGGAGCCACGGTCCGAAGCGGCTTCCGCCGCCGGGGAACAAAAGAGCGCCCACCCCGAGGAGGCTTCCTCCAGGGAAGAGGAACAAGCACGGGGCCCTTTGCCCGAAGTTACGCTGGCCACCTTCATTTTCTCCCTCAGCTCATCGGCCCTGGTGCAGCTGGGAGAAATTCCGGAGCCGGAAACCAATCGGACGCAGGTTGATTTGCCTATCGCAAAGCAGATTATCGACACCCTGGGCATGCTCCAGGACAAAACGAAGGGCAACCTCGACCAGGATGAGGAAAGGCTTCTCAAGTCCGTGCTCTATGATCTTAGGATGCGCTACATCCAGAAATCAGACAAGCGCAGTGAATAGTGAGTAGTGAGTAGTGAGTAGTGATTAGTGAATAGTGAGTAGTGATTGGGCTGATGGAGCGGATTCGTCTTGGCCAATTCAAACATTAACTTGCTTATTTTGCCGCTGCGAAGCCGGGGAGTCGGATTTGATCCTCAAGATCAGCGTTCCCGCGAAAATAAACCTGTGGCTCGAGGTGATCCGAAAAAGGCAAGACGGCTATCACGATATCTCGAGCCTGATGCTGCCCATTTCGGTTTTCGATAATATCTCGATCGACGTTCGGCCCGGGGGCCGGGACATTTCAATCACCTGTGACTCGCCCGAAATACCCTCGGATGAGCGAAACCTGGCTTGGCGCGCTGCTGATCTTTACGTGAAATGCTGCAGCTCGACGGCAGGGATGAACATACATCTTGAAAAGCACATTCCCTGGGGCGCCGGCCTCGGAGGCGGCAGTTCGGATGCGGGCGGCGTTCTTGTCGCCCTGAACTCATTTTTCGAAAACGCCGTCCCCCCGGATGATCTGGAAAGACTGGCTCTCAGCCTTGGGGCCGATGTGCCTTTTTTCCTGCACTCAAAACCCGCCCTGGCAACCGGAATAGGCGAGAAGCTGCAATTTGCCGGGAAGGTGCCGGATTATCCGCTGCTGCTGATAAAACCGCCCGTGACCGTGCCGACCGGCTGGGTATATCAAAGTTTAAAATTGACAAAAGGCTTGCCTCAAATTAGGCTTAATAGTTTCAGTGAGCGCCCCTGGCAATTTCAGCATCTCATTGAAAACGATCTCGAAGCGGTTACCGTACCCCGATTTCCGGTAATAGCCGAACTTAAGCGATGGTTGATCCGCCAGGGCGCCCTGGCAGCCTCCATGAGTGGAAGCGGCCCTACAGTGTTTGGAATTTTCGGAACAGCGCAGGCTGCAGAAGATGCTCAAATCATCGCAAGAAAAAATTGGCCGGATTGCTGGGTCCATACCGCAGAAGTAATCGGCCGGGCCGGTGGGACCGGCCGGTAGGACCGGCTGCCAAGTTGCCCGCTTGCAGAATCGCCGCGGGCCGGTGGGACCGGCTGGTGGGACCGGCCGGTGGTCTATGCCCCCTTTAGGAAAGAGGGGAGCTTGATTTCCTTGCCGGACGAAAACATTCCGGCTTAACGCCCCTGGTCATGGACAGATCAGGGATAGCGTCTAGAACGGATTATGCCTCCTCTTCGAACGGAAACTTCGCGGGGCGTTGAATGCGCACTGGGGTTTCCGGATGGACACTAGCGAAATATTGCGTTGGGGCGTCGCCAAGCGGAAAGGCACGGGTCTTTGGAACCCGCATTCGGAGGTTCGAATCCTCCCGCCCCAGCCATTTTTTTTTATAACGGGTTGCAGTCGGGTAAATTGTGCGCGAGGGCGTAAAACGCCTCTGCGTAAGGACGCAAACTGGCGCAGGCAAATGCAATTATGTGGAGCCGCCTCACTCTTTTTGCCGGAAATTCCAACCCGGCCCTTGCAGAAAAAGTTTGTTCGCAACTGGGTATAGGTCCGGGCAAAGCCCTTATCTCCCGCTTCAGTGACGGAGAAGTCAGGGTTGAAATAGGCGAAAACGTCAGGGGCAAAGACACCTACGTGCTCCAGTCCACCTGCCCACCTGTCAATGAAAACCTAATGGAGCTGCTGGTGATCATGGATGCGCTCAAAAGGGCGTCCGCACGGCGGATTAACGCGATAATTCCTTACTACGGCTACGGTCGCCAGGATCAGAAAGAAAAGCCCAGGGTCCCGCTTTCCGCCAAAGTGGTTGCCGATCTTTTGAGCGTCGCGGGGGCCGACCGCGTGATTACGATCGACCTGCACGCCGACCAGATTCAGGGCTTCTTCGATATTCCAGTGGATCATCTATTTGGCACAATTGTTTTGAGCGACGCACTCGAAGAAGAGATACGGGGAGACGAGATCGTGGTTGCCCCCGATTCAGGAGGCACAGAGCGCGCCAGGCTTTTCGCATCCCGGCTCAAGCTTGACTTGGCCCTCATGGACTATCGCGAGGAGAACGGCACCTACCCGAGGATCGTCGGAAACGTCAACGGGAAAAAGGTTATAATTCTTGACGATATGATCGATACGGCGCGGACCGTCCTGCGCACGACGAGCGCGGCAAAAGCGGCCGGAGCCGAAACAGTTGTGGTCTGCGCAGTTCATCCGGTGCTCTCCGGAGCATCGGCGGAAATGATTGAATCCTCGCATGTCACCAAACTTATGGTGACAGATACCATTCCTCTTTCCGAGAGTGCGAGGGCCAGCAAGAAAATCCATACGGTGAGCATTGCGCCCATGCTGGCCGAAGTCATCAAGCGGGTGCACTTTGAGGAATCGATAAGCTCGATATTCAACGAAATTTGAGATCCCGGCGCCGGCGCCGGCTACATCAGGAGGCATAAGGAATGACTCTGGAAATTCAAGCGGTAACAAGAAATGCGACTGGAAAAGGCGCCGCGCGGACCGCGCGCCGGGACATGAGGGTCCCTGCGGTGCTTTACGGACCGAAAACCCAGCCGACCTCTCTTTCGGTTTCGGCTTTGCATCTGGAGAAGCTTCTCAAAGAAACCGGCGGCGAGAGTAAGCTGCTCAACCTTAAGATCGACGGCGGCCAGGACAGGCAGGTGCTCATTCGCGAAATTCAGAAGCACCCTTACCGGAGGCGCTTTCTCCACATCGATTTCTATGAAGTGCCCCTCGATCAGCCTATCACCGTGGAAGTCGTTGTGGAGTTGACGGGAGATTCCATCGGGGTGCAGAAAGGCGGAGAGATCAATCTCATTCAACGAACACTCTCGGTGCGCTGCCTGCCAAACAAAATTCCTGAAAGCATCCGGATCGATGTGAGTAATATCGATATGGGAGAGACACTCCACGTCGCAGACCTTGTAGCGGAATCCTCCTATGAGTTCGAGGAGGACCCGACCGTAGGGGTCGTAAGCGTGTTGGCTCCTGAGGCCGCGCCCCCGCCCACGGAGGAAGACGCCAAGAAATAGCCGGTGGGACCGGTTGCCAGGTTGCCCGCTTGCAAAATCGCCGCGGGCCGGTGGGACCGGCTGCCAAATTGCCCAGCCCGCCCACCCGCCCCAAAATCGCCGCGGGCCGGTGGGGCCGGCTGCCGCCCACGGAGGAAGGCGCCAAGAAATAGGCGGATTTTAGAGGAGGCGCAGTGGAGTGGACAAAACCGTTTTATACCAAATAGTGCGTTCAAATTGCGGGAGGGCATAAAGCCCTCCCCTACAAAAGAACCGCGCGACAATGCCGTCGGGGCGGGGTGTTTCTGCGTCAAAAAAGTCCCCGCCCGCTCTTGAACGCAACCTGGTATTACCTGTTCACTGCTCACTGTTCACTGAATTATGGGTGACGTCCACCGCAACGAAGAGCAAATCCTTGCCCTCATCGGCCTCGGAAATCCGGGAAAAGAATATGAACACACCCGCCACAATGTGGGCTTCCAGGTCGTTGACCGGCTGATTGCGCACTATTCGCCCGTAATGATGGAACGCAAGTTCCGGGCCTCATGGGGTTTCGCGTTTGCCGAGGGCCGAAAAATCCTTTTTGCAAAGCCGCTCACCTTCATGAACAGGAGCGGCGAAGCCGTTGGCGAGATCATCAAATACTTCGGAATCCCTCCGGACCGGATGCTCGTTATCCATGACGACCTGGACCTGCCGTTTGCACGGGTTCGAATCGCCCAAAGAGGCGGCTCAGGGGGGCACAAGGGCATCCAGTCCATAATCGACCACGTCGGCGCCTCGGATTTTCCTCGCCTCAAAATGGGAATCGGCCGCCCGAAACACGGGGAACCCGTCGAAACCTTTGTCCTCCAACCCCCATACCCGGAAGACCGGCAAGACTTCGAAACAATGACGGCGCAGGCTGAAAAAGCAGTCCTCGCCATCCTCGCCACATGCCTGTCCGATGCGATGAATGAGTTTAACAGGCGCGATTGACTAACGGCAGACAGATTACTGTCATTGATTCAGACTGTATGTTACGGCCTGCATCAGTGAAGTCAGATGTGCACATATTGAGTAATATGTCCCCGATATTTTCAGGATCGGCAAGCCATTAAGTCAGATCAAGCCAACTCACTCCAGAAGCCCGTTCGGAACTGCATCTAACATCTGTTTCATCCAGTTGCATTCATTGGCATGTTATTTGTACTTCCTCCGGATGCGGGTGAATTCGTCCGGGGATGTAGACTAAACTCTCAAGCTTCTCGTCAATACAGGTACAGGTAAAATGAAGGGCGGTGCAGAGCCGCCCGATTTAATGATTCGCGACAGCTCAGGTAAACTGCAAGTCACTCAACGACAAAGGAGATTCAAAGTGAAGAAACTGCTTATCGGGAGCGCGATTGTTTTTTTATGATTTTCACCGCAGGTCTTGGCCCGGATTATGCGTGAGTATGCCTGAAAAATAATGCTGCAATCGCATCAACTCTATGAAAAGGAAGATCTTTATGTACAAGACAGGGATAAGGTCAGACCAAAGTCTTTTTGCGCTGCTGTGCGGTTTTTTCTTTCTGTTCTTTTTCAGTTCATCGGTTCTCGCGTCGCCAGAGGAACTTGGGGCGGTCAGAGAGCAGGTCCAGAACAAGGGCGCCAGGTGGCAGGCCGCCGAGACATCGATTTCAAAGCTCCCTGCGGAGGAGCGGGTGAAGCGGCTTGGCTTCCGGAAGGAATCCTTCAGCGTTCCGGAAGGCACCCACTTACTTTCAACCCCGTCTGTTGAGGCGGGAACATCAATTCCAGCGACTTTGAATTACAATAATGACAGCTATGTAACCCCCATACGAGATCAGGGCTCCTGTGGAAGCTGCTGGGCCTTCGGGACAACTGCCGCTCTGGAATCACAGTACCTGATGAGCACAAAAGGAGTCGGATGGGCTACTCTCAATCTTTCCGAGCAGATACTTTTATCGTGCAGCAACGCGGGAAACTGCTCCCAAGGAGGCTATGCCGACCTCGCATCCGATTTCATCCAGAGTACCGGTCTTCCACTTGCCAGTTGTTATCCTTATACAGAACTTGATTGGACTTCAGGTGCGGACAGCCCTTGTTCCAACGCGGTGTGCCCGTACTGGCAAAGCGATACCTACTCAATCAAGGGCTGGGAATATGTGGCCACAACCGCGCCGACCGCCGACAACCTGAAAAGCGCTCTTAATACTTATGGTCCGTTGGTCACCACAATGAACATCTATACTGATTTCTATTATTATGCTGGAGGCGTTTATTCCTATGCCTACGGATCGTACCAGGGCTCACACGTCATTGAAATCATCGGCTATGACGACACCGAGAATTGTTTCATCGTGAAGAACAGTTGGGGCAGCACAGGCGACCCCCCCTGGGGGGAATCGGAGCCGGGGTCCGTAACGACGGCGGGGTTCTTCCGGATAGCCTATGACCAGATCGACCAGTTGGTACAGTTTGGATACTATACAATCGCATACGAGGGGTACAAGGGGCTTGAAAACTCCTGCACCTATTCCATATCACCCCGTTCCGTCACTGTAACTTATTCCGGGGGATATGCCGACGTGAAGGTGACTTCGCAGTCCGGATGCTCCTGGACAGCCGTGAGCAATGTAGACTGGATAAAGGTCGTCTCCGGCGCAAAGGGCGCCGGCAACGGGACCGTCAGGTATTATGTGACTGCCAACCCCGACTATTACAGTTGGACCGGTACATTGACCATAGCCGGACAGACCTTTACCGTAACGCAGGCTGCAAAGCCACGGTCGTCTCGGCGGCATTAGTAAAAGGCAGCATCAGAAACAATAAGATAATTATTGACTGTGTTTTCAGAAGGCCGCTCAAGCCGATCTTGCTTATATTTTCAGGAGATCGCCTGACAAGCGGCCTTCCGCTTTTTATCGATGATCCCGGATAATTGGCAATGCACTGGAATCGATTATCCCGCCCTACTCGAACGGATCGTATTCCGTTTCCGCCTTGCCCGGTTTGGTGCCGGCCATCGGATGAATGTATTGGTAATAGTCCAGAGCGCCCACAGCAAAACAGAGCGCAACCAGGGGCGGATAGCTTTCGAACCTGGTTGGCTCGGGGGGTATGTGCTGAAGGCAGGCCCTGATCCGAGGGCCGGAATCCAGATTCAATGCACCCTTTTGGAGGCGGCCGGTGCTCGGAGTAATAGGAGAGGAACACTTTCCCCTTATGCTTCTCGGCAAAGGCCCTGGCGTTCCGGGTCTCCGGCAGAGCATCCACCACGCAGCGGCTCACGTTGAAAACCTTCATGAGCCTGTCGAGTTCTTCCCATGCCAGGTACTCGCCCGCATGGACGATTTTTCCGGCTCTTTGCCATTCGCGCTTTCCGATTACCACATGGAGGAACTTGCCTTGGTCAACTCCCATGCTGCAGGGTCCGGGATCGGAGGAGGCGATGCCCTCATTGCCGCAAAGCGCAAGCACCTCTTGAACGGTCAGCCGGTTTGTGGCTTCGACATAGGCCATGCCGAGCTTGAGGTTGTAGAACTCTGTCAGGTTATTCGTGGTCCTGAACTGGTGGAGGATTTCGGCAGGATCAACATAATGGCTGAAAAGCTGTGAGTAATGGTAGCCGCGCTTGTCGATCACGCCCGGACGCTTTGCAACCCATTCCCCGATCGAAGGGTTGAGTTCGGCCTCACACTTCCGACAAGCCCGGATTACCCGGCCCCCGGCTTCGATGAGGCACTTCGGAAAACTCTCCTCGAGGCATGTGTATTCGCCGCACTTCAGGCACTTCACATGCCAGAAACGTTGGTCGGTTTCCTGGAAGGCCTTATCGATGCCGTAGTCGGGCAACGTAGGATTGCTCAGCTTCAGGACCTCACGAAAATCGCTGTGGCTCATACGCTCCATGGCCATATCGACGGCTGCCGGGCTTGCCTCGTCCATTTCATCGAAGACCAGGAAATCTACAGGAATGCTCTTTAAGCCCACACGCGACTTCATGCCCCGGAGGTAGAGGAAGCAATTCCAAACCTGTTTGATATTGGCCGAGTCGGTTTCCTGGAGCCATCGGCCCAAGGTATCCGGGTTATCCTCGATCAAGGGGTCGATCCGGCCCTTGGCGAATTCGGTCACATCGGT
>JBEKPW010000044.1:0-53555 GCA_049520315.1 Syntrophobacteraceae bacterium
CCTTCTCTACCGGATGTCAGACGTCAGATAACAAGATCAATTCTTCTGCATCTCTCGAAGAGTCGGTCATAAATGTCGGAGTAGTATTAGTTTCCGTCCGGAAAGGGTCCTTTTCCGCCCTGACGGCGTCAATCTTCGGGCTTGCTTGTGCGGCGTACCCATGTACGCCTCCGCTCAACCCCTTGATTTCCTTGCCAGGACGAAAAATGCCTCCTCTCCGAATCGAAAACTGCCAGTGTCTTATAAGGTGAAATTCTCCTACGTTCATCCGGGTTTCCGGATGGACACTAGTTAGTGTGGTGTTTCACAAATTCATCGAGATTTGAGTACAATGAGTCGCCACACTCCGTCATTCCGGCAGTGTTTTTGGGCCGGAATCCAGAGAGTTTTTGAAATATCGAGTAACCCAAGAAACGCAACATAAGAGTTTTGAGTTTTGAGTTGACTCGCGAATTGCAAGAGTGCCGCAGGAAGCTCGCCGCCATTTTACCGGAGCTTGATTAAAGAATTGACACGCCGCGAGGGGTCGGCGCGCCTTTGGCTGCGCCCTGCAGGCGCGCAACCGCAACGCACGCAAAGCGCGCATGTGCCGCTAAAAGCGGCACAATTGCCGGCGAGCCAAAAAAGCTAGTAAAAACAGCGGGCGAAACTGGACAGTTTGTAAATTGTCTAGTTACGGAAACTGAAACCTTGCACTTTGTAGAGTTGCAGAGAGACTCTACAATAACTGTTAGATTTCTGGTTAAACGATATGCATTGTGTAAAATGTCCATACTGTGCGGAGCAGGCAGCTCCATTTCTGAAGACCTTCTTTAGGGGATACTTCCTAGGAAATCAGCCCAAGAGGTGCCAACATTGCTCCAAACCGATTCAGTATAATATGCCTAATTACTTACTTTGTGGAGCATTGTTTTTAGCATTACTTTTATTTTCCAGTCGTTACATAGTTCCATTGTTTTCATATTTTGCAGCAAACAGAGGGGCATCCTCGGTAGTTGTGACACTACCATCCTTTGATTTCATCGGGCTTATAAGGCACCTGTTTGAAACAGCATTTGTCTTATTGATTCTTTGCGTTTCCTTTGAACTGCCTGCCAGGTACTTTGGCATCAGAGTGTTCAGGAAGCGAACCTAAATGATTTTTTTCCAGTTTATTAAATCGCGGAAGAGATAGAAACTATACAATTACTTGTCATGTTTTCAGGAGTGAGGATCCCTTCATGCGTCCCAAAACAAAAAATCTTCTCGGTGGCTTCGCCGCTGTTATTATAGGCATACTAGGCATCGGAAGCTTCGTGCTCCGGACCATTGATAAAGTGCGTACTGGACATGGACTGGATTACTATTTTACAGGATGGGGCGTCCAAATGAACTATTTGGGCGCTTTGATAACCATAGCGGTTATTGCCGTCGCTATGCCTATAGGATGGATTATCAGGTTATGGTCCAAAAGAAGAGATGCGTTGTCGGTCAAGGGATTAAAGACCCCTAAAAGCAAGAAAGAAACATATAATTAGACAAAATGCTCGACGCTTTGTTTGCCATGCAATACTGGAACAATTGAGGGTAAATTGTCCAGTTACGGAAACTGAAACCTTGAACTTTGTGGAGTTGCAGAGAGACTCTACAATGACGGACGACCGGGAAACAGTTCTTGCCCCTTGCAGACTGTTTGTTGCCGGTGATGGTTCCGGCCGGTGGTTTTGTTGCAAGTCATTTATAGTCGGGCGATGATCTCTTCCACTTGCATCCGTCTTTTTGAATAGGCGCCGGTTAAAATTGTTCTCAGGTTTGCTTCGATCTCTGTTTCCGTGTTTATGGTGGTGAGCAGCTCGGGGGTGAGTTCGTCAATAGCCTCAAATTCATTCACAAGGCCCGGCAGATGTTCGGGCCTTGCATCCGATTGGCCGTCCTCGCCTTCCCGGCGGCGTCCCAGCCTTTGCAACATAGTGTCCTGCGAACTCACACATTCGAAGAATAAGATGTTGGCGTCCAGGTCTTTAGCCAGCCTTACCGCCTCTTCGCGCCATTTTCGCTGTGAAAAGGTGGCATCCAGGATGGCAGAACGCCCCTTTTTGAGCTCCTCCTGAGCCATTGAGAGCAGCCAGGAATAGACCCACCCCCGCATCTCGTGTCTGTATATCCCTGTACCGAAGGGCACAGGGCCCCGGTGTGCGCCGTATCCCGGAAGTCCCTGCCTGGCCGTGTCGGACCTGAAAAGAGCAATGTCGAAACTCTCGTGCAGTCTTTCTGCATAGGTTGACTTACCGGTCCCCGGCAATCCGCACAGGACATAGAGTGTCGGCCTGGCAAACTGCACAGCGTAGCGGAAGGCGAGATCGAGATATTGGCAGGCGCGCATCTGCATTTCGCGCTTTCTGGGGCCTGGCGGCAGTTCGGTGTTGCTCAAACAGGAAATTTTCATCTTCACGACGGCGCGATAGCACGAGTAGAAATCCATCAGCGTGTATATGCCGTAATCGCGGCTGGATTCGGTATAGCCGTTCAATACCGGGAGGCTTAAATCGGGGCCTGCGAGCCGTTCGACGTCCATGTGAAGAAAGGCGAGGTCAACAGCCGTATCCCCGTACCGGAAACGTTCGTTGAATTCAATACAGTCGATTATCTGAATCCCGTCGAGGAAATAGACATGCTCGGCTCTAAGGTCTCCATGACCGTCGCGTATTCGGCCTTCTTCAACCCTGCGTTGGAAGAGGCCCCCGCGGTCCCTTAAAAATCCTCGGCTCGACTCGACTATAAAATCGAAACGCTCCTGCCCGACCAGGTTTCCCACGAACGGCGCCAATTGGCGGAAATTCTCCTCAGTGTTGAATTCTATGACCTGGTGAGCGCCGAACAAATCGATTTGCTCGCTGCGTTCGGCCGCAGCGTAAAATTCAGCCAAATGCCTTCCAAGTCCCAGCATCTCATCCGGCTGGGCTTTTCCGCACACGATCCGATTCGAAAGAGAGGCGTCATCGGGAAGCTGTTTCATCTTAACCGCGTATTCCACCACCTCGCCCCCACCTCCGAAATGAAACCGGCCGTCCTCCCTTCTCAATTCAACCACGCCCAGATAGACGCCCCGGGACAGCCGTTTGTTGAGTTTGACTTCAAGTTCGCACATCTTCCGCCTGGCCTCGAGACCGGTGTAATCAAGAAAACCGAAATCGATGGGCTTTTTCAGTTTATAAACGAGCTCGCCCGTTAGAAAGACGACCGATATGTGCGTATCGCGCCTTTGCAGGCTGGAGACCCGGTGAGGATAAAAGGCCGGGTGGGCCATGGCTCGGCATGCCTGCTCAAATCTTTCCAGATCGCCCACAGGACCTCTCCCCATATGAATCAACGAGCTTATACGGAGTTGCGTTCAACACGGGTGCCCGGGAGGGCATAAAGCCCTGGATCTTTTGCCATTACCTATTGATATTACAATAACAATTAAAGGCTCTGGATTCCGGCCTGCGCCGGAATGAGGGGGTTTATCCCTGCCCGCTCCTTAACGCAATTCTTCATGATGCTCGCCTCACCCGAAAAGCATGAAAATGGCATTTTCTACGTAACTTGGTATTAAATATATGCACGGGGGATCTATTTTTATGAAAATGCAGTGGAAAAAGCGTCCAGGCAGAAACGGTCCGAAAGCTTACTTGAGCCTTTCGATAAACGCATAAGCGCTGTGGTTGTGAATGGATTCGAAATTTTCGACGTCCACCAAAAACCAACAGACATTCGGATCGTGTTCCAAGTCATAAGCTATGTCCCGTACTACATCTTCGACGAATTTTGGATTATCGTAGGCGTACTCGGTAACGTATTTTTCATCAGGCCTTTTGAGTACGGAGTAGACATCGCAGGAAGCGGCCTTTTCCACCAGATCGATCAGGTCCTCGATCCAGATAAAGCGCTTGAAACGAACAGCGATACGTACCATACCCCTCTGGTTATGGGCCCCATGATCGCTGATTTCTTTGGAACAGGGGCAAACAGTTGTGATGGGAACATTTACCTCGACGACCAGATCGTAGCCTTTCTCCAGGTCCAAAGAGCCGGCGATACGGCAGCGGTATTCCATCAAGCCGGCGCTCTCGGTCACCGGTGAGAGCTTTCGAATGAAATATGGAAAGTTTATTTCCATATGTGCGGATTCCGCCTGGAGATGCTCCTGAAGAACTCCCAGAACAGACGAGAATTCCCTGATATCGAGATGACCGTGAAATTGATTCAGAATTTCAATGAAACGGCTCATGTGAGTGCCTTTGAACTCACGCGGCACATTCACGTACATGTTTATGGAGGCAACCGTATGCTGGACCCCGTTGTTTCTGTCCATCACCGTGAGCGGGTAGCGGATATCCTTTACGCCAACCTTATCGATACTGATGTTCCTGTGGTCAGCCTGATTCTGGACATCGATCATAAGAGGTCACTCCGTGCCGCCGGCTGCTTTCGCCGCCTCTACCAGGTTTTTGACTATTTTGTCGAGAGCGGCCTTGGTTTGATCGCTCACTTTTTCCGCAAATTCCGCCTGCAGGTCTGCTTCGATTATCAGGTCATCGTAGGGAATGAAGCCAAGAATGAGTTGGCCGCTGAGCACTTTTCTCAGAAAAGAACGATCCCGCTCGTTACGAATCTTGTTGCCGACCAGGCCGATCCTGGTAAGCCCGATATCCCTGCCGAGTTCTCGTATACGGGCGGCTGTCTCAACGCTTCGCTGGCCGGGTTCCACGACGGTGATCAGCCAGTCGACTGATTTTGAAGTCCCACGGCCCAAGTGTTCAATTCCGGCCTCCATGTCCATAATCACTATTTCATCACGTCTCAATATCAAGTGCTGAACCAGGTTCTTGAGCAGAATGCTCTCCGGACACACGCAGCCGCTGCCGCCTTTTTTGATTCCACCCATGACCATAAGCCGTATATTTTCTCCCTGACGGACGGAGAGTTTTTCGGGCAGATCGTCAACCTTCGGATTGAGCTTGAAAAAACCGCCATAAGTGCCGGGAACCGACTCGGTCCGCTCGGCCACCAATTCCTTCATTTGCGAGACAGGCACGATTTCTGCGGCGTTTTTTATCCCCAAGGCGTGCGCCATGTTGGCATCGGGGTCTGCATCGATGGCAAGAACACTTCTCCCCTGTTCGGCAAACCACCTTACAAGGAAAGCGCTCAAGGTGGTTTTTCCGACCCCGCCTTTACCCGTTACGGCTATTTTCAAGATACTTCCTCCAATGAGGCAGAAGCGGGGAGTGAGAAGAGATCGGACCGTTTTCTTCCAGCTTCTTGCTCCTCGCTTCTCGCTACGAAGTGATATCAGGCTTCCGACTGGATTTTTCTTCCCAAACCGATAAGCCGGTAGACCAGGCTGCCGCTCATCACCGCAATATCTTCTGCTGGAAGAATCCGATGGACACTTTCATCAAAAAGGATTGTAGCATCGGGCGGAAACTCTTCATCCCCCGACCACAGAACCAGTTGAATGTGAATATGGGGAAAGACGGTAAAATCCATGCCGAAATCCCCAGTTTCCACTGGTGATGCTCCCATCATTTCGGCACATTTTACAAAAAGCCGGCCGTTATTGCCGAAAAAGTTTGCAAACGGATCTCTGGCCCGCCTCTGGAACGTTTCAAAATAAAAATGCCCATCCGGAATCTGACGAAAAGTGATGAGTTTGCCGGTAAATTTTTTTCCTATAGCACCAAGCAAATAATGCGCAATCAAAATTTTGTCCGGAATCGAAACCTCTTCGTTCGAATTGACCTTGCGAATATCGGTGTGAGGATGGATTTCCACTCTATACTCAGTGCCGAGAAAGGGAACAATCAAACCCTGCTCAGGGGAAAACACGGCTCCGGCAGCTTTGGCCAGCGAGGCTGCATCCTTTTTTTTCATCTCCACCGAAGCCAGACGGAACGATTCTTTGTAATCGTCTATGCGAGCCACTCCACTACCTCCCTTAGTTGAATAGGAAACTTAGTATGAAGGCGCACGGGAAATTCCACCAATTGTTCTGAGTTAGAGAAATGTTGAAACTTGCATGGAAAAATAACGTGATTATTCGTTGCTTCATCTCCACCGAATCCGGAGTTGCTATTCTAAATTAAATGGAGAGCTAATATCAATGGTGCAAGACAGTTTTATAAGCCGGTGCAAGCAATGCGGGGCAAAAAACCGCATCCCGCGCTCACGTGTCGGAGAAAGGGCTGTCTGCGGCAAGTGTCGCGCGCCGCTGCATTTAGCAACAGCCTATCCCGAACACGCTATCGACGTAAACGAACGTACATTCGACGCCGAAGTCCTCAGGTTTTCCGGCCCCGTGCTGGTGCTCTTCTGGGCGCCATGGTGCGCCCATTGCCGAATCTTGCTGCCGGTTGCAGACGAGCTCGCCTCGGAGTACTCGGGGCTTATAAAATTCGCGAAAATCGACCTGGACAAAAGCCCGGGCCTGGCTTCCCAATATCAGGTCCAGAGCGTGCCCACAATGCTTGTGTTCAAAAACGGCCGGCTTGTAGACCGCCTGCTGGGCGCTGTGCCCAAAGACCAGATCGTCAACCGCCTGCGTACATTGCTCTAGCGGAACAAAAAAACCGGTTCAATTCCCTGGAAGGCAAATTCAATCCTCTGTGAATCCCCCTGGAGCCTGTTCGAGATTCTTAAAACTATTTCAATTGTAATATTTGGAAAAACCTCTAAAATTAAGCGCTTTTAGTGAACAAATTCCCTGACACGAAGGTCTCCATGGAAGTCAGCATACTCGGGTCCGCAGGCTCTGAAGCCCCGGGGCTCAATCCCCCGGCTTTTCTCATTGATAATTTCCTTTTGCTCGATGCGGGCACCGTTGGGCTCACCCTGGGCCAGATCGCGCAATGCCCCATAACTCATATATTTCTTACTCATGCCCATATAGACCATTTAAAGGGCATACCCTTCCTGCTCGACAATCTCTATGCCATGAATCCGACCTGCCAGATTCTTGTCATCAGCGGCAAAGAGGTGATCTCCGATATCAGAAAGCACATATTTAACAACAGGATTTGGCCTGATTTTACGAACATTCCCAATGCTCGAAATCCCGTGTTGCGCTATCAGGTGATCTCGCCACGAAAACCGGTAGTGATTGGCGACTACAGAATCCAGGCCACAAGAGTCAATCACTCCGTTCCGGCTTACGGATATCTTATCGAGCACTCTTCAGGGGCGTCTTTGCTCTATACCGGCGATACCGGTCCCACCGAGGCGATCTGGAAAAACATGCGGGGCCATAACGTAAAAGCCATTATAGTTGAGGTTTCATTTCCAAACGATCTGAGCTCGCATGCCCTGGCCACGGGCCATCTGTCCCCATCCCTTCTGGAAGCAGAGATCCTCAAGATGCCGAGCACGCCAAAAAAGATTTATATTTCACACCTGAAACCGCCTTACAGGTCGCAGATTGAGCTTGAACTGGCGCGCATCCCCGGTGTATGCCTGGAACTGCTCGAGGAGGGCAAATCCTTCACAGTCCGGTGAGCTTTGTGCGACTTCAGGGTAATGAAAAAGGATTGGAATTCCCGAATCAGGGCGAAAACCCTATATAGACGTCACCCCGGCGAAGCCTGCCCCGGAAGTGTCGAGTCCGGGGGCCGGGGTCCAGTGGCTTTCGCTTTAAAATCGACCAGTTGGGAAAAAGCCTGGATTCCGGCTCTTTTCGCGTCGAAAAACGCCGGAATGACGAAATCCTTAGCCATTTTCGGGCTTTTCTCCCACCAGGGAACGCTTTTTCATCACCCATGATGGCTAAAAAAAGCTCATGCCGGCAGCATCTGATGAGAACATTCCGAAGAATTACACCTCCAATCCTGTTTTTGATAATATCCGAAGTCCTGCTGATTCTTTTCTTTCCTGCCTCCCTTGTTTTTGAATCGACCCTGACAGCAGGAGGCGACACCCCATCTCATTTCCTGTCGGCCGTTGCGATGAACAGGGGGCTGTTCGCCATCTTTTCGCCGGTCACCTGGATTCATGGCGCTTATGCCGGCTTTCCGCTCTTCCTACAGTACTTTCCACTTCCATTTGCTCTAATGGCGCTTATTTCGAAGGCCGTTTCCCTCCAGATCGCCTTCAAGCTCGTTACGCTGCTGGCCATTATTCCGTTGCCTGCCGCCGTTTATCTGTGCCTGCGGCGCCTGCGCTACGGACAAAATACAGCTGCAATCGGCGCTATGCTCTCACTGCCCTTTCTTTTCATAACTGAAAATTCGATGTGGGGGGGCAATATTTCCAGCACTCTTTCCGGCGAGTTCGCCTTCGGTATTTCATTCATTCTCTACATCATCTTCACAGCAAAACTATACTCGGACATTTCCGAAGGCAAATCCCCGCTCGGCAATTCCGCTCTTGAAGCCTTGATGGCTTTGGGCCATGGATATCCCCTTGTCCAGTCCGTAATGGGGACATCCTACTTCATTCTGCGGGGCCGCAACCTTCGAACCATACTCCAGCTACATGCTGCGGCGTTCGGACTTGCCGCGTTCTGGCTGCTCCCACTCCTCTGGCGCATCCCCTGGAATACGCCTTCCGCGATTTCCTGGCATTTCGAAAAATGGGCCGAAATAGCGCCGCCCCTTCTTTGGCCGTCATTTGCCGGGGCCTTGATGGTAGCCGTATCCGGCATACGCAACTTCTTTCGGCCGGCAAAAGGATTATCCGCCCTTTCCAAGGCATCCCGCGATCGCCCAACGCAGACGATAGACCCTACAGGGGATGCCTTACGCGCTACGCCAGGTACATCGTTGAGTGATGCCCACGAGAACATTGCAGCAAATGATCGTTTAGTGTCGTTAACAAGTCCGTCATTCGCGGAATCGATCGACGGTCCGGAATTTTATTTATTCTGGCAATTCGGAATCGCGCTGCTCTGCTTCAGTCTGGCCCCTTCCCTGGGACTTGTGGACATCCGCTTCCTGCCTTTTGCCCAGATAATGCTCGTGTTGCTCGGTGCAGTCGGATGGGGCAGGCTCTTATCGCGTCTTCCACGCCCCAATCTGTGGCTGGCCTGCTTCTGCGCCGGGATTATCGCTCTTGCACTGACCAGGGCGGCCACCGTCGATTCTTGGATTCAGTGGAACTATTCCGGCATGGAATCCAAGCCTTTCTGGAATTCTTACCGCCTTGTAAATGAATACCTGAAAGGCGATAAAAACAGCCCAAGGGTGGTATACGAGCAAAATGAAATAACAAACCGGGCCGGGACCAGCAGGGCCTTCGAGCTGCTCCCCTACTATTCAGGCAGATCAACCCTCGAAGGGCTCTACATGCAATCGAGCCCGACTTCTCCATTCGTCTTTTACATGCAATCGGAGTTGTCTCAAACCCCGTCCACCCCCCTGTCGCAGTATTACTATTCACGGCCTGATCCCGACCGAGCGGCCGATCGTCTGCGTCTTTTCAACGTCAGCCAGGTCATCGCGCTCTCCGACAATATCGCCAATGCGCTGGACTCCTCGCCCGATTACGAGCTTGCCATTGCCTGTCCACCCTACAGGATTTATCTCGTCAGACGTTGCGGCGATTCCTACGTGGAGCCGCTAAGATTCAGACCGTTGCGCATACCTTCTCGAGACTGGAAAAAAGTTCAGTTCGAATGGTTCCGAAAATCCACACTGAGAGTACCCCTTGTCGTGGCGCCGGAAGATTCGCCCGGCGATTTCTGGAAAGAGCTGCAGAATTATGACGGCAACCCCGAGCGCATACCCGAGATCCCGATTCTACAAGCCGACCGTGTATCGAAAGTTCTGCAAATAAATAATCGGGAAAAGCGTGGGGGATGGGGGGACATATGCCCCCCACACCCCCTTCCGCCTCTGGTCATGGACAGATCAGGGATAGCCTGGAGATCGGGGGGGAAACTTTCCCTCCCCCTTTTGAGCTTTCGCAATTTTGCAGAATTTTGTGCACACGATCCACAAGCCCTTGAAGCCTATGTCGCTCAGATCCGAACTCCCAGCGCCTCCGAACCGCAAGACCCGATCAACCATCCGGAGGATGAAACAATTCGAACGCAGGCCATCCTCGGTGATGGAAAGATCACCATCGATACCTCAAAGCCGGGTCATCCGCTCTGGATAAAAGTCTCTTATCATCCGGACTGGCGAATAACCGAGGGGGCGGGAGAACTTTATCTCGCCTCTCCGGCTTTTATGCTTCTCGTACCCAGGACATCCAGGGTGGTCCTAACGTTCGACACCGGCTCAGGGATTTATCTTTGGGGGAAAATCCTGTTCTTTCTCACCGTCATGGCATTCATACTGAAAACCCTGCTCACCGGGGCCACGGGTGGGATTTTAGAACACCGAAAGGGTCCCGGCCGCATAAACTCCGCCCGGCTAGAATCTCCGCCCCCCCTGCCCTCAAAAATCGGAATAAACGCCAGGTTCTTGGCCGCATATGCGCTTATGGCTGCTATTACCCTGGGAGCAATATTTACGAGAAATCATCGTGACCCGGTTCTTCTCTACGACCTTGCAGCCGGCAAATTCGAAGGAATCAATAACGACAAAAATCCCCCCTACCCCCCTTTAGAAAAGGGGGGAGAAACCGGTCCCGGTGAGCCGGCGTTTCAAGATTCACTCGATTCGGCGAGCCGCCCGGCTTGGCCGGACGTCCACCTGCTGGATGAATGTATTGTGAAATTCGGCCATTC
Organism: Syntrophobacteraceae bacterium; assembly: GCA_049520315.1. Lineage (GTDB taxonomy): Bacteria > Desulfobacterota > Syntrophobacteria > Syntrophobacterales > Syntrophobacteraceae > SbD1. The sequence goes on from JBEKPW010000044.1 coordinate 10,685, forward strand.
CTCAGAACTCGACAGTTGCATGTTTTACAAGGCATCTTTAATGTCCGCCTGGAAAAGATGGGATGGTTTGCGTCCGATGCTGGAGGAGTTCCTGGAAAAGAACCCGGACAGTCGAATCTATGCGGAAGGCCTCACATGGATGGGGGAAGCGTGCCTCAACACGGGCAAAAAAGAGGACGCGGAGAGGTTTTTCCGGCAGGCGCTTTTTTCCTGGCCTGAAGGTAACGCTACAAAGCAATCGGGCTTGCGCCTGGCGGAAATGATTGGACCGGACACCCTCCTCGATACAGCCAAAGGGCTTCTTACATCCGGCAGATATCTCGAGGCCTACAATATTTACAGGGCGCTCACCCTGTCCCCCGATAAGAATATTCGGGACCAAAGCGTTCTTTCCCTTGCCTACTGTTCTTTTTATATGAACAGGACCGAGGAGGCCTCCAACCTCCTCATCCAGTGGCTGAACGATAATTTCGAAGCGCCGGAATCACCTCAGGTGCAGGCCGATTTAAGGCATTGTCAGGCCATCATTGCTCAGACCAAGGAATGGATAACGCCTTATCCCGGGGCAGCCTCCCCCGCCCGCTCCGGGTTGGTCGTCCGTTTTCTTGACTGGGCCGGACAGCGGTTGCGGTAGTAGTGAGTAGTGAATAGTGAATAGTGAGTAGTGAATAGTGAATAGTGAATGGTGAATAGTGAATAGTGAATGGTGAATAGTGAATAGTGAATGGTGAATAGTGAATGGTGAATGGTAAAAACAAAATAATTCCGCTTGGTGAACCCTCACTTCGTTCAGGTCCGGGCTTAATACTCCAGCCGTTGGTTAATGCTTCAAGTCCGGGCACGATCTTTTGTGAGTGCCCAGTTCGCGGCCGATCTTTTGCGAGGCCGCACCCTCACCAGGTTTCGGGTTCGCGGTTACCGCTGAGTAAGCATGTGAAACGCTGAACGCTCACTTCGCTTGCGCTCGCGCTAATCTTTCGGAAGCATGTGAGATGCTTCGAGTTCGCGCCCGATTTTTTGTGAGGGCGCACCCTCACTTCGTTCACGTCCGGGCTTAATACTCCAGCCGTTGGTTAATGCTTCAAGTCCGGGCACGGAACCCTCACTTCGTTTCGGGTCCGCGTTGTACACAGTGGAAGCAGGCCGGATGCTGGACCCTCACTTCGTTCAGGTCCGGGCCGCACGTTGCAACCGGTAGTTTGATGCTTCAAGTCCGGGCACGATCTTTTATGAGTGCCCAGTTCGCGCCCGATTCCTTGTGAGGGCGCCTTGTGAGGGCGCCTTGTGAGGGCGCCTTGTGAGGCCGCATCGCTGCGCGAGGAGCAGAAAAAGGGTTCGACATTGGGAGAGGCGGCTGAAAATGGCTGACGATTTCGTCATCGTAAAGCAAGAGCCGCTGGACCCCGGCCTCCGCCGGGGTGACGGCCCTACTTGACCCCGGCCCGCGGACTGGACACTTCCGGGGCAGGCTTCGCCGGGGTGACGACTATAGGGTTTCTCGCCCTAATTAACACAGTAAACCTCCGGCTCTGCCGGCGGACTCACAGAGTTTGACATTTCCGCAAATGCACGAAAGTTCGCATGGTGGACCGCTTAAAGCTCCATGAAAGGCCCCAGCGTCTGATGTCGTCATTCCGGCGGCGCTTCTTAAATAGCCGGAATCCAAGAGTTTTTCCGGATCACATAGAAATCAAAGCACTGGACCCCGGCTTAAAACCTGCCGGGGTGACGTAATGCGGCCCCATATGCTCGTGGATAATATGAGCGTGCCAACGCTCCAGTCGCTTTGACAAGTCGCTTTGATCGTAGTACCCTCATTTGGAGCTGATTTTATGGTGAATTCTCCTCCAGTGAGTTCGGCCCTTTCTTTCATTCCCTTGAGCCCCAGGCTTTTTGCCGTACTCGATTCGATAATGAAATCCAGATCCATCCCGATCCCGTCGTCGCTTATCTCAAGCTCAATGGCCCCATCATTTGAGGCAAGACGAACGTCCACCCATTCCGATCTGCCATGTTTGAAAGTGTTATTCAGGGCTTCCTGGGCAATCCTGAATATTGTTGTTTTAAGGTCATAGGGAATGCCTTGTTCTTCGATTGCGGTCTCGAGTTCTATATGCTGGTTGGGATAAAGCTTTAGAAGCTCCAGGCGATACCACTCCAGTGTAGCCAAAAGGCCAAAGTCTGAGAGTACCGTTGGTTTAAGACCCATGTAGATTGCCCTGGTTTCATCGATAGAGCGCTGCAATATGGGAACAAATTCATGCAGAAGCTGCAGTGCTTGCTTGGATTCCCGCTTTTCAAGGGTAGAGATGACGTGCTCGATGCGAAACTTCAGTGCGGCAAGCGTCTGTCCGATGCTATCGTGCAAATCTCCAGCCAGCCTTTTTCTCTCGTTTTCCTGCACTTCAATAAGTCTGGAAGGAATTGCCCGCAATTCCTCTTCCACCCTCTTGCGTTCAGTTATGTCGAAGTAGACGCCGACAACTTTTATCAGCTCTTTATTATCCTTGAATATAGCCGCAGCGGCACACTGTATGTCCCGAATCGCCCCATCCCTGGGTCGAGTTATGCGGCACTCGAAAATGCCATGGCCACACTTGCAGATTTCCTCATAGTACATTTTCACGATTCTAGGCACATCATCAGGACAAATTATCGCACTCCAATCGTCATAAGCTATCGACTCACCGCTGGCGATTCCAAGGATATCAAATATTCGATCGTCCCATTCGATCCGCTGCGTTTTAGCGTCCAACTCCCATACCCCCATTTTCGCCACTTCTGTGGCGAGCTTCAGCCTTTGTACATACTCTGAGAGTTCGGCGGTACGCTTTTGAACCTTCAGATCCAAGTCATCATATGACTTGTGAAGCTCGTCCTCCATCTGCTTGCGCTCGGTGATGTCGCGATGTTGCCACATTCGGCCACGTGGTTTTCCATCGACAAGAATCGGAGTAAAATCTCTCAAGAGCACCCGTCCGTTGCTCATCAGGACCTCTTCATCCTTGATACGATGTCCCTGAGAGCGAATCTGACGTAGACGAGCTACACTTGCTACGGGATCAGCATAGGCAGGCAACAGTTTCTGCAGCATTTCCGCGACCGTCAATCCGATCAAGGCTGATGGAGCTACTCTCAAATCAAACTGATCACAAAAATTTTGATTCGCGAACTCGACTCGATCATCTTCGCCTATAACCAGGACGCCGGAAAAAATATTGGCCAGAATATTATGAAAACGTTGGACCGTTGTTCGGAAAGTCTCTTCAGCCTGCCTGCGTTCGGTTTCACGTTCAGCAGCAAGCCTCAATTGTTCCTCTGCTTTGTTTGCGCGCGCATGGGCGCGATATGCCGCTTCAGCCAGATAAGACACCAGGGCGCCGCAGGCGGCAAAAACGGCCATGCTTATCAGGCCGGCGAAATTTGTAATGGCGAATTGGCCAACCGGCGCTATCCGGAGATAGCCGGCAAGGACGGCTGAGACAAATGTGGCGGACAATCCGGCGCTAAGGCCCCCATATAACGCGGCAACCACCACGGCTGGGTAGAAGGCAAGAAAAGCGGAACGGACCTCAAGAGATCCCGGAAACTGCCATCGAATAGCAGCGGCAAGGATAGCGACAAGAATGCCTACCGTGCAGCGGAGCCACACCGGACGGTTCGTTCGATCCCATACCATGAGGTTCCCCTGTTCTAAGGAAAAGAGCTTTCGGTGACATCGAGAGTCATAGGATTCCTGACCGTGTACCGAAGTTCTGCAAATAAATAATCCGGAAAAGCGTGGGGAGCTGTGCCCCATAAGCGCTCAAATAAGCGCGTAAGTACCTGAATTTATTAGGGCAATATTTATATTTTTTGGCGCCCCTTTGCTTTCACGCCTGGTCCGCACTTTATAACGTCAACAAAGTCCTGCTCCCGACGGCGATACTCTCAGTCCACTTACTTTACCGGACCTGTTCGTTACGGGCAAGGGCTTCCTCCACCCAGCCTTAGAGAATCGTTTTTGACCCCCAAAATGCGCTTCCAAGCCTTATATAAGGCATGATTTTGAATTATTGTCACCTAATTTTCCTCAATTATCGCGGCGCGACCCCTCTCGATACGATTAGATAAACCGAGATACCGCATACACATATGATCTTATTTTCGTGTCCTTTTAAAAGATGTACCTCATAACGCCATATAGAGATATCTTGAACCTTTGTATGGGTCATCGGTACATTCTTCCTCAAGCAGTTGGATGATTGGATGGAGCGAATAGGGCTATTTTACGTCAGGTTCATGGTTGAAATCCTGGTGCCCAGCCCCACCCGCTGGCAGTTGAGGAAAGCGGTTAAGGCCGTCAATCAGTTGCTCGCGTCCTATATAACCCGGCTTTACTAAAGCAAAAGCCATGGGAGTCTTACTACTCCTCCCGGCTTGGGTTGTATGTCCATACTGCGTTTCGACCTACCAGGGGGAATATCCTTTCTTGCTCCTACACATGACCCCTCAGGAAGGCCCTGCAATCTACGATCTCGCCCCGACGCATAGAGTTTACACGCCAGGATTCCGGTCCAACACCTGGATAAAAAGAATACCCGGCCCTTTCGGTTGCAGGCAAGCTTACCTGAAAGCTGCGATGTTCGCATTATCCGTGCACCGTCCAGAAAGAAACAGTTGCGTAAATCACGTCTGCCTGTATCATGATGCTCGTCCACATATTCATTTGTTTCCTTCCTTTTGAATGCCCCAAGTCGCAAGGGCGCATGAGAATTTTCAGATCACTTAATCTTACAAGTGATGAAAAACAGCTACACGGCAGAGCGGAAGGGTTGGTTAACCATGGCAAAATTTTCCATTAGCTGCATCCCTCCGAACATGCGGATACGACATGCTCACAGTGCCTGCAACCCGTTTGTTCCGTTTGCTCAGTATACTATCCCGGTTTTTGTCGTTTCTACTGCTCAAACCGGAAAAGGATCGGCTCACTTCCGGATGAGATTCATGAGGCCATTGATTACGGCGTCGTGAAAATGAATATTGACACAGACACACAGTATGCCTTCACTCGGGCCATAGCCGACCACATGCTAAGAAACTACGATGCGGTGCTCAAGGTGGACGGCGAGGTGGGGAACAAAATAAAATACGACCCCCGAGCCTACTTGGCATTAGCCGAAGACGCTATGGCGCAGCGCGTCAAGGCGGCAGTCGATACCCTAAGAGGGACCGGAACCACCCTCCAGGGATAGGTTCAACCTTTGCGAAAGGCCTTATCCTTTAGCCGGCCTGCTCTAGGAACAGAGGTTGTAATAAAGAAGGAGCATTGGAATGGCGAAAAAGAGCAAAGTATCCGGATCAGATGAGAGTATTGTTATTGGCGGCCGAACGAGCATTACGACCGAGGATATAAAGAGTCTCGATACCCTGGCTGCCGATATTCAGCTTCATATCGTGACAACCCTTGGTAATGAGCTCTACGGGAAAGATAAATTCCGCTATTTCAATGGATTGGCATACAGCATCCGGGACCGGCTCATCAAAATGTGGCTCGATACTCAGCATGAGTACTACGACAGCATGGTCAAACGGGTATACTATCTGTCGCTCGAATTCCTGCCCGGAAGATTTCTTATGAACTACATCACCAACATGGGCTTAGAACAAGGTTGCCAGGAGGTGCTCGAAAAGCTTGGCCTGGCTCTAGAGGACATCGAGGAGGTGGAATGGGATGCAGGGTTGGGCAATGGCGGCCTCGGACGCCTTGCGTCCTGTTACATGGACTCCATCGCCAGTCTCAGGATACCGGGCTATGGTTATGGAATCCTCTACGACTACGGCATCTTCTACCAGAATATCGTAAGCGGTTACCAGGAGGAGAGCTGCGACAACTGGCGTCGTCAAGGCAACCCATGGGAGATCATCAGACGGGAGATCCTCTACGAGATTAACTTTTACGGCAGGAGCGAAGCTTACCTGGATACAGAAGGTCATCAGCGCTACCGCTGGGTGGACACCCAGAATGTCATGGCCATGCCCTGCGATATTCTCATCCCCGGGTACGGCTGCAGCCATGTCACCAACATGAGGCTGTGGGCCGCCCAGTCGAGCCGTGACTTCAACCTGACCGAATTCAACCGAGGCGACTATATCGGCGCCATGCACGACAAGGTGATAAGCGAGAATATTTCCAAAGTGCTTTATCCTAACGACGAATTGGAGCAGGGCAAGGAATTGCGCCTGAAGCAGCAGTACTTCCTAGTGGCGGCCACCCTTCAGGACATCATGCGCAGGCATAAGAAGCAGCACAGTACCCTCGAAGGATTCGACGACCACGTGGCAGTGCAACTGAACGACACACACCCTTCCATTGCCATCGCCGAACTGATGCGGCTCCTTCTGGACGTGGAGATCCTACCCTGGGAGCAGGCCTGGGACATCTGCACCAAGACCTTCGCGTACACAAACCACACCGTTCTGCCCGAGGCATTGGAGACCTGGCCCGTGGAACTTCTTGGCCGATTGCTGCCCCGGCATCTCGAGATCATCTACGAAATCAATCGCCGCTTCCTGCTGGATGTGGCTGCTAAATATCATGGCGATGTGAGGCGCCTTGAGAGTATGTCCATTATCGAGGAGGGAAATGAGAGGAGAGTGCGCATGGCCAACCTGGCCATTGTGGGCAGTCATTCGGTGAACGGCGTGGCCGCCCTGCACACAAAAATACTCAAGGAAAATCTGTTCAGCGACTTCCACCTGTTTTATCCCCAAAAGTTCAAAAACATCACAAACGGTGTCACACCCCGGCGATGGCTCCTGCAAGCCAACCCAGCACTTTCAAGCCTCATCACCGAGGCCATCGGGACCGGCTGGGAGTGCGAACTGAGCAGGCTTAAGCTCCTCATTCCCCTGGCCGACGATGCGCAGTTCCGGCAGGCCTTCGCCGAGGCGAAGCTCCAGAACAAAAGGAGGCTGGCCCGTTACGTGCTGCGGAAGATGGGCATGGGCATCAATCCCCACTCCATGTTCGACTGTCAGTTCAAACGCATGCACGAGTACAAACGCCAGCTGCTGAACATTTTGCACGTCATAACACGGTACAGTCGCATCAAGGAAAGTCCGAACGACCAGTTCACGCCGCGTACAGTGATGCTCGGGGGCAAGGCGGCCCCGGGCTATTTCATGGCCAAGCTGATCATCAAGCTTTTCAATTCCGTAGCCGAAGTGGTCAACAATGACCCCGACGTTCGGGGTCGGCTCCGGCTGCTCTTTTTGCCCAACTATTGCATCTCACAGGCAGAGAAGGTCATCCCGGCAGCTGACCTCTCGGAACAGATATCCACGGCAGGTATGGAGGCTTCCGGCACGGGCAATATGAAGTTCGCCATTAACGGGGCGCTGACCATCGGCACCCTGGACGGCGCCAACGTGGAAATCCGGGAGGAAGTCGGTCCGGAGAACTTCTTTCTCTTCGGGCTAAAAGCCGAGGAAGTGGAGCATTTGAGGCTCACGGGCTATGACCCGGTCAGTTTCTATGAGAATGACCCGGAACTCAGGCACGCCGTTGACCAGATTGCCTCGGGCGATTTCTCACCTGGCGATCCAGGGTTGTTTACACCCATCGCGGATGCCTTGTTGCGTCATGGCGACCATTTTCTGCTCCTGGCGGACTATAGGAGCTATGTGGACACTCAGGGCAAGGTGGACCAGCTTTTCGGGGACAAGGACGAATGGACGCGCAAGACCATTCTCAATACCGCCAATATGGGCAAGTTTTCCAGCGACCGGGCTGTATTGGAGTACGCAAGGGAGATATGGGGCGTGCAGCCGCTCTACAAATAGTCTCAAACGGGTGACTCAAAAAAGCCTGCCCCCCAGTCCCGGGCATGGGCGAAGATATCCTTGACCTGGCCGATATCCATGAAGAGCTTCTGTGTCAAGACTTCAAGCGTGGGCCAGTCCGCGTCCTCCAGGCATTCCATGAGTCTGAAGAGAGGCCGGTATTCGTTGTTGGCGTCGCCTGTGAGTGCTGCTTTGAGTTTGGCGTCCAGCGGCAGCAGTTCCACCAAGTTTATCATGGGCATACCAAGAATAGCGTCCATGAGCGAGAGCAAGCCCATCAAAAACAGGGTGCCAGGGTTGAATCCCCAATAATCGTAGTATGTCGTCAGCAACTCGAAGAACTTGGCTCGCTGCAGTGAAAGTGCCGCCAGTTCCTGCGGCACTTCGTCCTTCCCAGCCATGTCGACAATGAGCACTGCGCGCAGCCAGCTCTTGAGTTTCAGCCAGCCGAGCATCCTGATAGCCTGGTCGATGGATTGGATATTTTGCCGAAGCCCGAACCACGGGCTATTAAGGTACGCCAGCAGGCGAAAGCTGATAGACACATCCGTTCGGATGGCCGCACCCACCGCCTTGACATCCGGATCCTCGGTTTCCATGAGACGCAGGAGGTTAAGGCGCGAAACCATATTGGAAGCGAGCTTGCGATCTCTAACATACTCGGGCTCTTTGAAAAATGGACCCTGAAACAGGCTGAATCCTATATCCCTTGCAGCCTGAAATTGTTCAACGCTTTTGACCCCGCGCGCCATCATCAGGGCGTGGCTGGTTTGCATCTGGTTTAGCGAAGCCTGATCGGCTTTACCCAGACTGAGATCGAAAGCAAAAATGTCAGCCCCGGCACAGGCGTCGGCAGACAAGAGCATGCCGGGCATGATTTCCATGACAGTTTGATAGCCTTGCCTGCGCAACTCCTGCAGGGCGGCATCGAACCCACAGGTGCGGATTTCGCCGGGAAGAACGCGCACCACACCGCAGGATGGGGGGAGGGCGTGCGGTACACCGGTCATAATGCTGGCCTCATCGAAGCCCACCATGATTTTCTTGCCGCGCTGCATAGCCTCCTGAAGCCCTAAGTATGCGCTGGAAAACAGGCTGGCCACACTCTCCTGTTGGGGGAGTATTTCGTAGATGCCTTCTTTCTGTTCACCTCCCAGTAGTTCATATCCCCATATGCTGCGTTTGGTGTCGAGGATGGGCTGTTTGGTGAAGAATATGGGGCTTTGCGAGGCCGTGCTATGATCCTGAGTCATGGAATTCTCGCTTGAATCAAGTGGGGCGATTGGAAATCCCTACTATGGTAGTTTCTCAGTAGCACATCCGTTGTGAGAGCGTCAAGGGAATGCGTTCCTGACAGGCGAAAGGGCATCGAGATTCGATATGGTCGAAGAGTTGTCATCTATCCACCGGATAGGATGCACTCTACTTCCCGCATATTGTGCTGGAGGTCTGTCGGGATTTTCTGATTGCGACTAACCATGCGCATAGGGAACCCTAGCGGAAAGGACTCCTGGTAAGAAATGTGGTGCCCCTCAGATTATGTCGGAAAATTCCAGAGTGGATTAATAGCCTTTTTCGGTAACTTGCCAGAATGTGAATCGAAGATGCCGGGGGAAGCATAACGCATAACGTTTGGATATGTCGACTTCCGGCATCGGCTTTGCTGTCTAAGCCGTCGGATTCATCGAGACCTGATTTTCTCTATTTCGGCGGACAGCCGTCAGAACTGCCCGTTGGCCCGGGCGGCGTGATCTTTGTTCCGATCCGATCGAGGCCGGCCAGAATTCGAGCCAATTCTGCGGCTGTGGCAAACCGGGGCGGAGTGGGCAAATTCGGTCCGCATACCTGACTCACCATATTGGCGGCAAGAAGCGCGAGTTTACCCGGAAATCCTGGGCTAAACACTATGACGGAATTCTCCAGGCACAACACGGTCGCCAGCCCATTCCGGCAAACTTCGTCCTTGGGCAGCTCCCGGTCATGAGTAACGATGAATTCGGTATCGCGGCTAATTACGACGGCTGTCCCGGTTTGAACGCAAAACGGCCTGTCATCGAATTCCTGAAGGTCCTGCACGGCAAACCTGGCTTTTCCGAAGGTCAGTGAAATGAGTCCACGCCTGATTTTTTCGGAGGGATTGACCTCGTACCCGGTAATTTCCACACTGGTGTCTGCGGCGAGTTTCATCCTGCTCAGATCGACAAGGACGATCTCAGCGGAACTATCGGCGCCGGTCAGTATCGTGTCTTTAACGAACACGGGATCGCCGGTATTGAGGGCCTCCTGATTCCCGGCCCTCTCAAAGGTTACCGTTCCGGTGATAATTTCGGCTCGGCCCGCAAGATCCGCTTCGGCCCACAGTTGAGGCGCCGCAAGCAGTAATGAAATGACGGCGGTCAGGAAAAAAAGGACTTTCGCAGCAATTCTCCTCAAAGATGATTCCACCACAGAGACACAGAGATCGCAGAGGGTTTTGAAACAACGAACAAGAAAAAAGAACCGGCTCATCCGGGAAATGAGTACCTACAGCACGAGAAGGGATGAGTTATGAAACCCCTACAGGGTAAAAAAAACCGGTTTTTGTTGGTGTCCAAACCCCGGGGTGGCGTCCCGCCCGTTCAGCAAGCGAACTTGTCCTGAGTTTCCGAAGGAGGGCAAGCTCGGCGGGACTGACCCCGGGCTATATATTATGCAGCCCCTTCGGGGCAGGGAAATTCAGACCACAGGTACTCATTTGCCTGGCGAAACCTGGAGATTGAGGGGAATCTTTAAAGTTAAAAAACTTTCCCCCGCTCTTTTGAACTTTCGCAATTTTGCAGATTTTCGCGCACACAATTTAATAAGCCTAAAAGGGCGACATAAAGCCTCAAACGGACCTCTCAAATTTGTTCCCGCACTATGTAACCCTTCGCAAAATCTTGCCGCAATTGCTCTCATACGAAGTTGCGTTCAAACCGGGTGCTTCGGGAGGGCATAAAGCTCTCCCCTACAAAAGAACCGCGCCACAATGCCGTAGTTCTTGAACGCAATTTTCCATGATGTTCGCCTCACCCGCGAAGCATGAAAACGGCATTTTCTAAGCAACCTAGTATCGAGCTTAACGCAACAATTCGCGGGCTATGACCAGCCGCTGTAGTTCACTGGTCCCCTCATAGATCGTCGTTACACGGACATCCCTGTAGAAACGCTCGATCGGGAACTCATTTGAGTAACCGTAACCACCAAGCATCTGAAGGGCGTCATAGCAGGCCCTGTTCGCAGCTTCAGTGGCGTAGACCTTAGCCATCGAGGCCTCTTTGGAATACGGCTTCCCATGGTCCTTGAGGCAGGAGGCGCGAAGCAGGAGCAGGCGGGCCGCTTCAAGGCGCGTGTAGTTGTCGGCGATCATCCACTGGATTGCCTGCAGTGAAGCGATGGGTTTATCGAACTGTATTCTTTCCTGAGCGTACTTTGTTGCGTAATCCATGGCGGCCAGGCCGATACCAAGGGCCATCGACCCGATTCCGATCCTGCCGCCTGCAAGCTCGGCAACAGCGATCCGGAAGCCGTCATTCAGCTTACCCAGGAGATTCTCCCTCGGGACCTTGCAGTTGTCGAAGATCAGCTCATTTGTCGATGAGGCTTTCTGACCCAATTTATGTTCGTCTCTTCCAACGATAAATCCCGGAAAACCGGGTTCAACGATGAAAGCGCTGATTCCCTTGCCTTTTTTTGCCTCTCTGTCGGTTACGGCCCAAATTATGAAGCACCCGCCATATTCCGCACTCGTAATGAAGCTCTTATTTCCGTTGAGGATCCAGTAATCTCCATCGAGCACGGCAGTCGTCCGCATCCCGGCGGGATCGGACCCTGCGCAGGCCTCAGTCAGTCCGAAGCACCCCGCAAGATACTCGCCGCTGCAAATGGGAGGGATATATTTCCTTTTCTGCTCCTCGGTCCCCACAACCTGGATCACTTCCGCCACCATATTGTTCACGGAAGCGGTAACCGTTGTAGAAGCACACGCGCGGCCAAGTTCGGTCATAACAAGCGAGAAAGCGAGGGTCCCGGCGCCTGTGCCGCCGTATTCGACATCCACGTTCAATCCCATAAAACCGAGTTCGGCGAGCTTCTTGAGATTGGCCTTCAGGATGTCCCGGTTTTTCGTCCGGTCGATCTCGGCTGCGACAGGCTCAAGTTCGCGTTTTGCAAACTTTGCGGCAGTATCCTGAATGATTTTCTGCTCTTCGTTTAGTTCGAAATCCATTTTGGCAATCCTTCTCAATACTCGTAGAAACCACGGCCACTTTTTCTTCCCAGCCATCCGGCTTCCACATATTTGCGAAGGAGGGGACACGGACGGTATTTCGAATCACAGAAACCGTTGTACAACGTCTCCATAATCGCGAGACAAGTATCCAAACCGATCAGATCGGCGAGTGTCAGAGGGCCCATCGGGTGATTCATTCCAAGCCTCATGACGGTATCGATATCCTCACGATTTCCAACTCCATGGTAAAGCGCATATATCGCTTCGTTGAGCATGGGCATGAGAATCCGGTTGGCAATGAAACCCGGAAAGTCGTTGGCAAGGGCCGGGGTCTTCCCGAACTCGATCGACAGGTCCCACGTCGTCTGAAAAGTCTCATCGGAAGTGGCAATCCCTCTAATTACCTCGACAAGCTTCATAACCGGCACCGGGTTCATGAAGTGCATGCCGATCACCTTATCGGGTCTTTTGGTCTGAGCCGCAATCCGGCCGATGGGAATGGAGGAAGTATTGCTTGCAAGGATCACTTCCGGCCGGCAGATTGTATCCAGCTCGCGAAAAATTGCTAATTTCAACGATTCGTTCTCGCTGGCGGCTTCAACAACGAAATCGACAGGAGCCATGTCTTTTAGACCGGTGCTGAGTTTAAGCCGCCCCAGGACGACTTCCTTGTCCGTCTCGGTCATTTTCCCTTTTTCGACATTTCTTGTCAGTATATTAGTGATGTTTTTGAGACCGCGCTCGACGAATTCGTCCTTGATGTCATTCATGATCACCTGAAGGCCGCTCATTGTGGCTGCATGGGCAATCCCGCTTCCCATCTGGCCTGCACCTACAACTCCAAAGGTCTTTATCTGCATTCGAGTCTCCTCAGTTTCATGATGTCTACCTCTTCACCACCATGGCCACAGCTTCGCCTCCTCCAAGACACAGGGAAGCAAGTCCCGTCCTTTTATCCGAACGCTTCATTTCATGGAGCAAGGTGACCAGCACGCGGCAGCCGCTCGCCCCTATAGGATGACCCAGAGAGACACTGCCCCCGGCCACGTTTACTCTGGAGGCATCCAGTTTGAGCTCTTTCATCACGCATACGGTCGATCCGCTGAAGGCTTCGTTGATCTCGAAGATATCGACCTTATCCACACCGATGCCCTCTTTCTTGAGGCATTTGGGTATGGCCCAAATGGGAGCTACCAGAACGTACTTCATATCTATAGCGCTCGATGCCTGGGCGCCTATCGCACCCATGATGCTGCAGCCCAGTTCAATCGCCTTTTCCCTTGACATAATAACGGCCGCAGCGGCGCCGTCACTTATGGCGGAAGCATTTCCGGCAGTCGTGACACCTCCTTCTTTGAATGCGGGTTTCATCTTCGCAAGCTGTTCATAAGAGGTTTCCCTCGGGCACTCATCCTGACTGAAAATAACCTGCTCTCCTTTGCGGGACGGCAACTGCACCGGGACGATCTCTTCTTTGAATTTACCGCCGGAAATGGAGGCCAGAGATCTCATGTAGGATTGGAGAGCATAACGGTCCTGATCTTCACGAGTTACGCCATATCTTTCACAGCAAAGCTCGTTTGAAATGCCCATGGGGAAATCGTTTACTATGTCCCACAAGCCGTCATGCTGCATGTGATCCACGAGGACGCCGTTGCCCATCCGGTATCCGTTTCGTGCTTTTTCCAAATAGTAGGGAGCCATGCTCATGTTCTCCATCCCGCCTGCAACTACAACATCAGCATCGCCCAACTGGACAGCATGGGCGGCAAGCATCACCGCCTTCAAGCCCGAACCACAGACTTTGTTCACCGTGATGGCTTCCACCTCCCAAGGCATACCGGCGGCAATTGCAGCCTGTTTGGCCGGATTCTGCCCATAGCCGCATGGGAGCACCAGGCCCATTATGACTTCATTTACCCGATCTTTGCCTATTCCCGCGCGCTTAACAGCTTCTTCAATTACGATCCCACCCAGCTTTGTGGCCCCTATGGAACCGAGCGACCCACTAAATCTCCCCAGCGGGGTTCGAACGGCGCTAACGATTACGGCTTCTCGCATGGCAGTCTCCTGATGAAAAACCTGGAAAAAACTATTTAAACACGGTCCGGACCTGCTTCCTTTAATTTTTCACGAACGAACCCGATCGGCCTTGAAATAACGAATGTCTTCGCACGTGACTGCCCGCCTTTGAGCAGTTTGATCTCGGATTTGGAAATACCGAGACTTTTGGCAAGAAAATCAATGCATTGCCGATTTGCCTCTCCTTCAACCGGGGGTGAGCTGATGCGTATCTTCAGCCTCTCGCGGAAAGTGCCGGACAACTCACTCCTCGAGGCCCTCGGTTGAATGTAAGCGCAAAGAATCGTTTCCCCCGCTTTCTCCGATAAATAAGCAAAATCTTCAGGCGCCACGTTAGATTCCCATTAGTCAGGTCAAAAAAACTTTTTGGTCAAAAAATCCGCACGGAGCCCGGTTTTGGGTGAACTGACCCGGCATTTCGATGGAGACGACCAACCCGGCCTGGAACCGGTCACAGTTATTGACAGGCTGACGAGTAGAATATATACCGTACTAAAAATAAGTGGTGTAGTTTCTGAAATTTAGCGCACGGGCGCAGCATTAGCGCTCCCGCCTTTCAAACCATACAGCCCGCGAGGTATGCGATGAGAAGACCGCTGATGTTTTCCGTAGTATTTTCCGTGTCATTTGTCGTCCTGGCCTTTCTCGGGACCGCTCAGGCCAAAGCAGCGGAGTTTTCAGCCGATATGGTCATAGTGCCCATAGGCGATGAACCGATGAAGGGCAAAATTTTTGTAAAGGGCGACAAAGTCAGGCAGGAAACTATTGAAGAAGACGAGACTCAAGTCATGATCATCCGGCCCGATAAGAAGGTGACCTGGATGATCACGCCCGAAGAGAAAACATATATGGAAATGCCGTATCAGTCTACGGATAAGACGTTTGAAGAATGGACGGCCGACAAGGAAAAGAATGCTAAATCTCTCGGGGAAGAAACCGTTTCCGGCATGCCTTGCAAGAAATACGAAACCATAGAAGACGGGGAAAAGACTCTCTTTTGGATTTCCAAGCAATTTCCGTTTCCGATCAAGATCCAAGATTCGGAAGTGACAATGGAGTACAAGAATATCAAGGTGGGTCCGATTGACGATTCCCTCTTCGAGTTGCCGGGGGGATACGAAAAAATGGCTATGCCGATAGTTCCGCCAAAGGATTAAAGGGAAAAGATATGGTTCTTTTACCGGTTTTGGGCAAATCGCAGTCTTACCAGGTAAACCCGTCAAAGATAGTTGCCCTTGGCCTGAACTACCGCAGCCACATTGCGGAAAGCCATTCGGTCAAAGTCAGCGGGTTTACAGACGAGGTCCCGCAAGAACCCCTCCTGTTCCCGAAGACCCCAAACGTACTCATAGGGCCGGGCGAACCCATCGTGATACCCGCTTTCCTGCTGAAATACGGATTCGCGGACCTTCGAACCGACTACGAAGCCGAGTTGGCGGTAATAATCGGGAAGAAGTGCAGGAATATAACGCCCCAGGAGGCGTTTGAGCACGTCTTGGGCTATACGTGCATCAACGATGTAAGCCAGCGAAATATTCAGAACGGCGACCGCTCGGGATGGTTTCGTGGAAAATCCCTGGACACCTTCGGTCCCATCGGGCCGCAGATCGTTCTCCATGAAGACATCGGCGATCCTCAGAAACTGCGCCTTCAATGCCGGTTAAACGGCAGCACCGTTCAGGATGCCAACACCGCTCAGATGATTTTCCCGGTGGACGTTGTAGTATCATTCATATCAATGAATTTCACCCTCATGCCTGGCGACATCATCGCAACCGGCACTCCGAGCGGAGTGGGACAAATCCATCATGGAGACGTAGTGGAAATCGAAATAGAGAAGATCGGGGTCCTTAGCAATCCAGTGGTGGAAGAGTGGAGAGAACGATGAATGATGAGTGATGAATGATGAATTGGAATCTCAGCATCCATCACCCTGCATTCATCATTGATTACCCACCAAGCCGCAACTCGCTGCCGCCCTACTCACATTGTTAATCAGTCACATTCATCACTCATCATTCATCACTCATCATTCTACTTACAACCGGGCAATTGGCTGAAAAAGTCGTTGCCTTTGTCATCGACGAGAATGAAAGCCGGGAAGTCCTCCACTTCGATCTTCCAGATGGCTTCCATACCCAGTTCGGGGTACTCCAGCACTTCGACTTTTTTGATGTTGTCCCGGGCCAGGATGGCAGCAGCCCCACCGATCGATCCGAGATAAAAGCCGCCGTGTTTTTTGCAGGCGTCGGTCACCTGTTTTGTGCGGTTACCCTTGGCGATCATGACCAGGGAGCCGCCATGAGACTGGAACAGTTCCACGTAGGAATCCATGCGCCCGGCGGTTGTCGGGCCGAATGAGCCGGAAGGCATCCCCACGGGGGTTTTGGCCGGGCCTGCGTAATAGATGGGATGATCTTTGAGATATTGCGGCAGCCCCTCGCCCCTGTCTATTCTTTCCTTCAGCCTGGCATGAGCGATATCTCTGCCCACGATTATCGTTCCGGTAAGCGAAAGCTGAGTCTGGACCGGGTACTTCGTCAATTCACCCAGGATCTCTATCATCGGCTTGTTGAGATCGATCTTCACAATGCCATGGTCATGTTTTCCACGGTATTTTGCGGGTATGTATTTTTCCGGATGCGCATCGAGTTCCTCGATCCAGATGCCGTCCTCATTGATTTTAGCCTTGATGTTCCTGTCCGCAGAGCATGAAACTCCCATTGCGACCGGACACGATGCGCCGTGGCGCGGGAGTCTGACGATTCTTACATCCAGGGCGAAGTGCTTTCCACCGTACTGAGCGCCAAATCCGAGCTTATAGGACGCCTGCAGGATTTTTTCCTCAAGCTCCACGTCCCGGAACGCCCGGCCCCAATCGTTGCCGGTGGTGGGCAGGCCGTCGAGATATCCGGTACTCGCAAGCTTCACCGTCTTCAAACACGCCTCAGCCGATGTGCCGCCGATCGCGAAGGCTACGTGGTAGGGAGGACACGCGGCCGTACCGAGAGACTTCATCTTCTCGACCAGGAATTTTTCGAGGCTCGCCGGGTTCAAGAGCGCCTTGGTTTCCTGGTAGAGCATATTCTTGTTGGCTGACCCGCCGCCTTTGGCCACGAACAGGAACTTGTATTCCGCCCCTTCGGTCGCGTAGATGTCGATCTGAGCGGGGAGATTGCACCCCGAGTTTTTCTCCTCATACAAAGTCAGAGGGACCGTCTGCGAGTAGCGCAGATTTTCCTCCGTATAGGTCTTAAAGATGCCCCTGGAAAGATATTCTTCGTCTTTTACGCCGGTCCAGACCTGCTGGCCCTTTTTGGCGACAATCGTGGCGGTCCCGGTATCCTGACAGAGAGGCAGGACGAACTTGGAGGATACTTGAGCATTCTGGAGGAGTGCAATGGCTACGCCACGGTCATTCGGAGAGGATTCCGGATCTTCAAGGATTGCAGCCCACTTTTCGAGCTGTTTGGGACGAAGCAGAAAGGCAACCTCACGCATTGCCTGATTTGCGAGGTATTCGAGTCCTTCGGGCTCTACCTTAAGTATCTGTTTGCCTTCAAAGTTTGCAACGGAAACATAACTTTTGGCCAGCAGCTTGTACTTTGTGTCATCTTTTCCAAGGGGAAAAGGGTCCTGGTAACTGAATTCGGGCATTTTCAACTCCTTGTGCAGCAGCAGGTTAGATTAATGCGTGTTCAGTAAAAAAGATCATATTGAGGAAGCTGAAAGAGCTCACGTATGAACATGCCGAGCGTATCCGGTAAATACCTTCCCCAAAGCTTTATCGGAACGCCATTAATCTCAGCCGAGGGACCGAGTCCCACCGCAAACAGGTACTCGAGAAGAAACTCGACGTTTGTGGGAATATACCCCCTGTAGGGTTTAAAGTCTCGCTGAGAGATTATCCTCTCTTCGTGGATGCTGTTTCCCAGCTCGGATTCCACCATTGCTTCCGGTGTCGACAGGATCAGTTCGACTTTGATTCGCGCTTCTGGGTTTTCCATGAGGGGCTCAATCCCCTTCTGCAGCTCGGAAGCCGAAATACCCCGATTCGCGTACTTTTCCCAGCTTTTCGAATCCAGGTATTTTCTGCAAACTTCTTCAGGGTCCCACGGAATATCAAGTATAAGGCTGGAAGCCTGGTAGCTCCCGTAAAAACTCTCCCGCTCCCCAACGCCGATAGAAGGATCGCTCCTGAGGGCTGCTTCGATCTTTGCCAGTTGTTCCTCAGTCCCCAGGATTTTCAACCCTCCTACATCGTCTATCGTAATCGAGGACCTGTCAAATCGGATGGCGCCCTTACGGAAACTGTCTGCAATGCTTTCCTCAGCCTCAATAAATTCTCGCTCCATCTCCTCCCGGGGAGTAATCAACCGATCGAGCGGAATACCGGACTTTTTGGCGCGGGCTCCGGCCATTGCCATGGCTTTATTCTGAACAGTCTTAAAAATCCAGTTGGCAATCCTCCTATTGGCCTTTTCGGCGATTCTCTTAGGCCGTTTGATTCTGTATGAGGCAATGAGCCGGCCGCCCTCATTCACGCAAAGGACCCCGTTGATAGGGGTTTGATAATAGAAGTACTCAGGATTTTGCCGATAGCACCCGAAAAGATATGCCATCCTCGGACTGATCCGGCCAACAATGTGACACAGTGCGTCCCTCAGCTCTCCCTTGGACCGGATGCGCACCTTGCGAAACTCCCCGGAGTAAATCTTCCCGACAATTTCTCCGATCACCTTTTCAAGAGTCTCGCCCAGGACATAGCCGTCGCATATAAATATCCTCGTAAGCAGCATGGCGTCCAAAGGTTCGGACCTCCCACAAAGCCAGCGCTCGGCAATGCGCAGCAACTCCTCTCTATGAATGAAGGAAGTCAGGTACATTCTTATCGATTCTTGTCTGATTAGTGAATGTGAAAGCATTTAATCATAGCACGTTTCGACGAAAAGGGGCATGCCGCAGATGGAATCCGCATGTTGGAACGGTTCGCGGGGCGTCGAGGCCGCTTCTTTTCAAATTACCATATTTTTCAGGAAGCCTTGTAGATTTGCCGGAAAACCGCTATATATCAGCATCGTGCAGGTTGATGTCCTGCCGCTGACTTTCTCCATTATCCTCCTCGCATCTTTGTGGGCAAAACAGGCCAGGTTTCTCCATACGGAGATGTTGATGGGTAAAGTAACAGTAACTTTCCAGCCTGAATCCACTCGAACCGAGGCGAATTCAGGCGACAAGCTGATCGATGTCGCATCCAGTGCGGGCATAGACATCAGTAACCTTTGCGGGGGTCAGGGCGTCTGCGGCAGATGCCGCGTCCAGATTAAACGAGGCCGGTTAAATCTGAGCAGCAAGGTCATCGGAAAGCTGAGCCGCAAGGAAATCGCACAGGGTTTTACGCTTGCCTGCCAGGCAGAACTCGCAGAAGATGACGTTGAGATTTGGATTCCCCCTGAGTCGCGAAGCGATATTCAAATCCAGATTTCGGATTACATCGTTTCCTTCGATGAACCGACTGGCGTGCACGGCCCGGAATACGGTCCCGCGCCGATAATCAGGCCCCTGTGCGAGAAATATTATCTTGAACTGCCCCCACCGACAATAGACGACAGCCTTTCGGATCTGGACCGTGTTTATCGGGCGCTCAGGAGAAAAATCCCTGAATATCCTTACATTCAGGCGCATTTTTCATGCCTGTGGGGTCTGGCCGGCCTGCTGCGCGCAAATAAATGGAAAATAACGGCAACTGTCCATTTCCGTGACACCGACTGCCCGATGATCCGTGAAATTGAAGGCGGCAATACCACATCGAGGAATAAGGGTGTTGCTATTGACGTGGGAACCACCACTATAGCTGCCCAACTGGTGGATTTGCGCACCGGAGCTATCCTTGGCGCGCAGGCAAGCCATAATTCCCAGGCTCGCTATGGAGAAGACGTCATATCGCGAATGATTTTTGCCTGCGGCCAGGCCGGTTTGGGGCCTCTGACCGAGGCCGTAACCTTTACGATCAACGCACTTATTGATTCTCTGCTCAGGAAGAACAATGTAAAGCAAAACGATATCACTTGCCTCGTGGCTGCAGGAAATACGGTTATGAGTCATCTGCTCCTCAGTCTTGAGCCGTGCAACATCCGCATTGCTCCTTATATTCCCTCTGCTACACGGTTTCCCCATTTCCAGGCCGCAGAAGTAGGACTACAGGCCAATCCCAAGGCTCTTTTGCATTGTATGCCCTGCGTCAGCAGCTATGTTGGGGGCGATATCACGGCAGGCGTTTACGCCTGCGGAATGCACGATCATCATGAAATTAGCGCTCTCATCGACGTCGGAACGAACGGAGAAATCGTAATCGGCAATAACGAATGGCTCGTGTGCTGCTCGTCTTCCGCAGGTCCGGCATTCGAAGGCGGAGGGATCAAATGCGGTACCAAGGCTATCGTGGGAGCTATTGAGAAGATCGCTATAGATCGGAATGGCGTTCATTACGCAACCATAGGAGGACAAAAACCCGTAGGGGTTTGCGGGTCGGCAATAATCGATGGCATTGCCGAACTTCTCTCCGCAGGCATAATAGACCAAAGCGGAAGGTTCACGCTTCGGGATAATCCAAGGGTGCAGGTGGTCGATGAGGTGCCCGAATTCATCGTCGTCAAAGCCGGGGAAACGGCCACAGGAGAGCCGATCGTAATCACCGAGGATGACATCAGCAATCTGATCAAGAGCAAGGGGGCAGTACTCGCGTCTGTGCGGGTGCTGCTCAAAACCCTGGACATGGATTTCACAGATCTTGAAAAGATCTATGTCGCCGGAGGCTTTGGCGCTCACCTCGATATCGCAAAGGCGATCTTTATCGGTCTTTTGCCCGATGTCCCGAAAGAGCGAATCCGTTTTATCGGAAACAGTTCCCTTGCCGGAGCCAGGCTTGCTCTACTCTCCGCTCATGCTTTTCACAGGACCGAAGAGATCGCAAACCGCATGACTTACCTGGAATTGAGCGTACATCCCGACTTCATGAACGAGTTCATAGCCGCGCTCTTTCTGCCTCATACGGACGTGGAGCTTTTCCCCACCGTCACAGAGTCGCTGAGGCAAAAGCGGAGAGGATCCAATGCAGCCGGAATGCCTTTCGATTCGGCAGTCGGAGATGACTAACCGGTGAGAGGTGCGAACAAATGGCTATGACTGCTCTGCTTTGCCTGGTGCGCTTTTTGTTGCTCGTTTCGATTTGTGCGTCGCTGGCCACCTACTTTCTCTTCTGGTACGAAAATGCATGGAGCGCTCGATTTGCGCCTGATGGAGGCACAAAACCGAGATTGATGGTCCTTTCAGGTTTGCTTTCCTCTATCGTGAGCTTGACTTTTATAGTGGTCTCCTATCCTTTTGGCCTGTTTCGCCGCTTTTGGGAGCCGAAGGAGATCAGTGCCTCTGAGCCCGTGATTATACTCACACACGGACTTTATCATAATGCAAGCGCATGGCTGCTTTTTAGAAGCATTTTGCGAAAGGCCGGCTTCAAAAACGTTTTCGTAATGAATTACGGGAGTTTTTTTACCTCTTTTGAGAAAACTCTAAAAAAATTCGAAAGATTCGTCGCCGATGCGAGAAATGTGGTCCCGAACCAGCCCGTATACCTTATAGGCCATAGTCTCGGAGGGCTTTTGTCAAGGGTGTATGCGGAAAGAGCGCGGGACGAAGCAATCCCCGCTGCCGTAATTACGATCGGAAGCCCGCACCAGGGATCCAAAGTCGCAGCTTTTAGCCTGGGGAAGCTGGCGAAAAGTCTGCTCTACCGTGGACCTCTTTTTACCGAACTTGAATGTGGGACGCCCCGGTTGCCCTGTAGCGGGATCGCTCTTTTTTCGCCAGTCGACAATATAGTGCTTCCCTCTGAAGCCATGAAAGCTCCCTACCCGGGGTGGGTCTATTATGAAACGGGCCCACTGAGCCATACTGCAATGATCTATTCAAAATCAGTTGCAAAAAAGGTCGTCGAAATCCTGCAGGGCAAAGAGATCGCGTAATGAACGGCTGGTTTGTAAAGCCGTCAAATTGAAGCGGGAAGAAGAGACCGAAGCGCAAAACAGACAAACACATAAGAGACTGGAACCTCACCCCGTCGCCCCCTCTCTGCATCTGATAGGGAGTTGCGTTCAAATCGGGTGCTTCGGGAGGGCATAAAGCCCTCCCCAAAAGAACCGCGTGACAATGCCGCAGGGGCGGGGTTTTTCTACGCCAAAAAAGTCCCCGCCCGCTTTTGAACGCAATTCTTCATGATGCCCGCCTCACCCGCGAAGCATGAAAATGGCATTTTCCAGGTAACTTGGTATGAGAGGCTTTCTGCCCAAGGCCCCCTTTTCTCCTGAAAGACCTTAGTCATTAAGTTAGCGCTTATGCCCTTTTGTCCCTCGTCCTCAATTTCCCTAAAAATCGCTGTTCCCCCGTATTTTTTCACATTTAGTTGTTAAATTTGTGTTACGGAAAGCGTGGGTCTTCGCCGATATTAATATCTATGAGGCCTTCATTGAGTTGACTTACCAGGCGCCCATATGCTAATAGACCCGCAATTTTTATATCGGAGGAAAACCACTTTGGAATCGAGTGCCGCAGAATCTCCTGCCCTTATGCAGGAATTCGTTGTCGCCAATAGACTGGGAATCCACGCGCGGGTCGCTGCGCAAATAGTCAGAGTCGCCGGCGGCTTTGAATCGGAAATACTAATCACAAAGTGCGGGATCACGGTTAGCGGCAAGAGTATCCTGGATCTAATGACCCTCATCTGCCCCCATGGAAGCAAAATCCTCGTCTCCACAAAAGGTCCGGACGCAGCCGAGGCCCTCAATGCCCTGGCTGCCCTTTTTCAGGCTAAATTCGGCGAACCCTGAAGACTCTTCCCTCCACCGCAAAAATGGACTAAGAAGAAGATAATTTAGGGCTTATCCTTTTTTCAGAAAGACCTGATTATTGATGACGGACCATTCCTCATTGACCATTAAGGGGATCGGCGCTGCGCCGGGAATCGCGATCGGGAAAGCGTACCTGCTGGAACGAGGTCGAATCCCCGTTCCCCGTTACAGGCTTTTCGGCGATGAGGCCGTCCATGATGAATGCAGGCGATTTGAAGAAGCAGTCGCCAAAGCCGAATCCGATCTGGAGTCAATAAAGAGGAGTATTAAGTCCGAATTCAGAGAACACGCGCGGCTGCTCGATGTGCAACTGATGATTCTGAGGGACCCGTCAATCTACGACGAATCCCTGCGCTATATCGAGAAGGAGCGTTCGAACGCAGAGCTTGCCGTTATGAAGTCGCTCCGGAAAGTAAGAGAACTTTTCAGCGGCCTCAATGATGAATACGCAAGGAGCAGAATAGCCGACGTGAATGCAGCCGGAGACCGGGTGATTCGGATTCTGGCGGGGCAGAGCCATAGCAACCTGGAAGATATTCGCGAACGGGTCATCATTATAGCTCATGATCTTTCACCCGCCGACGCCATACAGTTGCAGGTGGGGCGAACGATGGGCATAGTTACCGAAATCGGGGGAAGTACTTCCCATACTTCCATTGTTGCGCGCTCGCTCAACATCCCGGCGGTCGTAGGGGCCGAAGACGCCGTGCGTCTCATTTCGATGGGTGACATTCTCATCGTCGACGGTGGGACAGGTACAATAATAATCGATCCCAGCGAGAGCGATTTAAGCTTCTATTACGAACGCCAGGAAGAATTGGAAGCCTATGTCAAACAGATCACCAGGCATGCTCATCTGCCCGCTCAAACCCTTGACGGTCACAGGGTCGGCGCTGAAGCGAACATCGAGGTCCTCGAAGAAGTCGTAGCTGCCAAAGACAATGGTGCTGAAGCCATAGGCCTTTACAGAACGGAATTTTTTTTCATGAACCGGCTGGAATTTCCGGATGAGGAGGGTCTGTACAGAGATTACCGCGATTTATCGGAGCTGATGGCGCCTAGCCCGGTCACGATCCGAACCCTCGATCTGGGCGCCGACAAACTCAGCTCATGGTTTCC
Organism: Syntrophobacteraceae bacterium; assembly: GCA_049520315.1. Taxonomy (GTDB): domain Bacteria; phylum Desulfobacterota; class Syntrophobacteria; order Syntrophobacterales; family Syntrophobacteraceae; genus SbD1. Next base: position 34,865 of record JBEKPW010000044.1, read on the forward strand.
CAGACTCGAGGAGACAAACCCCGCGCTTGGACTCCGCTCCATACGCCTTTGCCTGCACTACAGGGAATTATTCAAAAACCAGCTCCGGGCTATTCTGCGAGCCAGCGCTTTCGCCGGCAACATCAGGCTGATGTTGCCCATGGTCTCGGGCGTCGGAGAAGTGTTTCAGATCAAGCGCATTATAAAAGAGGTCCAAACGGGGCTGTCCAGAAAACGAATCCCTTTCGATCAAAATATGCCCTTAGGAGCAATGATAGAAGTCCCCTCCGCTGTAGCCGTGGCGGATCTGCTGGCCCCCGAGGTGGATTTTTTCAGTATAGGCACCAATGACCTGATCCAGTACACCATTGGAATTGACCGATCAAACGAGCACGTCGCCTATCTTTACGAACCGCTCCATCCCGGCGTTCTCAGGTTCATAAAACAGACGGTAGATGCCGGCCACCAAGCCGGAATCCCTGTCGCACTCTGCGGAGAGATGGCCGGAGAGCCAATGTACGTTCCGATCCTGCTCGGCCTCAAAATCGATTCTTTCAGCATGAACCCGGCGTCCCTGCCTCGTGTCAAGAATCTTATCAGGCGCTCCTCGATGAAGGAATGTTGCCGGTTTGCCAATAAAGTGCTCCACATGAGGACGGCAGAGGAGGTAAACCACTCAGTGAGAAAAATGGTTATGAGGCAGTTCCCGGAAGAATTCCGGGTATTTGAAGCGAACACAGCCGTCCCCGCACGACAGCCTGCGGGCAACCAGGAATAAGGGCCGGTGAGCCGGTAAACCGGTTTTGGGTGCCCCGGCATCAAAGGGACCGCTTGTCTGTTTCCCAAAGCGGCAAAAGGCATCCCGCTAAGGGATGCCCGGGAGAGCATTTCACTAAATGATCGCTTACTGTTGTTAACAAGTCAGTCATACGAGATTATAAAATAAGGTTGGGAGGGAGCCCCGGTCGAGTATATGTCCAAGGTGAGCAACCCTACAGAAAAAATCAAAATAATCAGCCAGAACAAGAAAGCTTTTCACGACTTCGAAATAGGTGAAAGGTTCGAGGCCGGGATGGTTCTGCTCGGCACCGAAGTGAAATCGCTGCGTGAGGGACGCGCCAACTTGAAAGACAGCTATGCCAGGGTCAAGCGCAACGAGGTATTTATCTTTGGCCTGCACATCAGCGCATATACTCACGCCTCCTTCGATAATCACGAACCCGAACGGGTGCGAAAGCTTCTCCTTCACAGATCTGAAATAAAAAGACTGCTGGGGAAAACTCAGGAGCGGGGGTTCTCACTGGTTCCCCTTAAAATCTATTTCAAAGAGGGAAAGGCAAAAGTAGAAATCGCTCTTGCCAGAGGCAAGAAAGAGTATGACAAGCGGGAAAGCCTTAAGAGAAAGGAAGAGACCCGCGAGATGGAACGGCTGAGAAAACGCCACAAAGTATCCTGACCATCGGGTTGCGGGTCATAAAAGCCCGATGTTTTTGCTTCTGCAGAAAGTGCGTAAAATCTATAAGGCCGCGAAGGTTTTCTCCTTGCGGCCCCTGGCTGCACGAATGTTGGGGTTACGGTGCCCAAAAACCCTTTTTCTAATGACCGCCGTAAACATTGCTGCGATGGTCGATCCGGACCATCAGAACCAGCACCTCTTTATCCCTGATCTCGGCCACGATCCGGTAGTCTCCGACCCGATGCTTCCAAAGGCCGGTGAGGTTGCTCTTGAGCGGGTCGCCGAGCTTTCGCGCGTCAGAAGCAGGGGCAATCCGCTCAAGCAGGTATTTTCGGATTCGCTCCTGGGCCGGGCGATCAATCCCTTTGCTTTCCTTACTCGCGTACTATATCGAAAATCGTAACCTCAGGGGGGGCGAGAACGCGTATAGGCGGCCCCCATGTACCGGAGCCTCTGCTTGTGTAAAGGATCGACCCTTTCGAAAGATAATAAGGCCCGTTCTGCAGGGGGTAGACAAACTCTGAGACATACCGGAACGGAAATAACTGGCCATAATGCGTGTGTCCGGAGAGCTGCAGATCGTAAAGGCCCAGACTGCCGGCGGCCGGATCCGGCCTGTGCTTTAGCAAAAGTGTAAACAGGCCGTTTTGAGCCTTTCCAAGGATCGCCTTTTCATCCTCAAGCACACCGGTCGCCGGATCGTCAACCCCGACGATGTTCAAAATATTGTCCACCGTTTTCACCTCGCCGCTCAGCACAGTGAAGCCAAAAGCTCTTTCTGCCTCAAGCGACTCAGCCAGCCCGGCGTACACTTCGTGATTGCCCGTTATGGCATACATTCCGAGTCGAGGCCGCAATCTTCCAAACAGAGCCGGAAGAGCCTCAATGTTGGTCATGTCTCCATCGACAAGATCGCCCGTGCTTACGAGAATGTCCGGGTTCTCGGCCTCAACCTTGCGCAGGATGGCGGCCATACGCTCTTCTCTAACCAGTAGTCCGAGATGCACGTCAGAGATTTGCGCTATTCTCAACCGGTCGGTTCCCGTGGGGAGTTTGGCCGTTTTTACGACGACTCTCTCTACGCGTAGGGACCGGGCCTCAAAATACCCGTAGATGTTTATGACAAACGCTGCAATAAGAACGCAACCGGCAGTGGTCGAGCCGGTGAAAGTCGGTAGACAGGACCCGGCGATAAGGTTGACAAGCCTGCAAACGATTCCGGCAGCGCCGATCAGCAAAAAACCCCAGAAACAATAAAAGAGAAATCCCAGCCAGCTATATCCCAGGAGGGCGGTTACTCGCGCAGGTACATAGTGGCCGGCTCTTTCGAGCAATCGAGTCCCGATCGGCGCAAAAACCATAAGGGTCATGAACAAAATCAGCAGAAGATGGAAGGGCCACTTTACAGGCAAGAGTACCTTGACACGCCAATAAACGAATGCGTGCAGGAGTGAATAGACTGAGAAAAAAGCTATGAGGAATTGGATCATCTGTGCTCGGGTGGTGAAAACTTGCGGTTTATCCCACTGCGCTTCCTGCGCATTTTCCTGTGAAGGTTTCGGATTTACACCGAATCAACCGGTCCTGCAACTCGAAAGATCTCCTCGATCGAGGTCAGCCCGGAGCAAACCTTGAGCGCGCCTGCTATATGAAGCGGCGACATTCCCTCTTTTACAGCCTGTTCCCTGATCTTTGAGAGATCAGAATCCGGCCTTATCAGGCTCCGGATGGCGGGAGTCATTGCGAGCATCTCGTATATGCCTACTCGCCCATGGTAGCCGGTTCCTCTGCACTCGAGGCAACCCACCGGCCGAAAGATTGAACCGGTTTGTTTGATTTCCCAGGGACTGATCAATGACTGCCAAAGCTCCCCATCCACTGTGCCTTCTTTTCGACAGCAGGGACAGAGGGTTCTGCCCAGTCTCTGGGCGACTACTCCCAGCAGGGTTGCCCGTAATAGATAGTGCGGAACCCCGATATCCATTAGCCTGATAATGGCTGACGGAGCGTCATTTGTGTGGAGCGTCGAGAAAACAAGATGACCGGTCAAGGCAGCCTGAATGGCCATTTCCGCCGTCTCCAGGTCCCGTATCTCACCGACCATTATGATGTCGGGGTCCTGCCGAAGAAAGGTTCGGAGACCGCTGGCAAAATCCAGTCCGATTGCGGTGTGCACTTGCATCTGGTTGAACCTGGGCTCAACCATCTCGATCGGATCTTCGACCGTGCAGACGTTTACTTCCGGTTTGGCAAGGTATTTCAAGGTCGAGTAAAGGGTGGTCGTCTTTCCGGACCCGGTCGGCCCGGTAACGAGGACGATACCATACGGAGAGCTCACCATCTTTTTCCATTGCCCAAGTTCGCGCTCTGAAAATCCAAGTTCCTCGAAGCTTCGCACCGTTACTTCCGGGTCGAAAACCCGCATTACCAATTTTTCACCAAAAACTGTGGGCATGCTCGAAAGGCGCAGTTCGATCTCTCCACCTGAGTGCCCTTTTGTCTTAATGCGGCCGTCCTGCGGTCGCCGTTTCTCCGCAAGGTCCATTCTGCCAAGCACTTTCAAGCGGCTGATTACAGCGCTCATTACCACCGTTGGCAACTGATAGACCGGGTGAAGCACTCCATCGATCCGGAAACGGACATCACTGTTGTCCCGTCGCGGTTCAAGATGAATATCGCTGGCCCTCTGGTCGAACGCATACTGAAGCAGCCAATCAACGATGTTGACCACATAACGGTCATTTGCATCCAGTTTTCCCGCGCGTCCGAGTTCTAACATCTGCTCGAGATTCATGCTCGCACCCAGACGAGCCCCGTCCGCTTTTCCGAAAGCCCTCTGCACAGAGTCGTTAAGGGTGTAGAATTCAATCAGGTATCTGCATATGTCATTCGGGTTGGCAAGGACTACGCAAATCTTCTTCCGAAGAATACGCTCCAATTCCTCTTTCCACTCGCTGTCTAAAGGATCCGCTGTGGCAATAACGATCTTGTCGGCAGTCACTTCAACCGGCAGGATTTTATAGCGTGATGCGTAGGCATATGAGACAAGACTCGTAACGGCCCTGACATCAACTTTCAATGGATCGATCCTCAGGTAATTCAGGCCGCTTCTTCTAGCCAGCCAGGCCACGAGAAATTCCATTGAAACCGGTTCGTGCGGCGGTGTGGCTCTGCTCAGTCTGGCCTCGGCTATGGCTGTCAGCGGATGCTCGATTAAAGCGGTTTCTTTCGGCCTCGGCATGTCTAAAATTTTTTTCGCGTCCTTTTGAGTAAGGACTTCGTCCAGAACCAGATTGCGTAGAATGTTCTAGAGGCTAAATTCAGTAAACCCTCGAGCGCTCCGCTTTGTCTTTGCATCTGCTGTCACCGCATCTCTCCCCACGTCCTGCCAGCCTCCGAACAGATATTGCGCCCCAAAGGGCATCATCTCCATGGTCTTTTGCTTGTTAATCGGCAAATCTGAGAAAAACTCTCCCGTTTTTCTCCACCCGGCTGATCAAGAAGAGAGTTCCGGTGGGAAAAATCTAAAAAGTGACTCATACTTTCGTCATTCCGGCGTTTTTCGACACCAAAAGAGCCTGAATCCAGGGTTTTATTTTAACTAATTGATATTAAAACAAAAGACACTGGACCCCGGCCCCCGGACTATACACTTCCGGGGCAGGCTTCGCCGGGGGTGACGATTCTGTGGATTTTTCTCTATTTGTGGGAAATTGATGTCTTTTCCATCAGTCTGCTAAAGCGCAGGCCATAAGGGGGGCGAAAATCCTGAGGGCCGCCCCGAGAAGAGGTAACCCTTCACGCAGCGGCCATCTTTTTCCGGGACATCCAAGCCGTAGAAACTCGACCTCACTGCGGTAGAGACAGTTGGCCGGCAGTCCACAGCGGGGCTGCAACCTTTACGGAAGGAGACGAGAAGGGTTTATGGTTAATTATCGAAGCCGAAACGGTTTATCAGCTTCTCATAGAGATTTTTACCCAGAAAAGTCCGGAGCTTTCTGGTCTGCTCGCACCTGGATTCATATTCGAGCCAAAACTCATCAAATCCATCCGCTCTTGCATCCGAACGGGAAAAAATCTCGCTGAATTCCTCCTGCCTGGCGTAATAATCCTTGAACATCTCGCAGCCGGAGGCATCCAGAATAAGCATGAACAGAACATCGGAGGGTGTGATGGCGCCCTCTTCGGGAGGGACAGCGACATAGACGTTTATTTCTTTTCCGGGCCGGCTAATCCGGCATCTATAACGATCCAGACGCGTCTCTGGATGAAAGTGGCCGGATTTGTTCGGATTCACCTTCATCAACTGCATTGAGATGCGATACTGGTTCATTAAAGTCTGAATCAAGGCGCTTTCCATATTTTCCCTCCGGAAAACAATGGCTTCAGAATATACACTCGCCAGTTGTTTCAAAGTGAATGACACGAGCAGTATTCATGTTGACGAATACAACGGACAAAAGAGAATATATATGGGGTGAACAAAGTATTTACTCAGATAAAAAATGTATTTTTATGGTGGGAACAGAGTAGCCTCGCTCCCGCAACTCCCGGGCGCGCAGAAGGCCTCTTACGAAAAGTTTATCGCGGGCATCTTTTGTCGTCAAAGAACCCCGGGAGCGCAGCGGGGTCTCGACCCTACAGAAAAGGCATGGTGGGCTGCGCTCCATCTCGCCAAGCGTAAAGATTGAGTTTGATTAGGCCTTTTGCCCACCTTACGGCTCTTTTACCGGAGTTCAGGTACGGATCGGAATATCGCCAAAAGATTTCAATTCCGAATGCCGGCTTGAAAACACTTTTCCCCCCGGGCAAAGCGTGAAGCGAGAGAGCTTCGCGTTACCTACATCTGCTGCAATTTCTTCTCGGCGGCCTGAGCCTGGGCAGTGCCGGGAAATTTTTCCACAAGCCGCGTGTAGATGATACGAGCCATCGTGGTTTCACCCATCTGCTGCCATCCCGTTGCCTGCTTGAGAAGGGCGCTGGCGGTTTTACCCCCTTTCGGGTATTTGTCCACCACCTGCTGGTATGCTTTAATAGCCTCCTCATAGTGCTTTTCCAAAAAGTAGCACTCACCGATGTCATACAAAGCACTTTCTTCCAAGTCGGATTTCGGAAATTCCGAGATGAATCCTTGAAACTCTTTTCTCGCAGCTTCATATTTCTTTTGCTGCATCAGGTGGACGCCTCTCTCAAATCCCGTCTGTTCGGCGTTTTTCCCCTGAACCTCCGGATGCGGCGCCGGGACGTCGGTTCGGGGAGAAGTCACCACCGCAGGCGGTGCTGAGGGCACGGCGGCCTGCTGTTGTTGCCGGGACGGCGGCTGCGCGGACGGCGGCGATTCTTCCATCACGACGGTTCCGGAAGGAGGCACCGACGGTTGCGGCGCCGGCGCCTGGGCAGCGGAAGCCTGGGCGCGCTGGAGTTGATCGAGTTTATGCTCCAGTTGTTCGATCCTGCCGTTCAGAGTCCTCATCTGCGTTTGCAACTCTTCAATGCGCGAGTACAGGTCTCCGCTTTTTCGCGATGCTCCTTCGGTGTTTTGAAGGCGCGCCTCAATGGCAGACTGCCGCTGGTTCAGAATAGACAGGTTTTCCTGAATGGTTGTGGTTTCCGACGTCGAGGCGCACCCCGCAAGCAGTCCTGCAAAGAAAACCACCACGCAATACCGCAAAAACCTATTCTCGATTCCACCCAACATAGATTCCCTTTCCTCGTATGTATGATAGACCTATATACAATACTACATGTTTTCATAGCCTATACCGAAAAATACTTCCTCGGCGCGGCCATGCTAGGCGGCCTGACGCAAATGTGGCGCGTTTGAACAGCACTTCATTGCGAGCGCTGCACCATAACGAAGCAAGCTCGTGAGAACAGCCGCTCCGCGAAGCCCTTCATCCGCCCATCCGGAAATGGCCCAGTGCCCATAGCCCGGCCATATCTCTTCAGACATTTGTTTCAATGATGTCCGGAAAACAGGATTTATACCAATTACCTGGAAAATGCCATTTTCATGCTTTGCGGGTGAGGCGAGCATCATGAAGAATTGCGTTCAAGTTGGCATCCCGACCGGGAGGGCATAAAGCCCTCCCCTACGAACCCCGCCAAATCCATTGTAGGGGCGGGGATTTTCTACGTCAAAAAATTCCCCGCCCGTCTTGAACGCAAATTGGTATTAGTCTTCAAATAACCAAAAAACCGGCCCTCATGATACATCATGGAGACCGGTCTTTTAAATACCCAACAAAAGGGAAAAGGAATTTTTAATAATTCAAAACAAAGTGATCGCGCCTGTTCTTCGCCCAGGAGGCCTCATCATGCTCAACCGCGATAGGGCGTTCCTTGCCGTAGCTGACAGTAGTAAGCTTCAGGTTCGAAGAGTTAGAATTGTGTATGTATTCCTGTGCCGCATGCGCACGCCTTTCCCCTAGTGCAATGTTGTACTCGGTGGTTCCCCGCTCATCGCAATGGCCTTCGACAGTCACCGCCACCTTGGGGTATCTTTTCAGGAAGGCGATTTTTTCATCAAGGACCTTTTTTGCAGGTTCTGTAAGAGTATAAGCGTCGTAGTCGAAGTAGACATCCTGGTTTTCGAAGGCTTTAGCTTTATCCAGAAACTCTCTTTTTTCAGCTTCCGAGTTGATGCCAAGTTCCCTCCATCTCGCCTCATCCATCATCGGCCCCCCAGCGGGAGCACCGATCTCCTGCCCCGCACCGCCGTAGCCGGGTGGTGGAGGAACGTTTTTCTTCGAACATGCACCCATTGCAGCTATAAACGCAAACATCATCAAGACGAGAAAGATACTTTGTTTCTTCTTCATGCCTTTTCCCTCCTACGATTCGGCTTACTGGCGATTCCTTCTTGGCGACCAGTCAGGCAACTCCTGCCCTCCGCCCTGCCTCGTTAGCTGCCAGTCCCCAGTTCCATTCGAATACATTATCCGAATTGCGGACCCCCCCTGCTTAGTAGAACTGTACGCAATATTGCGCCCATCAGGCGACCAGCGCGGACATTCATTCCTGCCTCCGTTTGTAATCGCATGATTATCACCGCCGTCCGGGCGAATGATAAAGATGTCGAATTCGCCTCCCTCCCTTCCGCTATAGGCAATCCAGTCGCCCTTGGGTGACCAGGCTGGAGACACATTATATTTGCCGCTGAATGTAAGACGTTTTTTTTGACCGGTCGTAACATCAAAAATGTATATCTGCGGGTTCCCGGATTCGTTGGAAACGAAGGCGAACTTTTGGCCATCCGGCGACCAGGAAGGAGATACGCTTATCGAAGACCCGAAACCTACGCCAAATTTCCGTATGACCTGTCCTGTCGGGCTTACAAGATAAATGTCCTGGCTTCCATCTTTGCTCAAAGCGACAGCCAGCTCATTTCTTCCCGGTCTCCATGCCGGAGCGATGTTCATCCCGGGAAAACCGCTGATCAGGTATCTGGAGTTGTTCGACACATTTTCACCATAGACTTTGGGCGAGCCGTCCTTATAGCTCACAAAGGCGATCTGGCTCTGGTCGGGGCTCCATGACGGAGAAAGCGCGATGCTGTTGTCCCTGGTTAACTGCACCGGATTGTAGCCGTCAAAATCGCAGTAGAAAATCTCCTTGGCGCTTCCGACGCTCTGAACGTAGGCAATCTTCGTATCGAACACCCCACGCTCGCCTGTCACCATCATCATGATATCGTCTGCAAAGGCATGCACCATCTGGCGCCAGGCCCGCAATTCGCCGGCATAGCTCTTGGGCGTCCCTACCAATTTCCTGCCCGCAACATCGAAAAGCCGGCCGTCCAATCTGATTGAATTCCCCTGAATCTGGTAAGAGCAGCGAGCCAGAAAAGCCGCCCCCTGACGCCTCCAATCCTCGAACTTGATCTCGGAAGCTTCAAGCCCCATACCCTGAGGGTCTTCGAGAAATCCCTTCCGGTCCAGGGACCGAAATACGCCTGAGATGTTGAGATCGTTTGAGAGTACGTCGCTCATCTCCCGGGCCAGTTGGGTCTGCTCAGGGGTCATGTACTTGAAATCCGGGACGGCGATTGGAATTTTCTGGATGCCTGACGGGCTAATCGGGGGTAAATCAACCACGGAAAATGCAGTTTGAGGGGAACTGAACAAAATTAAAGTCAGAAACAATGCAGAAAAAGTTCCGGCAATCTTAAAAATGCACCGTTGGCTCATGACTATGGACCAAAGACCTTTCTATTTAAGATACACCCCGCGAGGTGAATTTGAGGGTGAAGTCCTGTTGCTGGCGCTCCAGGACCGGAGGCATCGCGGGTATATTTGCATTTTGAATTGCTCGCAACGCTGCAGCATCGAGGAGACTGTTTCCAGAAGATTTCTCGATCTGGAAGTCTACGACCTTCCCATTCCTGTTCACCACGAAAAAGACCTTCGCCTCCAAACTTGCAGCGGTCTGATCGGGGAGTTTGTATTCCTGTCTTATCGCTTCTGTAACTCTTGAGTAATAAAACTGCGCAGCAGCAGAAATAGCTCCGCTTCCGTCAGGAGACCCGAAGACACTGCCCTGCGTGGCACCTTTGGCTCCCCCCTCTGCACTCCCGGCCGGCGTCCCGTGAGCCACTTTATCACTCCCCGGCTGGTTCTTAGCCGGGGCCGGAGGGGCCGCAGCTTGAGGCTGAGGCTCCGACTGCTGCGTCGATGCCGACGAGGTGTGCGGAGTCGCTTTCGGTTTGGCAATCAGCTTATCCAGGTTCTTTTCAATATCTTCAAGGCTATGCGGCTTTTCAGGCGCAATGGGGACCTCTTTGGGTTCGATCTTCTTTATCTGAGCTTCCGGTTTTCTCACCACCTCGTCGACTGCCAGGCGCTTTATCGGCGCAGCAGGCTCTGATTTTAGGATCGCCTTGCCCGAAGTCGCCACATGCTCGGAAACCACAGCTTCCTCGGCAGCTTTGGGGTTGCCCTTGAGCTCCGACGAACCACTTCCCAGATCTTTCAGGGACACCAGATTGACCGTGCAGTAGGGGGACTTCAAGGATTTGTGCGGCATCACCAGGGTCCATATAAATGCGGAGCTGAAAACCAGCACATGGATAAGAAGCGAGGCCCCGATCCCGGTCGCCAGGTCCTTTTTGGGAATTCTCTTATCAGCAAATGCCAGGGATTCCATTCATGTCCCCTTACACCGGCAGCCATACGGCAAACGACTATGAAGGGAAATCAAATCTTGCCCTTGCCCTTTTGTTTAGACTTGTTAGCAGGACTCGTCGCAGGCTCGGTCACCATCCCTATCTGATCAATTCCAGCCCCTCTTATCAGTCCCATAACCTCCATGACATACCCATATGGAATTGTTTCGTCGGCTCGCAGAAAAACCCCCTTGCGATCTTGCCGGTTCTCAGTAATGCCCGCAAGCTTGGATTCCAGTTCGTCCGACTCCACCAGATTGTCATTGATATAGATTTTGCGGTCCTGAGTAATCGTGACGACCAGCCGTTCATCATCAGACGGGATGGCCGGCGCTGAACTCTCAGGCAGCTTCACATCAACTCCCTGCGTCATCATTGGCGCAGTCACCATGAATATGATGAGCAGAACAAGCATTACGTCTACAAGCGGCGTAACGTTAATTTCAGAAACCATTCCTTTGGAGTTCCCGTTGGCCTGCATCAGCCTCTATCCTTTAAGTTAGTCTCCATCCGGAAACCCGGATGAACGCAGCAGAATTTCACCTTATAAGAGACCGGCAGTTTCCAATTCGGAAAGGAGGACACTTACCGAATGGAAACCAAGTTCAATCCTGCAAAGCAAACCTCTGTTCCGGCGCCTGGCTCGAAGCACTTTCCTCCTGCCTGCCCTTGCGGATCAGGTCGCGTTTGAGCATATTGAGATAATCGGAGGAAAAATGGCTCATCTCGTTTTCGATTCCCCTGATTTTAGTTGAAAAGTGATTGTAGGCGACAACCGCAGGAATCGCCGCCCCCAGACCAATGGCAGTGGCAACAAGCGCCTCCGAAATCCCAGGGGCCACGACGGCCAGGTTGGCGGCGCCCTTGATTCCGATTTGCTGAAAACTCGTCATAATGCCCCAGACCGTTCCAAACAAACCGATAAACGGGGCGGTGCTGCCGGTTGTGGCAAGCAGAGGCAGAAAACGCTCCAATCTTTGCCGCTCCGCGGTCATTCCGCCCTGAATCGCCCGCTCCACGTTCTCCAGCAGGATTTCAGGGTTTGTAGACAGCTCCAGGAGGTTCCTTGTTTCCAGCGATTTCCCGAGCCTGCTCAGTTCCGCATAACCTACCCGGAAAATCTGTGCCAGATGGCTGTCAGCCAGTTTTTCGCTGTCCCGGTAAAGCGCGGAGTAATTCTTGCGCTGCCTGAAAAGCGATATGAATTCACCCGACTCCCGGTTTGCCCGGCGGATCAGGCGGATTTTGAGCACTATGACACACCAGCACGCAACGGAAAGCGCCATAAGGATCAATAAAACGAACTTTACCATCGGTCCTGCATTGAAGATCATATCCATCACGCTGTCTGCCGATCTCTGATAAGGCGCGGTGAAATCGGAAGCGGCGTATGCTGTTGCCGACAAAAACTGAATAAACATCAATTTGTAACCTCTGTATGTATCGATTTGACAATTTCCATAATTTTCCCGAGAGCCACTGCGGCCGACTCCATAACGTGTAATTCCGTTATCCACTCGGATAGTTCGGAGGCAACCGGATTTATTTCCAGAACATGCGCCCCCCTCCTCTTGGCAATCAGTGGAAGCTGAGAGGCAGGAGCAACGCTTGCCGAAGTACCCACTACAAGCATCAAATCGCACTTCTCCGCAGCATCGAATGCCTGCGAGTACGCTTCCGGAGGAATTGCCTCCCCGAACAGTACAACGTCCGGCCGGATTGGTCCTCCGCACGAGCATAAAGGCGGAAGGCTCACCAGTGAGACATCCTCTCGAAGAAAAGACTTGTGACAGTTGTCGCAGCGCATTGTGCGGAAGTTTCCATGAAATTCCACGACATTGGAGCTACCCCCCCTTTGGTGCAGGCTGTCAACATTCTGAGTTATAACCATCTTTATGATACCGAGCTTTTCGAGATCCCCCAGCGCAAGATGCGCTTCGTTGGGGTTGACTCCTTCCACAAGAGCGTCCATCTGCATAAGCATTTTCCATACCTTCCCGGGATTGGCGCGGAAAGAATCTATATGCCCGTATTCAAGCAGGTCGTATTTGGTCCATAGACCGTCCTTACCCCTGAAATCAGGTATCCCGCTCTCTACCGAAATCCCGGCGCCGGTCAGCGCTATAGCATACCGGCTCTGAACAAGCAGCTTGGAGAAGCTTTCGTATTTATCCATATTTCACCAGAATAATTAAGTTTTTTGACTTAAACGGCGCGTTATCGTAATTCTCCCGGAAATACTTGTCAAGAGTTTAAGCGGAGCGCAAATCCCGCCTCAAAGCTAGAAAAATTACCGATTCATAAAAAAAATGCATGATTCACCGCATCTGTATTGCCACCGGTAGAACGCGCGCCTTAGCCCGCTTCCTGAAAATCCCCTACCTGTAAATCTTGAGCGTCTGCCCGATTCGTATTTTATTTCCTGCAATATTGTTCCAACAACAAATCTGCTGCCTGGTCGAATTGTACTTCCGGGCAATCGAATCGAGCGTTTCACCCCGCGAAACCTTGTGCACGAAAACGCTCGGCTTAAACGTGTCTTTCCAAAGCTCCACAACTTTTTCGAATCGCTTTCCCCTGCCCTCGGGCACTCGTATCGTAAGGTCCCCCTTCGGGATCACGTCCGAAACCAGGCAGGGATTGAGCACCTTCAGTTCGCGGTAGGTAACCCCGGCAGACTCGGCCGCCACGGCGATTGGCATCGGCCCCGGAAGCTGGACTTTTACCCTTTCGAAAATGATCGGTTGATAGCCGGCCCCGCGGGGAAGGTGATAGCCGTACTTCTCAGGGTTCTCCAAAACCTCCTTTATGGCCAGAATCCTGAAAACGTAGCGCTCTGTTTCCTGGGGCAGCTTGAGAAAATAATAGCTGTTGACCTTTTGTTTTCCGATTTCAACCTGAATACGCCGATCCCCGCAATTAAAAGCGGCAATGGCAAGAGTCCAGTTCTGAAGCTGATCGTGCAAGTCCTTCAGATACCCCAATGCCGCGGTGGCCGATTTCTCGAAGTCATAGCGCTCATCAATGGCTTCGGACTGCCTGATGCCGTAGCAAGCCGCAGTATTCGCCATAAACTGCCAGGGGCCCGCAGCACCAGCATGTGAAACGGCCGATGGGATAAGATCGCTTTCCGCAACAGCCACATATTTCAGATCGTCCGGAAGACCCCTCGACGCTAGTTGCTTCTCGATCCACGGGAAATAGCGCTCTGTCCTTTTCAGCCACAGGTAAACCTGCGCATGGCTTTGTGTAATGATTGTAAACTCACGGTCGAACCTTTCGCGAACCTCGGCAGACCCGAGGGGTACCTCCTCTCCGCAAAGCTCAGCCTTCTCCGGAAGCCCAAAGTAAGGCACAAACCAGGTGACAGCGGGCAGCCTGGAATCAACTCCGCTCCACCCTCCGGTCCCGTAGAGTCCCAGCATCAGGATTAAAACCAGCACCAGAATCCCGAGCCTGCATTTTTTTTCAAGCGGCATTGGTAAGCTCCTGCCTAAATATCATCAAAATGCCGACATAACGCACAAATACCGAGCGATTGGTGTCGCGATACCGGAGATCGAAAATCGGAATCGGGTAGTCGGTGATTTTGCTCAAAAATTGTATTATCTTGTGTCCATCCGGAATTAACCCGGATGAGAAACTCGCAGTTTCCGAATCGGATTTTTTCACCTAAAAGAAAGGGGTTTTTTGTTCCGGCAAGCAAAGAGCTTTCCCTCCTTCGGAAACTCAGGACAAGTTCGCCTGCCGAACGGGCTGAGCGTCGAAATCGGTGATCCAGTCCGCCGAAGTTTCTGCGGCCGCCCGCCTCCGGCCATGGACAGGTCATGGATAACGTCGAGATCCTGGCTGCGGCCCTGCCGCCCGGAAACTATCTTGTCAGCCGATTCCGATATCAATTTTAATTCAAACCCGCAAAGAAGAAAATATGGAGAAATATCTGCTCCATGCCGGACAACTCAAGCAACTTGTGGAGAAGGCGATCGATCTTTTCCTCGAATACCAGTACAAACGCGGCTATGACGAGCCCCTGGCCAAGTCCACGGCCGTCATGGACGTCATCGGCTCTCTCAGAAAATTTCGCGAGGACAGTCTGGCCTCCAGATCTGAGTGAATGCAGGACTTACTGCGTGTCCGGAGAACTGTCGCCATTCCTCAATTGCTTCATCCTCTCCATGAACTCGTCGGGCGGCGCTACGTCCATAATCCGCAAACCGACCCTCTCCTCGCCCCCGGGCTTCAGAAAAATGACACTGGGTATCCCTAGAACATTATAGCTGCGCGCCAGCATTTCTTTTGCGCGATCTCCTCTCTGGGAGAGATCTACCCTTATCATTACAAAATCTTTTGCAGCGAAATGGACAATCGAGTGGTCATGAAAGGTGGTCCGGTCCATATGCCGGCAGGGTGAGCACCAGTCGGCGTAGAAATCAATTATGACGGGTTTGCCCGATTCCTTGGCCTGGTCCAGCACTTTCTCAGTATAGGGCGTCCATTTTATGCCCTCACTGGTCGGCATGGCATACCAGATAATCGCGCCTGCGACGACGATACAAACGATCCCAACGCCCTTCCTGATCCATTTGAAGGCTGCGAAATGAGCCCTCGTCGAATCTATCCAACCCAGATGAACCCCTGCCGCCAGGGCGGTTACTGAAAGCAGTCCTGTACCCACGATATCGGGCATTAAGGGAGAAATGAAATAAAAGGCCGCTCCAATCATTACCCAGCCCATGACTTTCCGGACCCACAGCAACCACTCACCGGATTTGGGAAGCATGGTCAACCGGCCGGAAAGCAAGGCGAGAACGAAAAGCGGAAACCCCATTCCCAGACTCAGGCTGAAAAAAATCCAAAACCCGAAAACAGGGTCCCCCCTGTTGGCGACCATAAGTAAAACCCCGGCAACGAACGGCCCGATACAAGGAGCGGCGACTATGCCCAGAGTCAACCCCATGACGAGGCTTCCGAGGTAACCGGCGTAATTTCGAGCGGCAGCGCCCGTTACCAAAGCATGCAGCCGGAAATCCCAGACGTCGAACATGCTCAGAGCAAGAAGGAACATAACCAGGGCCACCAGCACAAGCGTTGCGGGGTTTTGAAGCAGCGATCCCATAAGACGCCCTGAGAGCGCGGCGAAAACCCCCAGCAGGGAGTTCATTAATGCTATTCCCAGAACATAGAGAAGAGCGTTGATAAAAATGGCGCCGCGTCCTGCCTTCAGATCCATCGATTTATCGGTGAAGTAGGATATCGTAATGGGTATCAGGGGATAAACGCATGGGGTAAGATTCAGGGCCATTCCTCCGAAGAAAATCCCTACAATCGCCCAGAACATGCTGAAGCCGGCACCCGGTGCGGCGGCCGGCGCGGCCCCGAGCACCAGCGGAAACAGACAGAAACAAAGAAAAAAAACAGGTAATGCAAATCCCCACCGCTTCATTTGCCTCTCCCTGAATCGAAAAGAGTTCACCGCGCTATCATTCCCGGCATTCTATAACCGCATCCATGGCACAGAAAAGTCAAAAAGCTATGCTCTCAAGTAGTTTACCACAGCTACGGAAAAACCGGTACCGCCGCCTTCGCGATGCCGATTTATAACAGGTTGCGAGCCCCTGACGACTAAAAGCCATTCACCGCAGAGACTACAGGTCATTGAGAGAGGCGGAGAAAGAAAGAGACCCTTTTTGACAGGATTAACATGATTAACAGCAGTGGCTGTTTCCAAGTCCTGAGATCCCAGATGATCTTGTTGAATTTTGTTTTCTCTTCGCTCTCTCCTTGCCCTGTCGACGACCAACCTCTGCACGAAAGACTTGGTGGGCTGCGCTCCATCTCGCGAAGCGTGGAGATTGAGTTTGATCAGGCCTTTTGCCCACCCTACGGGTCTTTTCATCGTATCGGGTGTCCCAACGGGACGTGAGTTGCTGCGGTGAACGGGTATCCACTCATTAACTGTCCAGCGCCTCGAGGAACCTTTCGACGTCGCTTTCATCGTTATAGAAATGAGGTGAGAGCCGAACCGCGTTTCCTCTTTGAGCGGCAAGCACCTTCATGTTTAGAAGATGGCGGAAAAGTCTCCCCGCATCCTCGGGTACAAAGCTCAGTATTCCCGACCTGTGCCCGGGTTCCATCGAGCTGATGACCTGGAAATTCCTCCTTCCAAGCTCGGTTGAAATCACGTCGTTAAGACCCGATATCCTCTCGAATATGCGCTCGATCCCTATTTCGAGCAGCATATCGAGTGAGGTCCCAAGAGCGGTGATTCCCGCAAGGTTGAGGGTCCCTGCTTCGAACCGGCGGGCATCGGTTTTCAATTTCAGTTCAAGATTATAAAAATTCTCCTCATTTTCGACACTTCGCCATCCGACCCGGACCGGGTGAAGCAGATCGTTTGCCTCCTTCGAGATGTAGAGCGCTCCGATGCCCATTGTACTCAGGAGCCATTTGTGACCGCCGCAGGCCAGGAAGTGAACGCCGCAGCTTTTCACGTCCAGAGGTATGGCGCCTAGACTCTGTATTGCATCCACACAGAGCAGGATACCATTCTGCCGGCAAAAATACCCCAATTCTTCCAGATCGCATCGGAACCCGGTGGCAAAATCCGTCGAACTCACAGCGATAAGTCTCGTTCCGGGGCGAAGCACGGCGGTGATGTCCGGGAGGCCGAAACGCCCCTCGTTTTTTTGAACAAAACAGATCTCGACCCCGGCGCGCTCCAGATTAACCCATGGATACACATTCGACGGGAAATCGGGTACGGGTACAATAATCTTATCGCCGCGCCTCCACGAAATTCCGCCTGCTACAATGCTCAGAGCTTCCGACGTGTTTGCGGTGAAGCAGACCTCTGAGGGGTCAGCGTTTATAAGCCGCGCAAAAAGCGAGCGGGTCCTGTCCACCGTTTTCATCCATTCCGGGTAACGGACGAAGCCTTCATTGGCGAACTGGTGCATCAAGTCGCTCACGGCCTTTGCCACCCGCAATGGAGGCGCGGCGATGGCGGCATTATTGAGAAAGCAAAAATTATTTGTGATGGGAAACTCGCTTCGGTATTGTGACAGATCTTTCATCGTTTACTCCGGGGCGGGGCGGTGGGACCGCCGACCGATTCTCATCCGATGTTTCCGGACATTTGTCAAAATATTTGCAATATCGGGGCACAGGAAATAAGTTATAATCCAAGATGATAAAGAATTCATAAAATCATTCCGAAAGGGGTTAGCAATGCAAAGAAGCACAGTTTTTCAGGAGGAACGCGCAATTGTCCAAACCGAATTCATTCGCCGTGTGTACAACTGGATGGCCCTCGGATTGGCGGTCACTGCGCTTACCTCTCTTTTCACGCTCAACAGCGGGCTGATTTACTCTCTCTTAAGTCCGGGGGTCATGCTGGTGCTGATCCTCGCAGAACTCGGCATCGTGATCGCGCTAAGCGCCGCGATCGGCAGGCTCCAGTCCTCGACGGCGCTGCTCATGTTCTTCGCCTATTCGTTTCTGAACGGCCTGACATTAGCGACCATTTTCCTCGCCTACACAAAAGCATCGATTGCAAGCACCTTTTTCGTAACGGCCGGGACTTTCGCCGCCATGAGCGTTTATGGACTCACAACCAAACGCGACCTGACTTCCATGGGCAGTTTCCTCATGATGGGTCTCATCGGAATCATAATTGCCTCGTTCGTTAATTTCTTCTTCAGCAGCCCTGCTATCTACTGGCTTATAACCTATGCGGGTGTAGCCATTTTTGTCGGGCTGACCGCCTACGATGCCCAAAACATAAAAGAAATGGCCTACGGCGGATTTGCCGGGTCCGAAGAGGAGCGAAAAGGAGCGGTCATCGGCGCTCTGCGGCTTTACCTCGATTTTATAAACCTGTTCCTGCTTTTGCTCCGGATATTCGGAAGGCGGAACGATTGAGAAAGTTGCGAGTTTTGAGTTTTTAGTTTTGAGTTTTTACTTTTTTCTGTTCACTAGTAGAGTGATTCCAAATTAATGTTGCAATAATTTGCTTTTCATGTAATTTTCCCACTCCGGAGGTTAAACTTAGACGGAGGAGGGAAAAATGCCATTTCAAAGAACGAGGCCGGCAC
>JBEKPW010000045.1:0-40737 GCA_049520315.1 Syntrophobacteraceae bacterium
GAACCCCCTCCGTTCTATTTTGCCTTCACAAATCGGCAATGGCGCAGGGGTTTGCGTTGATCATGACATGGCCGATTGTATCACCGCCGTTTTTGGCAGGTTTGCTGGCCGCCCGCAATACTCGATGGCCCTTTTTTGCTCAACTGGTTTCTTGGGATTGCAAACCAAACGGTTATTGAGAAGATAGGAGAGGATCTTTATAAAATGTGACTTCCCTGAACCGAAAAAACCGGAAACCCAAACCCCCATCTTCCCTGCGATGATTGGATCACTCGGATTATCGATTGCAGCAAGGTAGGCATCGAAGAATTTGCGGAAGTGTTTATCCAGTTCCCTGGTGACAACATATTCGTCCAATTCCTGCCAAACGATGGCTTCGTCCTGCTGGTCGGCCTTTACAACACCGTTGATTGGGCGAAAGAGGTCTTTTTCAAAAATGTTCCTAATTTGCATCGGCTCTCTATCTCCATCTTCGATAACAATAGAGCGAAACTCAGAAACAGGCCAAAGGGTTGTGTCATGGGACAAGCCGAAAGGCTCTGTAGTAGTTCCTCTCATCCAGCTTGCCGAAAAGTCTCAACCCTTGTCCGTCATAGGTTCCAGGATAGAAAACGACCAACGGGATACCCTGCATAACCGGATGCAGATTGTTCAAAAGGGTGTGGCTTCTTAACAGCGGCCAGGCGCTCCCCACACCGGACATGAGGATCAAGTCATGGTTTTGAGGTTGGGCTTCATCGATAAAGACCTTGGCAAGCTTTCCCTCATGTAGCGGCCCTTTCAAGGCTTTGTACATGGCCTCATCGCCCTTTTCCCGCTGAAGCTTTAGCGCCCGATCCAGCAAACCCCTGGACGTGAGGTACTCAACCAACAACTGAAACAGGTTAATGTGCTTTGCACGCAGA
Source organism: Syntrophobacteraceae bacterium (assembly GCA_049520315.1). Classification (GTDB taxonomy): domain Bacteria; phylum Desulfobacterota; class Syntrophobacteria; order Syntrophobacterales; family Syntrophobacteraceae; genus SbD1. The sequence continues at coordinate 906 of JBEKPW010000045.1, forward strand.
CCAGGCTTTTTCTTCGGCAGTTGCTCCAGGACAAACAGGATGTATTCCCTTACCTCAAGCTCACTTTCGGGGGGATAGTCAAAAATATAGAAACCAATCTCGTTTCCGAGTCCCGAATTCCTGAGCAACTCGTCCGAAATTAGGCGGGGAATGACTTGATTCAGCCTTTGCTTGAGGTCTTCCTTCATTGGGTAACTTCCATGCACTTCAACACGTAGTGTTCTTTGTTTTCAATAAGGTATCTTCGAACCTCATCCAGCATCACTACAGGAGTCAGCTTCAAAGATCGAGTACTATCCACATATTTTGCTTCGGCCAATATCCTGAAAACCACCTGTCCAAGCTTCTTTCTGGTCATTTCGGTCCAACTGATCACGTTTGAATCCAGATGCTCACAGGTTTCCAGGAAGTCTGACCAGTCCTTGGCCGACAACTGAAAATCAAAAACTCTAAAATGGTGCCGCACCACCCGATCCAGGAAATCGGACAATAACCGACTATGTTTGATCGCCGCAGCAAGAAGAGCCTGTGTTGCGACCTCTGCGCCGCCTTCGGCAACGATTTTCCACAGATCGGGTGTCATGAGTTCGAGCCGATGCCTGATCAGTCTAGCCTGGCGGATTGCTGAGGATGGACTTCTCTTTTGGAGGATGTTCTCCACGATAATGGCATGATACCAAGCATCCTTGTCTGCCCCTTCCAGCAGCAATCGGGCAATTTTTCTGCTCTCGGTAACCAGAAGCGATCCCGCTGCGATCTCGCCGGTGAATTCTTTCGAAAGGGCATTCTCCTGAGCGGAGTGGGTTTTCGGCATTGCGTTATGGAACCTCTGAGTCAGGCTGAGGCATTTGAAGGCCGTCAGAGCAATAATTATGGCCTCGTAATTTCATTGTCTCCAACTGTCATGAATCACACAAAAAACTACCACGTTGCTGCCCAGATGTCCATTAATTGGGCGACACGCCGAAGGATTGGTCCCCCAACTGAGGTTCACACAAGCATAGACTGCAATCTACTAAGGGCGGAATAGGGATTCGCTCTGGGGTTTTGGACTTACTTGAGTACATAGATGAAACGCCGAATTTTGGACAGGGGCAAGTTTCCAGTGTCGTAATTAGAAATCTACGATGCGATGGCAGAGGCACTCAGAGGTTTTCACAATACAATGAATGCTGGTCAGGTTAGTACTACACTCTCGTTCGGACGAACTCGATGTGTTTTGCGAGGTCAACTGAAGCAGCACTCCAATTGAAGCCTGTCCAAATATTCTTTAACGGCTCCCATTTTTCATCGAGATACTTCCTGAATGAATCCGCTCTATCAAGTCTTGAATGAATATCCTGAACATCTCTTAGCTGAAGATTACAAAGTGATTCGAAAATCGGCACATCAATCAATATTGCATCAATGTATACAAAATTGGAACAAAGCCTGTTTAAATGGTAGAGTCCAACGGATGTCACACGGAGTGCGGGTGGCATTCCGTGGATTGGATCGGGTAACTTTCTAGCAATTGTTTCAATAATATTTTTCTTACACCCTCTGTTAATTGCAAAATCGATCTGTTCGGGAGCGAACCCTAGACCTTGAAGTTGCTCATACGCTATATTTGTATCAAGAAAACCTTCATTAATGCGAGAGGCCATAGTAGCATTCAGCATTCCCAAAAGAACAGGGAGAAGAAAATGCTCTTTGCTGTCATGATAATAAACATCAAAAAGATTTACTATCGGCGACGGGTCAGGATCGAAATACTCAGCATCTCCGAATATGACTGCCCGAAGGAATTCGTGAAGTGGAATGAAGTAATTACCCTGATCTTCATATATTTTAACGATCTTTTCAGTGTCAACGTGTCCACTCCCAAAAAAGCCTTTTATGAGATCAAGAGCTAGGCGAACATTCCCACTTGATATATTATCGATTGACTCTGCGAGATCACTGTTGCGTCGCAAAGAATCTAACATTACTCTAATGATTATATCAAGGCTACTAAGCTGAATTTTTATTCCTTGGCCCGTTGACTGGATAGGAATTTCCCCACTTGTAAGTTTAAGCGCAAACTGAAGACGCTTCTCAATCACCAGATCGACTCTAGGCGGTGATATTGTGAAGGCTTTTGGATGATACCCACTCAACGCCCCGACCTGTCTGGATCTATGGAACGTTTCGGGCCGCAGAGCGACAAAGATTGTAGCTGGCCAATGTTGGGCAAGCTCTTGCGACATGAGAAATACCTCTTCTTGATCTTTATCACTCCTTTGATCGGCATTATCAAGAAACACTACTATTTGCTTTCGCCGTCCCTTCGAAATGTGTTGCAGACACTCCTTGAGATGCTCCGTTATATTACTAATCTTTTGTTCAATGAAGTTAACTTCCTTTTCACGAAATAGAGCAGGAGTGGTTTCTTTTAGGTCAGAATAAATTCCTTTATTGAATCGCTCGATCTCTAAATTGTATACACCACGCACGAAATTGCGTTCTTCTACATCGACTTGGTAACTGTCACGCAACTGACGAATTATTTCTTGTGGTACAAACTCACGCAAATTCAGTGCTAATGCCGCTTGAGAGCCAAAATCTATGTAAAGTGTAACAGCATCTTGAAAGACTTCAGGCGCATCAATGCGGATCAGATGATTAACAAAAGTGGTTTTTCCAACCCCTCTGTCGCCTATCAAAAGGATTGGCCTTCTGCTCAGGCTCTCTGCTATTAGTTCAGGAGAAATGCCTTTTTTGTCAGTAAGTGGAATTGTGAGTGGACCAGGGGCTGATGAATCAAAAAGAGCGGCGTATCGTGTTTGTAGAATATATTTACTTATCAAGGAATGTTGTGATAATGCTCCACTTAGACAATAACACTCCTTCAAAAATAAAGTCTCCAAATCACTTGAACGAGCTATGTCCTCAATGACCAGTTCACTCAGAATTTGAAGATTTGTTTGAAATATGTTCCTGCTTTTTGTGCCTGGATATCTGGATATAGTAGACGACAGTTTTTGTGGAAGTTCACGACGCACATCACCAATGAGTGTAAAATAGAGATATTTCTTTTCTATACCTGGCTTTGATAGGGCATTCCAGAGTTCTTGGAAATGACTTAAAGCAAAATCAAGGGAAGGGAAAACAAGAGCTTTACCATCGAGTGGAGGGAGTCCGTCACTTCGGGCGGCAATCAAAGCAACAATCTGATCGCCGTTACATACAACCCCAAAAGGAACCCCACGTGATTGGCAATATCCAGTGACCTGTTCCAGGGCTGCTTTGAGTGATGCATTGTCACGCATGAGTGATTGTATCGAGTATTCAATACGCTCTTTGCCCACTGGAAGCTCAAAATACTGCCCCTCTCTTTTAGCCTCAACAATTAAAATTCTCCTTGGGGAACTAAACGTGTAGTCGGCAAATTCCTGGCCGTAAGGCTCTTCTAAAATGACATCGTCCTTTGACCACCCCAAGCACTCGAAAAATAATCTGTCGATTAGCTGAAGGCGAGTTGTAGCCTCATTCCGCTGAGCCTTTCTAGTTGTGTACCATTCTATCAGTTTTGCTAGACTTCCCCTACAATCCTCATATTCGCCGCTCACTGGCCCCCCTTCCCCACAGCAGTCATCTGCTATTCCTGGCTGCATGGATGCCTTGAGACATGAGACACTGCGTTTTGATCATACCCACAAATGCGACTTCCACAGTTGCAATGGATCTTGTCTAATTTACCTGATGGAGCAGGAAAACTCAATTCAACAATGCACGGTACAGTACCTGCCGCACCACCGTATTGAAGGCAAAATCTCGCTCGATCCTACTTGGTGCATACTTTAAAAGTGGCTGCACCTTTGGATGCGGAAAAACGGGACCACGGTTTGGCCACCATGAACCGATCCCATTCCCAGGACATGGTCACCAAGTCAGGTTCAGGGAGGTTTTTGAGCGGTACTTATCCGATTGTGGTTACCCAGCAGATAATGATGAGTGAATCAGATTATCTTCTATTCTTCGCCTACTCGCCAACTGGCGTGGTCGCCCCTCATAGTCAAATTCAAGGAAATTAATCCCAAAATTTATTCCGAAAGCGGGGATGAATAAATGTACTGTTTTTGAGCAGTAGCCGAATTGCCATGATCATGCGCCAGCTTAGATTTCACTGAGCCATTCGTGTCGTGTAGCTAATCTGAACAGAGCCGCCGTTTACCAGCTTGGGAGACTTAGGCCCTGCTTTGTAGTCTGAGTAATCAATTTAAGAACAAATTCTTCCACAATTAAACTCACTATAAAACATTATCGAACTTGCTAAACTCACCCAATCCAGATCACATAAATAATACATTCATTGCAATGTAGATCCGCATAGTGACACGAATTTCATTGCATATTTTGTGATTGTATGATATAATCGTAGCCATAAATATAACGCAATAAAATCCAAATCGAGGAATGTATGGACATCCTTCAAACTCATTCTACAGTTAACTGTCAAACATACTCCATATCATACACTCAGATATTGAAATCAATTTCACCTTTTTTGTGGCGAGGAGTCACTTCTCAGTCAAAAAAGTCGAGTTTTATACGGATGGCATAAGTAATATGCGCAATGTGCGTATTCTGAACCTCAATATGGAAATTATAGATATGGGAAGAGAAGTGAGAAATTGTGACGAATTTTCAAAAAAATGACTGAAGAGCCTTTATCAGGTGAGTTCGAATCAGATTTTCAATAATCGAAGTGGAGGGATTTGATATGGGGATGCTCTACCAGAGAGGGAAAATTTGGTGGCTAAAATACTATAAGAGTGGCAAGCCGTTTTATGAAAGCTCTGAGAGTGAAAAAAAGATGGTCGCAAAGAAATTACTTGAACTGCGGGAAGGTGAGATCGCCCAAGGGAAGATGCCTGGTATCCTCTTTGAGAAGATCAAATACAATGAACTGGCCGATGATTTTTTGACCGATTACCGCATAAACAAGAAAAAGAGCATCAGGAGAGCAGAGGCCAGCCTTGCTCATCTGAAGGATTTTTTTGATGGATCTCGTACCACTGAGATCACAACAGCGAAGGTAAAGAAGTATATCGAACACCGCCTCGAAGAAGGTGGAGCAAATGCAACTATCAACAGAGAATTGGCCGCACTAAAGCGTATGTTCAAACTCGGAGCAATTTGTACGCCGCCGAAGGTAGATAAGGTTCCCTTCATTCCCATGTTGGAGGAGAACAATGTCCGAAAAGGATTTTTCGAGCACGCCAAATTTTTGGCACTTCGTGATGCCTTGCCCGATTACCTCAAAGGAGTGGTTACAGTTGGTTACAGAACTGGCTGGAGACTTTCCGAAGTAATCGGCCTGGAATGGTCGCAGGTTGACCGGAAAAATGGCGTTATCAACCTGAACCCCGGTGAGACAAAAAACGATGACGCTAGAACGATCTATATGGATGACGAGGTAAGGGCCGTTTTTGAAAAGCAGTGGGAGCTTCGCAAGGGAAGCCCCAACCTATATCCTTGCGTGTTCCTCAACAGGAGAGAAAATGGCAAAATAAATAATTTCCGCAAAGCCTGGATCAAAGCCTGTGAGAAAGCCAAAGCTGGAGCAAAAATATTTCATGATTTTCGGAGGACGGCTGTTCGCAACATGATCCGAGCGGAAATACCAGAAGTAATTGCCATGAAGGTTTCTGGACACCGGACACGGAGTGTTTTTGATCGGTATAATATAGTCAATGATCGTGATCTAAAGTTAGCCGCACAAAAGCAGCAAGACTACCTTGCCTGCCAGACGGTTACAGATACGGTTACAATCTCCGATTTCCCCCTCCAAAAATCGAAAAGGGCTACGGCTAACTGACCGTAACCCTTCCGAATTTCTGGTGGCGAGGCTCAGAATCGAACTGAGGACACGAGGATTTTCAGTCCACTGCTCTACCGACTGAGCTACCTCGCCACAGCCTGCGAATGCTAGCGGAATTGGCGTTGAGTGTCAATCACTTAATAGTGAAGAGTGAAGAGTGAGGAGTGGAGAGTGAAATGTGAAAAATGCACCCTTCTAACTTCTGTGTACGCCTCCGCGTTAAAATCCCCCGGAGCTGATCCGGAGACGAAAAGCGGTTTTTTCCCAAGCTGAAAAATCCGAACAGAAACCCCGGACGGGATCCCCCGGATCAGGTGAGGGGACCCCATTGGCAGGCTGTAACGGGTCGTGGAGTTCTGGTGAGGTGAAATTCTCCTACGTTCATCCGGTGTTTCCGGATGGAGACAACTTTAGGCGCGCCTGTCGGGATTGATCCCGTCAAAAGTTACCCCTCAGGTTTCGCCTTTTGGAGTGCTGCGCAGTTCCTCGAGAAGAGTTTCAAGGTCGTTTTCCGAGAGCTCGATTACAAAATCGTCTATTGAACCTTCGGGCTCTGGCCAGGCCTGCTCAGGTCCCAGTTTGAATTCGTCAGTATCTTCGTGCGCTTGTGCAAGTCCCTTCGGATCTCCAAGTAATTCAGGAATCAGCTCGACGGTGGGGGTGATTTCCGGTTCGCTGTCGAGTCCATGCGGATAATCATCAAATTCCAGAGCCAGTTCGTCCTGCGCCGTTTCCGCCGCTGATTGGGTTTCGCCCTCCGGCAGTGAAATTTCAAAGGGCGTGGGTTCAGGGGTCAAAAGCGGTTCAGGTGCGCGATTACCCGTACTGCCCCTATCGCTTCCCGGCGGGATCGCCTCCACCTCGACGCTTCCGAAGGATTCTCTGTCGATGAGCAGTTCGAGTTCCTCGTCGGAGAGGTCGAGCAAGCTGAAATCCTCCTCCGACTCATCGGGGTTCACGACTGCCGAGGCTATTTCTCCCGTTTGGTTTTCTGGCTTTTCCAGCCGGAATCCGTCACCAACCCCCTCTCCGAAGCTAAACGGGGTGGACATTTCGGTCTCCACGACGGTGCTCTCCATGTGCGCGGGAGATTCATAGACGCTGAGAAGAGATCCAAGCAGGAACGGGACCGTCGGTTTTTCGCCTGCAAATCCGAAACCGTCTCTGGCGGCCGTCAGGCTGGTTCGGCATTTTTTACATTCCGAAAGGTAGTCGAAACTAACGTAGCCGCATTTAGTACATTTCATTGTAAGCACCCCCTCTATCAGGGAATTTAGAAATTTAGGTGTTTAGGTATGAATTAATCCTGCATCCTTCAATCCGTAACCCCTTAATTCTGTCTGTTTTCAAATCCTCAAAATAAGGTGAACGCACTTCTACGTTCCTGTTGATCTTGATCGTCCCTACGCAGTACAAAAAGCCTGCCATTCGCCCTGACATTTCCGTTAAATTTTGAATTCTCTTCACGCTCCCGCTACTTCTTAGGGTGAGCCATAAAAAAGACCCTCTTCCATATCGCCCCACAGAAGCTGGATGAAAGAAATGAGAGCGACAGCAGCGGTCTCCAGGCGTAATGTCCTTGGCCCGAGGCTTACCGGCTTGAACCCGGCGCCTATCAACGCAGAAGTTTCCACCTTATCCCAACCGCCTTCGGGCCCCAGAACGGCCAAAACCCGGGAAATATCCGGTCCCGCTTCGTTCCGTAAGTTCCTCAGCCCGCTGCTTGGCTCGCGTTCGAGCGCAAATATCTTCAGAGTGTGCTCTGCCGGCCCTTCTTCACCTTCGAATGAGGTTAGGAAATGGCCCAGGTCCTCGAAAATCTCAATTTCAAGCCTTTTTGTCCGGCCGCACTGGCAAGCAGCCTCGCTCGCTATTTTGGACCAGCGCTCCTTTTTCTTCTCGGCGGTTTTGCCACGCAGACCGTATTGGCTTCTCACAGACTGGAAAAAAGCCAGGCGCAAAACGCCCATTTCGGCCGCCTGCCTTACAACAAGGTCCATCGTATCCGACCGGGCAATTCCAACGCCCAGCACGATGGCCAGCGGCGATTCGCACGTTGGGCGGTCAAGCTTACCCGTCAGGGAGACGCTGACAGTTCCCCGGCGAATCCCGGTGATAACGCATGCCCAGGCCGAGCCTTGGCCGTCAAGCAATTCTATTGATTCTCCCACTCTTGCGCGCAACACGCCATCCAACTGGCGTGAAAGGCGTGGCGGGAGATCGAAAATCCGTGTGTCCGAGGCGACTTCAGGCACGAAGAAGCATCTGCGCGTCATTTTTTCTACATCCCGAGCAGGACGGAAAAGTACCAATGGTAGAAAAGCTCGCCCCAAAAGATGTATGATATTGCGCCAAAAGCGAGAAAGGGGCCGAAGGGCAAAGTTGAGCCGAGGCCTTTTCCGGATCGCCACATGAGAGGGAGAGCAATAATCATGCCCGAAACCGAGGACACCAGGATGGTAAATGCGACTCCCTTCCACCCGATGAAAGCCCCTATCATCCCTAACAACTTTATGTCACCCCCGCCAAGCCCTTCTTTGTGTCTTACAAGCGCATACCCTGCTGCGATCAGGTAGAAAATCCCTCCGCCCAGAATTATCCCCATAAGCGACTCCCACCACAAAAGCCTGGGGGTGAACAAGGAGAGCGCAAGGCCCAGCACGATGCCGGGCAGTGACAGAATATCGGGAATCAGTAAAGTATCGAAGTCGATCATGGTGATTATTAGCAGGAGCGAACAGAAGATGAACTCGATGGCCAGTTGAGGATGAAGCCCATATCGGCGAAAGAGGAGCAGCGCCAAAAGGCCGCTCAGACCTTCTACGAGAGGATATCTAAGAGATATCGAAACCTTGCAGTGGCGGCACCTTCCGCCCAGCAAAAGATAGCTCGCCAGCGGTATATTATCATAGGCTGCAATCGCATTTCCGCAGGCCGGACACCTCGAGGCCGGCCGAACAATCGACTGGCCTAATGGTAATCGGTAAATGACCACATTGTAGAAGCTGCCAAGGATGCACCCGACTATGAAGGCAAAAATCTGGCCGCCAATTAACGGGATTGATTCAACCAGGGCTTCACCCATTTTTCACCAGTTCCTGTTCCGGTTCTTCTTTCCTTTTAAACTTACAGGACGGATTTATGCAAAACAGGGTCCCGTTACCCGTTTTCCCCTGTCTGCGAAAAAGAACCGGAGCATTGCACGATGGGCAGCTTTCCTGAACCGGCTCTCCTTGAAAGAACATTTTGCACGCCGGATACTTATTGCACCCGTAAAATCGGCCCCGCCTGCTCGTACGCTCCACCAACTCGCCGCCACATCCCTCGCGCGGGCAGCGGATGCCGGTAGAAACGGGCCGGGTATTCCGGCATCCCGGATATCCCGTACAGGCTAGAAAAGCGCCGTAGCGGCCGCGCTTGAGCGCCATGGGTTTACCGCATTTTTCACAGATTTCCCCGGAAAACTCGGGCTGCTTTTGTTCGACTGGATGAATATGTCCCTTTTCATCCCTTTCATAATCAGAAGTGAACGAACATTTCGGATATCCGCTGCAGGCAAGAAACGCACCGTTGCTGCGGCTCAAACGGATGGCCAGGGGCTTGGAGCAGCGCGGACATTTGAGGTCCGTGGGCCAGCCTGCGCTCTTCAGGTTGGCCATCCCTTTGCGGGCGGACTCCAGGGTCTTTGAAAAAGGTCCGTAGAAATCGCTCAGAAGATGCTGAGTGCTGCGTCCTCCATGTTCTATCTCGTCGAGATCTTTTTCCATATTAGCGGTAAATTTCACGTCCACAATGTCCGGAAAATTCGCTGAAACAAGCGAGTTGATCATAACTCCCAGTTCGGTCGGGAGCAGACGCTGTTTCTGGCGCAAAACATACTCCCTCTCCAGGACAGTGGATATTATCGTCGCGTAGGTGCTGGGCCTTCCGATTCCAAGGTCTTCCAGGGTTTTGATCAGAGTGGCCTCCGTGTATCTTGGCGGAGGCTGCGTAAAATGCTGCTTCGGTTCGATTCCGAGGAGGTCGAGGGGCTGACCCTGAGAGAGGTTCGGGAGCCTTTCGTCTGGTTGCCCGTTTTCGGGCTCATCTTTGCCCTCTTCGTAGAGGGCCAGAAATCCCTGGAAAACGATCACCGAACCGATCGCTCTCAGCGTATAATCGCCCGCCGTAACGTCTATCGTAGTTTGATCTATGAGGGCAGGGGACATCTGGCAGGCTACAAACCTTTTCCAGATAAGGGCGTAGAGGTTCAACTGCTCTTTGGTGAGGTACTTCGAGACGCTTTCGGGAGTGAGGCCGACATCGGTAGGCCGAATTGCTTCGTGCGCTCCCTGGGCCGTCTGCCTGGATTTGTAAAAGATCGGTTTTGGAGGCAGGTATTTGTCTCCCCACCTGCTCGAGATAAACTCTCTTGCCGCTTGCACCGCATCCTGGGAAAGCCGGGTCGAATCAGTGCGCATATAGGTGATGAGGCCCACAGCGCCATCCTGGCCAATTTCGATTCCTTCATATAGCCTCTGTGCTATACTCATCGTCTGTTTGGCCGAATAGTGAAATCTGCGGGCGGCGTCCTGCTGGAGCGTGCTGGTAATAAAGGGAGGAGATGAGCTTTTTTGCCGCTGCTTTTTTTCGACGGCGCTTACGCGCCAGCCGGCGGACTTGAGCGCTTGCACATGCTGCTCGGCTTCGGCCTGCGAGCCGATAGCGCACTTTTTGTTTTTGTACCGGACAAGCTGGACAGAAAAGGGCATTGGATCGGAAGAAGAATCGGGGCGAGGGCTCAACCGGGCATCGATTGTCCAGTATTCCTCCTTTTCGAAAGCGTAGATTTCTTCTTCCCGCACGCAGATCAGCCTCAAGGCAACAGACTGCACCCTCCCTGCGCTGAGACCCGCTCTCACTTTCTCCCACAAAAGAGGCGAGATCATGTACCCGACGAGCCGGTCGAGGATTCGCCTTGCCTGCTGCGCCTCATAAAGCTTTCGGTTAAGTTCGTTCGGCTTTTCCAGGGCTTCCTTGATCGCCTTGCGCGTAAGCTCGTAGAAAAGAACTCTTCGAATCGGTTTTTCCGTGGATCCGATTTCTTCGGCGATATGCCAGGCGATCGCCTCTCCTTCCCTGTCCGGATCAGGGCCAAGATAGACGGCATCGACCCTGGAGGCGGCCTTTCGGAGTTCCTCTATTATTTTTTTCTTCCCGCGCAAAACCTGGTATTGCGGCGTGAATTCCCCATCGAGGTTGATTCCCAGTTTATTGCCGGGAAGATCCTTGACATGGCCGACGCTGGCTTTAACGATGAAGTCCTTGCCCAGATAACGCTCAAGGGTCTTCGCTTTGGTGGGAGATTCAACAATCAGGAGCGATTTTGACATTAGAAGATTACCTCACTAAAACTTTTTATATTATAGTCCAGAAATAAAATATTTTCCCGGCAACTGAGAGACAAGCCCTCTGAGTTCCAGTTCGAGCAGAATCGCGGCGGCATGCTGGACCGGCATGTTTGCCTCCTGAGCTATTTCATCAATATGTTTCGGAATTTTATCCATAATTCTCAAAAGATTTGTTGCTTCCGGGCTATTCGGCCCTTCAATGAACGGGGAGGACGAAATTGTTTCCGCAGGGCTGTGAGGTTTTTCCGTCCCTCGCGGGCAAGGCCCGCTCCTACCGCTATAGGTAGGGGAAGATGGTGCCGAACGGATAAGGGGCCGGATTTCCTCAAGAACGTCCTCGACGCATTCGACCAGCTTGGCGCCTTGCCTGATAAGCCGGTGCGCACCCTTGCTGCGCATACTTTGGGCTATCCCGGGGACGGCGAAAACTTCCCGGCCCTGTTCAAGGGCGAAACGAGCGGTTATAAGCGAACCGCTCCTCTCGGCGGCTTCCACTACGACAACTCCGAGAGAGAGGCCGCTGATTATGCGGTTTCTCGATGGGAAATTGCCGGAAGAAGGAGGGGCGCCGGGCAGGAATTCAGTCAGCAAGGCCCCGGCCCTGGCTATTTCCTGCCTGAGATCGGCGTTTGTAGACGGATAATTCACATCGATTCCGCATCCTAGAACGGCCAATGTCCTGCCCCCGGCCTTGAGCGCCCCACGGTGTGCGGCGGAGTCTATTCCGAGCGCAAGGCCGCTCACGACGGTGAGGCCGCTAAAGGCCATATCCGAGCTCAATCTTTCTGCAAATATTATTCCGGCGGGAGAGGCGTACCTCGAGCCGACCACGGCAATGGAGACCAGGTCTCGAGGCAAGAGTTCGCCCGAGGAAAACAAAACAGCCGGAGGGTCCGGGATTTTGACCAGAATTGCAGGATACTCATCATCCCCGATACATATCAGCTGGAAATTCTTGCTCTTAAGGTACGTCCACTCCGTTTGCGGGTCTCTGAGAAACTGCTTTGCGGCAAGCGCATGGAGTGGTTTGTCCCAGGTCAGGCCGGTTTCGCATAAGTCCCTTAGTCCAGCGGCAAGGACCCTTTCGGCAGACCCGAAAACCTCCAGAAGGCGCAGGATAGACCTGTTTCCCAGGCCCGGCACCAGTTTGAGACTGAGCCAGGCAATCCGGTTGCGCTCACGTTCGGAAGAAATGGAATGAGAATTGCTTCTATCCTGTATTGATTCGCTCCCGTTAAAAATAAAATTATCGAGCCTCGGTCGAACGCTCAGGATAAGTATATGTAGACGCCGGATTTGTCAAATAATCACGATAAGTATAAAATGCGACATGTGGAAAAACTACACCCGAAAGATTGGCAATTAATGAATCGAGCGCTGCGATCAATAGCATCAAAGCCCGAACTGCTTTCACCGGGCGGCAGCCTGGAAAAGCTGAGGATTGCCTTTTTGTACGGCGCCGATGCGGTCTATGCTTCGGGAAAAGATTTCGGGCTACGTGGCTTTGCTCATAATCTTGACACCGAGGACATGGCGACGGCAAGCTTTATTGCTCATAGGCTCGACAAAAAAATCTATGTGGCCGTCAATATTTTTGCGCGCCAGCCGGACTTGAAGAAAATCCCTCCGTACCTCGAATATCTCCAGGAACTCAAGGTCGATGCTCTTATAATCTCGGACCCGGGCGTACTGCTGCTTGCACGCAAATATGCTCCTGAAATCCCCATTCATCTCAGCACCCAGGCAAACACGACCAATTCGTCGAGTGTGGAATTCTGGCAAGAGCAGGGAGTACGCAGGATAAATCTTGCCCGTGAATTGAGTTTTCAAGAAATGGCCGAGATTGCTGGAAAATCTAAGGCCGAAATCGAAATATTCGTCCACGGTGCGATGTGCATGTCCTATTCGGGCCGCTGTCTGATGAGCGCGTTTCTAAATCCCCCCGGCCCCCCTTTAGAAAAGGGGGAAGGAAACAGTGCCCTTCACCCCCGGAGAAGTGTAAACCGGAGCGCCAACAGCGGCTTCTGCACTCAACCATGCCGGTGGTCCTGGGGGCTGGTCGAAGAAAAGCGGCCCGGTGAATTTTTCCCTGTGCAGCAAGATTCGCTCGGTACTTATGTATTCAATTCAAAGGACCTCTGCCTGCTGGAGGAGATTGGCCCACTGGCACGCCTCGGAATAGACTCGTTCAAAATCGAGGGCCGCATGAAGGGACCGCTCTACGTGGCGAGCGTAACGCGGGCATACCGGCAGGCGATCGACCGCTGGGCTGACGGAGGACGGGAGACGGAGTACAGAACCGAACCGAACTGGATCGAAGACCTGCAAAAAGTAAGTCACCGCCCCTACACAAAAGGTAATCTGTTCGAGAGTGCCCAAACGCACAAATCCAATGTGGAAACGAGGGTTTCATATCTTCAGACCCATACCCTGGCAGGTTTGGTACGTCCCCGTCCCCATGGCGATTCAATGTCGGCAGACCCGGGGGCCGGGGGAAAAATATTCGTCGAGGTCAGATCCAGGCTGGTACGCGGCCGGAGGCTGGAGTTTCTTTATCCTGACGGGTCAAGTGGCTCTCATTTTCTTGATTCGTTCGAAGACATCAATGGCAATCGCCTCTCGGAAGCTCATCCGAACAAGTGGATCAGGTTCTGCGTTGATTTCCCGGTCTTTCCGCTTCAGACGGTGAGAGTCTCAGCCGATGAAACATAGGACGGATAACGGAGGACGGAAAAGGGAAGACGGAAGGCAAAAATGGGCCGACGGCGGAGAGGGAGTTGCTTGAACTCTGCGAGGCATTGATTTAATACGGTCACCACATGGCCACTGTCGTTTTTGGGGAGGGGGCTTTGAGTAAACTTGAAAATGTCGAACAGGGATGCACTGCAAATGGGTGCCCAACTCTAAAGCAGTGCTCACTGGTGGAAGAAATTGAACTGCTGCGTGAGCGGTGCCGCCAACTCGAGGAGCTTTCCTTCGTCGATGCGCTCACCGGCCTCTATAACTTCCGATATATGCAAAGATCTCTCGAAATAGAGATGGAAAGGACCAGGCGAACGGAACTCCCTACCGGCCTGGTCATGATCGACCTGGATCATTTCAAAAACGTGAACACGCTTTATGGACATGAATGCGGCAATGTTGTTCTTGCCCAGTTTGGCAAGGCCCTGAAAGAGAGTGTTCGGGTTATGGATGTGCCCTGCCGCTATGGGGGCGAAGAATTTGCCCTCATTTTGCCGGGCGCTGCCCTCAGAGAGTCGATAGCAATCGCGGAGCGGCTGCGGGAAAACATTGGCAGCAACCCGGTTTCTTTCGGTACGGAAACCGTGAGGATTACCGCAAGTTTCGGCGTAGCCGTTTTCCGTTACACCGATGAGTGTACAGTGGGCGAGTTTTTGAACAGGGCCGACCGGCTTCTATACGAAGCTAAAAATTCGGGCAGAGACCGGCTGTGCGCGGAGGAACCACCTCCTGTATCCGTGTTGGACGAAGTTACAGCCGACGAAAAGGCGGCGTTGTTTTCTTCGATGGAAGAGAGTGAGTAGACGGGGGGCGCGAGGACGGAAGGCTGAAGACGGAGGGCGATCTCTATTCCCGGCGGGGGGCGGAGATCGCCGAGGGTCTTTTTCTCCGGCCTCTGTCCTCCTATCTCCGTTCAGCACTTTCCACTACAGCTTTGTATCTCACATGAACGAAATTTCTGTCGAAATCCATCTCCTCCTTTAGCATGGCATCTTTTTCTTCCTTTGTAAAATAGCCCATGCAAGGCAGAAAGAAGTGCCGGTCCTCCTTTTCGATGTGCTTCGGATAGAATTCGACCAGGAAGCGCAAGCAGGCAATTATGCGGGAGACGGCTTCACTTTCTCCCCGCAGGTATTCTTCCTTGGCTTTGACCAACTGTGCTACCGCTTCTCTTCCTTTGCGATGATCCTCGATCAGCTCGTAAAGGATGCGTTCCAGCTCGCCCGTAAGAGGCTTCAGCCTGAGGTCCCTGAAGAGGATGTCCTCTTCCTTTCCATGGTGGCAACTGTCCGTGTAGGTCCTTATGAAATCTACAGCTACATCCACGAATCCGGGGTTTACTTCCCCCTTTTCTTCCATTCGGATGAGTTCGACGCCGATCACCCGGATCATCCTTTCGATGAGACGGTGCTCGATCATTAGTGGGCCAACAGGCATCATAATATTTCCCTCCTTGTATGAATGAATTCCTTTGAGCAAAGTCTTTGACCTCCTTTGCACTTCGCCTTTTCGATTGCACAATAGTGCGAAGTCGAGTATCGAATCGGAGGGCGCAGGGCTTTATCCGCCTATCTGATATCCGTTTTCAGACCCCCTTACAAGGCAAATGAATGGAAGAGCAATGGACTGTCCTGAAGGTTCTCCAGTGGACAATGGGATACTTCAAAGGCAAAGGATTCGAGCAGCCAAGGGCCGATGCGGAAGTGCTTCTGGCCCATGCACTGGGGATGGAACGGGTCCAGCTCTACCTCAACCACGACAAGCCGCTTTCCCCTGAGGAACTGACGCGATTCCGGGGCCTCGTACGGCGCAGGGCCGCTTACGAGCCGACCCAATACATCACCGGAAAGCAGGAATTCTGGTCTTTGGAGTTCGAGGTTACGCCCGCAGTCCTTATCCCGCGCCCCGAGACCGAAGTACTCGTTGAAAGGGCGCTGGAGATCGCAGAACATAAGCCTGGACTTGTCCTCGATCTAGGTACCGGATCGGGGGCAATAGCGGTCGCACTTGCCCACGAGCGCAGCGGGCTAAGGATCATTGCAGCGGATAAATCATGGTCCGCTATTCAGGTAGCTCGAAGCAACGCCGTGCGAAACGGGGTGGCCGAACGGATTTCCTTCGTCGTCATGGACCTTTTCGAGGCCATTGCGGCCCGGCCTCTGTTCGATCTCATCGTCTCCAATCCCCCTTATGTATCTGATGCAGAACTTCTTGACCTCGCGCCGGAAATCGCCAATTATGAGCCCGATTCCGCTCTTCGAGGCGGAGGAAAGGTGGGTCTGGCCCTGATTCGAAAGATTCTCGAAGGGTTTAGTGCCTGTTTGAAACCGCAGGGATCTTTTCTCATGGAAATCGGAATGGGGCAGGCGGAGATCCTTGAAGCAGGGTTTCCATCTGAGTTAGCCGGAAAATTCGAATTCATCGAGGACTACTCAGGCATAAAAAGAGTCCTGCACGTTCGCGATAGAGGGGTTTAGTTCATGGACAAACTGATTATCGAAGGAGGGTCCCCCCTGAACGGTGAAGTGCTGATCAGCGGGGCCAAAAACTGCGCTTTGCCTCTCATGGCTGCGACCCTTATCGCAAGCGGCAGGCACAGCTTCAGCAACGTGCCCCAGTTGCGCGATATACGGACCATGCAGTCCCTGCTCGCACATATGGGAGCTGCCTCCCAGCACGATCACATTCTTCAGATAGACACCTCGGACATTCACACGCTCGAGGCCCCCTACGATCTGGTCAAGACGATGCGTGCTTCCGTTCTTGTGCTCGGACCAATGCTTGCCCGCTATCGGCGCGCTCGCATTTCTCTTCCGGGCGGGTGCGCCATTGGGGCTCGACCCATAAATCTGCACCTCAAAGCCCTCGAACAGATGGGCGTGGAAATTGACCTTGAGCACGGCTATGTAGTGGGGCGGGCAAAAAGACTGCGGGGTGCTCTCATCAACTTCGAGCAGGTAACGGTAACCGGGACCGAAAACATCATGATGGCCGCCTGTCTGGCTGATGGGGTCACGGTCTTGAAAAACTCGGCGCGCGAGCCGGAAGTAGTGGCGCTTGCAGACTATATGAACCGGATGGGAGCACAGATCGAAGGCGCAGGCACAGATGAAATCATCGTCACAGGAGTTCGCGAACTTACCCCGTCAAGTTGCGAGGTAATTCCCGACAGGATCGAAGCCGGCACATACCTTGTGGCCGCCGGAATTGCGGGAGGCATGCTGAAGCTCAAGAGGTGCAGGCCCGACCATCTCCAGGGGATAATCCAAAAACTGAGCGATGCCGGGCTTTCGATCGTGATCAATGGGGACTCTGTCGAGGTCAGCCGCAAAGGCAAGATACGCAGCGTAAACATTGAAACACGGCCCTTTCCGGGCTTTCCGACCGACATGCAGGCCCAGTTCATGGCGCTCATGGCCATTGGAAGCGGGGTCAGCCTGATAAAAGAGCGCATATTCGAAAACCGGTTCATGCACGTACTCGAATTGCAGCGCATGGGCGCCGATATCGATCTCGACGGCAGGACCGCCATCGTGCGCGGGGTCAGAAAACTCTCCGGAGCGCCCGTTATGGCAACAGACCTCCGGGCCTCGGCCTCGCTTGTCCTTGGCGCATTGGCAGCCGAAGGAGTTAGTGAAATCACCCGGATTTATCATCTGGACCGCGGCTACGAGGCAATCGAGAAAAAACTTACCGCCGTGGGGGCGAAAATCGAGCGGGTGAGTGGGTGAAGAGTTGGAACGCGCCCCTGGATCAGAGCCTGGCCCGGACTCGATTCCATGCGGCTCGCGGGTCAATAACTTAAGCATAAACTCTTGTTCAAAACACGGTAACCTCACTCATCTCAGGAGAATGCAAATGGGAGCGCGTAAATCCGGCTGGAAGCCCATCGAGTTTGGCGGGCTAAAAATGACCAGCCTCCAGGATCGGCAAAGCAAGGTAACGATTGCTGATTTTGCTCATCCGGTGCCGTGTCAAAGTTCGTTTCGGCAGTTTATGGATTCTCTGCCCTCTACACTGGCCGCCGAAGATCTTCGAAAAGCGACTTCCGCCATATCCGGAGCAGTCAAAAACGAAAAAACCGTTATTCTGGCAATGGGGGCTCATCCCATAAAAGTCGGACTCAATCCCGTTATCATCTATGCAATCGAGCGTGGCCTTCTTTCGGGGATCGCCATGAACGGCGCTGGAATGATTCATGATGTGGAAATCGCGTTGGCAGGGAAGACCTCGGAGGACGTTGCGGCGCATCTTGGGAGCGGCGAATTCGGGATGGTGCGCGAAACGGCTGAATTCATCCACCGGGCCGTTTTGAAGGCTTATTCCGAACGCACTGAAGGCCTTGGAAAAGCGGTTGGCGAGGCGCTGCTCATGGAAAGAACGCCCTGTGCGGATGCGAGCCTCCTGGCCACCGCCGCCCGGTGTAATCTGCCCGTGACTGTCCACGTGGCAATCGGGACCGACATCATACACATGCATCCGGAAATGGACGGCGCTGCAATGGGAGCGCTGAGCCAATTTGACTTCCGCCTGTTTTGCTCACTTGTTTCTACCTTGCAGCACGGGGTTTTCATAAACCTGGGCTCAGCCGTGGTCATGCCGGAGGTCTTTCTCAAAGCGGTCAGCGTAGCCAGAAACATTGGCTTCCCACTCGATGGCCTCACCGCGATAAACATGGATTTCCTCCGGCACTACAGGCCGCTTACCAATGTCGTGCAAAGGCCCACCACGGGCGGCGGCGTCGGTATAAATCTTACGGGCCACCATGAAATAATGTTTCCGCTGTTGATAGCAGCGGTCCTGGAGGAGATCGGGAGCGTGGAGCAAGAAGCATGAAGCAAGGCAAGCGTTCACCGCTGTCCATCATGTCCCCTGCTGGGCGCCCTAAACCATGAAAAGAACCGTTTGTTAAAACGAATTGAATAATTGCCAGTTGAGGAATTTAGGAATTAAATTCCTTGATTGCTGAGAAGGACAACTTATGAGCCGTAAGATTTTTATCCGGTCCGGCACTATCGAAATGAGCGCCGAGCTAAACGATTCACCTACAGCGTTGGCGCTTTTCACCGCGCTTCCGTTGACCGGTGAGGCCAACACATGGGGGGACGAAATTTATTTCCAGGTCCCGGTCGATCGGAAGCTCGATTCCACGGCTGCTGAAGTAGTCCAGGCCGGCGAACTTGGATACTGGCCCTCGGGCCGGGCGTTCTGCATTTTTTTTGGTCCGACTCCGGTCAGCCGTGGAGAAGAAATCCGCCCTGCGAGCGCCGTCAACGTGATCGGAAAACTGACTGGAGACGCTCGAGCCTTCAAGGCTGTCCACGACGGTGATCTTATTGAGTTGGACGTTGCGCGCTGACATGTTATTCTTACCGGTCTTTTAGTAACTGAGGGCTTGCGTGGAGGGTCGAAATGCCGATATACGAATACGAGTGCTGCAATTGTTGCGAGTGTTTCGAAAGACTTGTTTTCAGGAGTGATGAGGCGGAACCGGTAAGGTGCCCGAAGTGTGAATCTTCCAATGTCCATAAGATGATGTCCGTTTGCGGTTTCAAGAGCGGCGGGGACAAGGGGGCGGCGAGCAGCCGCATTGGTACGGCGGCATCCGGCTGTTCGGGATGTGCGGGCGGAAGCTGCAGCACGTGTCATTAAAGGTTGAAAAAGAGGAAAACATTTTTGACAAAGGAACTGATCCGGATTGCTACCCGCGGCAGTATGCTGGCGCTTCAACAGAGCGGGATCATAAAGGCTGCCCTGGAGAAGTTCTGGCCTGAAAGCCGGTTTGAACTTCAAATCATAAAGACAACCGGTGACAAAATTACCGACGTTCCTCTGGCAAAGGTTGGGGGCAAGGGGCTTTTCGTAAAGGAGATAGAGGACGCCCTGGCGGACGGATCTGCTGATATGGCGGTCCACAGCATGAAAGACATTCCCGCCGTTTTGCCCGCCGGCCTCGAGATAGTCGCCATCCCTGAGCGCGACGACCCGCGCGACGCTCTGATTATCAGAAAAGGCAAAACAATCGGCGATCTCTGTCATGGAGCGGTCATCGGCACCAGCAGCCTCCGCCGGGGGGCTCAGATACGAGCCATGCGCCCCGATTTTGCGGTCCGCAATCTTCGCGGGAATCTCGATACACGCCTCCGGAAACTGGATGAGGGTGGATTCGACGCAATCTTGCTTGCTGCGGCCGGACTCAAGCGGATGGGTTGGCAGGACAGGGTTACGATGTATATGGACCCGGTGGAATTCATACCAGCCGTAGGACAGGGTGCGCTGGGAATCGAGGCGAGGTCCGCAGACTACCGTATGCGCCATTTTCTTGCTCCTCTAAACCACTCCGGAACCGCCGTCGCCATTCGAGCAGAACGCAGCCTGTTAGAGGAACTCGAAGGCGGTTGCCAGGTTCCCATTGGCGGCCATGCGCGCATTGCCGGAAAAATTGTCGAACTCTCGGGCCTTGTCGCTTCACTCGACGGCGTGCAACTGTTCAGGGTTGTACGCACTGCCCCCCTGCAAGATGCTGCTGCGCTCGGGAAAAGAGTTGCCGTAGAATTGCTCGATCTCGGTGCCAGGAAAATACTCGATGAGGTTTACAGGTCGGCTGCGGCCGGACCTGGCGGGGTATGATCCCGGGATGCAATAGGTCATATATGCCAAATAAGACATTTATCCCCCCTGCTCCGCGAAGCAAATCCAGCGCCTGGTTGCAGGGAAAGAGAATACAGTGAGAAAGGGCAAAGTCTATCTCGTGGGAGCGGGACCGGGAGATCCCGGTCTTCTGACGCTCAGAGGCAAGCAAGTTCTCGAGAAGGCCGAAGTAGTCATTTTCGATTACCTGGCCAATGAAGAATTGCTCAAATTTGCCCCGCCCGGCGCCGAGCGCATCTACGTCGGTAAGAAAGGCGGCGATCATACTCTTGGCCAGGAGGCAATAAACGCCCTGCTGGTCGAAAAGGGACGCGAAAATGTGGTCGTGCGGCTAAAAGGCGGGGACCCTTTCGTTTTCGGCAGAGGCGGCGAGGAGGCGCAGGCGCTGGTCCAAAACGGTATTGCGTTCGAAGCCGTACCCGGGATTTCCGCTGCCGGCGCAGTTCCGGCCTATGCGGGTATACCGCTTTCACACAGGGATTTTACTTCAACCATCGCCTTCATTACGGGACATGAGAGGGCGGATAAAGACGAGCACAAATCCAAAATCGCATGGGACAAGATATCGACTGGAGCCGGAACGCTGGTTTTTTTCATGGGTGTCAAGAACCTGCCTGAAATCTGCCAAAATCTCGTCCAATACGGCCGGCCGGCAGACACACCTGTGGCCCTGATTCGCTGGGGCACTACTCCGATGCAGCAAACAGTTACCGGCACGCTTTCCGATATCGTGCACAAGGTCAAAGAAGCCAACCTGCAACCGCCTGCAATGATTATTGTCGGAGAAGTCGTCAAGTGCCGAGACGAGCTGAACTGGTTCGAGCGTCGGCCCTTGTTTGGCAGAAAGATCGTGATTACTCGGGCAAGGGAGCAGGCCAGCGGTTTCAGGGCGGAACTTGAAGAACTCGGGGCCGAATGCATCGAGTTTCCGACCATCAACATAGCTGTCCCACCCTCATGGGACCCACTGGACGGCGCGATACGGAATCTTTCGCAATACGACTGGGTGATTTTCACAAGCGTAAACGGCGTAAGATTCTTTATCGAAAGGCTGCTCGCGGCTGGCAGGGACGCTCGAGACCTCAAGGGCATTCGAATAGCAGCGATCGGACCCAAAACCGCTGAAGCTCTCCACTCAGTCATGCTGCGCCCGGACCTGGTTCCATCCGTATACCGCGCCGAAGCCATACTGGACTCCCTGTCCGAACATAACGTGAGCGGAAAGCGCTTTCTCATGCCGCGCGCCCTGGCTGCTCGCGAAGTTTTGCCCGAAAAACTAAGCGAACGTGGCGCGCAGGTTGACGTCGTCCCGGCCTACCAAACCGTTCTCCCTGAGCAGGACGCTCATAAAATCCGTGCGCTTTTGACCAATTGCGAGATAGACTGCCTGACATTTACATCTTCTTCCACCGTTTCCAACTTCTTTGCCTTGATCGGAAACGAGGACCTCCTGCGCTGCCGGGAGCGGATGGCAGTTGCCTGTATCGGTCCAATAACGGCTGAAACTGCGGCAAAGTTCGGACTCAAGACATCTATTATGCCCTCTGAATACACAATCCAGGGGCTTGTCGATTCGATTGTCTCTTACTTTAAGGCTAAATGAGGCGTTGAGGGACAAAAACGAATTGAGAAATTGGGTTTAGTCTCTGAATCCTTTCGTCAAGAGATGTAGTCTTCTTCGGGGCCGGTAAGTAATTCTTCCAGCTCTTCGAGTTCCTCGCGTTCTTTTGCCTTCGCGGAAGCTTCCGGGTCTGTTATTTCCCTTATATGTTGCGGGCAGTTCATGGCATCCCCCTGCTTTATGAATCGGATAATGATTAGCTAAAAAGAAGTGTTCTCATAACGATGCCAATGTAAGGACAGCCCAACTATTGTCAACGGGAAAACCGCAAGGATTGGGGCCTTGGAAGTCAATAGCGGGAGGCCTGCCTCGTACCCCGGATCAAGTCCGGGGACCCCATTGGAAGGCTTTGATCCGATATCCGGATTGGTTGGAGCGCGACGGGCGCAAAAATGCTCTCGTTTTTAGCGGAATAGACGATTCACACGTGAGAACGCGAAATATGACCAACCCTTTTCAGTTTTTGCGCCGCTTCGACAGGTTTCGGGCAGGCTCGGCGCCTTCGCGCAAGACCACCGTCCGCGCCCTACTGCACCCACTGGTTTCGAATCTTTTGTTCTTCGTGCATCTCGAAGCTGCCGTCCTCTTTTGGGATGATCAGCATATCCCGGCCCTGCCGGTCGGTTACCCTTATTGCGCCGATGCAGAATTGCGGCAGTTTCTTTACTTTCCTTTTCGATTTCAGTCCGGCGAATATTAAGCCTGCGGCTACAGATGCAACTATGACCCCGATGAGGTATAAATAGAAGAAGTGATTCATTAATCATTTCCCCCGAGGCGCCTTGAAAAGCCCCCGTGGAGGCTTTTGCTCGAATGGGCCTCCGCATTATGGTGCGCAGTCAATCTGATTTTTTAGCTGAACATGGGACCAGAATTCCACAACTTGAGAGGAGCGGCAAGAGAAAAGTTTCCCTTACCGGGAGTCCTGGATTTTCGTTGTGATGGAAAGCGTATCGGGTTATCTTCCGAGTGTCTTCGGCAAACCGAAGCGCCACGGGTTTTGCCCGGATGGGGGTCTGGTTTTCGTCCGGAAAAGGTCCTTTTCCGCCCTGGCGGGCGGCTGGGCCTCACGCCTCTGTTCGTTGACAGATCAGGGATAGAGTGGAGATGGGATTATGTACGCGTTCGCACAACCCTTTGATTTCCTTGCCGGGACGAAAATGTCTCCTTTCCGAACAGAAACCTCGGGGAGCGTGGAGTTTTCATCCGGGGTTTGCGGATGGACACCATCTAATCTTCTCAGGAGTCTAGATGAGCAGGATATTTAAACTTTTGATATTACAGGGATGCATTTTTTTGTTGTCCCTTACAGCCGCAGCGGAGCCGGGCCGGTTTGAGACTGACACCATCACGACTTCCGAGGGGCGGCTCCAGATCACTTTTCTAGGACACGCATCGCTTAAAATGGATTTCCATGGCAGGCACATCTATATAGATCCCTGCACGGAAGTGGCCGATTTTACCAAAATGCCCAAGGCCGATATCATCCTTTTCACGCACGAACACAGCGATCATTTTGACCTGAAGGCCCTGGAGGAACTCAGGAGCGAGAACACGCTGGTTGTCCTGACCGAACTCTGTGCCGTCAAATATGCAGAGGGCATAGTAATGAAAAACGAGGACGTTAAAATAGTCCAGGGCCTCAAGATCGAGGGCGTCCCCGCGTATAATATCGTATACAAGCGCGCCTCCGGTTTTCCCTATCATCTTAAGGGGATGGGAAACGGCTACATAATTACATTCGGGGACACGCGTGTCTACATCGCGGGCGACACGGAGAAAATACCGGAGATGAACGAACTGAGCGATATCGACGTCGCATTTCTTCCTGTCGCGCTTCCGGATACAATGTCGGTGGAGATGGCGGCCGACGCAGTGAAAGCGATAAAGCCCAAGTTTTTTTATCCATATCGTTACGGCGATACGGACATTTCCGAGCTGAAGGAACTCCTGAAGGGCCAGTCTGAAACCGAGGTTCGAGTGCGTAATATGCAATAGATAAGACCCGGTTTATCAGGTTCATATGCAATTTCTTAAGCTTGTCATACGAAATACTTTCAGGCAAAAGCTGCGAACCATTCTCACCATTTTCGGGATGGCGGTTGCAATCCTTGCTTTCTGCCTGCTCGATACGGTTGTCGAGGCTTGGTATGTAGGCGTTAACTCCGCCTCGCCAAACCGTCTGGTGTCGCGCAATTCCGTTTCTCTAATTTTTCCGCTCCCCCTGAACTACCGGTCCAGGATACAAATGGTGCCCGGAGTCGACCAGGTCATCTACGCCAACTGGTTCGGCGGAGTTTACATTGACGAGCGGCATTTTTTCCCGAGAATGGCCGTTGGCCCTGAGAGTTATTTCGACGTCTTTCCGGAATTCCGCGTCCCTAAAGACGAACTCGCATCGTTCTGGAAGCAGCGAAACGCGTGCATCGCGGGGCGAAAAATCGTAGAGCAATACGGATGGAAACCGGGGGATACGATTACGCTTACCGGAAACATATACCCCGGAGAATGGAGTTTCGTGCTTCGTGGAGTTTACTCCGGTGCGACCAAATCAACTGACGAGACCCTGTTTTTCTTTCGTTGGGACTATCTTGACGAAACGGTGAAGAAGAAGACGCCGAGGAGGGCCGGGCAGGTGGGCTGGTACGTGATTCAGGTACGAAATCCAGCCGATGCCGGGCAAATCTCGGAATCCGTGGACAATCTTTTTAAAAACTCTTCAGCGGAGACTCTGACCGAGACCGAAAAGGGGTTTCAGGCTGGGTTCCTCGCCATGACGGAGGCGATTGTTGTAGCCGTGCGGATCGTCTCATATGTTGTTATCGGGGTTATTCTCATCGTACTTGTAAATACCATGGCGATGACTTCGCGTGAGCGTACCCCGGAGTACGCGATCCTGAAGACCATGGGCTTCGGGAGCAGGCACCTGTGGTTTCTGATTGCCGGAGAATCGGTGTTTATTTCCATGCTTGGCGCGGCGGTGGGAATGGCGCTTTCCTATCCGGCGGCAAGCGTCTTTTCCAGCAACACGGGATCGCTTCTGCCTGTTTTCCAGATACACTTTTGGAAGACGCTTTCCTTTTGCGCTCTTATCAGCTTCGGGATCGGCATCGTGTCGTCGCTGCTGCCGATCTGGAGCGCCGGCCGCCTTCGAATAGCCGAGGCGCTCAGGCATCTGGGGTAGAAGAGGTCTGATGTTGCCGACCACCATGCTTATTTCGCGATAGGACTGTGTGTGCACCAGAAGGAGCGCAGAATATGAGTGAACCCGGAATTCATCTTTTTATCGGCTTCAGAGGGGTAGGGCTCGAAGATGAGCTAAAACACCTTATCAGAGAATACCGTCCGGGCGGTATCGTGCTTTTCAAAAGAAACATTGAAGGCGGCGAGCAACTCAAGACCCTTGTTGCGAGCGCGCAGGCGCTTGCGATGGAAGAACTCAAGCGCCCTCTTTTCTTTGGCATCGATCAGGAGGGCGGGACGGTTCAGAGGCTTTCTCCCCACTTCCGCTCGATTCCTTCGGCAAGGTCTCTTGCAGAGCAAGGGCCGGAGGCTGTTGCCCGGTGGGCCGCAATATGTGCGGCCGACCTCAGGGAGATCGGAATCCAGATAAACTTCGCGCCCGTTCTCGATATAGTTTCCGAAGGCAAAGAACACTTTATGGAGACCCGCTCATTTGGTTCGATTCCGGCAAAAGTATCGGATCTGGGAACTATCTGGATCGAAACGCTCCAGGCAAACGGAGTTTCGGCTACCGCAAAGCATTTTCCCGGACTTGGACGCGCGGAATTGGACCCGCACCATTTTGCTCCTGTCATCGCCGATGAAAAAGGGGACGATTTCCACATGGATCTTATTCCGTTTCGGTCCGCCGTCAGGGCCGGGGTCAACTGTATGATGACTTCGCACGCGGTCTACCGGGCGGTTGATAACCTCCATCCGGCGACCCTTTCACATGAAATCAGCCACAAGTGGTTGAGAGAACGCCTCGGCTTCGGAGGCGTGCTGTTCGGCGACGATCTGGACATGGCAGCGATTTCGGAGAATTATTCGCCCGAAGAGACAGCGTTTCTTGGACTTTCCTGCTCTACGGACTTCTTTTTGCTATGCCAGAAGTCCGAGAGCATTGAGCCTATGTACAGGGCGATAGCCGATCAACTCGACCGGAACCAATCTTTGCAGAGGTTTCATCGCGCTACGATCCAGAGGCTTGAGATGTTGAGGCTTTTCCATTTCGCGTTTAATTCCTAAATTACCACCATCGCTTTTATGGCCTTCCTGGTATCCATTGCCTTGTAGCCTTCGGGCACTTCATCGAGACTGAGAGTCAAATCCAGTACCGGCGAGGGATCGAGCCGACCGGCCAAAATGTCTGCGAGCAGAGCGGGGATGTAAGCCCGCACAGGGGCTACTCCCCCATTCAGATTGATGTTCTGGCGAAACATTCGCTCGAATTTGATGTTGACATCCCCGTAATGCGGCACTCCAACATAGCCGACCGTGCAGCCGGGACGGCAGACCCCGATCGCGGTGTTTAGCGCGTCACTGGTTCCGACGCACTCAAGTACCGAATCGGCGCCTCCCCCGGTCATCTTTATAACTTGAGAGACGGCGTCCTCGCCGCGGCTTGTAATGATATCGGTTGCCCCGAAACTTTCGGCCAAATCCAGACGTCTTCTCTGATGCCCCAGCATAATAATGCGCGCGGCGCCAAGTCTTTTTGCCGCCAAAACTCCGCACAGCCCGACTGCGCCATCACCAACGACCGCGACGGTTGATCCTTCGCCAACCCTTGCCGAAATCGCCGCGTGGTGTCCCGTGCCCATCACGTCGGTAATGGGCAGTATGGCTTTGACGAGCGCGCTTTCAGAAGCCCCTCTCTGTGAAAGATCCCCGGGCAGCGCAACGAGTGTGGCGTCGGCAAAGGGGCTGCGTACCATCTCTGCTTGACCGCCGTCATTGCTCATGCCCCAAAAGCCGCCGCGAAGGCAAGAGGTCTGCAATCCTTTCCGGCAGAATTCGCAGGCTCCGTCAGAGAAAGCGAACGGCGCCAGGACTCTGTCGCCTTTTTTCAGCGTGCGAACCTCCGGACCGACTTCCTCGACGATACCCATAAATTCGTGACCCAAACGCCAGCCCGGCTTAAAAGGAGTTAGACCCCGGTAGAACCACAAGTCTGACCCGCAGATGCAGGCGTGCGTAACACGTACGATCGCGTCGGCCGGCTCGAGGATTTTAGGGTCCGGGACCTGCTCGACACGCAAATCTCCAGGTGCATAGAAAATGGTTGCCTTCACAATCGTTGTCCTCCTGTCAAATCAATGAGAATTTGGGAATCGAACTTTAAGTTCCTCAATTCCTGAATACATCGTTCACTAAAATATCTTTGAAGATAATTAGTTCTCGGCTAGAATCCGCATTACCTGTCCATCATCTATAATATCACAAATAATAGCGCGGAATGCTCTTGCGAAGGGGACCTCCTGCGCAACGGCGTGTCTTCTTTCGCAGCGATTGACCTATTTCCAATGGAAGGGAGGTCTTGCGATGGTTATCCGCTTTGATCCAGCCGGTTCGCCCGAAAATTTAGAGGAAATGATCCAAAGCGTATCCTCACTTTCCGGCGTAAGCGGCCTCATGATTTTGGCCGGTGACGCCAACGGATTCACACCCGCTGGAATCGATCCAATTTTGAGCCGTGCATCGGTTCCTGTCTTCGGAGGTGTGTTTCCCGCCATTATCCACGGCCGGGAGATGTTCAGGCAAGGGAGCCTGGTAATCGGATTGCCCAATGTGCTGCAAACCATGTTCATCCCGGATCTCAGCAACAGAGCAATCGATTACGAGGCTTCGTTTGACTGCAAGATTCCCGGCGATGAATCAGCCCTTACCATGATGATTTTCGTCGATGGATTCGCCAGGCGGATATGCGCATTCGTCGAAAGTCTTTTCAACAAGTTCGGCTTTCAAATGAATTACATCGGCGGAGGGGCGGGTTCCATGAGCCTGCCGCCCAAACCCTGCCTGTTTACGAATCAGGGGATGGTGGCTGACGGCGCAGTTCTTGCACTGATCGGACTTGCGAGCGGAGTGGGAGTCTCTCACGGCTGGACACACATGAGCGGCCCTTATCGTGTCACAAACTCCGATCTCAATGTGATCCTTACTCTGGACTGGAGGCCGGCCCTCGACGTGTATCGGGAAGCCGTGGAATCGCACTCGGGAATTGCGCTTGATGCCGGTAACTTTTACGGTAGCTCTAGATCATATCCCTTCGGAATCTCGCGTCTGGAGTCGGAACACATCGTGAGATCCCCCGTTCGGGCAGATCCCGACAAAAGCCTTATCTGCGTGGGCGAAGTGCCGCAAGGTGCGTTCATTTCCATCCTCAACGGAGATGAATCCTCCCTGATTCGAGCTGCCGGAAATGCGCTTGACCTGGCCCTCAAGGCGTTTCCAACTCAATGTGAGGCAGGACTGAAGATTTTCATGGATGGCATCTCCAGGGTCTTGCTTCTGGGAGAGAGATTCGCGGAGGAGCTGAAATCCGTGTGCCGGGAAAATGAACCCCTGGTTGGAGCCTGCACCATCGGGGAAATTGCAAATTGTGGGGCCGAATTCCTCGAGTTCTACAACAAAACGGCAGTGGTGGCCGTGCTGGAAGCCAGATAATGGAAATTTTGATACAGACGCAGATTTTTTATGAAATCGCGATGTCAATCGGAAACAGCCTCGATCTGGGCGATATGCTCAAAGAGGGCCTTTCCGCCTACCTGAGAAAGCTCAATTGCTCGAAGGGCATCGTCTTTGAGATGCGACAAGAAGCCGACGGAGCTTTGCACTTTGCGCCGATATTTTCGATTCCCCGAAACCTGTCTCTTTCGACCTGTCAGGCCCCCCTGGAACGCATCCCACAGGAGTTGTCCCCGGCCTCTCTTTCAGGATTTCTCGAGACCCTGCCCATTTCCGGACACGAGGATAAAGGCCGTTTTTTCCACCTTATGGAACTTCCGGGTTTCGGGCTCCTGCTTCTTGTAAGGAGCGGCAAAGACCTTAGTCCGGACATAATCAGGTCGCTCGGCCCCCTTAATCGCAAACTGGCCGACTCCTGCCTCGCTTGCCTGCAGAACTTGAAGATTGAAACGATCAATCATCGGTTGACCCTCGAGATTTTCGAACGCCGGCAGGCTGAAGCTGAACTGAAAAAAGTATTGAGCGAACTGGAACTACGCGTGGAAGATCGCACCCGTGAGATCAAGGGGTCAAATGAGGCATTGGCTACGGTAAACCAGCAGCTCAACGATATTATTGAATTCCTCCCCGATCCAACACTTGTGACCGGCAGTGATGGCAAGGTTATCGCGTGGAACCGCGCCATAGAAGAGATGACCGGGGTGCCGAAGCAGGATGTGATCGGAAGAGGGGATTATGCCTGTATGGTTCCATTCTACGGCGAAAGGCGGCCCCATCTTCTGGACCTGCTCGATAAATGCGACGAGGAGCTTGAAGCCAGGTATAAGGACTTAAAGAGAAAAGGCGTTGTTTTGACTGCCGAAACATACGTCCCATGTGTCTACGGGGGCAAAGGGGCTTATGTGTTCGCCGCAGCGGCGCCGCTGTTCGATGCTCAGGGCGGGCGCACGGGCTCCATCGAATCCATCCGCGATATTACCGAACGGAAACAGGGGGAAGAAGCATTAAAGCGCAGCGAGGAAAAATACCGCGAGTTGGTTGAAAATGCCAACAGCATCATCCTTCGGATGGACAAGACGGGCAATGTGACTTTTTTCAACGAGTTCGCGCAGCGCTTTTTCGGCTACAGCGAGCAGGAGATACTTGGAAAGAATGTAGTGGGAACCATTGTTCCGCGCGTGGAATCGACGAGCGGCCGACACCTCATGTGGATGATCGAAGACATCGGAGGCGACCCTGGCCGCCAAGCGGCAAATGTGAACGAGAATATGCGCCGCAACGGCGACAGGGTTTGGATCGCCTGGACCAACAAGCCCATTTTTGACGAAAGCGGCGAGCTGGTTGAAGTCCTGTGCATCGGCAACGATATAACGGAGCGCGAGCGTGCCCAGGACGAGCTGTTCAATTCCCGCCAGATGCTTCAGTCAATCCTGGACAACATCCCGCAGGGGGTTTTCTGGGAAGATCGAAACGCCATTTTACTTGGCTGCAACAAGGCGTTCGCCCTGGACCGTGGTTACGAGGACCCAGGTGAGCTGATTGGCAGGTCAACATATGAAACTTACTCATCGGCAGCAATCGCCGATCTCTACCGTGCCGACGATCTTGAGGTGCTGCAAACCGGCAGGGCCAAACTCAAATACGAAGAACCGCACATCAAAGCGGATGGCAGCCGGGGTTGGTTGATTACAAGCAAAACGCCCATGTTTGACCGGGACGGCCGGGTAATCGGGATACTGGGAACTTACGAGGACATTACGGAGCAAAAGCTGGCGCGGGAAAAGCTGCGGGAGAGCGAAGCGCGCTACCGCACCGTGATTGAGAACATGAAGGACGTTTTTTACCGGACGGATGAGAGGGGCGCGATTGTAATGTTCAGTCCCTCGGCGGCCGCGCTTCTGGGATACGACACGATTGACGATATGCGGGGCGAGCCGGTGGAGAGCTTTTGGATGTATCCCGAGGAGCGTGCAAGAATGCTGCGCGCCTTACGGGAAGATGGTGTGGTCAGAGACTATGAGGTGACCCTTAAGAAAAAAGACGGCACGCCGCTTTATGTTTCGGTCACAAGCTCATTCCGCAAGGACGATCAGGGAAACATCCTCGGAGTCGATGGGGTAATTCGTGATATCACCGAGCGCAAACGGGCTGAAGAAGAGCGCATACGCCTGGTGACAGCGATCGAGCAGGCCGCTGAAGCAATCATCATAAGCGATTCAAACTGGATCATCGACTATGTCAATCCCGCTTTTACGGCCATGGCGGGCTATGACGGCACGGAGGCTATCGGCCGGCATTCGCGTATCATTAGGAGCGATAAACATGACCGGGCCTTCTTCAGGGATATGCGGGACACCCTCGCAGGAGGCCAGGTATGGTCGGGACGTATCACTAATAAGAGAAAAGACGGCTCTTTGTACGAAACCGAGACTACGATATCCCCCGTCCGGAATAAGTCCGGGGCTGTCATCAACTATGTAAGCATCCACCGGGATATCACCCGCCAGGTGAAGCTTGAAAGAGACCTTCGCCAGGCGCAGAAGATGGAGGCCATCGGCACCCTGGCCGGTGGGATCGCCCATGACTTCAACAACATTCTGACGGCCATAGTAGGCTACGCGGAAATAGCCAGATTCACGCTTGCACAGGCAGACCCGGTACGCCGCAACCTGGATCAGGTGCTCAACGCAAGCACTCGTGCAACGGAGCTGGTCAAACGGATCCTCGCCTTCAGCCGTCAGACCGAACAAAAGCATCAACCCGTGCCCATCGTCTCCGTTGTGAAAGAAGCGCTCAAACTGTTACGCCCTTCTCTGCCTACTACAATCGAAATTCGCAATGAGATTTTATTGAGTCTGGAAGAAGGAGTGATTTTTGCCGATCCAACCGAAATACACCAGGTGCTCATGAATCTTTGCACTAACGCGGCCCATGCCATGCGCGCCAATGGCGGGGTTTTGCTCGTCAGATTGTCTTGTACGCTCGTTCATGACAGCCAAAACCCTCTGTACCCGGACCTGGAACCGGGGCCGTACGTGTGCGTTTCAATAAGCGATACGGGCCATGGCATTGACCCTGCGGTAATGGAAAGAATTTTCGATCCCTACTTCACTACTAAAAGTATCGGTGAGGGTACCGGACTCGGGCTTTCGGTGGTCCAGGGAATTGTCAGGACGTATGGAGGTGCGATTACGGTACATAGCGAGCCGGGTGAGGGAACCACCTTCGAGGTGTTTCTTCGAAGTATGGAAAAACAGACCCCAACCGGAACGGAGGCAGGGCAAGCTCTTCCCGTCGGAGCCGAACGAATACTCTTTGTTGACGACGAAGCAATTCTGGCTGAGTTAGGAAAGGAACTGTTGGAGTCTCTTGGCTACAAGGTGGTTGCAAAAACCAACAGCCTTGAAGCACTGGAGACCTTCAGAGCCGATCCTCATGGGTTCGATCTTGTCATCACAGACATGACCATGCCAAGTCTAAGGGGTGAAGAGCTTGCCAGGGAAATTATCGCCCTCCGGCCAGGCATGCCGATCATCCTTTGCACCGGGTACAGCGAGCTTATCAATGAAACACAGGCGCGGGAAATGGGGATCCGCGAGTTCGTAATGAAGCCCTACATGGTTGCAAACTTCGCCGAGACCATTAGAAAATCGCTGAATACGCGTTGAAGGACATCTAAATTAACTTCAAAATAAAACCTGCAGCACGGAGTCTGTTTTGCGTAGCCTCTCTTCAATTGTCTGTGTCTGTTTTCTGCCGATTCTGCCGATTTTGTGCAGGAAATGCAGACGTTGAACTGCCCCGAAGAGGCCCGCGACTGCTGAGGAAGTGTCCAGATCGTTGTTCATCCCTGCTTCGAATGAAGCCGTAAGAGCCTCTGTGAGGCTGCTTACAGCTTCGTCCTCTACGATCTGTTCGGTTTTCTCACGGGGGGTCGACAGGTCTCGCGTCATTGCCCTCAGGGCATCGAGCGTCGAACTTTGCTCGCGAACTCCATCCATGCTCAGATTGATCTCTTTGCGGTATTGCCTTGCCAGGAGGTAATACCGGATTTGCTCCCAGGAAAAGCCCTGCTCCATGAGATTCTCGGGGTAAATTATATTGTGGAGGCTTTTCGACATTTTCTTTCCGCCGGCCAGAACGTGCCGGCCGTGTAGCCAGTAGCGCGCCAGTTCTTCACCCGACACCGATTCCATTACGGCGATATTGTAGTCGTGATGCCTGTAGAGGTTGTCTATGCCTCCGCAGAATATGTCCAGGCGATAGCCCAGGGTTTCAGAAATCATGGCTGGATCCTGTACGTTCCACGAAGGCCTCCCCCTGCCAATCTCGGTGTCCCAGCAAACCTCATCGCCACCCTTGCACCCGTGCCAGAGGATGAAATCGCCAAGGTTCCACCTGAGTCCCGGGTATGTGTCCCGCTTGAACCGCTTCCTGGTTTTAGGCCATTTGCTCATGTCCAGCCGAAACAGTTTGCCGAATCCCTTGAATTTGAGGGGATCGAAGAAGATGTCGGCTTTGTGCCGGTAGGCATAACCTTTCTCGAGCAGCCTGCGGATCAGGTAAACGGCCTGTTGGACGCTCGTGGATGAGCGCGGAATCTGCTCGGGCAGTTTTATCCGCAGCCGTCCGGCTTCCTCAATAAAGCGCCCGGCTATGGCGCCTGTAAGTTCTCCGACCGGCAGACCGCGCTCTTGTGCTTCCTCGATGGCCTTGTCTTCAATATCCGTTAAGTTTATGACTCGCTTGACTTCATATCCCTGGTACTCCAGATATCTTTGAAGTACATCTTCCCAGATGAACGTACGATAATTCCCGATATGAGGCGCGCTATAAATCGAGGGCCCACAACTGAACATCCTGATCGTTCCCCGCGCGCGGCCGTTTTCCGGCCGAAAGGGTTCCTTTTGTCGAGTCATGGTGTTGTAAAGCTGAAGCATCGGTTCGACCCCATCCTGAAACGGTAAGTTCAGGTGAACGTGTGAATAGGTGAATCGGTTAACAGACCTGGCAAAGATCGTATTGAAAGCCCCGTCTAAAACCCCGATCCGGCTTTCGTCATGAGATCGGGGGTTTCAATCCCTCAGAATTTAGAACGATTCTGCGGTTTTGTAAAGCCGGGTAAAACATGCGGGCTAATCGGTGAATAGAGCCTTCTCGGGACACGATCCGGGGTGGGTGGTGTTCACCGGTTATTCAGCGATCTTTTTTATGAGTACCTTTCGGACCCTGTGTCCCTCCATTTCGAATACTTCAAAGCTGTACCCGCAGCACTCGAAGATGTCTCCGACAGTCGGCACCCTCCTGAGGTGAGACATTGTAAAGCCACCAAGCGTCTGAAAGCGCCGCTGGCGCTCGCCGGGCAGTTTGCGGATGTGGAAAAGGGCTTTCAATTCGTCAACGGGCAGCATTCCTGCAACCAGCCAAGTGTCTGATTCCCTTTGAATAATCGGAGGCTCCTCCAGCACTTCTTTCGAAGCAATGTCGCCGACGATGGCCTCCAAAATATCCGTGAGGGTTATAATCCCCTCGATCGTACCATATTCGTCGACCACGACCGCCATTTGCTGGCCCGATAGTCTGAAGCTCTCCAGCACTTTTAGGGCATGCGTGCTCTCATGGACGAAAAGCGGCTTATGCATCGAGGCCCTGAGGTCAAGTGGCTTTCCGCTCAGGCAGTTAACAGCGATGTCGCGGACATGGACTACCCCCCGGATACTTCCCGCCTTCTGGCCGACTGGAAACCAGGTGTAAGGACTTTTGGCGATTTTTCGTCTCGTTTTGTCCACTGACTCGTTTATATCCAGCCACACGACCTTGTTGCGCGGAGTCATCATCACCCCGACACGGCGGTCTCCGAGCCGGAAGACTCTTTCCACCATATCCTGCTCGGCTTCTTCGAATACGCCTGCAACCGTTGCCTGCCCTATAAGCATGCGGATTTCCTCCTCTGTCACAGGCGCCTCGGTCGTCGGCTTGAACCTGAACAAACGTAAAACGATATCGGTCGAAAGGCTCAGTACCCGGATAATGGGTGAGGTCACGGCGGAGAGTCTTGCCATCGGTTTTGCAACCGCCGAAGCAATGCGCTCGGGGGTGGATAGGGCGATCCTTTTCGGGATAAGCTCGGCCAGGAGCGAGAAGTAGGTGATAAGCCCGACAACCAGCGCCAGGGCTATTGAGTCGCTGTAACGGCCAATGTACGGGATCGACGACAGGGTTGCGGCCACATGTCCGGCAATGCTTGCCCCGCCGAAAGCCCCGCTTAGAACGCCGATGAGCGTTATTCCGATCTGTACGGTCGCCAGAAAGTGATGTGGGTTCTCGGCCAGATCCAGAGCCACGCGGGCACCGGAACTCCCCTCCTCGCTGTGCCTCTGCAGCCGCGTTTTGTTTGACGACACCACCGCAAGCTCCGACATGGCAAAAAGACCGTTCGTCAGTATGAGCAGCAAGACAATAATGACGTCCAGTATGCCCCAAAGCATTGTTTTCTCCGATATACATTTTCTTGAGTGTTGTGGCCGATTCGCGGTTCAGGAATTGACCCATTCACCAATTCGACTCGCCAAATCGAAGAGGCGGGTTGATCCCCGCCTCAAATATTCATTCTTTCCGGATCGGGCCGCCGGCCCGTCAAACCACGGAAACAGAGCTCGCCTGGGTTCCCTTGTCTCCTGATTGCTCAATGAAGGTTACCGCCATCCCGACGTTGAGTACTTCGAATTTGCCATCGAGGACCGCGTTTTTATGAAAGTAAACCTCGCGTCCTTCGGGTGTAATGAGAAACCCATAGCCTTGGTCGGTAAATACCCGGGCCACCCTTGCCACAGGCTTCTCAAAGTGAGTCTTCACCTCACCCCTTTGCTTTTCCGCGTACTCCGTTACGCGTCGTCTGGCGGTTTCGAACGAATTCAGTATCGCCACATGGAGGTCTTCGTCAGGATCTCTTTTCACAATCAGCTCACCGCCAGGTACGGTTATGTCGATCCTGACGTTATACATTATTCCGCTTCGCCGGCTGCGGTGAGGTATGTCCACTTTCACCCGGCAACCGATGATCTGGTCGTAGAACCTGTCCAGTTTTAAAGCTTTGTCCCGAATAAGCTCTTCGGTTTCATCGTTGATGCGCACATCGCGTGCGCTGATTTCCAATGGTAATTTCATGAGTTTCTCCCCTTATACTCTCTCTTTATAAGTTAGTCACGCCGATGTTATTCTTTAAGAGTGGAGGCAATCCGGCTCCCTGATTCGAGCGTCCTGTGAACCGGACATCGGTTGGCGATCTCGAGGAGTCTCTGCCGAGTGGGCAGGTCAAGGTCCCCCTTCAGCTCGATCTCCCTTTGAATGAAATCTATTTTGCTCTTCGGGTCTTCGCAATCCTGGCAGTCTTCCGCATGGATTTTCTCGTGCCTTAGTCTTACTATAATGGAGTCCAGAGGCAGTTTCTTGCGGTCCGCATACATTCTGACGGTCATCCCTGTGCAGGCGCCAAGGGCCGATACCAGAAGGTCGTAGGGAGTCGGGCCGCTATTGGCCCCTCCCACCGGTATCGGTTCATCGGCGATGAGGCTGTGTCCGTTGGCTATAATCTCTGTCCGGAAGCCGGTCTTGCCCGTAAGGGTTGCGATTCGGTTATCGGATAGTTCAGGCTGAATATATTTTGTCTCCGAAATCTTGAGATATTTCGATGCCCAGGCCGCAAGCACCGAGCCTACGTAGAGTGAATCTTCGCGGTTGGCGAGCAGGTGATCGGCTTTGTCCAGCGAAATGAAGCTCTTCGGGTGCCGCGCCGCAGTAAAGAGCCTCGCAGCCTGATCAATCGATACAATCCGGTCTACCGGAGAATGGAAGATCAAAAGGGGTCTTCTAAGTGCGCGTATCGCCTCCTCAATGTTGCCCTGCTGCAGATCGCTCAGGAACTGTTTTTTTATCTTGAAGTCTCTGCCTGAGATATTGATTGTGGTCTCGCCGTCTTTTTCGAGCATTTCCAGCGGGGAGCCATCCGTGAAGCGGAGCAGGCCCGTGAGATCGGCGGGCGCGGCAACGGTCGAAACCGCCTCGGCAGAAGGGATCCTTTGGGCCGCCTGAATCACTGCCGCCCCGCCGAGCGAATGACCGATGAGGAGCCTGGGCGCCTCATAGGCGTCTCTTAGAAAGTCGGCAGCCGAAACGAGGTCCGCCACGTTCGACGAGAAACTTGTTTCGGCAAAATCCCCCTCACTTTCACCAAGGCCTGTAAAATCGAACCTCAGGACTGCTATCCCATGCTGCGCCAGCGCCCTGTTAATGTTCACGACGGCATTGAAGTTCTTGGTGCAGGTGAAACAGTGGGCAAAGACGGCAAAAGCGGTTGGCTTCTCGTCGAGCGGCAGGTCCAGGCGAGCGGCTAGCCGTTTCCCTTCCAGGTTCTTAAAATAGAGCTTCTGAAATTGCATGATGGTCCTCCGAACTGCTCGGTAATTTGCAGTAAAGCGGCCAAGGCGGCGCAAATGGCTTGGAAAAGCCCTCGGTTGACTTTAATCATTTTGCCGTGTTCCGCAATCCGAAGAAGGCAGTCTGTTTGGTGACCCGTATGTGTGTGTCCCTGTGCCGGCGCCTCCCGGCCTCATAATTGCGAGCTTCCGGTACTTCAGGCTCCTCCCGTATCCGTCTTCTGCTCTCCTAAAAATTGCCGTAGACAAATTCGCTTGCGTTAAGGGAAAAATTTCACTAAAATAAGCGCTGGCTAGATTGGAGTTTTTTCTTGCTGTATTTTGGTTGATAAGCTGTTTTGTGACATTTGGCTGGCAAGGCAAAAACAAAAGGAGGAGAGCCCGGAATGAAAAAAGGAAGGTTAGTCTCGTGTTTGGCCATTGCGGCTGTATTTATCTTCGCAGCAGCGCTGCTGGCATTGGCCGCCCAGCAGGCGCCCGACGAAATCACACTCAAACCCGCGATTTGGCCCAATCCGACCAAGACGCCGGTGCAGTTTGCCCACAAGAAGCATTCGCAGGAAACCAAGATTGCCTGTAATCAGTGCCATCATATCTATAAAGATGGCCAGAACACGTGGAAAGAGGGCGACGAGGTCCAGAAATGCGAAAAATGCCACACAGAAGCGACCATCCAGGGCGAGATGAAACTTCCCCCGGATCAGCAGAAACTTAACCTCAAGCTCGCATTTCACAAAAATTGTCAGCCCTGCCACAAGAAGCTGAAGGCGGAAAAACCGGACACCAAGGCCCCGACAACCTGTACCGGATGCCATCCTGGCGGAAAAGAAGAAAAGTAGTTCCCACGCAGAGTTTGAATCATGAAAAAAGCCCACGTCACACTCGTGGGCTTTTTTGCATCCTTGTCATCACGCCAATACAATACCTACCGGAGCCTGCCCCGGGTTCTATGCATTTTCGCGTCCTTGCCCTCAGCAAACAATAAAGCCGCTTGCTCCAATCGAGTCAAGCGGCTTGTTTGCGGATGGAACCCACCCAATGACGAGAGGCAAACTAGACTTCTTCCACTGTGATTGCGCCCTGTTCGCAGACTTCCACACAGCTTTCGCAGCCCAGGCACTCATCCTCATTCACCGGTTCGGCCTTGCCGTCGACAAGTTCGTATACATCCACGGGGCATACATCTACACATTCGGCGTCGCCAGTGCACTTGTCCTTGTCAATCGTTACTTTGAAGCTCATTTCTTCCTCCACTAGGGTTTATAGAATTCGGGCACAATCGCATCAGGAATTGTTATCAATTCCGTTGCTTCCGTTAATTGATAGGCCTTTTCGTACCCCCATCCAAACGTAAAGTCAAGCCGGAAATAGCAAAATAAATCCGGCATGGGCGGGGCCAAAAACCACCTCGGCAGGGGGCAGCGCCAAGGCCTTGCGGAGCCAGCAACAGCCAATGCGTGAAAAAAAATACAAAGCATGGCCAAAGTTCTTTTACACTTCTTTTGTCAGTGTGAAAAAAAAAGATGAACGGCTGATGGATCTATGGGTCAAACCGGGGCAGCAGAGAGCAGGGAATTTTTGCAGATAGGGAGATACCTCTTTCTCTTTATCTCGCGTTTCCCCGCCCTCCGCTGAATAGTGCGTGTGTGAACCACGGAGCGTTCGCTGATTTCCGCCGAAAGACTCAAGTGGCGGACACAGGTAGACCCGGATGGAAGCAGGATGCCCGCAGCCTGAAGATGCCGGTTGTCGGGATTTAGCCAGTATCAGGAGACCGGAGCCCGGTTTCCGGAACATCCACCGCGCTACGCTTCTCTGAACCATTCCACTGGTTACTTCATCCGTGGTGACCATCCGTAGTTCGATCTAAACGCAGCCGGTCGGTTTGGGCAGCCCGGCCATTTTGCATGCGCCCTTGCCCGGTCCCGATGGAAACAGCTCATAGATGTACTTGAGCTTGTAGCCGGTGACCTTGGTAAGGATCCGGACCATCGGAGCGATCCCGTGCTTCCTGTAGTAATCCTGGAGCACGTGAATCACCTGCCAGTGCTCATCAGTCAGCTCGGTGATACCCTCGGAAGACTTTACGTAATCAACCCACTCCGGACACCATGTGTCGAAGCTGGCAATAAAGCCGTCCTCGTCCACCTCAAAATTCTTGCCTTTAAATTCAACCTGGCCCATTAAGTACCTCCTTCAATAACCCGCGGGGATGCTCTGAGATTCGGGCCGGACCCGGTCCAACCCGGAATCAGCAGAAATTGATGTTTTAAGCCTCTTATATGATCCTGCGGCAGCTATCATTGCATCGGCCCAGAGATCGTTTCCGGCCGCGTGCAGGTGCGAGTAGCCCGCAAGGACGTTCTTATAACATATGCCGTCCCAGCCGGCCACGATTCCGTGCCCCTTGTTCAACCTGAAAACGAAGGAGCAGGAGCCGGGGTCGAGCCGGTCG
>JBEKPW010000046.1:0-73815 GCA_049520315.1 Syntrophobacteraceae bacterium
CCAACCTGCACCAGCCGGTGGTTAAAGTCGAAGGTGAGACAGGCGCCTCCGGAATTTACGAGTTGCCCCTCATTGTCATAGGCG
Organism: Syntrophobacteraceae bacterium; assembly: GCA_049520315.1. Taxonomy (GTDB): domain Bacteria; phylum Desulfobacterota; class Syntrophobacteria; order Syntrophobacterales; family Syntrophobacteraceae; genus SbD1. The sequence goes on from JBEKPW010000046.1 coordinate 85, forward strand.
TAACTCAATGGTCCGGCTGAGAGCAGCCGGTCTTGCTGCGTGTTGTACCCGTAGGTGGTCGATCCCAGGGAATATGCCGGGGTGAGGGGCTGGTTTTCTAATGAATTAATGCGGTTTCCGTTTCCATCGAGGGTGAACTGGTAGCTTGCTATCGCGCTGCCCATGCCTGTGAGCCTGCTTGCCGCGTCATAGCTGTAAGTCGTTACGATCCCGTTAAACTGGGTAAAGGTTGCGAGCCTCCCGTCCTGGTCGTAGACGTAGGTTGCCTGCCCGCCAAGCCAGTCGGTAACCGTTGTAAGGCGGTTTGCCGAGTCGTATGCGTATGTCACCGTAGTGGTGTCCGGGTAAGTGATTTGGGTGATGTTTCCGGCCGCATCGTAAACGTAGGCAAGAGTGAAACCGTCGGCATCGGTAAAGCTCGTGATCCTCCCAGCGGTATCGTAGCTAAAGGAACTCGTCCCGATGGAATCGCTCATCTGAGTGAGCCTGTCGAGATTATCATAGGTATTTGCCGTCTGGGATGAGTCGGGGTAGGTGATGCTCGCAAGCATCCCTGTCGGGGTATAGGCATAGGCGAGCGCAGTTCCGTTTCGGTCCGTTTTGCTGGTCGGCCTGCCATTGACATCGTATGTAATGTTCGTGGTTTTCTGGAGCGGGTCGGTGATGCTGGTCAGCAGCCCTCTTAACTCATAGGCAAAGTTTGTCGTGGAACCCACGGCGTCGGTCAAAGACGTGAGCTTCTCGCCTCCCCCGCCGCAGGACGGGCATCCCGTAGCCACGTAGGAAAAAGCGGTGATTTTACCAAGAGCGTCAACCTTCTGCGTCGGCCGGCCCCTGTAGTCGTAAGTGTAGGCCGTAACGTTTTGCAACGGATCGGTCACCGAACTGCGGTTTCCGTCTTTGTCATAACCAAAGCTTGACGTATTGTTCAGAGGGTCGGCGGCGGCCGTGAGCCGTCCGTTTGCATCGTATACAAAAGTCGTTGTGTTTTGAAGCGCGTCGGTCAGGCTGAGAACATTTCCCGAGATATCGCGGGTAAGGCTCGTGAGGACATTAGCCGGGTCGGTCACTGAGATACCAGGGGAAGGATAACTTCCTGATCTCACAAATATTTTTGTTCCTGTGCCTCGTTCCTGAAACTTTCGAGTTTGAAATTTCCTAAAAGTACCGGAAGGGCAGGGCTTATATTGCAACTATTTCAACGTTGCCCCAGATCCCCATCTTGTCTTTAATCAGGATCAAAACCGCTTCGATCGATGGAATCCGGGGAGCAAGCTCCAGGGCTTTGTCGATATCGGCCCGGGTTTTCACCATGTTGCCAAGCAGGGTTGCAGCCGCGTCAGCTAGAGCGGCGTCAGGCGAAATGATGGTTACCGCATCCGCTTTGCCAAAACTCAGGGAGTGGCCCACTGTTCCCGATGAAGTACAAATCCCGATCGGGAAGCGCTCGGGACCTAGTTTTATGCCTATTTTGCCCGTGAACGGCGATTCCGGTCCGGCGAAAATTCCTACGGTGGTTTCCTGCTGCAGGTGAAGGTAGCAGTCCCCGCCGTTTTCAACTATTACCGAATCGGAAAACGGTTCAAGGGAGACCCCGACCGCCTGGGCAATAGCGCCGGCTACGCTCGCCATCGGCCCCACCCCGGCGGTAATCGCCGCCTTGAGCATCCGGCGGACCAGCGAAGGCGCGAGAGGATCATCGGGCAGAGGCTCAAGGGATCGCAGGAAGTCTCCATGCGAGCTGATATATTGCTCCAGTTGAAGACGGCAGCTTAGAACCGCCTGCATCGCTTCCCGCTCGAGCTTCAGCCTCGCCCGGATCCAGAGATCGGTTTCCCGATACTTTACCTGGAAGCTTTCCCAGCCTTTTGGGGCCTTATGTTGATAGCGGTAGAAGCGGTGGGTTTCGGTGTACATTGCGTAATGGTTAACCGGAAAACATGGATCTTATAAATTAGGGAGCAGTTTCACGCGAAGCCGCGAAGCCTGAAAGCTTGCTTACATAGAATCCAGGGACTCGTATGTGTGAGTCCCACAACCCCGGATCGAGTCCGGAACAGTTTCGAAGACCCCATTGGCATGCGGCTTCAGGCGATTTCCCTGACCCAGGCCTGTCTTTCCTTTCTTCGCGTCTTCGCGACTCTCCTTGACCTGTCTACGATCAGTGAAAAAATCTCCGATTTCATCTTATATCGTTTTTTCTCCGCGCCTCCGCGTGATCCTTCTCTTTCTTCGCGTCTATTCCCATTCAATCGTACTTGGCGGCTTTGATGAAATGTCGTAGACGACGCGGTTTACGCCTTTAACTTCGTTTATGATCCGGTTTGAAATTCGTCCCAGCACCTCGTAAGGAAGTCTTGCCCAGTCCGCAGTCATGGCGTCTACGCTTTCCACCGCCCGAAGGGCGATGACCTGATCGTAGGTGCGCTCATCACCCATGACCCCGACCGACCTGATCGGAAGCAGCACGGCGAAGGATTGCCATACATGCTCGTACCAGCCGGAGGCCTCGATTTCCTCCTGGATCACGGCGTCCGCCTCGCGCAGAATCTCGAGGTTTGCCGGGCTAAGCTCTCCGATGATCCTGATCGCCAGGCCCGGACCGGGAAAGGGATGCCGCATGATGATCCTCTCGGGCAGGGCGAGTTCTCTTCCAACCAGCCGTACTTCGTCCTTGAAAAGCTCACGCAGCGGTTCGATCAGCTCCAGCTTCATAACCTCGGGCAAGCCCCCGACGTTGTGGTGGGTCTTTATGGTGGCTGACGGCCCCTTGAAGGATATGCTTTCGATCACGTCCGGGTAAAGCGTCCCTTGCGCCAAATAGCGGGCGTCCTTGATCCGTGCGGCCTCCCGCTCGAAGATCGTAATAAAAAGGTTGCCGATTATCTTTCGTTTGCGCTCGGGGTCTGAGACTCCTCGCAATCGTTCGAGAAATTCAGCGGACGCGTCGATATACATGAGATTTATTTGGAAATGGTCGCGGAATACTCTCTGTACCGTCTCGGCTTCGCCTTTTCGCAGAAGTCCGTTATCGACGAAAACACAGTGAAGCTGCTCCCCTATGGCATTGTGAAGCAGCACCGCTACCACCGATGAGTCCACGCCGCCGCTCAAAGCGCAGATTACATGATCGTTGCCGACTTTTTGGCGAACCGAGGCAATGGCCGATTCCACGAAAGATTTCATGGTCCAGGTCGGGCGGCATTTGCAGATGCGGAACAGAAAATTCTCCAGAATATCCTTGCCGCATGGCGTGTGAGCTACTTCCGGGTGAAACTGCACCCCGTAGAGATGACGCTTCGAGTCGCCCATCGCGGCGGCAGGAGAATTATCGCTGTGAGCCATTGTCTTGAAAGAAGGCGGGAGCTTTAGGATTCGGTCGCCGTGACTCATCCAGACCCGCACCCCCTCTTTTTCAATGCCGTAGAAAATATCTGCAGGAGTGTCGATGTCTATGGTGGCGGGGCCGTATTCGCGCCTTTGCGCCTTTTCAACGGCCCCTTGGAGCTGATGAGCCAACAGTTGCATTCCGTAGCAAATGCCAAGAATGGGAATTCCGAGCTCGAATATTTCCGGATCGGCCAAAGGAGCGCCTGCGTCGTGCACGCTCGATGGCCCTCCTGAGAGGATAATTCCCTTCGGCTCGAAGTTTTTGATCGCCTCAAGGCTCATATTGAAGGGATGGATCTCACAGAAGACGTGGCTTTCCCTAACCCGGCGGGCAATCAACTGCGTGGTCTGGGAGCCGAAATCGAGGATCAGTACCCGTTCCTGGTGCAAATGGTCCAGCATGTTCTTGGGCTCCCCTGCGGGCTTATTTCAAATCCACCTGGTAGTTGGGCGCTTCTTTAGTGATGATGACGTCATGTACGTGGCTTTCCCGGAGTCCGGCGCTCGAGATCCTGACCATTCTCGTTTTGATCCGAAGCTCGCCCAGTGTGGCGCACCCGAGATAGCCCATTCCGGCGCGAAGCCCTCCAATCAGTTGGTGCACGATATCGGAAACCGGCCCACGGTAGGGCACCCTTCCTTCGATTCCTTCCGGTACCAGCTTCTTGGGTTCGAACACGTCATCCTGAAAGTAGCGGTCTTTGCTTCCTTCGCGCATGGCGCCAAGAGACCCCATTCCGCGGTAAACCTTGTAGCTGCGCCCCTGGTAAAGAATAGTCTCACCCGGACTTTCGTCGGTCCCCGCAAACAGGCTGCCGATCATCACGCTGTCACCTCCGGCGGCCAGGGCCTTTACGACGTCACCGCTGTACTTTACTCCACCGTCGGCAATGATCGGTATCCCCTTTGCGCGGGCCACTCTGGCGCACTCGATGATGGCGCTTACCTGTGGAACGCCGACTCCCGCCACGATCCTGGTCGTGCAGATCGAACCGGGCCCGACGCCTACCTTGATGCCGTCCGCACCGGCTTTGATAAGGGCTTCTGCCCCTTCGGCGGTAGCTACATTGCCCGCTATCACCTGCAGGCCCGCAAATTCGGCTCTGATTGTTTTCACCGCCTCCACAACGTTGTGGGAGTGACCGTGGGCGCTGTCCACAACGATCACATCAGCGCCGGCGTTGCGTAAAGCGGTCGCCCTCGCAAGCATGTCTTTGCCGATCCCTACGGCGGCGCCCACCCGAAGCCTGCCGAGATGGTCTTTGCTGGCGTTCGGATACTTCGTTATCTTCATTATGTCCTTTATGGTGATAAGCCCTTTGAGCCTGCCGGCCTCATCGACCACCAGCAGTTTTTCGATCCTGTTTTTCTGGAGCAGCCTTTTGGAATCCTCGAGCGAAATGCCCAGAGGGGCCGTAACAAGATTGTCTTTGGTCATTATATCACCGACCATGATTGTTCTGTCGGTTTCAAACCTGAGGTCCCTGTTGGTTATGATCCCGACGAGCTGGTCTCCCCTTACCACGGGTACCCCGGAAATACGGTACTTGGACATCAGGTCGAAAACATCGCCGATCCGCTGGTCGGGGTCCACCGTGACCGGATCGACTATCATGCCGCTCTCTGATTTCTTGACCTTGTTCACCTCCTGGGCCTGTACGGCGACGCTCATATTGCGGTGAATTATTCCAATTCCGCCTTCGCGGGCAATACTGATCGCCGTATCGGATTCGGTTACCGTATCCATGGCTGCGCTCACCAGCGGGATTCGCATCTTGATCTCCCGGGTCAGCATGGTCCCAACGTCGGTTTCAAGCGGCAAAACTTCCGAGTAGTTGGGCAAAAGAGTGATATCATCGAATGTCAGTGCTTCTGGTATCTCTAAACCCGCCTTATGCTCCATTATTTTCTCCGAGTCTTATTATCACCGGATTAAATCAATATTGTGGGGCTTTATCCCTTTTGAAGCCGCCATGTCAAGCCCGTTCTTAGGCAGGCGCCCTCGCTGCCGGAAAGCCCCGATTCTTTCTCAACAAGTTCGATGAGGAGGCCTTCGAGCAGGCCCGCATCGGTCACATCAAATCGTTGCCGGCCAAAACAGGACAGGATTTCTGAAACTATAACGGCCCCGCCAAGGATTATGTCTTCCCGTCCGGGCTCCAGGCCCGCAATCAGCCGCCTTTGTGCCAGAGGCATTTGCGCCAGGGATTCTATCGTGCGGGTAAGCCACTCTTTGGTCAAAACCACTCCGTTCACCCGGTAAGGTACATAGCGCTCCATTCTTATATACATGGCCGCTAGAGTGGTAACCGTTCCAGCGGTCCCGATAAGCCGCAACCCCCGAAAAGGCATTATACCGGTATTATTAAGATTTTCATATAGCTGCTCTTTAGCGGAAATGATTTCACTTCTGGCCGAAAGCGCCGCCCGTTGGACAGCCTCTGCGCCCGGCGGGTCGGCCTTGAGGTGTGCCTCGGTTAGCGTTGACGCTCCAATAGGCCGGCTTGCATTCCTGATAGCAGTCTCTATTCCCATCAGCACAAATTCGGTGCTTCCACCTCCAACGTCAAAAGTGAGCAGAGCGTTCCCGGTTTCGGGAAGCGCGCTAAGAATGCCTTTTGCGGAAAGTACTGCCTCGGTTTCCTCCGAAAGTATATTGCACTCGATTCCGGTTTCGGCTGCAATTCTATCAAGTACGGCGCCGGAGTTTTTCGCACGTCTGACGACTCCGGTAGCGCCGCAGGCTATCTTTGCCACCCGGTATTCCCTCAAAATGGATATGTATTCCTTAACGGCCGAAATATTTCTTCCCTGTGCTTTTTCCGTGATCGCTTCAGCTTCATGAAAATCCTGAGCGAGCCGTGTCACCCTTCTTTCCGTGCGGACAGGCGCCAGTTGAGTCCCGTTCTTTCGCGCAATCAGCAACCGTGTGGTGTGAGACCCTATATCCAGGGCCGCGAAACAGTTTTCGGAAACCGATTGGCCCAACTCTGTGCTTTCCTTACTTGACATTGCCTTTCACTCGCCATTATTTTCTGCTTGTTTTCATGTTTTTGATGCGTTCCCGGAATTGCGGCAAACCACGCAATCCCGCCATCTGTTTCTAAAATCAGAATGGGGCGGCAATGTCCACAAATTTCGCTTCTTTTGAGGAGACTATTCCGTTGATCCTGGAGATAAACCCAAAGCATCCGGAGCCGAGAAAAATCAAGAAAGTTGTCGAGGTCCTGGCAAACGGAGGAATAATAGCCTATCCCACGGACACTTTTTATGGGATTGGCTGTGACCTCTTTAATAAAGCTTCAATTGAGAAAATTTATCATTTGAAGCGCCGATCTCAGCACCAGCCCTTCAGTTTCATTTGCAGCGACTTGAAGAACATAAGCGAGTACGCCCAGGTCACAAATTATGCCTATAAAAATATGAAGCGGCTTTTGCCTGGACCGTACACCTTCGTGCTGGAAGGCTCCCGCATGGTGCCCCGTATCATGCTGACCAAGAGGCAAACAGTTGGAATCCGTGTTCCCGACCACCCGATCTGCCTGGCCATTGTTGAAGCGCTGGGACATCCTATAATCAGTACAAGCGCTGCGGACCCCGAAACCCGGGGGGTTTTGTCCACCCCGAGGGAAATCCAGGATAAAATCGGCCACGCCATCGACCTGATCGTGGACGGGGGAGTTGTGCCTGGTGTTCCCTCCAGCGTCATTTCACTCATAGACGATACACCGGAAATCCTGCGGGAGGGCGCAGGAGACCTCTCCCCTTTTAGAACATAGGAGATGTGAGTTCCCTGTCGTCGAACTTGGCGGGCGCTTCACTATCGGTCGAAATCCGGGAGCTGGTATCTCAGGAAGGCCGATGAATCGTATATAATATCGCTCATCTTATCGCTCGCATCGCTTCCCAGTACAAACTCCAAAAAAGAGAATTTGGTCCTCTTGGGCTTTATCACCTCCGGCTCGCCCACAATCTTTGCCATCTCACCTGCTTTGGCTACAGCGTCTTCGAAGTTTCCGAGCTGATCCACCAGCTTTAGCTCGAGAGCTTTCTCCCCCATGATTATCCTGCCGTCTGCGACCTGGCGTACATGCTCTTCAGGCAAATTGCGCGCCAGCGCCACGTCCCGCACAAATTGATGGTAGGTCTCATCAATCGTCGCCTGGAGCAGCTCTTTTTCTTCCGGCGTCATTTCGCGGGCCGGGTTTCCAATGTCTTTGAATTGCCCGCTCTTGATCGTTGTCATCTGGTAGCCGATTTTACCGAAAAGCTCACGCAGGTTGGGCAAATGGATTATCACGCCAATGCTCCCCGTGATCGTCCCCGGATTGGCTACGATATAGCTTGCAGCCGATGCGATGTAATACCCCCCGGAGGCTGCGACGCTCCCCATTGAGGCGACCACGGGCTTGCTCTGAGCAGTGCGCCTGATTTCCCTGTATATTTCCTGGGAAGGTCCTACAGACCCTCCGGGAGAGTCGATTCGTAGCACAATCGCCTTGATCGAGGACTCTTTCCTGAAATCCGTTATCTGCTTCAAGGTATCCTGGGAGTTGATAATCGTCCCTTTTATATCGATTAACCCCACCCGATTGCCCTTTACCGAAAGGTCAACGCCGGAAACCAACCAGACAATCACACCCGTCAATACGACCCCGATCACTACTCCAAGAAGACATCCGCGCATTTTCATTGGTTGACACTCGTCCGGATAGGTTAAAAAAAACCGGTAAGGCACTCGACGCGCCTGACCGGGGGTTCATGGAGATGACGAAAAGTGCATGCGATTTACGCTTCATCACTGTTTGTAGTGTTATTTACCGAACTTTGCGCCTTGGCTTCAAGCTCCTCTTTGAGCAGTTCGCCAAAGTTCGAGGTAGCGGCTTTGCTGGTGTTCATGTACTCGTCATAATTGGACCGTTCGTCATGTTCCTCGATCTTCCTGACTGAAAGACCGATCTTTCTGTCTTTGGGAGAAATGTTGATCACCTTAGCGGTGATTGTGTCACCGGGTTTGAACTGTCCGACCGGGGACTTGATCTTCTCCTTGCTGATTTCCGAGACATGCACGAGGCCTTCGATTCCTTCCTCAAGCTCCACAAAGAGGCCGAAATCGGTGACGTTTGTGATCGGACCCGACACAATGCTGCCCATCGGGTAACGCTGCGGTATGCTCTCCCATGGATCGGATTCAAGCTGCTTGATGCCGAGCGAGAACCGTTCGTTGTCCTTGTCGATGTTGAGCACGATCGCCTGGGCTTCCTGATTTTTTCGAAAAATCTCGGACGGATGCTTGACCCGCTTCGTCCACGAGATATCCGAAATATGAACGAGGCCGTCAATGCCTTCATCGATCCCGATAAAAATGCCGAAATCCGTTATGTTCTTTATCTTACCGGCAATTGTGGTCCCCACCGGATATTTCTGCGCGATAACATCCCAGGGATTAGATTCAAGCTGCTTCATGCCGAGCGAAATGCGCTTGCTCTCGGGATTGATGCTGAGCACTACGGCTTCGACTTCGTCGCCGACTGAAAGAATCTTCGATGGATGTCGAACTTTCTTTGTCCAGGACATCTCGGAGACATGAATGAGCCCCTCGACCCCTTCCTCGATCTCAACAAATGCGCCGTAATCGGTCAGGCTGACGACCTTGCCCCGCACCTTCGTTTCAACCGGGTACTTCTCCTCGGCCCTGGACCACGGATCGTCCACAAGCTGCTTGAGTCCAAGCGATACTCTCTCACTGTCACGGTCGAAGCTAAGGATCTTGACGTTTATCTTGTCGCCGATCTGAAACATTTCCGAAGGATGTCCCACCCGGCCCCAACTCATGTCGGTGATGTGCAACAACCCGTCGATTCCCCCAAGGTCCACGAAAACACCGTAATCGGTGATATTCTTTACGATACCTTCAACTACCTTGTTTTCTTCGAGGGTCGCCAGGGTAAAGGACTTCATCTGCTCGCGCTCTTTTTCAAGCAGAGCCCGGCGAGAAAGCACGACGTTTCTTCGTTTCTTGTTATATTTGAGGACTTTGAAGGGAAAGGTATGTCCGATGAGCGATTCGAGATTCCTGACCGGCCGAAGATCAACCTGAGACCCGGGCAAAAAGGCCTGTACCCCTATGTCCACGGCCAGACCGCCCTTGACCTTTGCGATGATCTTGCCCTCGATCATGCCGTCGTCGCTGTAGATTCGGCTTATATCGTCCCATACCTTGATTTTGGCGGCCTTCTCCTTTGACAGATGAATAGTGCCGTCATCGTCATCATGGAACTCGAGCAGCACGTCGATTTCATCTCCAACGCAGGCCTGCACTTTGCCCTCTTCGTCTTTGAATTCGTGAATCGAGATCTGGCCTTCCGATTTGTACCCGATGTCAACCATGACAAAATCATCGCTGACATGGACGATGTGGCCGCGGATTACCTCGCCCTCCTGGATATTGCGGAAGCTTTGCTCGTAAAGGTCGTGCATGGAATCCGTCTCTTCGTCAGTCTCATGTTCGTCCGAAGAAGAAAGAGTCTCCAGTTCAAGGTTTTGTTCTTTTTGTTCATCTTTTACGGTCATCGATCCTATCGTGCCCCCTTACCTGATTTTTAGCTCCTCACCATATGAAAGCTAAACTCTAGCAAACAGCTGGTAAAGAAGCAATCTTAAAGTTGTTCTCGACAATTTGGAGAACCGGCTTTGATCAGTTCTTCAGCCTGTTCGCTTAGCCGGCCAACTGCTTCCTCAACGCTGAGGTTCGATGTGTCCAGCAAAATGGCCCCCTCAGCGGGCCGCATCGGAGAATGGTCGCGGTTCGAGTCCGCCTCGTCGCGCTCTCGAATGCGCTCCTGCATTTCTTCCAAAGATAGGCTTATACCCTTCTCGGTATATTCTGCAAACCGTCTTTTGGCTCGCGCCTGCAAATCCGCTGTGAGGAATACCTTCAGATCGGCCTTCGGAAAGACCACCGTCGCCGTGTCGCGACCCTCTGCGACGATGTTGCCCTGCTCGGCAAGCTTTCTTTGCCAAGCAACCAGAAATTCTCTTACCACACGCAGTCGAGAAATCCTGGAGGCCGCCTCGCTCATCTCCGGGCTGCGAAGCTCCTCCGACAGAAGCCTTTCGCCGTACGAAATCTCCAGCCTGTTCTCTTTTAGGAAAAAGAAAAGCGGTATTCGCCGCTCCAGCAGCTCACGGACCTGATCATCGTCCAGATCTGCTTTCGGTTGCAGGCCGGGCCCGGCAGAACCGGTGTTTAATGCCCATGCCAGTGCCCTATACATGGCCCCGGTGTCCAGATATACAAAGCCCAGTCTTTTTGCCAGGATTTTGCAAACAGTGCTCTTTCCGGCGCCAGCCGGGCCGTCAACAGCTATTATCACTGGTTCTACGCTCCGCGAGAGTCCCCTCCGGATTTGGTCCGGGCCGGGCCTTGCCCGCGATTCGAATCAGCCAGGTCCATTTCTGCCAACACGCGGCTCAGAGTGCCGACGAACCGCGTGTTCTCCTCCGCAAGCCCCGCATTCACTCGAATGAATCGTTCCATGCCGTAGGAAGCCATCGATCTGATGATCACTCCGTGGCGCAGCATGGCCTCGAATAGTCTCTTCGCCTCGCAGGCAACCTCAATCAGAAAGAAATTGGCCTCTGAAGGAATATATTTGAGGCCCATTTTCTCAACCTCATTGTAGAGGTATTGGAGCCCGTCCCATATGGTTGCCTGCGTACGGCGCAAAAACTCCTCGTCATCGAGGGCAGCTAAAGCGCCGGCCTGCGCAACAGACCCCGTATTGAAGGGCTGCCGCACGCGATTTAAAAAACTTGCAATATCGGGATCCATCGCACCGAAGCCGATTCGCAGGCCAGCCAATCCGTAGGCCTTGGAAAATGTCCTCAAAACGACAACGCCCGGCCCGTCCTTGCAGATATAGTCAAAGCCCGCAGGCGTATCCGGGTTTGTGTTGAATTCTATGTAAGCCTCGTCGAGCACGACTACCACGTCAGCAGGGACATTTGAAAGGAAGGCGTCAAAATCGCTTTTGCTTATGACTCTACCCGTGGGGTTATTCGGATTGGTGAGGAAAATTACCCTCGTTTTCGGCGTTACCGCTTGCGCCATCTTTTCGAGGTCGATTCCCAGATCTGTCTTCAGGGGTACCGAAATTGGTTTCCCGCCCATCCACTGGACGACCAGCCTGTAGAGAAGAAAAGAAGGCGCAGGCATTATCACTTCGTTACCCGGGGTCAAAAAAGACCGGATAACCAATTCTATGATTTCATTCGAACCGTTGCCCAGCACAATGCCATCGAACGGAATACAATATTTTTCCGAAAGCTTTTTTCGCAAATAAAAACCGCTTCCATCCGGATAGCGATTCAATTTGGACAACGCGGCCGAAATAGCCTCGATCGCCTTGGGGGAGGGGCCAAGAGGATTCTCGTTGCTTGCGAGCTTTATGGAGCCGCTTATGCCGTATTCGCGTTCCAGCTCTTCGATTGGTTTGCCTGGAGGGTAGGGTATGATGCTCGCGATATGTACCGGGGCGCAGGGTTTCATGTCTGGTTGTCGGGTCAACAATCCCTTCTCAATTATTAATTGCAGACATATAATAGAAGGGTTCGGAAAAATCAAGCTTGGCGAGGAAAAAATTGCTTCCCTTTCAGGGCGAGTGTACTAATATGAGTTAGACTTAACAAATAGCTTCCTGTGCAGGGAGCGGCCGGATATACGTCAGAAACTCTATGTGTACCCACTCAAGGGATAACCGATACATGCTAAAGAACGCGAAAATCAAGAAGGTTTCAGCCGCTGAGCGGCAAGCTGCCGCGGAAGCCCCCCAAAATGAAGAAGGGCGATCTACGAACATCCAGGACAAGCACCAGCCGGTTTCCTTCGATCCGTTCCGCCTATACCTCGACGAGATCAAGCGGTATCCGCTCCTGAGCAGGGAGGATGAAACGGACCTGGCTATCCGCTATCGTGAAAAAGGCGATATTGATGCCGCCTACAAGCTGATCACCGCCAATCTCAGGCTTGTTGTCAAGATTGCCATGGATTTTCAGCGATACTGGATGCAAAACCTGATGGACCTGATCCAGGAGGGCAACGTCGGATTGATGCAGGCGGTAAAGAAATTCGATCCATACAGGGGATACAAGTTTTCCTACTATGCCTCCTTCTGGATCAAGGCCTACATAATCAAGTTCATCATGGACAACTGGAAACTGGTCAAGATCGGGACGACACAGGCCCAGCGGAAACTTTTCTTCAACTTGCGCAAGGAAAAAGAGAGGCTGGAAGCCCAGGGCATCGAGGCTTCCCCCAAGCTGCTAAGTCACCGGCTCGATGTGAAGGAGTCGGAGATCATTGAAATGGACCAGAGGCTCAATAGCTGGGAGATCTCTCTCGACAGTCCGCTCAAGGAAGACTCCGAGGATACACACAAGTCTTTTCTGCCCTCGGACGATCTGCCCGTGGACGATCAGATAGCAGACCAGGAAGCCAAGTCCATTCTCCATGACAAGCTGATGCTGTTCAGAGAGCAGCTCAAAGGCAAAGAAGCCGTAATTTTCGATCAGAGGCTTCTGACCGAAGATCCCATGACCCTCCAGGAAATCGGAGACAAGTTCGGGATCAGCCGCGAGCGAGTGCGCCAGATCGAAAGCCGGCTCAAAAAGAAGCTGAAGGCCTACCTCGAAGAGGAAATCGAAGACATTGAGCTGCTCCAGGAGAGCATGGTTGAAATTTAACGAACACAGGGGAAGCAACGCAGGCAGTAAGGAGATAGAGACAAACCCAACCAAAGAAAATTCTGCGCGGCTATAGTAAACGGCCTAAGTAAGTCGTCATGCCGGCGAAGCCTGCCCCGGAAGTGTCTAGTCCGGGGGCCGGCATTCAGTAGTGGCTGTCTGGATTTCGGCTTGCACTGGAATGACGTCAACTTTTCAAGGCCGTTTCCTATAATGGACACTAAAACTTGCCGGGCGACTGCCAAAAACAAAAAGCCTCTCAGAAGATCGTCCCCCGATGAGACCGGGTTTTGGTCCCGGTCATGTTCCCAATCCCTTTTTCACCGCCAGCACCTTCTCGTACACCTCGACGTATTGCCTTGCGGGCCTGTCCCAGGAAAAATCCTGAGCCATGGCTCTTTTTTGAATCTCGACCCATTTTTGTGTGTCTTTTAACAATTCCAGTGCTGAACTTATTGTTTCAAGAAAAGCCTTCGGTTCGTATTTGTAAAATTTGAAGCCGGTTCCCGAATCCGGGTACTCCAGAACGTCGGTCACCGAGTCCTCCAGCCCCCCGGTCGCGTGTACCACCGGGATCGTACCGTAGCGCAGGCTATACATCTGGTTGAGCCCGCAAGGTTCGTATCGGGAAGGCATCAGGAAAATGTCGGCTCCCGCTTCAATCAGGTGCGCCATTTTCTCGTCATAGTTGTTAGTGAGTTTCAGGCGGTTCGGGTATAGTTTTGCCATGTTGCGGAGGTTTGTCTCGATAGCGGCTTCCCCTGTTCCGAGGATTATCAGGTTCACCGGCAGTTTCATCAAATCCGGCAGGATTTCTTCGAGCAGGTCGAAGCCCTTTTGGGCGGCAAGCCGGCTTATCATTCCGAGCAACGGAAGGTCACAGCTCTTTGCCGTAAGACCCATCCGCTTGTATAGAGCTTCTTTGCAGACTTTCTTGCCGTCAAGATCGTCGGCGCTGTAATTGCAGGGAAGCGAAGGGTCCGTCTGCGGGTCCCATATGTTTGTATCAATTCCGTTCAGTATTCCGCGAAAGCTGTCTTCTCGTTCTTTTAGAACCCCATCGAGCCCGAAGCCGAAATCCTTGGTTGTGATTTCTGAGGCGTATCGGGGACTGACAGTGGTAATGAAATCGCTGTAAACGAGCCCTGACTTGAGGAAATTGCAATTCCCCCAAAATTCGATCCCGTCAAACGACCAGGCGCTCGGCGGAAGGTTGGTCAGGTTGAAAAAACCGGCGGGAAAGACACCCTGGTAAGCAATGTTATGAATAGTGAAAACAATCCCCGAGCGGCCGAATCTCGAGTCATAGCGCCAGTTCATCTGGAAATATGCCGCAACCAGCCCGGTTTGCCAGTCATGGAGATGAAGAATTGACGGATACCAGTCGATGGCCGCGCAAAGTTGCCTTACCGCCAGACTGAAAACTATGAACCTTTCAGCGTTGTCTTCATAATCACCGCGAACCGGGCTGCCATAAAGGTATGACCTGTCGTAGAATTCGTCTTTTTCCAGGAAATAGATGGGGATGCCTGATTCGGTCCGGCTTTCCCACAAATGAACGTGGTAATCGCGTGTTCCGACAGGAATGAGTATGCCCTGAGCCAGGGGATCGAGGGCCGGAGCCGTATCGCGTACGCAACGGTAAAGGGGCATAAAGATCCGGACGTCGCAGCCGAGCTTGTGGAGCGATTCAGGCAGAGACCCGGCTACGTCGGCAAGACCCCCGCTCTTTGCGTAAGGCGCCGCTTCCGAGGCGCAGAAAAGAACTTGCATTTCGAACACTCTGCTTTTCACGAGAACCGGCCTGCAAAAAGGCCGTTTCAGTCACAGGTCGTAGACCAAACAGCAATCGAGAGGCTGCATGCGGCGGCTAAGTGGTTCCGCGCAACCATTGGCCTGCAGGGGATCGGCTTCGGTCGCCCCTCGCGGGTGCGGCCTTGGAATGGCGCGCAGACGTAAAAGTAATTCATATTCTTACGTGCCGTTTCTCGAACATAGATGCACCGCAACTTATGTTCCTTTAATATAATGCTTGTAATCTCGTGTTATGTAAAGTCTCTCTTAATGGCTATCCAGCAGCTGTCGGGGGAGCTGCGCCGCTCGGCTTCAATTTCGGCCTTCCATTTACACCATTTCAGGTTCATATTTAAACACTGGGATTATTGAAATTTTGCTCCGCCGGGAAAGGCGGCCGCTCACTAGCCAAAATAGCGCCGGTGCAGTGGGTTTAGGTAATTGGAAATTACTTGCAAGTCTTTTAAAATAATATCTGAATGCACCGCTTCGAAATAAATGTGACGACTCAGCGGCATGATGAAAGCGGAGGTCTGATTTTGGAAAACAAACGCCGGGTAAGCAGGCAAATTCATATCGGGAATGTTGCCATCGGCGGAGGCGCTCCCGTTTCAGTCCAGTCGATGACCAACACGGATACTCGTGACTGGCGCTCCACTGTAGGGCAGATAAAAAGGCTCGAGGAGGCAGGGTGTGAAATTATAAGGGTTGCGGTTCCTGATGAGCAGGCGGCCGAGGCCTTCGCGATGATAAAGAAGTCGATTCGAATTCCGATAATCGCTGACATCCACTTCGACTACCGCCTGGCGATCAGCGCCATGCGTGCGGGTGCGGACGCTATTCGCATCAACCCGGGAAATATCGGCGGCCCCGCAAAGGTCAAAAAAGTCATAGATCTGGCCAGGGAGCGCAATATTCCTGTTCGCATCGGCGTAAACAGCGGATCGGTGGAAAAGGATCTGCTTGCCAAATACGGGCATCCCACCCACGAGGCTATGGTCGAGAGCGCTCTTCGGCACGTCAGGTTTTTTGAGGACAACGATTTCGGGCTTATAAAGATATCGCTCAAATCAAGCGATGTGATCACGACAATCCAGTCATACAGGCTCCTCGCCGAAAAAACAGACTACCCCTTTCACCTCGGAGTGACCGAGGCCGGGACTATCGTGAGCGGCGCCATAAAATCGGCCCTCGGGGTAGGTTTTTTACTGCTCGAGGGAATCGGGGATACGCTGAGGATTTCTCTTACCGCCGAGCCCGAAGATGAGATGTTTGTCGCTTGGTCAATTTTGAGAGCTTTGAAGCTTCGGGAGAGGGGAGTGGAGCTTGTGAGTTGTCCTACCTGCGGGCGTACGGAGATTGACCTTATCCCGATGGTTCGGGAGGCCGAGGCCCTGCTGAAGAATGTCAAAACCCCGCTTAAGGTTGCCATCATGGGATGCGTTGTGAACGGTCCCGGTGAGGCTAGAGAGGCCGACGTCGGCATCGCCGGAGCAAGAGGGAGCGGCATCCTGTTCAAGAAAGGCAAGCGGGTGGAAAAGGTCCCCGAGTCGGAACTGCTTGAACGGCTGTTGTCCGAGTTAGAGCGGATGACAGGCGAGAAAATTAGAGACAGGTAGCAGGGAGCGAGGAGCGAGCGAGTCGCTTTCTTCCAGCTTCTGGATACTTGCTTCTGCTTTTAGGAGGCGTGTTGCGCTTCTTCGAACTATTGGATCTCATCCTGGATTACCTTCCAAGGGCGAATGTACAGCTCCTGGAAAAAGCCTATGTTTTTGTCTCCAAAGCATACAGGGATAAAGGCTCCCTGCCGGGTGAACATTATCTTGATCATCCGCTCGCAGTCGCGTCGATCCTCGCAGGGATGCGCCTCGATGAAGAGAGTGTCGCAGCCGGCCTGCTTCACGATTCGCTGGAAAAAGAATACGTCACCTCCGAAGAACTCACCGAGATGTTCGGTCCGGATGTTACCCTGATTATACAGGGTGTTACAAAGTTGACGCAAATCGCCTACAGCAGCAGAAAAGAGCGTCAGGCCGAATATATCCGCAAGATGATTATGGCGATTTCCCGGGACGTTCGGGTGGTCCTCGTTAAGCTGGCTGACCGGCTTGACGGCATAAGAGGAACATCCTGCCGGGAGGATCGGTTTGGCGTCGGTTTCGCCCAGGAGACACTTGATATCTACGCGCCGCTCGCGGGCAGGCTCGGTATCGACTGGATGAAGCAGGAACTGGAAAACCTCTCCTTCAGGTGTCTTCACCCTAAAGCTTATGAGCAAATAGATACGGGGCTTGCTAAAACCGAAGAGGACCGGATTCGCTACATTAGAGAGGTGGAGCAGATACTCGAGGCACGGATGGCCGAATTCGGCCTTAAAGGCCGCATACGCGGCCGTCCCAAGCAAATCTTCAGCATCTATCAGAAGATGGAACGGCAGAAGCTCGATTTGACGCGCATCTATGACCTGATCGCATTCAGGATCATAGTGGATTCGGTCAAGTCCTCCTATGAATCGCTCGCTCTCATCCACGCACTGTGGGACCCGGTGGAAGGCAGGTACAAGGACTATATAGCAAGACCAAAGTCCAACATGTATCAGGCCCTCCATACAACTGTCATCGGCCCTTACGGTGAACGGATGGAAGTGCAGATTCGTACCGAAGAGATGGACCGGATCGCAAATGAAGGTATTGCCGCTCACTGGCTCTACAAGGAAGGAAAGCCTGCTGCAGAAATCGACCAGCAGGAGACTCAGCGCTTTTCGTGGTTCCGCCAGATCATGGAATTGAGCAGGGACTGGAGCGATCCCAAATCCGTCATTGACGCCTTGAAAGTCGATTTCTACCCCGATGACGTTTACGTCTTCACACCGAATGGAGATGTCAAATCTTTTCCAAAAGGGTCCACGCCGGTCGACTTCGCTTACGAGGTACATACCGAAGTCGGGCACAGGTGTGTTGGTGCAAGAGTCAACGGGAAACTGGTGCCCCTCAGGTATGAACTCCAGAACGGCGATACGGTTGAAGTGCTCACCTCTGCCAACCATCGGCCGAGCAAAGACTGGCTCAAACAGGTCAAGTCTGCCAAAGCGATAGGCCGCATCAAGCATTGGTTCAAAACCGAGGAAAGAGAGCGTTCGATCTCTCTGGGCAGAGAAATCTGCGAAAGGGAATTCAGAAAGAAAGGATTGAATTTCAATAACTACCTGAATTCACCCCAACTCGCCGAAACGGCAAAAGCCTTTTCGCTCAAAAGCGTCGATGATCTTCTCGCCGGGATTGGTTTTCACAAGGTTACGGCAAAGCAGGTAATCGGTAAACTGACTGTACTGCCGCCCGAAGATGAACACCCCCGGGAAGAGATCCTCGTCGAGAAGCGGAAGCCGGTTCCTTCGAAAGATGGAATTAAGGTCGAAGGCCTCGAAGACATTTTGATCCGAATGGCTCAATGTTGTAATCCCGTTCCTGGAGAGCCTGTCATGGGATACATAACCAGGGGACGTGGGATTACAGTGCACAGGCTTTCATGCAAAAACCTCGAACGAGGGAGCGATGAAGGCAGAAAAATAGACGTGCAGTGGAATTCGGGAAAAGAACAGCTTTTTCCCGTAGATATCCGCATCATCCATTCCGGGGAGAGAGGCACCCTCGCGGCCCTTAACGGCGTGCTCGGTCAAATGGACGTGAAGGTAATAAGTCTGAAGGTCGAGAACCAGGCGGATACTTCAAGCGTCTGCCACCTGCGAATAGAGGTTAGAGACTCGAGGCATCTCCAGCGGGTAATGTCTGCCCTCAGGAACGAAAGAGGCGTCTACAAGGTCCACAGGTCTATGGAATGATCGGGGAACGGCAAAACTAAAAATGCATGTATATGGTGCATTTTTCCCTGCCCAGCAGCAAGGGCGCCATTTCCTTCTGCAGTTTGGTTCGCTCGGGATCATTTTCCCATGCCTTCCAATCTGCCGCACTGATCCAGTTGCTGAGAACGAGGAATTTATTCGGGTTGTCCACCGACCTGAGCGTTTCGCCGGAGATGTAGCCTTTGGCATTGATCGCTTTCGATCGAGCCTGCATCATTAAGTGCTGCAATCTGGCTTCCTGGCCCGGTTCCACTTCCCTCTCTATCGCAACTCGCACAGTCATCACGGCCTCCTGTGAAAGTTTTTTATTGCAACATACCCGAAAACCTGGTTAACCCTTTTACAAATTATAACCTGTAGAAAAGCACTTCCTTAAAGAAATCGGTGCTTGTTTGGAATATTTCCTCTTGCGCTTTTCATTATCAGGCCATATTCTTCTCAGGTAAGAGCTGAGGCCATTTTTTATCGTCCCCGATGTCGATTTTTATGGACAAAGCCACTAATCTAGTTATAAGAACCAAATCTAGTCAAAACTGAACTGGAGCCGATTGTACGACTTTTTGCCTTTGGGACAGGGTAAACTGCCGGTCGGGTTCAAGTTTTATTTTGACACCTGTTAGAGGGGTGGGTGCAACACGGGGTTTTTCGCGGTTCAGGAGCAGGCATCTTTTGTTACTTAATTACCTGAGGAGGAAAGAAAATGACAAAGGCCGAACTGGTTGGAAAGATCGCAAGTGAAGGTGGGATTACCAAATCGCAGGCTGAGAAAGCAGTGGACGGATTCGTTGCAGCTGTTTCCGGCGCTCTGGCAGGCGGTGACAAGATCACACTGGTAGGCTTCGGCACTTTTAGTGTCGGCTCCAGGTCTCAGCGCGAAGGCCGCAATCCCCGGACTGGCGAAAAGATCAAAATTCCCGCTTCAAAAGTTGTCAAGTTCAAAGCCGGCAAGACGCTCAGCGAAAAAGTCAAATAGCCGCTTTAGCCTCACTTTCAATACGTGATTTGAAAGGGACTGCCAGCCTGAAGAGAATGACTGGGTGTCCCTTTCATTTTCCCTGCCCCGACATCTGTGCATTCGAATCCGTAATTGACAATCTCTGGCCATAATCTTAGGTTCTGTTTGTCTCCAGGAATGGTGCCGCAGCGGCGCCTCGCGCTCGGGTCACAGGTCCGGGAGCGAAGAATATCCACTTCCTGCGGGGGGGCGCTGCCAAGTCGAAAAATGATCGCGATCCCTCGTGTCCTTGTCGGGTGACTCGCGACTCGATCGCAGCATGCGCCGCGCAGGCAAGTCCGAAAGGGAAACGACGAAAAGTTGTGACAAAACATACAGGAGTTAATACGGTGGCGAAGAATCTGACCCACAAGATACTGCAAGCACACTTGGTTGAAGGAACGCTGATTGCCGGGGAGGAAATCGGCATCAGGATCGACCAGATCCTCCTTCAGGACGCCACGGGAACCATCGCCATGCTCGCGTTCGAGGCCCTGGGGATGGACCGCATAAGGGCGGAACTTGCAGTTCAATACGTTGATCACAACATCATCCAGACGGACAGCAAAAATGCCGATGACCACATATATCTTCAGAGCGCTTGCGCCAGGTATGGAATTAATTTCAGTCCGGCAGGCAACGGCGTCTCCCACCAGGTTCATATGGAAAGGTTTGGCATTCCGGGGAGGACCCTGCTCGGCTCCGACAGCCATACTCCCGGGGCGGCCGGCGTCTCGGTGCTTGGGATGGGCGCCGGTGGCCTCGACGTTGCCTTGGCCATGGCCGGACACCCTTATCATCTTCCCTGTCCAAGAGTCCTTGGGGTTAAACTCACCGGAAAACTCCCGGCATGGGTCAGCGCCAAGGACGTTATTCTGGAGATGCTTCGGCGCTACGACGTGAAAGGCTGCGTTGGCAAGGTAGTCGAATATTACGGCCCTGGAGTCGCAAGCCTGTCTGCAACCGACCGCGAAACAATTGGCAATATGGGGACTGAACTGGGAGCGACTACTTCGATTTTTCCTTCGGACCGAAACACTCGAGCCTATCTTGAGGCCCAGGGTAGGGGAGAGGCCTGGGTTGAACTTAGCGCCGATCCGTCGGCAGAATACGATGAATATGATGAAATTGATCTCTCCAAAGTTGAACCTCTCATAGCCAAGCCGCACTCGCCGGGGAATGTGGTCCCGGTGCGGGAAGTCGCCGGGTTGAAAGTGGACCAGGTTATCGTCGGGAGCAGTGTAAACTCTTCCTTCAGGGATTTGATGGTGGTGGCCAGGATTCTTGAGGGAAGACACGCATCCCCCTGGACCTCTCTTAACGTGAACCCCGGCAGCAGGCAGGTAATCGAGAATGTCGCCGCCCGGGGAGGGCTGGTTCCACTCCTGCGGGCCGGGGCCCGAATACACGAACCTGGCTGTCTGGGCTGCATTGGTATGGGACAGGCGCCCGGAACCGGCCAGGTCAGCCTTCGGACCATGCCCCGCAATTTCCCCGGACGCTCCGGCGCCAAAGATGATCGCGTCTATCTGTGTTCGCCCGAAACTGGCGCTGCGGCCGCGATTAGGGGGGTCATAACGGATCCGAGGGACTTGGGCCGGGAAACCGAATACCCAAGAATCGAAGAGCCCAAAGAGTACCTTGTAGATGAAGTTTCGATTATCAGGCCAAGTGAGGAACTCAGGAAAACTCAAGTCGTCCGCGGACCCAACATCGTTCCGCTGCCCACACTCGCTCCGCTGCCCGAGTCGCTCGAAACCAAAGTGGTGCTGGTGGTCGGTGATAACATATCGACTGATACGATCATGCCGGCGGGCAGCAAGGTCCTTCCACTCAGATCGAATATCCCGGCTATAAGCCAGTTTGTTTTTTCGATTCTCGATACGGAATTTGCGCAAAAATGTATAGAGGCGGGCGCGGTTACAGTCATCGGAGGAGAAAACTACGGCCAGGGGTCGAGCCGGGAGCATGCTGCCCTGGCGCCCCGCTATCTTGGAGTCCGGGCGGTGTTGGCGAAAAGCTTCGCCAGGATCCACATGGCCAATCTCTGCAATTACGGGATACTCCCGCTGGTGTTCGCCAATCCCGATGACTACAATTCCCTCAATCCAGGGGCGGCGATCTTTTATCGCGAGATTCGAAGCCATGTCATGAGTGGCGTCGTGGATTTGCCGGTTGAAGTTGACGGCAGACAAATCCGCGTCTTTCTGCATGTGTCCCAAAGAATGCGCCGCATGTTGCTCGAGGGTGGCGCTTTGAATATGGTCAAAACGGGCAGCTTTTGAGCACGGGAACGCTCGCGTTCTGAATGAATCCGTTTATATAACCACAAATCATCCGGAGGAAAGAATGGCCGCAGAGACAGTGCGCGTCAAGAACACCGGCCTTAGAGGAGTAACCGTTGCCGATACCAAGGTAAGTTACATTGACGGCGAAAACGGGATACTGATCTATCGCGGCTATAGGATCGAAGAACTTGCGGAAAGGTCAACATTTATGGAAACGGCCTTCCTGCTTTTGCACGGACACCTGCCTACGGAGAGCGAGATCGAGCGGTTCGAAAGACAGGTTATTCAGTCGCGGGATGTGCCGGAGTTCATTTTGGAGAGTCTTGAGAAGTTCCCGAAACAAGATGGACCAATGAATGTGCTCCAGGCCTGCGTCCCGATGCTGGGTATCGCGGACCCGGAGCTTTATGACGAATCTAAAGAGGCCAACGTCAGGAAGGCTATCCGTCTTATAGCCCGTTTCCCCGCCGTGATCGCCGCCTGGCATCGAATCAGGAACGGGGAGAAGCCGCTTCCGCCCGACAATACCCTGTCTCACGCCGGAAATTTCCTCTGGCAGCTTACGGGAAAGAAACCGTCCAGCGGAATTGCGCATGATCTCGAGGTGTGCCTGATCCTGCACGCGGACCACACCTTTAACGCCTCGACGTTCGCCTGCCGCGAGGTCGTATCGACAAAAGCCCATATGTTCGCAGGGGTTGCCGCTGGAGTGGGTGCTCTCTCCGGAGTTCTGCACGGCGGCGCCAACGAAAGGGTTATGAAGATGTTGCTCCAGGTCGAATCCGAGGTTAAATCGGTGGATGATATCGACGCATGGGTCAAAAACAAGATCCACAGGGGAGAGAAAATTATGGGGATGGGGCATGCGGTATACAAGACTCTTGATCCCCGCGCAAAAATTCTGAAGCTGATGTCGCGCCGGCTCGCCCTGGAGACCGGCCATGAAAACTGGTACGAGTACCTCGACCGAATCGAGGAAGTTGGGCATGCGGAACTTTCGGCTCTCGGCAGGTCCAGCATCAGGACCAATGTCGATTTCTATAGCGGGTCTGTCTATGCCATGATGGGAATTCCAATAGACATTATGACGCCCGTTTTCGCTATCTCCCGAATCGCAGGGTGGTGCGCGCATATCATCGAGGAAAAGTTCGCGGAAGCCCAGGGCAAGCCCGAACTCTACAGACCGGAAGCCGAATATGTCGGCCACTATTGCGGCGTTATTGGATGTACCTATGAGCCTGTGGACGTGAGGGGTTAGACCCTGGTCGTCAGTCGTCAGTCTTCAGCAGTCAGAAAAGACTTCAGCGATCAGACTTCGGTTCTCAGAAAAAGGCGCTTTCCGGCTATGGGCCACTGGCGAGCGAATTCTGACGACTGAGGACTGACCACTGTCTTCTAGAGTGATGTAGGGTGGGCACAGTTTTTTCGTGCCCACCGCAAACTTAACGCCAGTTCCAATTATACCCCAAGGAGACCCTGCATGGTTTTTAAACACGATGTCCTGATTGTCGGGGCTGGACTTGCCGGGTTGAGAGCGGCGTCCGAGGTGGCCGGGAAGGCCGATGTCGCGCTTTTCAGCAAGGTCTATCCTACCAGGTCTCATTCCGGGGCGGCGCAGGGGGGAATTGCTGCAGCGCTCGAAAACGAAGAGCCCGATTCCTGGGAATGGCATATGTACGATACGATCAAAGGCGGAGATTACCTGACCGACCAGGACGTAGCTGAAATCCTGGCCAAAGACGCCATAAGGGCCGTCTATGAACTCGAACACATGGGCGTTCCTTTCAACCGAACGCCGGAAGGCAAAATCGCCCAGCGTTTCTTTGGCGGGCACACCAGTAATTTCGGCAAGGCTCCCGTGAAGCGTATCTGCTACGCCGCTGACCGCTCCGGGCGGGTCATGATGGATACGCTCTATTTTGATGCGGTAAGGAAAGGCATCAAGATATACCCGGAATTTCACGTGCTCGATCTCGTTATTCGCAACGGACAGGTTGCCGGGCTGGTTGCCTATGAGCTTGCAACCGGTGAAGTGCACTTCTTCCATGGCAGGGCTGTCCTGATTGCAACCGGTGGATACGGGAAAATATACAAGGTAACCTCCAACGCTTTCGCCAGCACCGGGGACGGCCTTGCTCTCTCCTACAGTCGGGGGTTTCCGCTGGAGGACATGGAATTTGTCCAGTTCCATCCTACCGGAATATGGGGGCTGGGGGTCCTTATAACCGAGGCTGCAAGAGGTGAGGGCGGGATACTCCGCAATGGTGTGGGCGAACGTTTTATGGAAAGGTACGCTCCCACTATCAAGGATTTGGCCCCGAGGGACATGGTGTCCCGCGCCATCTATACCGAGATTCAAGAGGGTAGGGGAATAAACGGACAGGACTATGTCTATCTGGACCTCACTCATCTTGGCGAAAAAAAACTCGCCGAAAGGCTTTCGGATATTTCTTCTTTTGTACAGATTTACCTCGGCCTTAACCCGGCAACAGACCCGATTCCGATTCATCCCACGTGCCACTATATGATGGGAGGCATCGCGGTAAATACCGAGGGCAACGTAACTGATGTGAATAATAATCCCGTGCCGGGGCTTTATGCGGCTGGCGAGTGTTCGTGCATCTCGCTTCACGGGGCAAATCGGCTCGGCTGCAACTCGCTGCTCGATCTTGTCGTTTTTGGCAGAAGGGCCGGGTTGCATATTATGGAAAATCTGGACCGTTTATCCTGGGTGCAGCCGCGTCGAACACCCGAGCGGGACACAGTGGACCGGATAAAACAGATTAAGGAAAACAGGAACGGTGAAAGGCATGGGGGCATCCGGAAGTCTCTCCAGGAAATCATGATGACCGATTGCTCGGTTTTTCGGCACGAACAGGGTTTGAAAAGAGCGCTTGATGCTGTCAGAGACCTGGAACAAAGGTCCCGTAATGTATCGATCGACAACTTGGGCAATCGCTTTAACACTGATTTGATTGACGCTCTTGAACTCCAGAACATGCTCCCCCTCGCTGAAGCAGTAGTGGCTTCGGCGTTGAACAGAACCGAAAGCCGCGGAGCGCACTCGCGCGAGGATTTCCCCGATAGAGATGATGAACATTGGCTGAAACATACCCTTGTCCAAAGGACGGACTCCGGCCTGTCGATTACTGGCAAACCGGTTACTATCACCCGCTTTCAACCCAAACCGAGGGCATACTGATATGGAAGTTAAATTCAAGACCACCCGCAGCCAGCCCACCGCGTCTGAAAGACGCGGTCCAATGTGGGCTGGCGAGGGTTATGTGCCGGCGAGCGGCTCTGTAGTTTTGAGCCGCGAGCGGCACTTCAGCCTCTCGAAGCGTAACTGCATATAGAAAAAGTTCGCTTTTCAGTATTGTATTGTATTTAAACCCCAAACCGAGGGCATACTGATATGGAAGTTAAATTCAAGATATTCAGGTTCGCTCCCGAGTCGGACAAAGAAGCTTACTTCAGGACATATACAGTGGCAGCCAAGCCGGAGGAGCGTATTCTGGACTGCCTCAACAGGATTAAATGGGAACAGGACGGAACGCTTGGCTACCGGATGTCCTGCGCTCATGGCGTGTGCGGCTCCGACGGGATGCGAATAAACGGTGTCTGCGCCCTGGCATGCCAGAAGCTGGTCAAGGATTACACGGGCTCTGCGGAAATCACTTTGGAGCCGCTGCCCTTTTTTGAGGTCCGTAAGGACCTCATAGTCGATATGGATGATTTCCTGGCCAGGATCGATTCCATGCGCCCCTATCTGATCCAGGACAAGGCCCCCCCTGAGAAGGAATGGCTGCAAAGCCCCGAAGACCACAAAAAAACCGAAGACGTAATCCGCTGTATTCTATGCGCATGCTGCACGGGCGCCTGCCCCGTTATGACAGAAAATCCGCACTACGTCGGCCCGGCTGCCCTTGTATGGGCTTACAGGTTTCTCTTCGATACGCGAGACGGCCGGTATACGAGCAGGATCGAGAAGCTGAACGAACCCAATAGCGTATGGCCTTGCGTAAATTATTTCGAATGCACCCGCGTATGTCCAAAAAATATACCGATTACCAAATCCATCAACTTCATGAAGCGGGAAATAAAAAAGCAGCTTCCGGAAAAGGGCTGATAATATCTGTGTTGCCTTTGAGGCTGTTTTCCCTGTAAACTTCTTCTTTTAATTGTGATTTATTATGGAGGAAGTTCATGAAGCTCAAGTCTATAAATCCCTTTTCGGGTGAAGTAACTGCTGAGTTCGATACACTCTCGGATGAGTCCTGTCGTGAAGCTGTCCTGAAAGGCAAAGAAGCGTTTGAAAAATGGAGAAAGCTTCCAGTGGCGGATCGGGTAAAACCTGTCGCCAGACTTGCCTCCATTTTCAGGCAGAAAAAAAATGAATATGCCCGCATAATTACCGCCGAAATGGGCAAGCCGATACGGGATGCTGTAACTGAGATCGAGAAATGCGCTCTGGTCTGCGACTATTATTACCAAAACACAGAAGAGTTTCTCAGAAACGAACTGATCGAAACTGAGGCCGCAAAAAGCTATGTGGTGTTTGAACCCCTTGGCGTTATCCTTGGAATAATGCCCTGGAATTTTCCTTTCTGGCAGGTAGCGCGCTGGGCTGTGCCCACCTTGGCGGCAGGCAACGTCTGCCTGCTCAAACACGCGTCCAATGTTCCCATAACGGCGCTCGAGATAGAGAAGCTCTTCAGAGAAGCAGGTTTTCCGGAGCACGTTTTCCAAACGCTTCTGATTGGCCCGCAAGGTGCCGAACGCCTGATAGAGCAAGGCCGGATCGATGGGATTTCCCTGACTGGAAGTGTCGAGGCCGGCTATAAGGTTAGTTCGCTGTCGGGCAAAAACTTGAAAAAAACAGTACTCGAGCTCGGCGGCTCTGACCCGTTTATGGTCCTCGAGGATGCGGACCTGGAAAAAGCTGCCCGCGCTGCAGTCATGTCGAGGATGGCAAATGCCGGTCAAAGCTGCATCGCAGCCAAACGGCTGATAGTGATGGAATCTATCGCCGAGCCCTTCACGGAAAAATTCGTCGACGTGATGAATGGCCTAAGGATTGGTGACCCGATGGATGAGTCCACCGATTTGGGGCCTCTTGCCAAAAAAGAATTCCTGGGAGCTCTCGGTAAACAGCTCGATGATGCTTTGAAAAAGGGCGCCACGGCTCACCGTGGACCTAAGCCGCCCAACCGTGGTTATTTCTTCCAGCCGGTCGTTTTGACGGAGCTTACCGGGGAGATGCTGGTGTTAAGGGAGGAGGTCTTTGGCCCGATAGCCCCCGTGATCACGGTACGGAGCGAAGAAGAGATGATCCGCATTGCCAACGCGACTGAGTTCGGCCTTGGCGCTGCGATCTGGACCAGGGACATCTCGAAGGCGGAGGAACTTGCCGGAGAAATTGCTTCCGGTTTTCTGGCGATAAACGGTATCGTAAAGTCCGACCCGCGTCTTCCCTTCGGGGGCGTCAAGAAATCGGGATTGGGCAGAGAGCTTTCTCATTTCGGACTCAAAGAGTTCGTAAATATAAAGACCATAGTAATAGGCGGGTAAAGACCCCTTGGCTCATCAAATAAAAACCGGAAAATGAATGAGACTTTAATGGAATTAAGTGCCTCAACAATCTCTCCCCCGCCCAGGATAAAACTCTTCATGGCATTGTCACGCACGCCGCACGGGCTGCTCGATATGGCTACCCCTGCGCTTGCGGCCCTGCTCTGGCTCGGCTCGATTCCATCGATTCATGTGATCGTCATCGGCTTTTTGACAGCCTTTTCCGGTTATACAGCCGTGTACGCCCTCAACGATGTCGTTGACTTCAAAACAGATCGGCGCAATATCCGCGAGTGCGGTCTCAAGTGTGCCGCCGGGGACCTGGACGCCATCTATGCGGGCCACCCGATGGCACAGGGCCTGCTCTCGCTGAGGGACGGAATTTTGTGGACGGCCGCATGGGGTGCTATGGCCCTGCTGGGGGCCTGGGCCCTTAACCCGGCCTGTGCACTCATATTTATACTTGGATGCCTTGCAGAAGCGGTTTATTGCCTGATGCTGAGGCTTAGCTGGATGAGGGCGCTGGTAAGCGGCGGGGTTAAGAGTGCGGGCGGGCTGGCGGCTATTTACGCCGTGGCGCCCAATTGTTCGGCGCCTTTTTTGATCGGGTTTTTCCTGTGGTTTTTTTTCTGGGAAATCGGGGGCCAGAACGTTCCGAACGATTGGAGCGACATGCAGGAAGACATGCGAATGGGGGCCGAAACCATTCCAGTCAAGTTTGGGCCGCAAGGGTCGGCCCGTATTATTCTAAGCTCCCTGATAATCGCTTTTCTAATAAGCGTCGCCTTGTTCTGGCTGACGCCTGCCCGGCTGAGCGCCCTCTATTTTGTAGCGGCGATCCCGGCCGGGATATTTCTTCTGCTACTGCCCGCATGGCGCCTCTACACCGGTAGAACTGCCGGCCTGGCTTCCTCACTGTTCAACAGGGCCAGCTATTATCCCGTTGCGATGTTTATAGTCATATTTTTTAGTACTGTTCTATAATTAGCGCCTCACCCCTCTGCATTTGCGGCGACGCTTGCATCAACGACATAGATACTCATCCGTAGCGCTCCTCGCGGAGAAGATCGGTGCCGTCGCTTGCAGGACGGCGGTATCGAGGCAGCAGGGCAGGTCGTATGTAGCCTCGGTACGCTCACGGTTTTTTCCTATTCACCCGTTCACCATACGGCAAAGTACGCTCGTCCGCTGTTCCACGTTTTTCGAGGGGCCGAGCAAAAATACCCAATTTACTTTTGGTATATTCATGTGTATTCTATATGAATACACAATCTGGAGGTGTTGACTATGAAAACGACAACAGTTCGGCTGGATGATGACATCCTGGATCGCCTGGACGGCTTGGCAAAGGTGCTGAGCCGTTCAAGGTCCTGGGTAATCAACCAGGCGATAGACCGGTTTCTTGAGTATGAAGAATGGTTTGTCCGGGAGGTCAAGAATGGCTTGGCAGAGGTTGAAAAGGGAGAAGTTGCTAACCACGAGGAAGTCATAGCCGGATTCCGCAAGTGGGGTGCAAATGCAAGTTAAGTGGTCCCGTAAAGCGCTGCTGAACTTGGACGATGCGGTGGAATATATCGCCGCTGACAATCCCGTGAAAGCTGCGGAAGTGGCGCAACGAATCTGGGATGCCTCGAAACGGTTGGCTGCTCAGCCCGGTATGGGACGACCAGGTAGGGTGGCAGGTACCCGCGAACTTGTCATTCCTGGTTTGCCATATATTCTCCCTTATGTCGAGAAAGGAAAGGAGGTCATAATTCTGAGGGTGATGCATGCAGCGATGAAATGGCCTCAAAAACCTTGAGTTCTTCGCCTCGCCTCTTCGCGTGACAAAGTTGTCGTCCATCCGTGATTATCCGTGCTCATCGTATCTAAAACCCGAAAACCGTGCCAAATCGTTTTATTTCGCCGAGCACGGCGGGATCGAGGTGGCAGGGCAGGTCGTATGGAGCCTCGGTACGCTCACGGTTTTTTCCTATTCACCCACTCACCCATTCACCTACTCACCGGCCTTTACTGCAGCAACAACTGCTTCTCGCGAAGCCTCTTGATTTCGTCGCGCAAGACTGCAGCCCTTTCGAATTCGAGGCGGGAGGCGGCTTCCTTCATTTCTTTCTCGACGGCCTGGATGTGTTCCTCGGGGGAGACAAGTCCGCCCGGCTGATCGAACGCAGCCTGCGGTTCGAACAGAAATTCCGACTCACTCGGTTTCAGACGGTACTCCGCAAGAATGTCAGTGACGTCCTTTTGCACCGACCTCGGTACGATGTTGTTTGCGACGTTGTATTCGACTTGCTTTTTTCGCCGTCTGTCCATTTCCTGGATGGCGCGGCGCATTGAGTCGGTCACTCTATTGGCATAGAGAATCACGGTTCCCGTCACATTGCGTGCGGCGCGGCCGGCGGTCTGGATAAGCGATCTGTCCGACCTCAGGAAACCCTCGTTGTCCGCGTCCAAAACTGCTACAAGCGACACTTCCGGGATATCCAGACCTTCCCGCAACAGGTTTATTCCAACCAGGACGTCGAAATTCCCCAGCCGCAGATCTCTCACGGTTTCAATCCGTTCGATGGTGTTGATGTCCGAGTGCATATAGCGGACCCGGATATTAAGCTCGGCAAGATATTCGGTGAGGTCCTCGGCCATTCTCTTGGTGAGAGTGGTAACGAGGATGCGCTGGCCCTCTTTCACATGCTTTCGTATTTCGCCGATCAGATCGTCAACCTGGAAATCGGCGCGGCGCACCTCGATGCTGGGGTCGACAAGGCCGGTGGGCCTGATGATCTGCTCTATGACACGCCCTCTCGTATTGCCAAGCTCATACGGACCGGGGGTTGCAGAGACATACACAACCTGTTTTACCCGGTTTTCGAATTCGTCGAAATTGAGTGGCCTGTTGTCAAGCGCCGAAGGCAGCCGAAACCCGTACCGGACAAGAGTTTCCTTTCTGGCCCTGTCGCCGTTGTACATGCCGCGAATCTGGGGAATCGAAATATGGCTTTCGTCGATGAACAGGAGCCAGTCTTGCTGAAAATAGTCGAGCAGGGTGTATGGGGGTGTGCCCGTCGCACGGCCGTCGAGGTGTCGGGAGTAGTTTTCGATTCCATGGCAGAAACCGAGTTCGAGGAGCATTTCGAGATCAAACCCGGTCCGTTCCTCGAGGCGCTTCGCCTCGAGGAGTTTGCCCTCCCGGTAGAAGAACTCGAGCCTTTCGGACAGCTCCTGCTTGATTGAGTTTACAGCTCGCTCAAGGGTATCCGGGGAGGTGACGTAGTGGGTTCCGGGATATATGTCCGCTCTGTCCAGGTGCCGGAAAGTCCTGCCGGTCAGAGGGTCGATTTCCTTTATCGAATCGACTTCGTCCCCGAAAAACTCTATGCGTATCGCCCGGTCCTCCTCATAGGCGGGAAAAACCTCGATTACGTCTCCCCTTACACGGAAAACGCCACGATGAAAATCATAGTCGTTACGTTCGTACTGGATGTCCACCAACTTGCGCAAAACGTCTTCTCTCGGAATTTCCTGCCCTGTTTTCAACTGCAGCAGCATCTCCTGGTATTTTTGCGGAGAACCCAGGCCGTATATGCAGGATACGCTCGCAACAATTATGACGTCCCGGCGCTCCAGGAGCGAGCGTGTCGCCGAATGGCGCATCTTGTCGATGGTCTCGTTGATGGAGGAGTCTTTGGCGATATATGTGTCGGTTTGAGGGATATAGGCCTCTGGCTGGTAATAATCGTAATAGGAGACGAAATATTCCACCGCGTTTTCGGGGAAAAACGATTTGAACTCACCGTAGAGCTGTGCTCCCAGCGTCTTATTGGGGGCTATGACCAGGCTGGGTCTTTGTAGCTTTGCTATTACGTGAGCCATCGTGAAAGTCTTGCCCGACCCCGTTACTCCGAGCAGGGTCTGTTCTTCCGCACCGGCAAGTATATTCGAAGCCAGCTTTTCTATGGCCTCGGGCTGGTCTCCGGTTGGTTCAAACTGGCTTCTCAGCACAAAAGGTTTCATTCTGAACGCGGTTCCTCGTTCCTCTTTGGTCGCTGCTCGCGCTGCAACCTATAATACATTGACAATATTATAGATCAAACTGCCGTTGCGGAAAAGCCGGTCCGGCCGAAGGTGGGAGAAAACGGGTGATGGCGGGTCAGGACAGGGCGGTCTTTTCTTCGTCCTCATCGTCGTCGGTTGGTGAATAGTCAATAGGCTCCAGGTCTTTTTGAGGCAGTTCCAGACGTTTCAGACGTGACCTGTCGCTTATGATCTTCTCCATTTCGCGCCGCACTTCGGTCTGGGTCATCAGTTCCGACAGCAGGACACGTTTATAGCTGATGCTGCGTAGTTCGTTTTCCAGAAATTCGTCCCTCTCCTGTTTGAGTTTCAGGTTCTGCAGGAAAAGTTTTTCTTCCAGGGACTCGTTTTCGATAAGCAGCGTGATCAGCATGTCGCTGAGCTTGTTTTTACGCAGCCCCATCATCCCGACCCCGGCAGCTTTTCTGCGGTACTGTTCCAGCTTGCTTTCGAGAAACTTGATGTGTTGTTCGAGCTCTGCCTTGTCATTTTCGAGCTTCTGCTTCTCATTGTCCCAAAAGGCCTTGAGTGCCCGCTCGATAGTGTGCATCTCCTCGCGCTCGCAGGCTGCCCGGGTTTTTGATTTTCGGCCGTGCGTGCGGTATCCGACGAAATAGCTGATAGAAAACACGACCGTTATGCAGAACAGCCCGGCCATGACCTGATAAACTATCAAATCCATCTGAACTCCCTCGCGTGGGTGTTGGGATGTGGATGCCTTTCCTTTGAGAAAAAACAACCGCATCCCGGTTTGACTTTTTAACCGGCGCAAGTATAAACCCTAATTTCAATCACGTAAACACGAGAGAGTCGATGTGGCTTCTCCCATCAAAGAACTCCAGGACTGAGTGCTGAGGACTGAGAGGGAGAGTGATTTATCAACTCAGTCCTAAGGGGGACCGATCATGCCCCGTCCAGCCCCGTTTTGCCTTTTTGCATAAACCAGTGTTCGGTATCGACGTAGTAAAACTTCAAATCTGCAAGCAGTATGTAATGGGACCTTTCCTCAGCAATCATGTGGGTCAGGAATTCACGCTCGATCGGCTCGGCGGCTTCTTTGAGCCTGGCCAGAAAAAATTCTATGCCTTTGTTCTCCAGCTCCATCCCGCTCTCGATTGCGGCAACGTCGTCCAGGCACGCATTTGAGGTACTCTCCCGCTTTTGCTTTAGCTCATGCATGACTTCGCTGCTGCCCAGGGCTTCGAAGTCATAAAAGCGGCAGGCGTCGAGATCGCCTGAGCCTTTGGAGAGGTCGGCATATGTCGCGTTAAGCCTGTCCAGATGCTTTTGCTCCATATCCCGTAACATATTGAAAGTTTCCGTGCCGACGCTGTCGCCGCATTTTCCCGCTGCGTCGGCGTAAAAAGCTTTCATTTTTCCTTTATTTCAACGACTGTGCACATAAGTTCAAGAAGTCCGGAACCGCTGGCTTTCATTTCGCTCTCCTTTCAATAGGACTTAAAAACACAATACTCGTTCTACGGCGTTTCTCATATAAGAATGAGTCCCGGTCCTGTAGAGCCGGTGTCCATCCGGGAATACCGAACTGGATACTTGCAGTGGAAATGAATCTTCGACAATCAGTGGATAGGGGAGAGCACGCTGACTCTTCTGACATTGTTTTCCAAAAAATGCTGGAAACAACTCCGGCCTGGAGCAATGCTTCAGGCCGGAGTCGTTCGGCGGTCCTGTTATCGGGAAGTCGGCATCAGTTTTTCGACTATCTTTGACTGTTGCTGCCCCAGTATAAACCACTTTCTGAAGGCCAGGACGAAGACAATCGCCATCATGGTCATGAGTGAGGCTGCAAGGCCAACGAGCAGGTAATTTCCATGATTATAGTTGGCTATCACCAGGTAATAGCCGGCGGTCATTGTGACGGGCAGCATAAAAATTCCGGGAACGGCGGTAATCCATGAGTATCTCATTTTCCCCATAGCCATAATCATAGTCGTCCCGACAATCAGGGCGCACGCAGCAAGCAGTTGGTTGCTCATGCCGAACAGCGGCCAAATCGTTGAGATATTCCCGGTGTAAACCAGGTATCCCCAAAAGAAGGTGAACAGGGCGCTTGTGAAGACAATGACGGGTATCGATTTCTTCTGGGAAAACACGGGAATGGCCCTTCCGATAATTTCCTGGAGCAGATATCTTCCCACCCGTGTTCCGGTGTCAACTGCAGTCAGGATGAATACGGCCTCGAACATGATGGCAAAATGATACCAGTACGACATAAGCCCTTTCATAAAGGAAACCGAGCTGAATATATATGCCATGCCAACCGCCAGCGAAACAGCGCCTCCGGGCCTGCCCTGGATGTTTTCCTGGACCTCTGCGGCCAATTGTGGAAGGTGTACAGGCGTCATGCCAATGGTCTTATAGACTGCAGCAGTGGTATTGATCGCGAAATAATCGGAAGGAACGAGCACGCAGGCGGCAATGAGAGCCATGATCGCCACGAACCCTTCGACAAGCATCGCTCCATATCCCACGAAAATGATGTCTTTCTCGCTGTTTAGCATTTTCGGCGTTGTGCCGGTGCCGATTATCGCGTGAAAGCCCGATAACGCGCCGCACGCAATAGTAATGAAAAGGAACGGGAAAGCCGAACCGGGGATAATAGGGCCGCCGCCGCTGATGAACTTGGTTAAAGGCGCCATCTGGAGGGTCGGATGGACTACGGCGATACCTATTGCAAGTGCGGCTATGGTTCCCAGCTTGAGATATGTTGAAAGGTAATCGCGGGGACACAGGAGCAGCCAGACCGGCAGGGCTGACGCCACGAAACCATAAACCGGAATTAAAACGGCGCATTCATTTCGGGACAGATAGAACCATTTTGAGAGCACGGGATGAGCGGCTATATAAGGGCCGGTTACAATTACCAGGGCAAGGAGCGCAACGCCGATGATGCTTCCGCCCGCAATGTCTCCAGGTCTTATCATGTGCATCCATATCCCCATGATAAGGGCGATCGGAAGAGTGCAGATAACAGTGTAAGCGCTCCAGGGGCTGTTCATCATAGCATTTACGACGGCCAGGGAAAGCCCGGCAAGGGTCAGGATCAGAATGAACAATACGGCGAAGCTGGCGACGGACCCCGCTGCCTTTCCGATCTCCGACTCGGCGATGAGCGAGATACTTTTCCCCTCATGGCGAATCGAGGCGAAAAGAATGACCATGTCATGGACCGCCCCCGCAACTACCGCTCCGACGATGATCCATAGGGCGCCCGGCAGATAGCCGAACTGAGCCGCCAGGACCGGCCCGAGCAGGGGACCTGCCGCTGCGATGGCAGCAAAATGATGTCCGAAAATCACATACTTGTTGGTCGGGCTGTAATCGATGCCGTCCTCGAGCGTGTGAGCCGGGGTCGGCCTCTTTGGGTCAATTCCCAGCACCTTGTTGGCTATGAATATGCCGTAGTAACGGTAGGCCAGGGCAAATACACACAGGGCCACGAACACAAGGGTCAGCGCATTCATGAAGTCTCCTTCCCGTTGCTGAAGATTGTAATGATGATCTGCCCGAAATTGCCTTGCCTGAAATGGCAAACTTCCGGTGGCGCCGGACTGGATAGATGGGTTGGATAAGGTAAGCCGGACAAATGAGCTTCAATTGATCCTCTGATCCGAACAGGGAGTATAAGCGCTATCCATCCGATATATATATAAAAAAATCCCAAAGGCCGGATCGGGCCGAATCCGTTCGTTGATAATTGGTTGGTGTGATAAATGGAACTCTTATCGGCCCGGTAAGTCAAGCAATTTGAGAAGGTTTATTAAAAATTCTTCGGCGTGGGCAAGGGTTGGACTGCCGTGGAGATTACTTCTCCATCGGCAGATTATGGAAAAGGCCGGAAAACGGTCGCGCCGCTATCCGGCCACAGCGAATGCTGATTGGGAACTTTACTGCTTCTTGGCCGGGGCTTTCTCCTGCGTCTTTTGTCCCTGCTGAGCAGGTGGCTTGGCTTTGGTCTCAGGCTGGGGCTTTGCCTGTTCCGGGGCCTGCTGAGGGGCCTCGGGCTGTACGGGGCGGGCTTCAGGAATTACCGGCTGCGGCTGTGCCGGCGGCAGCGGCGCCTGGGGCTGTTCCACGGGCATATCGGTCATTACTGAGCGGCCCCCGTGGACCCCCGGCCTGTACATAAAAGAGAGCAGCAGGCATGTTATCATGAATACGACAGCAGCGGCCGTTGTCAGCTTGCTCATGAAAGAGCTGCCGCCCGATCCGCCAAAAAGGGTTTGCGATGCTCCGCCAAATGCCGCTCCCATTTCAGCGCCCTTGCCGGTTTGGAGCAGAACTATCGCAATCAGCGCGATACAGGCCATCAAGTGAAAAAGGATGATCAGTGTACCCATTAGTTTAATACTTTTCTCTCAGGATTTGAACTGAACGAGGCGTTTGAATGAAACAACTTCAAGACTTGCCCCGCCAACCAGCGCTCCGTCTATGTCAGATTCAGTCATAAGCTCATCTATGTTCGATGGCTTAACCGAACCACCATATAATATCCTGGTCCTTTTTTCAACCTCTTTGTTGAAAAGCGAAGCGATTCTCTCACGAATAAAAGCGTGAACCTCCTGCGCCTGCGCTGGTGTTGCAGTCCTGCCCGTACCGATCGCCCAAACCGGTTCATACGCGATAACCAACCGCTCTCCCTGCGCCGGGCTCAAGCCGTCTAGCGCTCCTTCGAGCTGGCCGGCAACGACTTCGAATGTCTTTCCCTGCTCGCGATGCTCGAGAACTTCTCCGACACAGATAACAGGCGCCATCCCGGCCTTGAAGGCCGCCGCCGCTTTCAAGCGCACCGTTTCGTCCGTTTCGCCGAATAGCTGACGCCGCTCTGAATGGCCGACAATCACGTAGTCGCATCCAAGGTCTCTTAGCATAATCGGTGAGATTTCCCCGGTGAAGGCGCCCTTTTCCTCCCAGTGGCAATTCTGCGCCGCCAGGCTGTAGCCTTGCTGTTTCAGAATGTCCCGGACTCCTTGCAGCGCCGTGAAAGGAGGCGCGATTAGTACTTCGCGGTCGGTACAGGGGCCGGTTTCCTCCTGGACGGATTTAACGAAAGAGATGGCTTCGGCCACAGTCTTGTACATTTTCCAGTTGGCAGCGACAAGAGGTTTTCTGTTCGGGTTCATTGTGTGCCTCCCCGCGTGAAATGGTCTTTTCTCGGTATGTGTGCGCAAAATTCTGCAAATTGCGAAAGCTCAAAAGAGCGGGGGAAAGTTTCCATGATTCCCCGCACCTCCACAGTGAGCCGCGCAGTGGAGAAGGGGGTGTGGGGGGCTAGCTCCCCACGCCTTTCCTGATTATTTATTTGCAGAACTTTCAGTACACGGTATTTTCTCCGTATGTTCCGCGCCATGCGGCGGTGTTCCTCGTCTTTGGTTCAGCACCTCTCCAGGGCCGAGACGCCGGGCAGACCTTTCCCCTCCAGCAGCTCCAGAAAAGCGCCGCCCCCGGTCGACACATAACTTACCTTGTTTTCGGCGTTGGCCTGCCTGATGGCGGCAGCCGAATCGCCGCCGCCGATAACTGTGAGCACGCCGAGCGACCCCATGAATTCGGCCAGAGCGAAAGTGCCTTTGTTAAACGGGGGCGTCTCGAAAACACCCATTGGGCCATTCCATATGATTGTCTTGCAGCTTTTAAGGACCGATTCAAAGACCTGAACGGACTGTGCGCCAATGTCCAGAATCTTGGTATTCTCGGGGACCTTGTCAACTGAGACCTGCCGTACCTCTCCACGGCCCTCCGCGTCAGCCGAAACAACCACATCAACCGGCAGGAACACCTTGACCCCTCTTTTGTTTGCCGACTCGAGCAACCGTGCGGCCGTTTCGAT
Source organism: Syntrophobacteraceae bacterium (assembly GCA_049520315.1). Lineage (GTDB taxonomy): Bacteria > Desulfobacterota > Syntrophobacteria > Syntrophobacterales > Syntrophobacteraceae > SbD1. The sequence continues at coordinate 37,647 of JBEKPW010000046.1, forward strand.
ATAATCATCTTCAACCAGCGATTTGCCGACTTCTTTCCCCTGGGCCTTGAAAAACGTGTTGGCCATTGCCCCGCCGATAATCAGAGTATCGATTTTGGGAATGAGATTCTCGAGCAACCCCAGCTTGGTCGATACTTTAGCGCCTCCGACAATAATTGCCAGAGGCCGTTGCGGGTTGTCCATGACCTTTTTGAAATACTCAAGCTCCTTTTGGAGCTGATATCCGGCGGCGCACACGGGCACAAAGCGGGTTATACCTTCAACGGAGGCATGAGCGCGATGAGAAGCGGCAAAAGCCTCGTTTACGTAAATATCAGCCAGTTGGGCCAAACGCCTGGAAAACTCCGGGTCGTTTTTTTCCTCCTCAGGATGAAACCGCAGGTTTTCCAAAAGCAGCGCTTCACCCTCGATTAGGAGCGAGACCTGCTTCTCCACCTCGGGACCGACGCAATCGGGGACAAGAGGTATGCTTTTAACCAGCAGGTTGGAGAGATACTCAGCTACGGGCCTTAGTGAAAACTCATCGGCCGCTTTGCCTTTGGGTCTCCCCAGATGTGAAGCGAGGATGAGCCTGCCTCCTGAGTCGATAACCTTGCGGACGCTGGGTAGAACGGCGCGGATGCGAAGATCGTCTTTTACTCGCCGCTCCTTGTCCAGGGGCACATTGAAATCGACTCTCATAAAGACGCGCTTTCCTTTAAGATCGAGATCGTCAAGAGTCTTCACGCTCAAGATGCTCCTCGTATGACAGACTTGTTAACAACGGTAAGCGATCGCTTGTGAAATGCTCTGCCTGGCCTCCCTTCAATCCATGTGCCCTGTGAAGTGCAGAGGCAGGGCATGGGGGAAAGGGCCCTACTCCAGGGACTTGCCTACCATAACGGCCAGTTCGGCCGCCCTGGTCGAATAGCCATACTCATTGTCGTACCAACTGAATATTTTAACCATACGGCCGGCCATGACATTAGTGAGCCTGGAATCCACGCTCGATGAATAGTGGGTGTGATTGAAATCAACGGAGACCAGCTCCTCGGTCACATAACGCAGGATCCCTTTGAGCGGTCCGTTTGCGGCCTCCTCCAGAACGCTGTTCACTTCTTCCTTCGTCACGTCCCTGGCAACCCTGCACACCAGGTCAACGAGGGAAACGTTCGGAGTGGGGACCCGAATGGACAGGCCGTCCAGCTTTCCCTTAAGGTCCGGAATGACCTCGGCTACGGCTCGAGCGGCGCCGGTCGTAGTCGGAATCATCGAGAGTGAGGCCGCTCTGGATCTTCGGCGGTCGCTGTGCGGAGAATCGAGCAGGCGCTGGTCCATTGTGTAAGCGTGAATGGTGGTCATAAGCCCGTGCTCTATTATGAACCTGTCGTGGAGCAACGCGGCGATCGGGGCCAGGCAGTTGGTAGTGCATGAAGCGTTTGAGATGACGTTGTGGGTGCGCGGGTCATAAGTCCCGTCGTTGACCCCGATTACGAAGGTTGCGTCTACACCCTTGCCGGGGGCGGTTATGATCACTTTGCGCGCTCCGGCGTTGAGGTGCTTCTCGGCGCCGTCGCGGCTGGTGAAACGGCCGGTGCCTTCAAGGACCACGTCAATTTTGAGCTCGCGCCAGGGCATCTGGGCTGGGTCCGTTATCTTGAGGCATTTAACCCGCCTGCCGTCTACGATTAATTCATCCTCAGACTCCTGGACCTCGTGAGGCCAGACGCCGTGAACAGAGTCGTATTTCAGAAGGTAGGCCAGTTCCGAAGGCGTTGTCAGGTCGTTGAGGGCAACAACTTCCAGCGGCAGTTTAAGGTCCTTTATGACTTTGAAAATGGTGCGCCCGATGCGTCCGAAACCATTTAGCGCTATGCGAGTAGCCATTTACTTCCTCCTTGGAGGTTCAAAGGTATTATTGGCCGGTGTCCATCCGGAAACACCGGAAGTCTTGAATACGGGGCGCTGCATGCTTGACGCCGGATGGGCCGTTTCTATTGCCGTCTGAAAAAGGACCCTCTTGACACACAAACCGGACAGAGGCTTTGCGCCCTCCAAAAATCCCTACAATACTCTAATTAGTTTCCGTCCGGAAAGGGTCCTTTTCCGCCCTTGGGCGGTGGGACCGCCAGCCGACTTGGCCACTGCCTGTGGCGGTGGCCGCAGAGGCTCCGGCGGGCTCGATCACCGATCTCGACGCTCCGCGAGGCGGTACATAGGACGCTCCGCGAGGCGGTACATAGGTACGCCTCCGCGCAACCCCTCGATTTCCTTGCCAGGACGAAAAATGCCTCCTTTCCGAATCGAAAACTGCCAGCGACTCATCCGGGGTTTCCGGATGGACACTAATTACTCTTTAAGTTAACAGCATTCCGGAAGAAATAAACCCGAACTTCGACCGAAAAATTGGCTCTAATCCAGCAAAATTGAATGATTTTAATGAAATGCTTCCTCTATCAAAGAATTCACCTGCAGGGGCGGTGAGTATTTAGTGCCGGAAGGCGACTTTCGTTCCTATCTCAAGCCCCAGCTCTAATGCCGCATTTCCCTGGTTAATGGCGATTTCGATAAAACCCGTGCTTCCGGTCAAGGCGAGCGGTTCCCCGGTTCTGACCCGGCCATAAGTCTGCTTGATTGAGTTGATTGCAAATTTCCCGGCTGTGATCGTCCATTTTTCCAGCGGCGCCTGTTTTTCCAATGTCTCACTCAGCACGTTGGTAATCGCGTTTCCGAAGCGGTCGATATGGATAACCTCGCCATTCACCTCGCCTTTACCGATGCTAGGTTCGCTCCAGTGCGGAGAGACCGGATCGCATGCATGCCCCAGAGTGTCGAATGGGACACCGCAAGCTATATGGGCTGCGGCGGGCGCGAAGAGGTCTCGGCCATGAAAAGTGCTGCTCAGCGGGCTTCGGCGAAAGTGCAGGTTCTCCAGCCTTCTTGCCTCCCACCCGGTCTCTTTTCTTAGTATCAAAGAGAAAAGACCGTTATCGGGCCCCACAAGAAAACATGATCCGGTCCGAATGGCGACGGCCCCGCGCTCGGTCCCCACCCCGGGGTCCACAACTGCCAGGTGAATCGTTCCGTGCGGGAAATACTCATAACAGGCGTACAGAACAAAAGCCCCGGAGCGAACATTATGAGGGGCGATGAGATGAGATATATCCACCAGCTTGGCGTCAGGACAGATATTGAGGATTACCCCTTTCATGCTGGCCACATATCCGTCCATGATTCCGAAATCGGTTAGCAGAGTGATTATGGGTGAGCCCAATTGAGCTTAACCTCCGGCAAGATGTGCTTGAAGAAATCATGCAAAACTCCGCGTATTTTGATAGTGATTTGTAAAAGGAGTCAAGATTTTTATCGAGGATCGAGCCGGTTGCTCCGCACTCCAAACTGGATGGCTGCCGTCTTCCTGTAGTAAACCGCGTATGTAATACGAAGCTGCGTTCAAGATGAACGTGATGGGTTGCGCTTCGAGACTGTGTCGCAAATGCAATGTTTTTCATAAGAAAGCTCTTTCTGTCAGATGTTTCTAAGCCTATCGAGACAACTCTCGGCCGGTATATTGACGGGTTGCCACAAGTATGGCATAAAAAGCCATAGCGGAGGCAGGGACGCTTGTGGAAGACGCACGACCGGTTTTGAATTATCGGCGCGATTTGCCGAACGGCGACATTATTCAGGTGGTGGTGTGGCTCCTTCCCGACCCGCTTCCCGGTTCGTCTCATTCATGCAAATACCGGCTGGACAGACCGCCGACGGCTTGGATGTTATCCGTTACGACAACGAGAGGGGCAAAGGGGATCACCGGCATACAGAGGGGCAAGAGGACCAGTACAGTTTTGAAACAGTGAAAAGGCTCGTGCTGGATTTCTACGAAGCTGTCAGGCAGACGCGCAAAAACGGAGGCATACGATGAGTAGAGATTTCAAGGTGAAGATCGAGACCGAAGAGGAATTCTTCGCCGGCCTGATCGCTCAGGCTGAAAAGATTGATAGGGGCGTTATTCCGGACAAACCCATTGAACGGGTATCGTTCTCCGACTTGGGAACATTTTACCGCTGCTGCACCCCCAAGCGGCTTCAACTTTTGCAGGAGCTGCACAAGATCGGCTGTGTCAGCATCAGTGCCCTCGCAAGACATTTGCACCGGGATTATAAGAATGTCTTCAGGGACGTGAAGGCCCTTGAGGCTGCCGGGCTGGTGGAAAAAACCGATAAGGACCTCTACTGCGTGCCATGGGACGAATTCACCGCAACGGTGAAGCTTGCATCGTAACTAGCTCGCGCCCCGGGGCGCCAGATCTCCGAATGACCTGTCAATACAGTTTAGTGTGTTGGCCTAATCTAGTCTCCATTCGGAAACAGCGGAGGAGAACCTTCTATTGGAATGAACTGTGTAATCAAAGGAGATAACTTTAGCCAAGTCAAAACATAAATATCAATAAGCGTGTCCTACCATTAGCGGTCTTAAGGCAGTATTGTCCTGTAGACTCGAGGGCTGGGCTCGGCCATGCGCAGGTATAACTAGAAATGATCTAATGTTATGTATTAAATAAATGGATATCGCCAATGAATAAAACTGTGATGCTGGCGGGGATAGTATTAATATTTCTTGGGATTGGTGTATTTACCACTCCTAAGTATTATAGTCACAAATATGAAAGATATATGGATATGACGGGTTACAACAAACCGTATGGAGTTGCTTTGGCGGCTGCTGGTGCTTTATTCGTACGGAAATCGTTAACTAAAAAATACAAACCTGACCCGGAAGTAACTTTGATTTGTCCAAAATGCGACGAAGCTTTTGAGTTAACGGAATCTTCAGAAAAACGATGCCCTAAGTGCGGCACAGACCTAGAACTCCTTAAAGGCTTTTATGAAAGGCATCCGGAACGCAAGGAGAACGGAGAACCGCAGCGACAGGAGCGAGACATGTGATCGGCATTTACAGCGGTCGGCATGAGGTTGGAAAGGCTTTCAGGATTTATTCATGCGCTCTTGAACGACCTTCGAAATTCTGGGGGACGCCTACAAGTTCGCGATGACAAATTGACTGTAGGGGCGGAGTTTATCTCCGCCCGCTCTTAAACGCAAGTTTGTATAAGCCGTTCGGCATAAAAAATATTGCCGCTCAGTGGCAACCAACATTGGTACAGGAGCAATTTGAAGATGAAAAAGGCATTTTACTTTGTGGCGTTCATCTCTCTATCGGTTTCTCTTATCATCGCGGGTTACGCTGCGGGTGGTGAATATTTCCCTACTCGAGAAGGTTTCACGAAAGAATTCAGCGTTGTCGTGAAACAAGGCCAGGCAACAAGGGTGACGAGGCGGAAAGTCGTGGTAGCGCCGAAAACAAATCTAAACGGTGTTGAGGTCGATACCATTGTAATCACTTTAAGGAAGCCGAGCGGGGAGCCCCTTTCAAGGAAGGCCTTCTACCTGGAAAACGATCAGGGGGTCAAAGAAATTGCCTATCAGGGTCCTCAAGACAGCAATCCCAAGACCTTGGATTGTAACGAGTGGACACTCAAGTACCCCCTTGCTGTCGGAGCAACCTGGACCAGTATCGAGGAAGTGCAACCATTGAAAGAGAAACTTTTGGTCCCCTTCACTTGCGTTATCGAAACAATGGATGACGTTGTCACAGTTCCGGCCGGAACTTTCGAAAGGTGTATGAAGGTAAAGAAATCTTTCAGCGGAAAAGTCAACCTGGGGTCCTATGGGGGGAACCCCGAGGTAAGAGTGGAAAGCTACATCTGGTATGCCTCAGTGATCGGGTTCATAAAAGTCAGCTATCTAATGAAGTGTAGTGATACCGATCTGGGCGGAGGAGAGTTACACATGGAGATGATATCATACAAAAATTGATCGAAAGCTCGGCGAGGCCTCTATGTGGCCTTTGCAGGGGCAAGCACCTATGGCTATGACCTCCGCCGGTTTAAGTATGGCGAACCCCTCCTCCGGCTCCTGCCCCGGCCATGTCAACCGTCGGCCTGATTATTTTCGCCAAGATGCTGATGGGATGGGTGATCAGGTGCCACCCGCCTCTGGCCATGGACAGGTCAGGGATAGCGTCGAGATCCTGGCCGGCGGTCCCACCGCCCAGCCCCGCCGCCTAACCTAAAAACTCCATCACATCCCCATTAAATCGCTCCGATGCTTCGATAGGGGGCAGGTGCCCGACGTTGGTATAGGTAAGGAGTTTTGCGCCCTTGATCATAGTGCTTAGAGACAGGCCGTTCCGATACGGGAGGAGTGGATCCTCGGTTCCGTGAACAACAAGTGTCGGTTGGGAGATTCCGCTTATGCGGCCGGTCGCGCCAGGCCACATCATTATTGCGCCGAGATGCCGCTGGAAGGAAGGAAACGGCATAGGTTTGGATTCAGCGTTTCGCACCGCCGTATCGAGGTCTTCGGGGTGGGAATTCATGTAGCCCGGCGCCGTAATATGTGGATAGACACGGCGTACCAGTGTTTCAATATCTTCATTGTCCCGGGGCATGAGCAAGGCGGCCACTTCCTGCCCGGGCGGGAAATATGCCGACCCGCCGGCCGAGGTCGCAACCAGGATCAATTTGTCGACCAACTCCGGATGCCGCAGGCTTAGCTCCAGTGCGATGTAACCACCCATCGACCAGCCCATCACGTACGTTGGACCGCACTCGAGATTTCGGATCAAGCCTGCCGCATCATCAGCCATGTCGGCGATGGTGTATGGCCCTGTGCCCGGAGCACTGTCGCCCGCGTCGCGATTGTCCATGTTGAGCAGGCGATACTTTCGGGAGATGATTTGAATCTGCTTCCACCAGATAAGCCGGGAAGTCCCAAGCCCATGGATGAGCAGGAGCGGATGACCGGCGCCGTAATCATCGTAGTAAATACTGTGCGATCCAACCTGTGTTATGGGCATATGTTCTCCTTACATCAGGCCTGAAGGGTAAGAAAGAAGAATAATCCAGGTCCACGCATGGCCTTTTTTGGCTCTTCCCCGTGGACGCGGATTGACTGATAGTTCACAGTAGACGCAACGTGACAAAACCCGCCTGCGAGTCTTGGCCTCTCTTGAATCCCCATGATAACCACTCTTTGGAATTCTGGCTGACAACTATTGGCAGGCAAAAGCTGATTAAGAAGATTTTCACCTTCACACGCATCGAAAATGTGATGTAAGATCAACGGAAGGTCTTCGGGGAGCGGCAAGCTGCCCGCTGCTGCCTGCCCGGCCAGGCGACGGAAGTAAGATTTAGTACCCATAAACTCGGACGATTTCATCACGGAGGCGTCCTATGGACATTGGTGTGCCGCGCGAGCGGCGAAGTTGCGAGAGCCGTGTCGGGCTGATGCCCGCCGGCGTCGAACTGTTGAAGGTCGAGGGGCACAACTGCTACGTGGAATCAGGCGCGGGCCTGGGTGCCGGTTATGCTGACCAGGACTACCAAAAGGCCGGGGCGCGCATTGTATATTCCGGTGAAGAACTGTACGGCAGGGGTGAACTCGTGCTCAAGGTCGCCAGACCGACTGCAGAAGAGTGCGAGTGGGTCCGGGAGGGACAGATCCTGATGGGCTTTGTTCACCTGGCGGCCGCCAAGCTCAGTAAGGTGGAACTACTGCTCAGGAAGCGGGTCACCACCATCGCCTACGAAACGGTCGAGAACGACGACGGGAGCTTGCCGATCCTTGCTTCCATGAGCCAGATTGCCGGTCGCATGAGTCCGCACGTTGCCGCCACGCTGCTCCAAAATGATCGCGGAGGTAAAGGAGTGCTGCTCGGAGGTGTGCCCGGCGTGCCGTCGGCCGAGGTAGTGATTCTGGGTACCGGAACGTTGGGCACTAATGCTGCTCGCGCGTTCCTGGGGGCCGGTGCGCGGTTGGTTGTCCTGGGCCGTGACTCGGCAAGCCTCCAGCACATCGACGAGATGTTTGCAGGCCGCCTGACAACGATGCCCTCCCATCCCTTCAACATCCGGAAAGTCGTCACCTTTGCCGACGTGCTGGTGGGGGCGGTCCTTGTTCCCGGCGCGCGCGCGCCGGTCCTGGTCACACGCAAGATGGTCGCTTCGATGAAGCCGCGCTCACTGATCATGGACCTCTCCATTGACCAGGGAGGATGTGTCGAAACCTCCCGGCCTACCACGCATGGCGCGCCCACCTATGTGGAGGAAAATGTTATCCATTACTGTGTGCCGAACATGGCGGGCGTCGTGGGCCGCACTGCCACACATGCCCTTGGTAATGCCACCTGGCCGTTTGTGCAGCAAATCGCACTCAAAGGTCTGCAGGGCGCACTCGAGGCCAACCCCGCTCTAGCCCGCGGTGTTGCCACGCGCGATGGGTACATCGTCAATCAGGCTCTGGCCGAGGCAATGCGCGCGTGGTCTCGGTAACCTCAGGAACGCGAGGAACGCTATGATCGGATGGATGCAAATTTATCAAGACAAGGTCACTACGGCTGAAAAGGCTGTGCGGGCGATTGAGTCGGGGATGCGCCTGTTCCTCACGGGCAACTGCTCGGTGCCTCAGCGCTTGATGGCCGCGCTGGTTGATTATGCGCCGGCCTTTGAAAGTCGTGTTGAGATCGTCCAGGTGCTCACTTTCGGAAGCGCAGACTATGTCGCTCCCGGCATGGAAAAGTATATTCGCGTGAACACGACTTTCATCAGCCCGGATGTGCGCAAAGCCGTCAACGAAGGCCGGGCGGATTTCACTCCCTGTTTTCTTTCCGAGATCCCGGGACTGTTCCGCAACCGCATCCTGCCCTTGGACGTGGCTCTCATCCATGTGAGCCCGCCGGATGAACACGGTTTTTGCAGCTTCGGTGTCGAGGTCGGCACGACCAAAACTGCCGCAGCGATGGCCAGGATAGTCATCGCCGAAGTCAACGACCGGATGCCGCGCACGTTGGGCGATAGCTTTATCCACGTCTCCAAGCTCACTCACATCGTTCCGGTATCGTACCAGGTGTCCGAGCACAGCATGGGCGAAATTACCGAATTGGAAAAAAAGATCGGCGGCTATTGCGCTGAACTGATCGAAGACGGCTCGACCGTGCAAATGGGCATCGGCGGTATCCCGGATGCGGTGCTGACATTCCTGGAAACCAAGAGGGACCTTGGAATCCATACGGAGCTTTTTTCCGACGGTGTGATCGACCTGGTGGACCGCGGCGTCATCAACGGCGAACGTAAAACGCTGCACCCGGGCAAAATCGTTGCCGGCTTTATGATCGGTACGCAGCGGCTCTACGATTTCGTCAACGACAATCCCATAATAGAGCTTCACCCGACCGAGTACGTGAACGACCCATTCCTGATCGCCCAGAATGACCGAATGGTCGCTATCAATTCGGCCATCGAAATAGACCTCACCGGCCAGGTTTGTGCGGATTCGATTGGCCCCAGGTTGTATAGCGGCGTCGGTGGACAGGTTGACTTTATCTATGGCGCAAGCCGCTCTAAAGGCGGCAAACCCATAATCGCCATGCCCAGCAGTGCTGAGATCAAAGGACAACCTGTGAGCAAGATCGTACCGATGCTCAAGCAAGGCTCGGGCGTAGTGACCACGCGCAACCACGTCCGGTATGTCGTCACCGAATACGGCATCGCTGACTTATACGGCAAGACGATCCGCCAGCGGGCAAGGGCCCTGATCGATGTTGCCCACCCCCGGTTCCGCGAAGAGCTGGAAAAGGCGGCCCACGAACTGAAGTATCTTTGATAAATTATGGGGTTTGCTGCTCCCGGGGCATAGACTCAATGCAGGCGGCAATTTCTCGGCTCATGTCACCGACCGCTCGACTCTGCGCAGCGGCTATTGCTTCAAACCCGGCGGACTCAACGGGTACGATGATTCTTGACCGCTTGATCTCGAGCAATTTGTCGCCGCTATTGCCGTAAACGCTCCAGTCGGCGACGAGGACAGCTTTGCCGTCCGGCGTACATTCCATCTGTGAAACGTCCACGGCTACCTGGTACAGAACCTGCCTCGACCCTGTCCATGGAAAAACGGCGACCCGATCTGTTGAGAGCAATATGGAAAGGTTCTCGGCAAGGACACTGGCCAGGTTCTTCTCCAGAGGTTCAGCCCATTTGTCGAACTCGGCAAATTGGAGGCTGTTCGGGGTTGACCTGATGGCCATTTGCGGCCGCTCGAGATATTCGGGAATTTTGATGGGACCCACCCCTATGCTCAAATCGTTCTCTGCTCTCGCCGTCCTTACACCCGGCGCCTCGCTTTGAAGCGAATGCAGGACGTAGTAATTGGGCTGCTTCGAGGCACACCCGCAAAATAATGGTATAGAAAGCAGCAAGATTGCCGCAATCCCGGAATTTTGAGCTTTAGCCATGCGTTTTCCCTCGTATGATAGACTTAGATACAATACTAAACATGTTTTCATAGCCCATATCTGAAGAATAGTTCCTCGGCGCGGCCATGCGAGGCGGCCCAACGCAACTGTGGCACGTTTGAACAGCACTTCACGGCGTGCGCTGCACCATAAAGCAAGCGCGTGAGAATAGCCGCTCCGCGTGCCTGCAGCGCTTCAGAAAGACATAGCGCCCCAGGCAGGCCTCCCTTCGCATCGTATCTCGCGAAGCGCGGAAGGCCGACCGCACCGCCGAGGTCTACCATGCGCGCTGGGCGGGTGCGGCAGGCCTTCTCCGTTTGCCCGGCAGGAATCGGTCGCCTCTTCCGCTTCATTATTTGCTCTTGCCCTTGATTAGGGCTTCGGGGTGATTTTCCAGGTATTCAGCCAAAACGCGGAAGGAACGAGCAGCAGCGGAAAACTCGTTCAGGGCCTTTATCAGTTCGAAGCGTACGGGAGAGTTAGCTCCGGCTAACCCTTCCATAGTCTTATTTGCCCCCTTCATGGTGTCCCCGGCTGCCTTTGAGGTATCCTCCAGGCTGGCCACAAGCGGTGGAATACTCGAATCGAGGTTGCGGGCTAATTGTGCGGCGTTTCCGAATAGCTTCCGTGCTTCGCTCAGGGTGAGTTCCGTACTTGTCGCCAATGGCTTTACCCGGCTGTCCAGATTTCGAAGAAATGCCTGTGCTTGATCTACTGTCTGATGAAGGGAGACCAATGTCTCTTTAAGGTCGGGGGCATTAACCAGCTTTTCGATTCCGTCCATAGTTTTTGCAAACTTGTCGGCAATTTCTGCGAAAGGGATATTCTCCAGGGTCCTGGAAATCGCCGAAAGGCTCGACTCAATCGTTGGAATTTCCGTATATGAGGGTTCTGCGCCGACAAGCCTTAGAGGTCGATCCGGGTAGAAATCAAGGTGGATGCCAAGCTGGCCCGTCACAAAACTCTGCGTGACCAGTTGCGCTCGCAGTCCATTTTTGATAAGCATTTGAACATAGTCTCCCGTTCCTCTTTCAACAAGTTTTCTTAGCTCGCTCTCTGATCTCTCGAAAGAGATCCGATCCAGGTCGATCTCTATAAAGACTGGAATCAGCAGGGAAAGATCGTCTTTTGCCAGAACGATCTTGATTGCCTTTACCGTCCCGATGTTGACTCCTTTGAAATCCACCGCCGCCCCGATGTTTAGCCCTTTCACGGAATCTTCAAAAAACAGAACAAATCTTCGCTGATGGCTGAAGAACTTTGCGGAGCCGAAAAGCAGTATTCCTGATATGACCAGAACGACTGCGCCGACGACAAACCCGCCAATTAGCTTTGTGTTCGCTTGTTTGCTCATTATTCCATGGGCCTGTTAGGAAAGGTTCAGGATGATTGCCTGCCGCAATGCATTGGCTCCGACCCGAAAATCATCGTGCTATTTTTAGTTAAATTCTTGTTCTTTGTGCAAGGTTTTAAAACAGGAAACAGGGAGCGGGGAGCAAAAACTTCCCGCTTCTTGCTTCATCCCTCACCCCTGGTCAGGAAGCTCCGAATTCTGGGGTCGTCGCTTTCCTTCAGGAGTTTCCGGGGGTCCCCAACCGCAAGCATGGTCCTGGTTTCGGCATCGAGAAAGACCGAGTTGTTTCCGATTGCAAAGATGCTTGCCAGTTCGTGCGTGACAACAACAATCGTGGCTCCCAGACTGTCACGGAGGGCCAGGATAAGTTCATCGAGGCGCCTTGCGCTGATCGGGTCCAATCCCGCTGAAGGTTCGTCGAAAAATAGGATATCCGGATCGAGGGCCATTGCACGAGCGAGGCCGGCGCGTTTTCGCATCCCGCCGCTGATCTCGGAAGGGTAGAATTCTTCGAATCCTGCCAGGCCGACCAGGGAGAGCTTGAGCGAAACCAGTTCCTTTATCTGTGACGGGCTTAAATGAGTGTATTCATCCAAAGGAAGGGCCACGTTTTCAGCCAGGGTCATGGAACTCCACAGCGCTCCGGCCTGGTAGAGGATCCCATAACGCCTCATGATGGCCTTTTGCCCGGCGCCATCGCAATCCCAGAAACTCACGTTATCGTAGAAGACCTGTCCCTTGGCAGGTTCTTTGAGGCCGACGAGGCCCCTGAGAAGTGTGCTCTTGCCGCATCCGCTCCCACCCATGATGATGAAAATATCACCGTTCTTTACGGTGAAATTGAGATCGCGCTGAATCACAAAGCTTCCGTAGGCCATGGTGAGGTCGCGCACTTCGATGCGCGGAGGTATCTGAGTCACATGATTTTCCATAAATGACCTACATGCCAATTCTGTCATATATTACGGTCAGCACGGAATCCGAGACGATGATGGATACAATTGCCGTCACAACCGCCGAGGTTGCCGCCTCACCAACAGCGGAAGCGCTCCGCCCGCATTGCATTCCGCGAAGGCATCCCGAGAGTGCGACCAGGACGCCAAACACCACCGCTTTGATAAGACCGGTTGCAAACTGCATCAGGTCCAGGGCGGATAAAGTTTCATTGAAGTACTGAACTGGCGAAAGACCGAGTACTCCTACACCCATTATCCCGCCGCCCAGGATTCCCATGAGGTTGGCATACAGGCACAGCAGGGGCAGCATGAGGACTAGCGCCAGCATCCGGGGTAGAACGAGAAACTCCATGGGCGAAATGCCCAGGGTTTTCAATGCATCGATTTCCTCATTTACCTCCATTGTTCCAAGCTGTGCGGCAAAAGCGGCTCCGGTGCGCCCGGCCATAACAATTGCCGTCATCATGGCCCCCATCTCGCGCGCCATCCCTATACCGACGAGGTCTGCCACATAGATCTGCGCTCCGAAGAGTTTCAACTGTACGGCTCCCACAAAAGCAAGGATCAGTCCTACCAAAACACTGACAAGGGATACTATCGGCAGCGCCTGGGCGCCGCATTCCTGGATCAGCAAGGTCAGATCGGAACCCCGGAATCGGGCTTTGCCTCGCAGGAGTCTGATCAGGGCCAGGAAAGCCTCACCGATGAAAGCCAGCATTTGACCCGTCGATTCAACAATCTCCAGAGTCGCCTCTCCCACTCTGGACAAAAATGGCGCACGACCGATCTTTTCACGCGCATCCTTTTTTTCCGGGACAGCGGAAGCGAGATCGATAAGTCGTGCCACTCCTTTTGGTAGACGCTCACTGGAAAATATGATCGATCTCTGGCTGCAGAAATGCTTCAGTTTGATCAGGAATGTCAGCAGACTGCTGTCCCATTCTCCAAGTCCGCGCCCGTCGAAGGCAACCTTTTCGAGGCGTGGAGTTGATGCAATCTTTTTCTGAAGCTCTTCTGCGGATGGCGGCTCATGCTCGATATCCCAGTCTCCGCCAAGCCGCACTACAAGAGTGTTATCTGGATCCAGACTGAAGCTTATTTCCATATCCGAATTCCTGGTCGTAAACGCAGTACGAACTATATAAATGTCCCCATGAGGTAATCTGCCCCGGGGAATAAAATATACCATTAATACTTTTTTGAACCCGGGCCGGTCATTCTTACTATCTTCATTGAGGAGAATTCAAGAAAGTGAGATTTAGCCAAGTGTCCATCCGGAAACCCGGATGATCGTAGGAGAATTTCACCTTACCTGAACTCCACCCCCCGCGAGGTTTACGATTCGGAAAGGAGGCATAATCCGCTCTCGACGCTCCAGCCCGCCTGAGCCTCTGCGGCCACCCGCCTCTGGCCATGGACAGGTCATGGATAGCGTCGAAATCTTGGCTGGCGGTCCCACCGCCTTATCAGATTGCCGAGCCTTCAGGGTATGCCAATTAGCAGATAGTGGCAAGGCCGGCATAGGAAGTTTTTATGTACTGAAAAAAATTTGATCACCGTGTCGTCTCAGGCTTAGGACCGGGACTCGGTTCTTTGGGAACCTGCTTTTTAGCGCCGAAGATTTGCTCTAAAACCTCTTCGTCAACGGTTTCGTCATGGAGCAATGTTTCCGCCAGCTTGTCCAACTCGGCCCGCGCGCCGTTCAAGAGGCTGGTTACAATCTCGCATCGTTCTGCAATTAGTTTTCGGACGTCTTCATCGATACGGGCTGCTGTAGATTCGCTGTAGTCCCTTCCCTGCGACATCTCGTATCCCAGAAATGGCTGTTGCTCGTCGGACTCGAAGGCGACAGGTCCCAGGCTTCCCATTCCCCAACGCGTCATCATCCGCCGGGCAAGGCGGGTGGCCTGTATAAGATCGTTTTCAGCCCCGGTCGTCACATCGCCAAAAACTACTTGTTCCGATATTCGGCCACCCAGCAGGACGTCGACTCGTGCAACCAGGTACGACCGGCTATAATTATATTGTTCCTCGGAAGGCACCTGCTCCGTAACCCCGAGTGCGCGGCCGTGAGGAATAATAGTGATCCTACGAACGGGATCGGCTGCCGAAGTGAGCCAGGCGACCGTGGCATGGCCGCCTTCGTGATAGGCGACGATTCTCCTCGCATTTGGATCTGTAAGCGAAGGACGCTCCCCGCCCAGTATAATCTTATCGAGGGCCTCGTCAAAATCCGCCATGCTCACCTGCTTATGGGAACGCCGCGCGGCTGCAAGAGCCGCTTCGTTGCAAATGTTGGCGATATCGGCGCCGCTCATGCCCACGATCTTGCGGGATAACAGCTCGAGGTTGACATCCGGTGCAATTGGTATTTTCGACGTGTGTATACGCAGAATACCCTCCCGGCCCTCCCGGTCGGGAAGCGGGACCGTCACCTGCCTGTCGAATCGGCCCGGGCGCAGTAAGGCCGGGTCAAGTACGTCGGGCCGATTTGTGGCGGCCAGCACGATGACTTCCTGGCGCTCGTCAAAACCGTCCATCTCAACCAGAAGCTGATTCAGAGTCTGTTCTCTTTCGTCGTTCGTCGCGCCGAGACCGGCGCCGCGCCGCCGGCCCACTGCATCCAGTTCGTCAACGAAGACGATGCAAGGTGAGGCAGTTTTGGCCTGCTCAAAAAGGCTGCGGACCCGGCTCGCTCCAACTCCAACGAACATCTCGACAAACTCAGAGCCGCTGATAGAAAAGAAAGGCACCCCGGCTTCCCCCGCTACTGCTCGAGCCAGCAGGGTCTTTCCAGTACCGGGCGGTCCAACGAGCAGCGTGCCGTGTGGTATGCGCGCCCCTATCTCGTGATACTTTTGCGGATTTTGAAGAAAATCAACCACTTCCTCCAAGTCGCCCTTGGCCTCGTTAGCGCCGGCGACGTCCTTGAATGTCACCTTAGGCTGCTCACTGCTGTAACGCTTGGCCTTCGTTTGTCCGATTCCGAATAGGCTTGACTGATTGCGCATGGCCTGCCGGCCCATCCATACGAAGTACAAAACGAGTACCAGCATCGGTCCCCAGTCCACGAGCAGGGTGAGAAACCACGGTTTGGAAGGCACTTGTGCATTCACAGTGACATGCTGGGACTCAAGGAGCGGCATTAAGGCCGGGTCACCCACGGATTCGGGAAAAACTGTGGCAAAGTTGGTGTAATTTTGTGGAGCTGCTAAAGCCTTGCGAGTATTCTCGGCATCATTTTTTCCCGCCTGAGTTTCAGAAAGATTCCTTGTGCCGGGACTCGTTGCCGTCTCTGCCTTCCCTGGCTGCGAATGGGCGCCAGTCGCCGGGGACTCCGGCCAGAGGATCGGTTTGACTAACGTACCGCTGATTTGCGGACCGGCTATGAGCACTTCGGAGACGTTGCCGGCCCGGACCTGCTCGAGGAAAGTCGTATACGGGACAAGAGCTTCATGCTTCGATGGCGTCAAAAACAGCGCTGCATTCCAAATGAGAAGCGCCATTAAGACTACCCACCAGAACGTGAATACAGGGCCGGAAGGCCGTTGGCTACCCAACCCGTTTTGCTTTTTTTCCGGTGTCGTTGGCTGCTTGTCGGTCATTGCTTTGCGACTCCAAAAGAACGAATTGTATAGTGATTACAATCGGCTGGTGTGTATCTAATCACTCGCTGTCTACCTGTAAACTTGATCGAAGCGGCCTTGCCCTTTCCTGCTGCCGTTGTGCTCTTATCCCCTCCATCATGTCTGCTTCTCAAAACATATAGATCACGGCGATCACAACGCCGGCCGAGACAACGATCCAGCGCAATACGATCGGCCGAATCCAGCCTGCAAGGCGTCCGCCCAATACCCCGCCTATTAGCGCCCCCACAGCCATCACCAGTGCTATCGGCCAGATCACCTTTCCTGAGAACAGGAAAAAAATGGCGGCCGCCATATTGATGCTAAACGATAGAACCTGCTTGAGCGCATTTAACCTCGTAAGTGTATCATCGAGCACGAGTCCGAGTACCGCCAGCACGATCACGCTCAGGCCCGCGCCGAAATATCCCCCGTAAACTGCGGCCAAAGCTACCGGTAGAGCGATTAGCGTTTCGTGTGTTTTTGACGATCCTGAGCGTCCGGGATGGCGCGCGATCCAGGCGCGCAGGGGCTCCTGCACGGCGAGCAGACCGGCGGCAAGCAATATCAGATAGGGCACCATCGAGCGAAACAGAGTTTCACTCGTGTTCAGGAGCAAAACTCCGCCGGCGACGCCCCCCAACACACCGGCGGGTGCGAGGAGCCAAAGGCGTTTTTTGTTCCCTCGCAGATCGTTTAACTGCGCCAGGGTTCCTCCCAGGTAACCGGGGCAGAGGGCCACGGTGTTTGTCACGTTCGACGCCACAGCCGGAACGCCCAGCGCAATCAGCATTGGAAAAGTGATAAGAGTCCCACCGCCGGCAAGCGCATTCACCGCCCCTCCCGCCACGGCCGCCAGTCCTACGAGACCAAACTCCAACCCCGTCATTGCCTTTTTCTTCCTTTCAGATGTCCTTAAATATCACTGCTGCTCACGTTTTGCGAGGGGATCGGCCCGAAGTGCCCGAGTTTGATGGCCGGATTACGGTCTCAAGTTCCCAAAGCCAAAGTCTGGCTGTCTCTGTTGACCAGGTTCAAGATGTTACGATGGCGTTCAGGACGACTCCCAAAATCGTCGAATAAAAGAAAAACGAGATTATGCTATGCATCAGAACCATGCGCCGCTGGATCGCCGAGGTGACATTGACGTCGCTTACGGCGTAGGTCAGGCCCACGGTGAAGGAGATATACATGAAGTCCAGGTAGTTGGGTTGCTCATTCCCCGGGAATACAAAACCCTGGCGCATTCCACCGGGGAAAGGACGGCCATGGGCATCAGTCTCGTCATAATACAGCCGGGCGTAGTGCTGTCCAACGGCGGCGTGCAGGAGACACCAGGACATGATTACGGCCCAGACGCTCAAGCCCACCAGGAGGCGCGTGTGGCCTGGGTCTTTATTACCCTCCGACGAAAGGATGACTCCCACGCTGATATTTCCCAGCAGGGCCACTATGATCAGTACGATCAGCACCATGACCCGACTGGGTTCGTCCTTGGATACCCGTTGCCTGGTCATGACGCCGTCTGCATGGAATATAACGATCCCCAGCAAGACAAGGTAAATGGTCATGGCCAGGATCCAGCCTGAGAGGAAGGAAACCTTTCCCGTCAGACCGAGCCATTTCCAGCCGATGGCCCCTGTTAGCGCTCCCAGGGACACAGACAGGGCCGTGCGCCGCTGGTCA
Source organism: Syntrophobacteraceae bacterium (assembly GCA_049520315.1). GTDB lineage: Bacteria > Desulfobacterota > Syntrophobacteria > Syntrophobacterales > Syntrophobacteraceae > SbD1. The sequence continues at coordinate 55,601 of JBEKPW010000046.1, forward strand.
TGAAGTTCCCATGCGAATTGGTTGATCCGCTCCTTCATTTTACCCAATGACCACCTCCCGAAGCTGTCCCGCCTCCTCTCAACTTCGCCTGAATAGCTGGTCTCCATCTGGAAACGCCGGACTGAACCTGGGTGAATCTCGCTTTATGAGAGACTGGCAGTTTCCGAGCCGGAAAGGAGGCATAATCTTTTCACTCCACGCGATCCCTGATCTGTCCATGACTAGGGGCGTTTAGCCGGAATGCTTCCGTGGAGTTGCCTTCTTATATGCGCTGAAAACCGCAGCTCCGGTGGCGTAAAAGGCGTCCTTGCCGACCAGGCCGGTTATCCCTGATCGTTCCAGTTGGGCATAAACCTCCTCGGAGACCTCGAAAAATATCAGCCTTATACCCTGCTCCTTGAGGATGGCATAGAGGGAGCGCAAAGTTGCGGCAGCCGTGTAGTCAATGTCGTCAACGGCGCCGGCGCCAATACAGAACCAGACCAGGGGCGGCTTCGCCTCCTTTGCCAGCCTGCTCACCTCCTCGAACAACTGCTCGGCATTGGCATAATACATGCTGTGATTGAACCTGTAAGCCAGCAGCCCCGGGAGCAATTGGCCCCGGGTTGACACGGGCTCGGTCTTCCAGCCTTCAGGTCGGGCCTCCACGATCAACGCGTTTTTCGGCCGGTAGCCGTGCCGGGTGTGGCTCACCAGTGACAGGAACATGGCCAGCAGGATACCCTGCTCCACCCCAATTAGGACTACGGTGGCAGCGGTAATGAGGGCCACCCCGAACTCTACAGGCCGCTCGCGAAAAATCTGCCGCATTCCCGGTACGTCAACCAACTCCAGGCCGATCAGGAAAACTACGGCGGAAAGCACCGCGTCGGGCATGAACTCCAAAGGCTTGGTCAGGAAGAGGAGCACCAGGAGCACGATAATGCTGGTGGTGATTTGCGCCAACTGGCTGCGCCCCCCGGCGCTGTCAACCGTCTGCGTCATGGTGGGGCTGCCGTTGACCACAAAGGTGCCTGTTAGCCCGGCGCCCACGTTGGCAAGGCTGAGGCCCACCAGGTCAACGTTTTCACTGAAGCGTTCGTTGTGACGGGTGGCATAGGCTCGCGACGTTGCGGCGCTCTGCGCCAGGATTACCACAAATATGGAAAAGGCTATTGGCAGGAGCTTCATGAGGAGGCTGACGCTCAGGTCCAAGTGGGGCAGGCCCGCAGTCGGCATGCCGCCGGGAACCGGGCCGAGGATGCTGACACCGTGGGCTTTCAGGTTGATCGCCGAGCTCACGGTGATCGCGCCGATGACCGCTATGAGAGGGCCGGGGAGTTTCCTGGATATTTTCCGGGAGCCCAGAATGATGATGAGAACTGCCGCGCTCGTTATCAGGGTAGACCAGTTCGACTGTCGGAGATGCTGGACATCGTAAATTAATCTGCCAAGGGTGCCGTGCCCGCCCCTGGGCAGTCCCAGCATGCCCTCCATTTCACTGATGGCCACCTGGACGCCCACCCCCGTTAGAAAGCCGATGAGCACGGTACGGGACAGGAAGTCCGCCAGGAACCCCAGGCGAATCAGGCGGGCTATGATAAGCATCGCCGCGGCCATGCAAGCCAGCACGCCGCACAGGGCCACGTATTCGGGCGAACCCGGGACGGCCAGGCCTGCAAGACCACCGGCCAAAATGGCCGCAGAGGCGGAGTCGGCCCCCACCACCAGGTGCCGCGACGAGCCGAAGATGGCAAACATGGCCATGGGGATGAGGATGGTGTAGAGGCCGGTGATCACCGGGGCGCCGGCGATCCTGGTGTAGCCCATGACCTGAGGGATTGCCAGGGCAGCCAGGGTCATGCCGGCCAGGATGTCGGCGAACACCGTGGACCGATCGACTGGCAGGATACCCTGGAGTATTGGAAACCGCACGCCTTGAGCCTCGGTCTGGGATGCGCCTGCCATTGTCATCGTCTCGGTTTCTCTCCCCTTGTACTATCCCCAAACGGGTTGTTTCCCCCCTTTTCTAAAGGGGGGCGGGGGGATTTTGATTTGAAAGCTTTTTCTGTTCGCTGTTCACTCGTCGCGGAGCGATGCGCGGGCGGGTGGGCTGTCGATATCTTGGCCGGCGGTCCCACCCCCCCTGATCTGTCCTTGGCAAGAGGTGTTGAGATTGTGTCTGCGGCCACCGCCGCTGGCAGTGGCCAACTCGGCCGGCGGCCCCGCCGCCCTAAATAAGAGATTGATATTCCGGCTTATAAACGTGGCTCCGAATGAACGCCTCCAGGTCCGCCGGCCGTTGGACGCGGGCAAGGTTGCTCTCGAATACGACCTTCGCCACCCGTGCCGCAGTTTTCACCTCGGTCTCAAGAATATTCGACTGCAGCGGGTACAGGAGACCCTGCTTGAGCAACTCGGACGGCACCTGGTCCGCCACCGCCTGCCCGGCCTCGATGAACATCTCGTCTGTGACACGCTTCGCCTGCGTGGCGAAGATCGCCATGCCGACTGCGGGGAATATGTAGAAGTTGTTCGCTTGTCCGGGTAAAAATGTCCGGCCGTTGTAGTGGACCGGCGCGAACTGAACGCCGGCAGCATAGATAGCTTTCCCCTTCGACCATACGTACGCTTGCTCCGGTGTGCATTCGGCCTTTTCGGTCGGGTTCGATAGGGCAAGGATCACGGGCCGCTCGTTGATGCGAGACATGCTCTCTATGACCTTCTGAGTGAAAGCGCCGCCAATCGTGCTCACGCCGATGATCGTGGTCGGCTTTATGCTCTCGATGGCAGCGATGAAATCCCGCGTTGGCGCGTGTTGGTGTGCATACGGAATCTGGAAATCGGCGAGGTCCTTGCGGGTCGTCTCCAGCAGGCCGTTGATGTCGAACATGTAGACCCGTGACTGGGCTTCCTTGAGCGTCATGCCTTGCACAACGAGCGCAGAACATAGCAAGTTGGCAAGGCCGATCCCGGCCGAGCCCGCGCCGAGGAACAGGTATTTTTCGTCCTTCAGATTCGTGCCCTTCAGCTTGGTCGCGTTGATCATCCCAGCGAGAGTGATCCCGGCGGTGCCCTGCACGTCGTCGTTATATACGTTGTACTTGTCGCGGTAGCGCTGGAGCAGGTGCATGGCATCGCTGCCCGTCCAGTCCTCAAAATGAATGCAGCAAAGAGGAAACACTTCCTGCACCGCGTCCACGAATTCGTCGACAAACGAGTAAAGCTCTTCGGTGGAAGGTCGCGAACGGCGCAGTCCCAGATACAAAGGATCGTGCAGGTACTGCTCATTGTTGGTGCCTGCGTCGAGGTACATGGGCAGCAGGTATTGCGGCGGCACACCGGCGCAGGCGGTGTAGAGCTGGAGCTTGCCGATGGGGATACCCGCGCCGTTGGCCCCGAGGTCGCCAAGGCCAAGGATCCGGCCGCCGTCCGTGACGCAGATGAACCGGACGTCTTTCTGCGGCCAGTTTTTCAGAATCTCCTTGACCTTGCCGCGGTGCGCAATCGAGAGATACATCCCACGCGCCTGGCGGTAGATGTGTCCGAACTTCAGGCATGCCTCGCCGATGGTCGGGTCGTACACGATCGGGAGAAATCGTGCCGGGTCGGACATGACGGTCCGGTAGAACAGCGTTTCGTCATGGTCGAGTAGATTGACGAGGAATATGTAGCGATCGAGGTCGGTGGTCTTGTGTCCAAGCTGGAGCATCACCCGGCGCATCTGGAGGTCTTCGGTCTCAGTCACATCGGGGACCAGCCCCACGATGCCGAGCGCCTCTCGTTCGGCCTCTGTGAAGGCAGTCGATTTGTTAAGACTGGCGTCGTAAAGAATATCGACACCTCGCTTTTTTTGAGGGTTTTCATTCTGTGTCATGTCTTGCCTCCTGGTAATGCAAGCAGGGTTTTCGGAGATCGGTTTTCCTGCGTGTAATTATTCGGCTACGTACGGATGGACCATCTTTTTCGGATCGACGATCCGGTCATATTCCGCCTCACTGACGTAGCCGAGTTTTAGCGCAGCCTCTTTTAGCGTCAGGTCATGGTCGTTTGCGTAGTGTGCAATCTCAGAGGCTTTATCGTAGCCGATGGCAGGAGTCAGGGCCGTGACCAGCATCAGCGACCTCTGGACAAAGTGATCGATCTGCTTCAGGTTGGGTTCCGTGCCTTCAACCAGAAAGACCCGGAAGTTGTGGCAGCCGTCGGTGAGAATGCGCACCGACTGCATGACGTTGGCTATGATCAGCGGCTTGTAGACGTTCATCTCCAGATAGCCCGAAGCCCCGCCGAAGCCAACGGCGACGTCGTTGGACATGACCTGCACCGCGATCATGGTCAGCGCCTCGCATTGCGTCGGATTCACCTTGCCCGGCATGATCGAAGAGCCCGGCTCGTTCTCGGGGATTTGCAGCTCGTGGAAACCGCACCGTGGCCCGCAGCTCAAAAGGCGGATGTCGTTTGCAATTTTGTAAAGGGAAACGGCCAGGCTGCGCAGCCCGCCCGAGAGCATCACTAGAGCGTCGTGTGCGCCCTGTACGGCAAATTTGTTGGTCGCGCTTAAGAATGGCAGCCCCGTCAGGCGCGCGATCCCGGCAGCGGCCTCTTCGGCAAATCCGGGCGCGGCATTGAGTCCGGTTCCTACTGCCGTGCCGCCAAGGGCGAGATTCCAGACGCCTGTAAGGCTGTTGCCGATATTCTGAAGGCTCTCGTCCAGCATGCCGGCATAACCTGACCACTCCTGGCCGAGAGTCAGTGGCGTCGCATCCTGCATATGGGTGCGGCCTATCTTCACGATGTCTTTCCACAACTCGGCCTTGGCCGCGATGGCGTTGCGCAGCGCTTTCACCGAGGGCGCCAGCCTTTGCTTGGTTCCAATACCCGCGGCGATGTACATGGCGGAGGGAAATGTGTCGTTTGAAGACTGCGACATGTTGACATGATCGTTCGGATGGATTGGGGATTTGCTGCCCAGAGGCGTACCGGCAATCTGACAGCATCGATTGGAGATCACTTCATTTAGATTCATATTGAACTGGGTGCCGCTGCCTGTCATCCAGACGTGAAGCGGAAACTGATCCCGATGCTTTCCCTCGAGGATTTCGTCGCAAACCCGGACAATCAAATCCCTTTGCTGCTTTGTAAGCCGGCCGCCGCCCTGGTTAGCCAATGCCGCCGCTTTCTTAAGGATGGCATAAGCGTCTATCAGTTCGCGAGGCATCAGGTCGTCACCGATGCTGAAGTGCTGGATCGAACGCTGTGTCTGCGCACCCCACAACTTGTCGGCAGGCACCTGCACCTCTCCCAGGCTATCCCTCTCGGTACGGAACTCGCTCATGGTCCTCCCTTTGAATTGTCATGTTGTATGGTCTTTGAGCTCCCCGTGAGCGTCAATTCGCGTGAAATAAGGGCCCCGTCTAAAACCTGCTTGGTTCAATTCACTTGTTCTTTCTACCCGCTCTCCATTTTGAACTAAGCACTCCGTGTTAGAAGATCAACATCACTGGCAGGATGATGAAAAAGGCTTGGAATGTCCACGTCTGGGGCGAAAAAACCTATAGCCGTCACCCCGGCGAAGCCTGTCCCGGAAGTCTTGAGTCCGGGAGCCGGGGTCCAGTATGTGGTTTGGATTTTTGCCCCAAAGGGGCTCAATAAGTCAGCCCGGGGTCAGTCCAGCGCTGAGCTTGCCCGCCTTCGGAAACTCAGGACAAGTTCGCCTGCTGAACGGGCGGGACGCTACCCTGTGTATGTGGATGCACACAAACCGATTTTACTCTGAAAGAGTTACATAAAATCTGCCGCGCTCATGTCTGTCCGGAGATTGAGACATTCGCACGGAAATCCCTTTTCTTATGCGGCCTTTGCGGGGCAGGAAACTCTAAAAGCCCCAACAGGGCGAATTCACAGCGGACAGATAGTGTCCTTTCTCGTGCTGTAGGTATTCGTTTACCTGATGAACCTTGAAAAGCTGGATCCCCCCACATTCTAAAGAGGGAGGTTGCGGGACAAGTGCCGAATACCGTTTGAAAGCTTTTTCTGCTCCTCGCGTAGCGATGCGGCCTCACAAAAAATCGGCCGCGAACTGGGCACTCACAAAAGATCGTGCCCGGACTTGAAGCATTAACCAACGGCTGGAGTGTTGAGCCCGGACCTGAACGAAGTGAGGGTCCAGCGTTTAACGCGCTTCCTCGATGTTACCCGCGGACCCGAAACCCGGTGAGGGTTCACCAAGAGGAGTTATTTTTCACTATTCACCATTCACTGCCCACTGTTCACTCATCGCGGAGCGATGCGGGGTGACTCTCGAACTCTCCCTGTGCTATAAGCGGGATGCAACTTTAGCTTTTTCTGTTCGTCGCGTAGCGATGCGGCCTCACAAAGCGCCCTCACAAAAAATCGGGCGCGAACCTGAAGCATTAACCGTGCTTCCACTTTGTCCAGCGCGAACCCGAAGCGCAGTGAGGGTTCCGTGCCCGGACTGAAGGCACCAACTAACGGTTGGCTCATTAGCCCGGACCTGAACGAAGTGAGGGTGCGGCCTCACAAAAGATCGGCCGCGAACTGGGCACTCACAAAGCGCCCTCACAAGGAATCGGGCGCGAACTTGAAGCATGAACCGTGCTTCCACTGTGTACAGCGCGAACCCGAAGCGCAGTGAGGGTTCCGTGCCCGGACTGAAGGCACCAACTAACGGTTGGCTCATTAGCCCGGACCTGAACGAAGTGAGGGTGCGCCCTCACAAAAAATCGGGCGCGAACTCGAAGCATCTCACATGCTTCCGAACGATTAGCGCGAACGCAAGCGAAGTGAGGGTCCAGCGTTTAACGCGCTTCCTCGATGTTACCCGCGAACCCGGTTATTTTTCACCATTCACCATTCACTGCTCACTATCCACTATCCACTGTCCACTGTTCACTCATCGCGGAGCGATGCGGTATGAAGCACCATTGTTTACTGCCTTTGATAGTTATTGCATGCCTTCTCGCCTGCCCCTGTTTGGCGCAGGCAAAAACCGATACCCAAACCTCGATCCCAAAGATTGTCGAAAAGGTATTCGGCAAGGATGAAAAAGCGGAGCAAAATGGAGAAGCCAAAGGCGCAGAGCCCATTTTCCCGGGGCTGGCCGAGGTGGTTCCACTAGCCGCTGATCTTGGTCAGAAGGCTGGCAAAGCTGAAGAAGCCATTTCCGTTGCCAGGGATACTTCAGATTTTGACAGGCAGATTAACGATGCTGAAAACCGGGTCGGTCAGCTCGTCGAAAAGATAGCCGGCATGGGCGATTGTGCCGGCTGGAACATCTACAGGCTGCTCGATGTTCAGCACCTGGTTCAAGGTGAAAAGAGCGAGCTTGGGGCTCTCCTTGATCCTGTTTCCGCAAAGCTCTCGGATCTCGAAGCCATACGCAGGAACTGGGAAGATGAACACACCTTCTGGAAAAAATGGCAGGAGTCTCTTAGCGAGGCCCAGGCAGAGATTCCTCCGGAGACCTTCAACAAGGCGCTGGAAACCGCATCTGCCGTAGTGCAGTCCGCTACCAACGCTTCTGCATCGGTTCTGGTGCTGCAGCAAAGACTTACTAATCTGCTTGACGAAGTCAGCCGGCTTGACATTCCGGTTGATGCGGCCCTGAAGAAGGTGCGAAGCCAGACCTTCCAGAAGAATGCGCCGTCTTTCTTCAGTGCGGATTTCTATGCACCGCTCAACACGGCGCTTTGGGCTGCCATAAAAGAAGGGGCGGCCGATGCGTGGAAGATGGAGAGCGAATATCTTCCTGACTATGACTTTGGATGGATAATATTCCTGCAGGTTCTTGTAACCCTCACCTTGATTTTCCTGATTGGGCGCCGGCGGCAACTCCCGGAAAAGACTGAGGAATGGCATTTCATAAGACAACATCCGTGGGCTTTTTCCATCTTTGCGATGCAGGCGGCGGCCCTTCTGTTGTACCAGGGGGCCGCTCCTTCCTGGTTGCTCCTGAACGTCACCCTGGTAGTCTTCTCATCATCGTTTTTGATTTCAGGTATGCTTCCCCATCCCGGGATGCGTCTGGTGGTGTTCTTGCTGGCGACTGTCTGGACAATCTCGGCGTTCTTGAAGCTGGTCTCGCTTCCGGCGCCTCTGTACAGTCTTTACCTGTCGCTGATATGCGTGTCGGGAATAGCGGTTTTCCTGCGCGTGGCGCGGTTCCATAGTGCCGAGCAAGGCGGCGGACGAGACCTCTTCTTCGTGGGGCTGCGGGTGGGGTCCCTGGTTCTGTTCGCGGCCCTGCTTCTTTTGTTGGCAGGGTTCAGCAACCTGGCAAACTACCTGGTGCGTTCATCCATCGTAACCATTTTCTCTCTCATTATCGCTTTTTTGCTCCTTTGTATCGGCAATGGAGGCATCGAGGTTTTTCTAAATCAACCCTTCGTTATGCGGCTGAGGTTTTTCAGCCGTTTCGGGGAAGCCCTAAAATCCCGCCTGAGGAATTTGCTCAAAGCAATCCTCCGGATGGGAGTTTTTTTGACCCTGTTTCAGTTGTGGGGTATCTACCCGTCTTTCAGCCAGGCCTGGGATAATATCTTTGAATTCAAATTCGCCGTCGGTGAGCTGACCCTTAGCCTCGGCCGAATACTGGTGGCCGCCCTCTTCATCTACCTCGTAGCTTCGGTCTCATGGTTCATCCGCGCATTTCTTGAAGGGGAAGTGTTTCCGAGGCAGGAACTCGATCGTGGTGCTCGAGACGCCATTAAAAAACTGATCCACTATTCGCTCCTCATATTCGGAATCATGGTGGCGATAAGCTTGATCGGCCTTAACCTGACAAGTCTCGCTTTTCTGACTGGCGCACTGGGCATCGGCGTCGGTTTCGGACTGCAGAATATCGTCAATAACTTTGTCAGTGGCCTGATGTTGCTCTTTGAACGGCCGTTCAAAGTCGGCGATATGGTCGTGGTGGACAACGAGACCGGCACGGTAAAAAAAATCGGGCTGCGCTCGACCGTTATCGAAACCTTTGACCGGTCCGAATTGATTGTTCCCAATTCGCTGTTTATTTCGGGAAAAGTGACGAACTGGACCCGTTCGAATCAGGTCGCAAGGATCAGGATTACCGTCGGAGTTGCCTATGGAAGCGATATCGAGCGGGTTCTGGGCTTGCTGAAGGAAGCCGCTGAAACCGACCCTCGAGTCTTGAACAACCCGGGGCCCAATCCGCTTTTTCTTCGTTTCGGAGATAGCGCCCTGGAGTTCGAACTGCACTTCTTTATTGCCGATGTGAAGGATTCGCTCTCCGTTAGGAGCGCCCTTTGTCAGCAGATTGCCGGCCGTTTTCAGGCGGCCGGAATCGAAATCCCCTTTCCCCAGCGCGACCTGCACCTGCGCTCGATTGACGACAGAATCCTCGATCGATCTCTCGGTTCGCAGAAGAAAACCGAATAGAGAAAGCAAACAGGGATAAGACACTTTTTCTTCCCGCTTCTCGCTCCTGGCTTCTTGCTACCTTTATATTGGTGTACCACTTCTTCTTTGCGCTTTCTTCGATACAGAGTAAAATACACATCTTTTATATCCGAATGAAATTTCAATTTGTGCACCCGCCTCTTGTTGCTCAGGACTTATCTTTTTATAGCAACAGCCGGTGTATGGCGGCGGTTTTGCGAAGGTCAGTAGGGAGGTGCCACATGTCTATACAGATAACTATTGAGTTGCCCGAAGGAGCACTGTCGGCCCTCAGAAAGAATCCGGCTGATTATGTAAAGGAGATGCAGCTTGCGGCTGCGGTCAAGTGGTTCGAGATTGGAACCATCTCACAGTCCAAGGCCGCAGAGATCGCCGGGATGAGTCAGGAGGTGTTTCTGCGGGCTCTTGCAAGGTTCAATGTGTCACCCTTTCAATCGTCTGGTGAGGAACTCGCCGAGGAACTTAAGGATGCCTAGAAGGTGGGCAGTAAATGCTTCTCCTCTGATCACTCTGGCAAAGATCGGACAGCTTTCTTTGCTCCATGAACTATGCGAGGAAATGGTGATTCCCGCTGGAGTGAAAGAAGAGATCAACAGAGCCGATGAAATAGAGTATATTTCAGAAGATGACTAATGCTGTCCGGGATACCATGAGCTCTTTAGCAACGAAGTAGTAAGGCGATCTAGCCAGGGTGGTGAAAAAGGATTGGAATTCCCACATCAGAGCGAAAGACCCTGCATGCGTCACCCCGGCGAAGCCTGCCCTGGAAGTGTCATGTCCGAGGACCGGGGACTAGTAAGGCCGTCACCCCGGCGAAGTGCGCTGGGGCGACAAAAAATATAAATATTGCCCCCATATAATTTCAGGGACTTACGCGCTTATTTGAGCGCTTATGGAGCCTTGCCCCCCACACCCCTTCACTGCTACGCGGCTCAGTGTGGCACTGCGGCGAGGGCCTCCGGCCACCGCCACTGTGCCTAGCGCTCGGCACTCACGCGCTAGCGCGTGAGGCCGAATCCTGGGGGGTGCGGGGTATCTTTAAAGTGAAAAAAGTTCCCCCGCTCTTTGGAGCTTTCGCAATTTGCGGAATCTTGCGCACATAGTCGGAAACTAGCTCTTCACCATCCGCAGCGTCAATTGTTCAGCCAGCGAAAAGGCTCGCGAGCGAACGAACAGCGTGCAGAGCAGGGAGGTTGTCCCGGCCGTAGCGAACAGCATGGCGACGACGACGAACTGGTAGATGGCGGCCGCTATCGGATCACTGCCCGCGAGCACCATGCCGGCCATCACTCCCGGAATCCACACAATCCCCAGGGATCGCAGATTGTTGACGCTGGGGATCAGGCTTGCCTGCACCGCCGCTTGCACGTAAGGGGCAACGACGGCTGTCGGGGCTGCGTCCAGCGCCAGCGCCGCTTCGATTTGCCCGGTGTGCGCCTCGACCTCTGCCCGGAAACGGTCCAGCGCCAGGGCCGTCGTGTTCATAGCGTTGGCGACGATCATGCTGCCCACCGGTATTAATGTCGCCGCTGCTCTATCGATTACACCCAGGCCTACCATGACGCCGATGACCAGCCCCGCGCCCAGGATAATCGAGCGCATGGTCACCTGCAGGATGCCGGGAATGTTTTTGGTGCGTTGCGCGGCGATGAACGCCCCGGCCAGCATCATGCCCAAAAGCACAAATGTGCTGAGCCATTGCGCGCTGCCCAAAACGAACGTCAGCAACAAGCCGACGATGACGATCTGGCTGATGCCGCGCAGCAGTGCAACGGCTGTTTCCTTCTGCATACGAATACCTGCCCGGTGCGCCACGTATGCAACCATCAGCGCAACGATGGCCGCGCTTACGGCTTGCGCTGCGCGCAGCGCCATTGGGTCAGGGAAGAGCTGATTCAGCATGGATGACCTCCTGGACTGTGCCGTCCATAACAAGCCGGCCTGCGTCGATCAAGATGGCGCGGTTGGCAATGCGCTCTGCTTGCCCTGTATCGTGCGTGACCATCAATGCAGTCAAATGCTAGTCGCGGAGAACGCGCGTAAGTAGCGCCTCGATCTCGCGTTCGGCCCGGTAATCCAGCGCCGAAGTCGGTTCGTCCAACAGCAGTACCTCAGGTTTATTCGCCAGCGTCCGCGCGAGCGAGACGCGCTGGGCTTCGCCGCCCGACAGATTCAACACATCCCGGCTGGCAAACCCTGCCAACCCCACCTCTTCCAGAAGACTGTCGATCTCCGAAGCGAGCAGGTCTTCGCCATGTTGGCGCGGCCCGAAGCACAGATTCTCCGCTACGGTGCCCGGAAACAGGTAGGCCGACTGCATCACCATGCCCACCCGGCGCCGCAGTTCGCGCGGGGCAAGCTGGTGATAGTCCTCGCCGTCAAGATACACCGTTCCGCTGGTCGGTTCGTCCAGTCGATTGATCAGGCGAAGGAACGACGATTTGCGCGCCCCGCTCGGGCCGACCACCGCCACAATCTCGCCCCCCTGCACCTGTACGCTGATATCGTTTACCAGAATCTTCCCCGTGATCGCTCGAGAGAGGTTCCTGGTTTCGAGAACTGTATCCCCGCCGGAATGCCCAGCAGAACCGGCGGGTGCGCCGGGTCTGCTCGAGCTTTCTTTGCGGCCATAAGCTGTCATACGTGACTCCATGTTTGCGTTGCGTACCCCCAACCCACTCACGAGGTTCGGTATTATTGCCCGTACAGTTGGGATTCGAGAACCCCCCGCGCAGATTGCCGCTTTGCTCGCCCCCCTGCAGGTCCTCGTGCGAAAAAGCCATCTCCGAACTGGAGCTTACAACATCTGTGGTTGTTATGCTAAGTAAGATAGTGGCGTTTGCGACAGCAACCAACGATGAAGTTTATTGGAAGCTTTTAAGGTTGAATTTAGGGGACGGACTGGATTCGAACCATCGGCCGTTCTTTACCGGCAACTGTCCGGACAGTCAGAGGAACACAGGTGGAATACCTGACCGCAAAAGGGGTACCGGACCGCTCCGCGTACCCCTTTTTAGCTTGACAAACACCGAACCCTCCTCCTTTTTTGATCAGGCCTGCTACAAGACACCCAGAGAACGCTCCGATGGCGCCGCATGAAAAGGCAATTAACGCTGGGAGTCATAACTCATTCTCACCCTTAATTGGTATCAGGGCGAAAGAAAGGTAGCCACCAAGTATCGTACAGACGAAAAAACCTCCAAGAACCAGAAAACTCCCCGCAACACCGGTCCGCTCATGGTCTGGATGGTTCATTCTAACCTTGAAAATGAGCCGCAGCGTGTGCCTCTCTGTATCCCCGGAATTGTGATTCTCACTCAGTGTCCTTCCCGCTCCCTGCTCCTCACTCACTTACCACTTGCATGTTCCATTGGGCAACCGTATGGTTTTGTGGGCTTTGGGTTGTTCCAGAAGATAAAGACATCACAATGTACTGCAAATTCAAAAAGACTTTGTTCCGGGAGGTGTGGGCAATGAAGAGTGCTTTTATTTCCAGTTCCTCGATCTGCATTATTTTTGTCGTGGCGCTGATGTCATTCACCTGCACCGGATGTGGGCCCACTGCTGAACAGATTAGGACACAAGAACTGTTCAACCTGGCCCAGATGGACATATGGCGTTCCGTCGGTCTCGTAAAAAAGGAGATCCAGGTCGACAGTGACCGGATCGTCTACCTTGAAGGAGGGCAGGGGGAGACCGTGCTGCTCCTGCACGGATTCGCCGCCAACAAGGACTGCTGGGTGTATTTCGCGGAACCGCTCACACGGGATTATCATGTCGTCATCCCCGATCTGCCCGGTTTCGGCGATAGCACGAAGCGGTTGGGCGCCAATTACAACATAGAAAATCAGGTGAAGCGTCTCGACCGGTTCGCTCAGGTCTTGCAACTGCAAAGGTTCCATCTGGCGGGAAACTCTATGGGGGGAGCGATTGCGGCCGTTTATTCCGCAAGGTTCCCTCAGAAAATATCGACCTTGGCTCTTCTCGACCCCTATGGCCTCAAGACGGCGAAGGAGGCCAAACCCGGCGTGCAGGCTGCGCTCGATCTCATCGAGGTCGGCGGCACTGGTGACTATGAAAAGGTGCTCCCTTATTTTTTCGTCAAGACTCCGCCGATCCCCGGCCCCTTCGAGAAGGCGATGGGGCCCGGTCGCTTTGAGGATGCGCTGGCTGCCCAGATGATGGCCGCCAGGGAGTACAACGAACAAATCGGCCTGGACCTCAGCAACGAAGGATTGGCCCTGGAGCCTTTCCTTCCTATGATCCAGGCGCCGGTGTGCATTATCTGGGGCGATCATGACAGGATTCTCGATGTATCCGGTGCATCGATTTTGGAGAAGGGCCTGAAGAACCACCAGACGGTCATCCTGAAAGATACGGGGCATCTGCCCATGATGGAAAAACCGGCAGAAACGGCAGCGGCGTACATAAGCTTTCTAAAGAGTCAACGGAGCATGTAGGTGGTGCCGCAGATACAAAGCGAAGCCACAAGCGTATTCCTGAAATGGGGCCTGGTCGGCCCAAATCAAGGATACTACATCTTCTGAATAAAAGTTTATCATGCCACCCCCTTTTTGATGCTTAGAGTACTGATTTTGACGTCAAAAGAGCCAGTTTAACCTCCCTAGCGGGGTAGGGTGTCATTCGCTCGACAAAACCGCGCTCGGTCGTGCCTCTCTGTATCCTCGGAATTGTGATTTTCAGTCAGTGGGATTTTCGCTCCCTGCTCCCTGCTCCCTGCTTCCCGCTCCTCCTCATGAGCAGGCCGGAAATGAGATGGAACTGAGCCGTAATCGGTGGTACGATCCGGAATGGACCTGGTGATTTCGACTGGCGGGAAGACTCAAATTCGGTTCTCTAGCGGATTACGGAGAGAATGACTTCAGCGGTATGATCGAGTGCGTGAGGCAAAGAGATGAGGGGCAGATTTCATGGCAGGGCTTAAGGGAGGTTTAAATTGAGCTGGAAAGAAGCATACAAGAAAAAGTTGGTCTCTGTCGAGGATGCGGCCGCTGTCATAAAATCGAATGATCGCATCGTGTATGGTGGTATAGGCAGCGCACCTGTTGATTTGATCAATGCCATCTGTAAGAGAAAGGATGAATTGCACAATGTGAGTACGTTTGCGGGCTTGGTCTTGTATCCATTTGAGTATTTCAAGGCTGAATACAAGGGCCACATCGGTCACGAGACGACTTACGTGGGGCCGGTTGAGAGAAGATTGCTCGATCAGGGCAACATCGAGGTTCGTTCCTACCAGTATGCCGATACGGACTGGGTCACAAAAAATATCGTTAAGCCTACTGTGTTCATCGACGACGTCGCACCCCCCGATGAGAACGGAAATTTTAGCTTTGGAGTGGTTGGGGTCTTTCACGGCCACACCGCCGCGCGGTGCGCCGGCACGACTATCCTGCAGGTGAACAGGGAAGCGCCTTTCGTTTACGGACCGAAGGAAGCTTTCATAAACATTGAGGAAGTTGATTATATCTGCGAGCAAGACCATAAGCTCCCCGAACTGCCCAATATCCCGATTACGGATGTAGAAAAAACCATTGCGAATAAAATCGTTTCTTTCATCGAGAACGGCTCCACGTTTCAGATCGGGGTTGGCGGTCTGAGCAATGCCGTCGGTTTCTTCCTCGAACACCACAAAGACCTGGGAATCCACACGGAAATGCTGGTCGATTCAATGGTCGCCCTGGCGGAGAAGGGCATTGTGACCGGCAGCAAAAAGACTCTCCACCCGGGTGAGATTACCTGCAGTTTCGGTGGCGGCTCTCGCAAGCTCTACGATTTCATGCATAAAAATAAATCTCTCAAGGCATACCCCGTTTCCTATATTTGCGACGAGAATGTTATTGCCGGGAACAACCAGTTCATCTCCATTAACAACGCCCTCATGTGCGATCTGTCGGGGCAGGTTTGCGCTGAGTCCATAGGCTTCTCGCAGTACAGTTGTGCGGGCGGGCAAGTTAACTTTGTCCGAGGGGCAAAAATGTCCCCGGGTGGAAAATCCTTCATCGTTCTCGAATCGACGGCGAAAAAGGCCGACGGCGCAATTATATCGAGAATAGTGACGGCCTTTCCGCCGGGCGCAGTCGTTACAACGCTTCGATCCGATGTCGATTACATCGTCACCGAATACGGCGCCGCCCAACTGAGGGGCAAGACGATATCGGCAAGGGTTAAGGAAATGATCAACCTTGCACATCCCGGCTTCAGAGAACAACTGATGAAAGAGGCAAAAGATAACAAATTATTGATTGATTAAAAGACTCGTCTGGTTCCATGGTAGCGCCGTCTTCCACAGCTTGTCGGGTTCCATGCTAACGCCGCCTTCCGCGACTCCGTTCGTAGGGTGGGCTAAGTTCCATGGCAGCGCCGCCTCCATGGCGGCGTTCTTCCTATCACGCAAAAGGGTCTTTAAAGTTATCGGGCAACCCCCTTCCTAATGCTTAGAGTATTGATTTTGACAACAAAAAAAGCCGGTTTAACATGCCGGGTGTGGTAAGGTGTTATTCCCCTGGCAAGCCCGGGACGGTGTCAGTTCGTTGATGTGTTCACCCATTCATCTATTTACCCGCTTCCCGCTTCTAATCCTGTTACTCCTGTCAAAATCTTTCCGCTTCCCGATCCTTGCCCCCTGCTCCCCGCTCCTCCCCTCACTATTCACTGTATTCCTCTTCCAAAACCATCTGCGTAATCTGCGACATCTGCGGATAAATAGTTTTGAGGAGTTCGAGCCGCTCCCTGCTCCCTGCTCCCTGCTCCTTGCTCCTTGCTTCCTCGCACATTTGTGGTATTTTCTTGGACTAAACGGGCTGCGAACGGCCTTGGATCTCCTGCCTCTGCCACGGCCGAAGGCAGTGGCCAAATGGGCTGGCGGTCCTACCGCCCGCCGCATACCTGTATCATGATGAGGAGGAGCAAATGGCGTTTCGGGAAGAAAATCCCGGGGTTGAAGAGTTGCTCGGTTTTGCCAAAGATGCGGTTTCGAGCGCGGGCGTTAAAGCTTTGGAGCTTTACGGGAAGGGCAATCCAAGGGTCAAGTTCGATGAAGAGCTTATAACCTCAGCCGAGCTTGCGCTTGTGAACTTTTTCAGGGACCGCCTCAACTCCGTCTTCCCCGGGCACGGGGTCTTCGGGGACCCGCTTCCTGCAGAGGACTACGTCCACGGGGAAAAAAGGTATCTCTGGATATACGATCCGCTTGACGGAGTAGCCAACTTTCAGGCGGGAATTCCAATATGGGGCATATCGCTTGCCCTTCTCGAAAATTTCTGGCCGGTCTTCGGGCTCACCTTCATGCCCGTAACCGGTGACCTCTTCTACGCCGTCGTTGGGCAGAAAGCTTACTGGGGCGAACGAGAAATAAGAATTCCGGACACGGGCGAGATCAGCAACGAAAGCTTGTTGTTGACCTACTCCCGGTTCCATAATCAATACCAGTCCACTTTCCCGGGCAAAATCCGGAACCTGGGCTCGACCTCCGCCCACATAATTTACGTGGCAAGGGGGCGAGCCGAAGGGGCGCTTTTGGCAAATGTCTCCTATCGCGATCTGGCCGCAGCCCAGATTATCCTGATGGCCGCCGGCGGCATGATACACCGCCTGGATGGCCGCGAGTTTCACTTGAGCGACTATCTGAGCGGAAAGCGCATAGAGGAGCACCTTATAGCAGCCCCTGAAGGTTCGTTTGAATCCATACGTATGTACCTGAAAAAGATTGGCGAAGAGTAATCCCGCCGTTATGCCGGATTGAGTAGCCGGCGCATTCCGTTTACCCTGCTGCCCCAAGTGGAAAAAGCGAAACCCGGACGGAGCTGGGTCCGGGTTTCTGGGTGAAAAACGTTGAACCACTTGACTAATACAAAGAACGGAACATTTGCCCGGTTGGTTTAGAAAAATTTTATCCGGCTCGTTTTTTTATTTATATTTATGCATGGAAGCGGGAAACGGGAAGTTAGAAGCGGGCTTCAAGACTTCCCGCTTCCCGCTCCCGGGCAAACCTGTTTTTTCCTGTTAATCCTGCTAATCCTGTCAAAATCTTTCTGCTCCCCGCTCCCTGTTTCATTTACTGCTTTAGCTGCCGGGTCGATCTGCCGATCTATTGATAGCGCCTGCTTCGGCCTTGCCTTCTGCGGCCCTTCGGTATTACGTTTTCCTGGATGGGAAAAATTGGCGGAATGTTCGAAAATGTGTTATAAGACCAGAAGTTTTTCTTGTGACTTGAATATGCCGCAAACGGAAGTGGGCAGGTCTTGGCCGCATTAGTGTCCGTCCGGAAACCTCCGCGAACGCAGGAGAATTTCACCTTATGAACGTGGGAAATTCCACCTTATCCGGACTCCACGCCCCGCGAGGTTTTTGTTCGGAAAGAAGCCATAACCTGTGCACTCGACGCTATTCCTGATCAGTCCATGACCAGAGGTGTCGAGACCCTATGCGTGCCACCGCCGAAGGCAGTGGCCAAGTGGGGTGGCGGTCCCACCGCCCTGAGCCCGAAGAAAGCAGATACTGCCCCCTTTTCAAAGGGTGTTTGGATTTTCTTTGGAAAGCTTTTTCTGTTCCTCGCGTAGCGATGCGGCCTCACAAAAGATCGGCCACGAACTGGGCACTCACAAAGCGCCCTCACAAGGCGCCCTCACAAGGAATCGGGCGCGAACTGGGCATTCACAAAAGATCGTGCCCGGACTTGAAGCATCGAGCTACCGGCTGCAACGTGTGGCCCGGACCTGAACGTAGTGAGGGTCCAGCATGAACCGTGCTTCCACTGTGTACAGCGCGAACCCGAA
>JBEKPW010000047.1:0-39756 GCA_049520315.1 Syntrophobacteraceae bacterium
TCCCGGCTTTATGAACTTTTTGTTGAAATGTTCTAAGGACATGCTTATATACAACAAGCCTCAATTGCCGTTTATACTTTGTCCTGCATCTGTGATTTTTCTTTATCATGTTCAGCGGAGCACCTTGTGGCACAGTTGGAAGCAGAAATGCAGCATCGTTTATTTTTATGCCGCCCATTTTGATCCACAAGCTGTCATAGCTGTTCTGGAACCTTTCTACTGGCTGCATATCGCCTACTACGATTTGTTCTCTTGCCGTAATTCCAGCAATGTTCTTAATCTCATAGGCGGTGGAAATTGCCTGTATTGCTGTAAAAAGTATTACCATAGGAGCTATATCATCGAGTGCCTTTGTAGCTCTCCTTATCATATGGAAAGTTCCGGCAACACCTTGGACACGAGTAATAAAAATAATATTATCTTCATCTATTCCTAGTAAATGGCCTTTGATAATAGTAAAGGACATGTGATATACAGGTTCTAATCCAACATAAAATGTTAAACATAAATCACCCTCCATATCGTAATATGGAATATTAAATGAAATGGACATTATATCGTATGACGGCTCTTCCCACAGAATTATTTCGCCTTTTGCTATATCGTTTATATATTCTTTAGTCATATGACTGTTTAAAAAGCAATAATGATTCTTCAAACAGTCAGCGCGACGGCGATGATCGAATGACCGGGCAAGATAGACGCCGGCATATTTGAGGGCCATAAATCGGCGATGAAATTTGATACCTTTTATATTTGCAAGTCTAAATACTTTGATTACTGAAATAAACGTGCGCAAGCTAAAAAGCAGGAGAATAGCTTGTAAACCTCTTGTTCTTAGCGAATCAAGCATTTTTATCCAAGCCGTGAGTATTGAGGCTGCTTTTCCCATTCTGTTTGTTCATCGGCATTCCACAGACTATTCCTTACCCTTACCGGCGAATCAGTACCCAGGTATAATCGACGCCTAAAATGCTGTCCTGTCAGCCCTGCCACCGGTGGTCGCAACCAAAGCACGCGACTTGGATAAAGCTACTTTACAATCCTTTACAATATTTTACACGAATTTACAATATCTCTCCTTGGCGTTATGGAGGGGGCCTGTTGGCTGATTAACATATGTAAATTCATTTTCGTTACGCACTCCGGCCACATCGAGATTTCTCACAGTGGATGGGAATATTGCTTTTCTGCTCCATGAGCCTGTGTATTCCTGCCATGTCCATCTGTTTTATCCTCTCGCCGATACCCATCGCATCATTTTCGCGTGAGCGCCTCCAACACGCAGGGAGAACGAGACCATCAACTGCGGGGATGGCGGTGTCTCATCAAATTGTCCAAATTGGTCTGATCGGCATTTTTTCTGGCGGGTTTTGATTTGAATGTCGTATGATGAACCGATATTCGGCATTCCAAGAGCTTTTTCGGATGGAATCCGACCCCGAAATCCGGTTCGGCATCAGTTGGGGGTCAAGTTGACGCATTATTCAGGCTTAGAGGAGAACCCAATGGACCGAAGAAAGCTTTTAAAACTGATGGCCGGGGCATCGGCAATGGCAGTTTGTCCTTCTGGAGGGAATGCGCATGCATTCCAGGTTCCTCTGAGAGGCAAGCCGCTCGTACCAGGCCCCAAAACCAGGGTCTTCCTTGCAGGAGTAAGCAAAAATGCTCCTGAAAATACCGCAAAAGAGGCGGTTCGCTGTGCAGCCGAAGCAGCCACTGATTTTTCCTGGCTGTCAAAGGGCGACACCGTTTTCATCAAGCCTGCCATCAATTCCGGCAACCCCTATCCTGCCACCACCAGCCCCATTGCCGTTGCTGCCATGGTCGAGCTCCTCCGGGAAAAGGGGGCCGGCCGGGTAATCGTGGGAGATATGTCCGGTGTTGAATATTTGAAATTCTCACCGACGGAACTGACAGGAAGCTCCCGCAAGTTGATGGAGGCTTCCGGCATGGCTAAGGTCGTGCAGGCTTCAGGCGCTGAACTGCATTTCTTCGAGGAGGCGGGATGGAGCGGTTTTTATGAAGAAATACCGCTTGCCGGTTCTGACTGGAAGCATGCCCTGATGATGCCGAACATTCTAAAGGAGGTACAACATATCGTGCTCATGCCCCGTTGCGGCAGGCATGTACTGGCAGGCAGCACGCTGGGCCTGAAGGCCGCCGTAGGCTATTGGCGGCACGACACACGCCTGGAGTACCATAACGATGCATCCACCTTACACGAGAAGACAGCCGAAGCCAATATGGTTGAAACCCTTCGTAAGAAACAACGGCTGGTTGTTACGGCGGCAGACAAGATACTTACCACCTACGGTCCGAACAAAGGATATATCTTCCAGCCGGATAACGGCCTGATGATCGCCTCTGAGTCGGTGGTTGCCCATGATATGGTATCACTCGCCTGGCTTCTGGAAAACAGGTGCGCAATCCCTGAATCGGAAAAGAATGGTTTCATGGATACCAGCAAAGTGTTTGCCAGACTTGCAAATCGCATGGTAGTAGTTTGGCTGGGAGGTGGATGGGGACAGGCCCTTACCTCAGAGGCCTTGTATAAAAGCACTCTCAACGCCGTATGGGATGACCCGGTCCTCAACCGTGCATACGAAGTCTTCGGCGGCGTACCGGAAATTATCCTTGAATCTTCAAACAGCATGGTCCCGGTGGATCTGAAAAAACGGCTTAATGAGATGACTGCGTTTCCATCCTGAAAAGGGGGTTTATTTTCTTACCTGCGGCGGCTTGTGGCGCTCGATCAGAATTGCCTCTGTTTCGATGGTGTCCTTTCCCCTGAGACCTGCTGCAACCCGGAGTTGCGCCTTACGATTTTCCACAAGACAGGAAAGGGCCATTGCGTCCTGATTGCCCGAAACCGCCGCAAACAATTGCTTACGCTTTCGGTAACTCCGCAATGAGTTTGTTCACCCGCTCCAGTTCCCACGGGATATTGCTGGCTGTCCATTGAGCAGCGGCTTTTTCAAAATGCTCGCGGGCATTAAGCGTATTGCCTCGGTCACGACAGATGATCCCCCAGTGCACCTGCATGCGGGCGGTAAAAAGGCGGGCTTCACCCAGTTCAAAAAGGCGAAGACTTTCAGCCATTTGTGCTTCAGCTTCGTCCCACCTTGGCGGGCTCATTGCGGCAAGCGATCTTCCCCATACCTGACGCGCCATGCCTTCACCGCAGATCCCGTCCATCTTGTGGGCCATAGCGACGGCTTGCTCAGCCAGGGATAAGGCTTGTTCGATCCGGCCTTTGACAAGGGCAATTTCGGAGATAGTACTGGCGACTATGTCAGAAGCAATAAGTTGCCCGCCAAGCTCCTGTAAAATTGCCTGACACTTTGTAATGTTTTCGTCGACGGCCTCCAACTGTAGGGCGCAAAGCTCCGCATAGCAGCGATTAGTATAGCAGAGATAGACAAGGACGCGGTCACCTGAGTGTTCGGCTGCTTCTATCCCCTGTTGAGAGGTTTGTGCGGCGCCGGCAAGACTGCCGGCAGCAGCGTATATTCCGGACATGCAGGCATTACTCATAGCGATCCCGTATAGATAATTGAGCTCACGGGCGCGGGCAAGAGCGCGTTGACATTCGGCCAATCCCTCTGCATAGCTGCCTGTCAATCCCAAGGCAAAGCCATGCAAGGACACAGCCCGAATCCAGATCGCCCAGTCGCCCAATTGCTCAAACGCCGTAATCGCTTGGCGGAGCAGCGCTTCAGCTTTGCTAAAATGGCCTTGAAAGTATAACACCGTTCCGATAGACAAGGAAGGGAGGGCCAATAGTTCAGGATTGCCCAGCTTTTGCGCAACCACCAATACCTGACGAAAATACCCTATCGCTTCAGGCATTGCATTACTCACGAAATGGATCATGCCCATCCAATATCTCACTCGTGCCAGGCGGAGCTGGTCGCTGCCGGGAGTACCGTCCGGCCCGGGTAATTGCTGTACCATCCGCTCCGCCTCGCTCAAGCGGGCCATGTTCTGCTCCGGTGAGTCAGCATAGAAAGATACGCCCACTTCCTTCATGAGTGTATCCACCTTGCTTCCAAGGTTGTTTTCCGTAGGCGGCAGGTGCGCCAGTGCGTCGAGCGCGCGGGCATAATGCAGCCGTGCTTCAGCCTGGGCAAACAGCCGGGCCGCTGTATCGCCTGCTCGCACCAGGTACTCGGAGGCCCGCTCCCATGCTTCGCCCCGCAAAAAGTGCTCACCGATGACGGTTAAAAATTCCGCAACACGGTCCGCAAAAAGTTCCTCCATCGCCAGGGCTGTTTTGCAGTGCAGCTCTTTTCGGCGTGAGGCAAGCAAGCTCTGATAAGCGGTCTCCTGGGTCAGCGCGTGACGGAACATATATTCCAATTCGGGATGACGCGCCCGCTCGCGGATCAGTTCATTGGTCTCCATGCAAATGAGGTCATTGTCAATGCCCGTCTTTCTTTCAGCCATGTGAAAAAGAACGCGGTAGAGAAATATCCTTCCGATGACGGAAGCCTGCTGTGCGAGCCATTTTGTCTCAGGCGGCAGCCGGTCGAGCCGGGACATCAGGAGGCCCTGAAGGGTATCGGGCACCGTAACAGATTCGATAAGCCCTGTGGCTTCCCATCCGCCGTCATCGGACTGGGCCAAAGCCCCCCGCTCGATCAGGGTGCGGATCAGTTCCTCAACGAAGAACGGGTTGCCTTCCGCCCTTCCCGCGATCAGTTCTTTAAGGGCGGGCGGGGGGCTTTGGAGCGATAACAGCCGCACCGTCATCTCCAGGCTGCCAAGCTCCGAGAGAGGTTTGAGAATGATATTCGTAAAACGATCGGACCAGCGCTCGCGAAATTTTCTTGTAAGCCTGATCCATGCTTCGGAAGTCTCGGAAGTCTCGGTGCGGGAAACACAGACGATTGCAAGCGGCATTCGCTCTGTCAGCGGAACCAGGTGCTCGATCAGCTCCAGTGATGTTGTATCTGCCCAGTGGCTGTCCTCAATAACAAGCATTGTCGGGTGTTCTTCAGCCAATTTTGTAATAAAGGAGGCCATCAGGCCGAATATGCGCTGACGCAACAGCTCGCCCTGTATCCCTTTTAGCAGGTCGATCTCATTGGAAGACAACCTGAGCAGCATCATATTTGCGATAATCGCCTTTGCGTCGGCGTCTCGGGGGAAAAGTTGGTTGACGGCAAAATCAAGACGCCGCCGGGCAGCGTCTTCGGACTGTTCGTCCCTGACACCTGCATGGTGCCGGATCAGGTCAAGAAAAGGGCCGTAGGGCACTGAACTGGTATATGCCAGGCAGCGTCCCTCCAGCCAATAAAGCTCTTCCCTGCTTGTGATGTCGCGCTTGAACTCGCTTAGCAGGCGTGATTTGCCGATGCCGGCCTCTCCGCTTACCACGACTGTTTGCCCGAGCCCTGCCTTCAGTCCGGCAAAGATATCCTTAAGCTGAGCCGTATCATGCTCGCGGCCCACAAAAGCATAAGACAGATCACGCAACCCGCGCGACTTCCCGGGAGAAAGCCTTGAGCGATTCAGCTCATAGACCATCAAAGGATCACGCTTGCCCTTGACCCGGATCGGCTCCACGGCAAGAAAGCTAAACGCTTCGTGCGCCAGCCGGTAAGTATCACGGCTGACCAGGATCCGGCCTGCTGCGGATGCTTCCTCCAGCCGTGAAGCGGTATTTACCGTATCCCCTTTGGCTGTGTAGTCCATACGCAGATCGTCACCGATGGAGCCGACCACAACAGGACCGGAGTTAAGGCCGATACGCATATTGAAGTCGATCCCGTAACGGTTATTAAGACTCTCGCCGTATGGCTCCAGAGCTTTCCGAATGGCCAACGCAGCGTAGCAGGCTCGCTGTGCATGGTCTTCGTGGGCAATGGGCGCACCGAAAAGAGCCATCACACCATCGCCCAGGAACTGGTTGATTGTCCCCTCGTACCTGTGGATCTCGTCTATGAGGAGACGGAAACACCTGTCCATGATCTCGTGAACCGCCTCAGGATTGAGTTCCTCGAACATGGAGGTGGAATTGGCCACATCCGCGAACATAACGGTGACGATTTTGTTTTCGCCCTCGATGGAACTGCGCGTGGTCAGGATCTTGTCGGCAAGATATTTGGGCGTGTAGGAATGAGGCAGGTTGTAGTCCAGAGGTTTGGTTTCTCCGGGTCTGAGGAGATTACGGAGAGCGCACAGTTGTGCCCGCAAGACGGCAAGCGTTGCATCAACCACGGTATCACCCAGGATTGGGCGTGATGCTTCCTGAGCCGCCATGACAGC
This sequence comes from Syntrophobacteraceae bacterium, assembly GCA_049520315.1. Taxonomy (GTDB): domain Bacteria; phylum Desulfobacterota; class Syntrophobacteria; order Syntrophobacterales; family Syntrophobacteraceae; genus SbD1. Next base: position 6,274 of record JBEKPW010000047.1, read on the forward strand.
CTCAACTTGAGAAATTTGTTCCGTCAAATCGTCGGGCATGCTCCGATCTCCTGAAGTCTAGACCATTTCAGCGTTCAAATATTCATTTACCTTGTCCACGGAATATTTCCCGGCATAACACTCCGTTTCCATCTGCAAACTTCTCAGTGGCTTGCGATCCATTTCTCGAATTTGCTAAACAGCTTGTTCGCCAGGGTGCGCTCCCCGCCGGCTTGCAGGAAAACTGCCAACTGCAAGGGCTTGAGGGCCATCCGGGCGGCCCTTATCAACGGCTCGCCGGGTGTGAAGGTGAAGTGGCTCTCGTCCATGTATGCCAGGGACATGTACACCAGATTTCCGAAATAATAGTTTGCATCGAGTCCGAAATTGGTAAACATGCTCAGTGCCGCTGGCACATTCAGCCACGGCCGGTAGGGGTTGCGGTCTCCGATCAGTTTGATTTCCGGTTTGCCGAAGGTTTGTACGGCAAGTTCCATGTATTTGCTGATTTTGGGCTGAAGTCCCATTTTCGAGGCCCCAACCCAATCTACCGCAACCAGATCTTCTCCGCCTATGATCGTTTTAGTGGGATTGCCTTCGGCGTCCGCAAAAATCCCGAAGGGACCGTCCGCGCTCAAATAAGCGTCGATGAGGCCGAAATGGATTGGAAAGGCCTGCAGGTATTCCATTGTCGTGTAGTAGATGTCTCTGCTTGTGTGATATTCCTTGAACTTGTTGGCCATGGGAAGCGCGCCGTAAATGTTTTTCAGCGTGAGGGTGTAATAAGCATAGCAGTGGGTCTTGTTTTTTGCAAAAGAGACGCGGAAATCGGCATTTTTCCATGTAACCGGGACGGGATGATTGCCAAGATGAGGGCCGAGGTATTCCGAGTGATTTTGGTCCTCGGTGAGGTCGATCATTTTATAGCCCTTCCCTCCGTCGGTGGTAAATCCCAAATATTCGGCCACCTCAAGGACCCTTCTTTTGTCGAAATACTGACCGTAGGTGCTTTGCGCCTCCACTACCGTTATATCTTCATATCCAGCCTGTCTTAACACGTACACCAGGTGCTCCACCAGCTTCGGATCGGTGTAGGTGGTATGATCGCACACATTGTATGCGAACATGAAGTTCGGCTTGATCACGATGGAAAATTGGTCTTTCGGCTTTCTTGTCTCCTGCCGTCTTTTCTCTACCACATCCATGAAACCTGTTTTATTGAGCACCTCATCAAGAGCCGCCATCGCGTCGTCCGGATTTCTTATGGAAGCCACGACAGCTTCTTTGGACGAGTTTTCAGCCTCCAGCCTCATCAAATCCATGTCTTCCTCCAGCGCCAGGCATTTTTCCCCGGATGGAGGATATTTCACTTCGACGATTCGCCTCTGGAAAACGGCGGTGGGGTATTGATCGTTATTAACTTCCAGGATAGGCTCGCCAACCTTTTCGAACGACGGCGCCGTGTCCGGCGAGTCCCCATCCATCGGCCAGAGGTTGCGGATCGTGAGTTTTCCTCCTTCCATGAGCATCTCTTTTGACCCGACACGGGAAATCACCGCTCCCAGGATAGCTTCCGTCTGGTCTCTGAGCATGTGTTGACGCTCGGTGCGAAGCGCATTCGAGTGAATCTGCACCCTGGCCGTTTGTGCACCCGGTGTAACGGCGCAGATGTAGCCGTACAACAGGGTGGGTTCCTTGATGTTTCGAAAGGTGGACCTTTCAGCCTCACCGAACGTGGCGGCCGTGTCGATAGTGTAGTCAGCGGTCTCGCCTCCCGTGCTTATATCGAGCGATCCCGAATCGACCGTCACGGTGTGGGGGGTTATGAATATCCCCAGCAAGACCTCTGCAGGCAAAATCGATTGAAGCGTCCGCTGAAATACCGTTGCCATTTTTGCAAGAACGTCGTTTGCAACGGGAAACGGAAAAGGAGTGATATCGTAAGGCTTGGCCCTAAAGCGGATAGTAAAGTCCGCATCGCATTTCACGAGACCGGCTTCCATTTTTCTGATATCTGAAAAGGAAGTTGCGTATCCATCGGTCACTTCATAGATGGGCCCCTTGTAATGATAGGTTCCTTGCCCTACGTTCAGCTTCAGCCCCTCGAGCGTTCGATCTGTAATGGCATATCTTTTGTACCCGCCTGCTGCGTCACGGATAACCAGGAGGACGTCCCAGAAAAGCTCTCTATCTCCCCAGGGGAAATCCTTGTCATGGACCCCTGAAACCAGAAAGAAGTCCTGTGGCGCGCCGTTTTGCAAAAGCTTGCCGGAAAGGACCAGGTTCTCATACTCCGTATCATAAAGAGGGTTTACGCCATGAAGGTATTCCTCCTTTAGCGCCCCCCAGGCGAAATCAAAGAAAGCGAGTCTGGCCTGGATCTTCTGGGTGAACCATGTCGCCCCCGTGACTTTCATGGAAGCCATCAGTGAGATCGTGTCTTTTAGAGCAAAAAAGAGTTGCCCCTTGGCGTAAACGGAGCCGTTTTTGTCCGGTCCCTCGTAAATATCGGTAAACAGCGTGGTCATATCCTTGACCACGTTGAAACCCGGATCGTCTTTGAGATCCTTTTGTCCGAAAAAGAAGTACTTTTTACCATTATCGGCAGTGAATCGAAAGGAATAGGTCATTTGACGGACGCCGCTGACCGGTTCTACTGTAAAAAGGTTGAACGTGCCGTCCTCGATGGTGAGCGAATCTCCGAGGGGCTTAAAGGCAAAGACGCCTTCGAGGCGTGCATGGTGATCAGTAATTTCGATGAACGAAGCCAGGTCGTCGATGATGATCTTCGCGTCGATGCGGGCGGGCGTGGACTCCTTCTCGCCGGCGATTCTGCCATCCACATAATCTTTTGCCCCGATGCCGACCCAACCCGACATGGATTCCTTGAACTCCAAACCGATGCCTTTCAAGCTGCTCATTTGTCCCTCCTAACAAGCGATCAATCGTCCTGCAGCAAGTTGCTTTTCCACCAGGGTTCCCATCGCACCCAAAAGCAAGCATGGGCCTGCTTTCGTTTAAAATATTTCCACAACCCGAATGCGCAGACCGCAAGAAATACCTAACCAACCGCGAGGAGAACCACCGAATAGATTCGCACGGCTTTATGAAGTCGAGTTAGATTCCTATAACTTATAGATACCGAGAAAATTGGAAAGCAAGAATAATTTAGTTTGGTCCACATTTTTTTGATACCTCCTTTTGGCTCATTTTGCGGTTAAACGGATGTCCAGGGGAAGTGTGGACCAAACCAGGGTTCCCTATCCTTTGGACAAATCGATGGACCAGACCGCAGCGCAGAATTTCCTTGAACGTCTCCAGGGGAACTTTGGAAGCCGGCCAGGGAGAGTCACTAAGCTCACAGTTGGTTATGGACTTTGAGGCCACCTCGGGGATGTCGGCGGAGGCTATGAATGGGGCGTAGAAGGCAGCCTCTGCTCAACAGGAATGCAGAAGTATTTAACTTTATTTTCAATTAAGAAGGTTATAAGGCCCGTCGGCACCGTTCATGCTCTTGAGTCGCATATTGGGCCCGTCGCAATTTATATGGTTAACCCTGCCGTAACGCAGATCCTGTTCGAATAACTTCTCCAGAGAAAGTCCCAACACCTGGCAAAGTATGATCCGATTCACTATCGGGTGCCCTACAATGGCCATATTTCCGAATGTCGAATTCAGGATATCGTAAAATGCCGGGATCACCCTGGCGGTGCATTCAAAAAGGGTTTCCCCGCCGGGTGGTTTGAAATGCAGCATGTCGTGTCCGGATTGCCCTGAGTAGAGTCGATGGATTTCTGCAGATGTCGATACACCCAACTCTCCTACGTTGATTTCTCTCAGCCCGCCTCGGATCTTGGGTTCAAGCCGGTGCGGTTCAGCTATAATCGCCGCAGTTTCAATGGCTGACCTCAGATCGCTGCAATAAACGTTTGAGAGCGCCACGTCGTTAAGCTCATCCCTCAAAGCTCCGGCTTGCTGAATACCTTCGGGGCAAAGCGGCAATTCCTGTGCAGTAATGTATTCACCATCTGTCTTAAACCCAACGGCTCCATGCAAGAGGAGATAAACGTCCCTGCGTCCCTGAACAGAAACCGCCAGGATTCCCCTCCTATGTTTTCGAATGATGCTTCTCAATGAAAGCCCCAGAAGTTTTTCAGCCCTGTCTCTGATAATTCGGGTGCGATTGACCCTGGAGGTGATTTCTTCGACATTTTCAGGGCGATATTTGCACAGGTCGAGTGATGCTTTGCATGTCCATACCAGTGGACCTGATATGTATTCTTCGATACACTGTTCGGCGAGAAAAATCAGATCGGCCTCATCGGGCGCCCCATCTGGTTCTGAATTATGCATGTGCGGTGCAACGGCTTCGGATACTCGAGCATAGCCCATCTGTCGCAATATTCGTATTCCAACCCCGGCTTGATCCGGTTGTCCCTTTAAAAGATCGTGAAGATAGCCTCCGGCCATAATCAAATCGATGTTAAGCTTCAGCCCGGCCCGTTTGAGATAAAGGGCAAGGATGCGGGCAAGTTCAGCCACCATTCGTGAATGAACTATGACCTCATCCGGGACCCCGAAGCGAAGCCAGAGGGCTCTGCATTCCTCTTCAGAGGGAATGCTTCCATCGACTAAAAACGGATGCGGCGTCAGACAGTCGTGTCGAGTCTCAGGTTTCATGATCTATCCCCTGTACACACAATCCGATCTCCCCAATAATTCCCGGTTTCACTCCTCTACGATGGCAAGGACCTCGGTTCCATAGCGGTCCACAACCGGAATCTTCTCATGGAGAAGTTCATACCACCGTATAAATGCCCCGAAGAAAACTACGACCATGAGCATCATGATAACAATAGACAATATCGCCAGGAGGTATTCATTCTTGGGCAGGTAGTTGTCTACGATATTCAGGTATCCGGCCCACATCGTAACAAAAGTCATGAAGAGGCCCGGGATTGCGGTGATCCAAGCGTACCGGACTTTTTCGAGCCTTATGATCATCGTCGTGCCGATGATCAGGCCGGCTGAAGCGAGGAGTTGATTGCTCATGCCAAACAGGGGCCAGATGGTCGTAATATCCCCAGTATAGACCAGGTATCCCCACGCGAAAGTGAAGATGAAGCTGGTTATGGCGATGCCGGGGATCCACCCTTTCTCCAGAAATTTCGGAACAAACTTTCCGATCATCTCCTGGAGAAAAAATCTTCCCACCCTTGTGCCGGTGTCCACTGCGGTAAGGATAAATACGGCCTCGAACATAATGGCGAAGTGATACCAGTATGCCATCAGCCCCTTCATAGCCGGAATTGCCGAAAAAATGTAGGCCATGCCGACTGCAAGGGAAACTGCGCCACCCGGCCTCCCCTGGACCTGCTCGCCAACCTCCCTGGAGAGCTCGGCCAGGTTAACCGGGACCATTCCAAGCTTTGCATATACCGCCGGGGCTGCATTGATCGCGAAATAATCGGCCGGCACCAGTACACAGGCCGCCACCAGCGCCATAATAGCCACAAAGCCCTCGACGAGCATTGCGCCGTACCCCACGAAAAGAATTTCACGCTCATCGCCGATCATCTTGGGTGTCGTACCGGTGGCGATGATGGCATGAAAGCCGGACAATGCGCCGCAAGCAATAGTAATGAAGACGAACGGAAACGCCGCTCCAGGGATAATAGGCCCTCCACCGTGAACGAACGGAGTAATCGGCGGCATCAAAAGGTGTGGCCTCAGAAAAAAGATTCCAGCCGCCAACGTGGCGATCGTTCCGATTTTGAGATATGTCGAAAGATAGTCCCGGGGGCACAGGAGGAGCCAAACGGGCAAGACCGAAGCAGCAAAGCCGTAGATCGGGATGATCAGTGAGATCTGTTTTTTTGAGAGATTAAAGATGGAAGATAGTGTCGGACTGGCAACGATATAGGGGCCCCCCAAAACTGCGGCGGCAAGAAGGACCACGCCGATTATGCTTGCTCCCCTAACGTCGCCTTCGCGCCAGACATGCAGGTAAAGGCCCATTAGTATGGCTATCGGTATGGTGGAGAAGACGATAAAGGTTCCCCATGCGCTGGAGAACATCGCATTGACGACAGCTATGGAAAGCCCGGCCAGCGTGAGAATGAGAATGAACATTATGGCCACGGACGCGACATGTCCTGTAAACTTTCCGATTTCGTTTTCGGCGATTGTTGCAAGACTGTGACCTTTATGCCGCACGGAGGCGAACAGCACGACCATATCGTGCACTGCCCCGGCCAGCACGGCGCCGATAATAATCCACAGGGCGCCCGGCAAGTACCCGAACTGAGCTGCCAGAACTGGCCCCAGAAGTGGACCTGCCGCTGCTATTGCGGCGAAATGGTGCCCAAAGAGCACATATTTGTTGGTCTTAACATAGTCGATGCCATCTGCCATCTTAACTGCCGGAGTGGCTCTCTTCGAGTTCAGGCACAAAACCTTCCTGGCGATGAATAAGCCGTAAAACCTGTAGCCAATTGCAAACACGCATAAAGAGACAAAAACCAGAGTGAGCGCGTTCATTTGGACTCTCCTTACCGCCGGTCACGGATGCAGCCTGGAAATGAAGGCCTTTCCGCGATCCATTTTCAGATCGGCCCTCCATAGTATTGGAGACATTTGTAAATGGTGTCTAATAAGGTTGTTTGGGGACTGTAAAACCCGCTGCAAAGGATGATGCCGTCGATCCGCTCGAAGAAAACGGTCTTGGGAAGATCATCCTCCGATCCAGGGCTATGCCATTTGTAGTCCATGTACCCATAGCCCTTCTTATTTGCCTTACCGACAATCTTTCGAATGAAAGCATTTCCCTCGGAATCTCGCAGATCCATCAGATTCTTGCCCGTAAGTTCCGGCTCCATCGGATGTGCCACCATGGTCCCGGCCAGGTCCAGTGCAAAGATGTAGCGCTCATCGGATACAAATCGGCCCCTGGAATCTGCGATCTCTCTCAGCAGGGTCTCTTTCCCGGCATTTTCGTAGAGACTGATCGCGTCCTGTACCCATTTCCTTGCCTCGATCCGCTCGTTCGTATTCATTTTTGTTCTCCTCATTGTGCACTCTTTGGAATTTCGCCTGTATTCCCGGTTCGTGTCCGTCCGGAAACCCCTGACGGACACGAACCCGGCCCGTAAGGCCAAGACCCCCCGTAAATAGCCCTGAAGGCACTGCTCAAATAATTGATAATGCTCTCCCACGATCTTTCGTCGGAGCTGTAAAACCCGCTGCAAAGGATGATGCCGGCGACCCGCTCGAAGAAAACGGTCTTGGGAAGCTCATCCTCCGATCCCGGTCTGCGCCATTTGTAGTCCCTGTACCCATAGCCCCTGGTCTTTGCGGCATCGACAATCTTTCGAATGAAATCATTTCCCTCGGAATCTCTGAGATCGATCAAATTCCTGCCCGTAAGTTCCGGCTCCATAGGATGCGCGACCATGGTCCCGTGTGTGTTCAGTGCATAGATGTAGCGCTCACGCGATACAAACCGGCCCCTGGAATCGGCGACCTCCCTCAGCAGGGTCTCTTTCCCTGCATTTTCGTAGAGAGCGATCGCGTCCTGCACCCATTTCCTTACCTCGATGCGCTCTTGAGTCTCTAGAATATCCATCGTTTTTCTCCTCGTTTTGCACTCTCCGGCGTTTGTTCGAAGGCTCTATCCGCGTCTCATTACGCGGGACCAACACGCCGGGTCGCTTCAATACAGAGCACTGACCGTGCCACGGGGCCTATCTAATGGAAATTACTGGAGAGTTGGGTTTTGGGCCTGATAGTGGCTAGATAAAACGATGGAAAAACTGTGGAGAAACCGCCCCATCCGGGTGGTCTGACTTTGATAATCTATTGTAAACAAAGCGAAATCGTACTTTGGGGCTATTTCTCCCCGGTTTCGGGTGAACTCAGCCCATAAGCGTTCATTTTCGTATATAGGGTCTTGCGGTCTATGCCCAATGCAGCAGCTGCGCGCCCCCGGTGCCAGTGGTGCAGGGCCAGGCATTTCTCGATAGCGCTTTTTTCATACAGGGTCACTCTTTCCTGCAAAGACATCCCCTTTTCAACATGATCGGATTCCTGTGGCCCATCTTCCAGGTCAAATCGCCCGAGAAAATCCAGCCGTTTGATTGCAAGGTAGCGCTGCAGGATGTTTTGCATTTCACGGACATTGCCCGGATACTCATATTTGTAGAGGGCCTCCAGGACCTTGCCCGGGAGAACCGGCGGGTTGTCGGCGCCTGTAAGCTCATGCAGGAAGTGATCTATAAGCAGTGGGATGTCTTCGCGGCGGTCTCTCAATGGGGGCAGGTCGATGGGAACGATATCTATGCGAAAGAAAAAATCTTCCCTCATCTTACCGCTCTTGACCATGTCTTTTAAGTTGCGGTTTGTAGCGGCGATCAGGCGGAAATCTGATTTGCGTGACCTGCTGTCGCCCAAAGGAGAGTAGTTGCCGCCATCGATTGCCCGGAGCAGCTTCACCTGCATATCCAGGCTGAGTTCGCCGACCTCGTCCAAAAAAAGGGTCCCCCCGTCAGCCTGGTCGAGATACCCGCGTGCGTCCGCATCGGCTCCGGTATAGGCCCCTTTCCTGTGTCCAAAGAACTCGCTTTCCAGCAAGTGTTGAGGGATGGCGCCGCAATTGACGGGAACGAACTCTTTGTGGCGCCGGCGGCTGAGATCGTGAATGGCCCGTGCGACCAATTCCTTTCCTGTCCCGGACTCCCCGTAGATGATCACACTGGTGTTGGTGCCTGCCGCTTGAAGCATGATATCATAAACTTCCTGCATGATCGGGCTCTTGCCGATGATTTTCCCGAAGCGGTAGCGATCTTTAAACAGTGTTCTGAGGCGCAGGTTTTCCTTTGTAAGGTTTTCGGATCTCTCCTGGATCTCTTTTTTCCACAGTGTTGACTTGGTGACGTCCTCTATAAAACCGTCCAGGTGAGTGATTTTGCCATTGGCATCGCGAATGGCCCGAATGCTCAACGAGCAGGTGATGATAGTGCCGTCCTTTCGGCGAAGCTCCAAATCAAATTTGGATATGCCCTCTTTAACTTCAATGGCGGACAGGATTTCGGCTCTCCGCTCGGCATGATGATAGAATTGAGACTCGATATCCCCTATGGAGTCTATGAGATCCTCGGGCGAATCATAACCGAGGATGCCCGCGAAGGCCGGATTGACCATCAGGAAGCGGCCGTCCAGAGAGGACTGAAAAATACCCATGGTTGAGTTCTCGAAGATGCTCTGGAACTTGTCGGCGCGCTCACGAACGGCCTCAAGTGTCTGATCCGGCTTGTGACCCTCACTTTCCATCGCTGAGGTATCTCCAAAAGGTTTCTTGGTAGAGTAAACGTAGTAAGTAAGTCGTCATGCGGGCGATTCTGCTCCGGTCAGGGGAGCTAGATCCAGCTCGACCCGGCATGTGCCGGATTCGGGTCTGAGGAGTCTAAATCCCAACTTTTTTACAAGGCCAAGCATGGGCCGATTTTCGGCCAGCACGTCACCCGATAGGGTCCGCACACCATTTTCCCTGGCAATTTCTATGACCCGCTCGAGGAGCTTCTCACCAAGACGTGCGCGCTGCCATCTATCGGCCACGATCACGGCAAATTCGGCTGCATCCCGCTCCGGGGTCATCACCAGCCTTCCAACCCCCATCATGACGGTTGGCCCCGGCGGCAGCCCGATGGCGGCAATGCCGATTTCCCGGTCGTAGTCGTTCTGGGTGAACCGGATCAAAGACTGATGGGGCCAGCTTTTGCTCACTCCAAAATAGCGAAAGTAGATCGTCTGCTCGGAACAATTTTCCAGCAGATCCAGTACCAGGGGCTCATCTTCGGGCTTTATGGGACGAATCAGCACCGGGGTGCCGTCTTTGAGCATCCAGTCACTTTCATACTGGTTGGGATAGGGACTGATGATCAGGTGCCGGGGGGCGGCCACATCACTGCGCTCGACCACAATGCAGGCATCGATGGCCACCGGGCATCCGTCACTGATGACCACGGGGTTGAGGTCCAATTCCACGATTTCCGGAAAATCGGCCACCAGTTGCGAAATTCGAACGAGAAACTCGGCCACCAGGTCTACGTTGGCCGGGGGAATATTGCGGTAACCCTGGAGGAGGCGATAGACGCGGGTGCGCTCAATGAGACGACGGGCCAGCAGCAGGTTGAGAGGAGGCAGATCCACTGCCGTATCCTTGAACACCTCGGTCAGGACCCCTCCCATACCGAAGAAGATGAGCGGACCGAACTGCGGGTCGCGCTTGCTCCCAACGACCAATTCGATTCCGGATTTTTTCACCTGGCTTTGCACCGTAACCCCCGAAATCCTGGCTTCAGGCTTTAGCTCCCTTGCCCTCGAGGTGATCTCTTCGAAAGCCGCTCTGACCTCCTGCTCGCTCCTCAAGAAGACCCGGACGCCATCTACATCGGATTTATGGGTGATATCAGGGGAGGATATCTTAACCACCACCGGGAAGCCGATGCCTTTGGCAGCCTCGGCGGCTGCCGATGGGCTCGATGCCGCAACGGTGGGGTTGACCTGGATGCCATACGCCGACAGGATGGCCTTGGATTCAATTTCAGTAAGGACTTTTTCCCGGCGTTTGAGACACTCGTCGATGAAGGTTCGCGCCTCTTTCATATTGACCTGGATTTCGTGGGGCAGGCTTGGCGGCGTCTCTTGCAGGAGCTCCAGATTGCGGGAATAGGAGTACATGTGCATGAAAGAATCCACCGCCTCTTCGGGAGTGGCATAGGTGGGAATACCGGCCTCATTGAGTATTGCTATGCCGGCTTCGACGTCTCGAGCCCCCATCCACACGGCCATGAAGGGCTTGGACCGGTTCCTGATCCCGGTAGCCAGGGCCTCGGCCGCTCCCGTTGGGTCCGTCATCGCCTGAGGGGATAGAATCACGATAAACCCGGAGAGTTCGGGGGCTTTCATGCAGACCTGCACCGCCTGCACATAGCGATCCGGCGGCGCATCTCCGAGAATATCGATGGGATTTCCATGGCTCCAGAAGGAGGGCAGGAATTCATCGAGCTTTTGAAGTGTTTCAGGGCTGAGGGTTGGAGGTTCGATACCCCATTTGGTGAAGGCATCCACCGCCATGACCCCTGGACCACCGGCGTTGGTGATGATGGCCAGCTTGCTTCCGGTGGGCCTGCGCATCTTTCCCAGGGCTTGCGCACAACTGATGAGCTGACTGATCGTGTCTACCCGGATGATTCCCGCACGGCGAAACGCCGCATTGTAGGCTTCATCCCGTCCGGCGATGGCGCCGGTGTGTGAGGCTGCGGCTTTGGCGGCCGCTTCGCTGCGGCCCGATTTGACCACGATGATGGGCTTGACCCGGGATACGGAGCGGGCTGCACTTATGAACTTGCGATGCCGGGTCATGTTCTCCATGTAGATGATGATGCTCCGGGCGCTCGGGTCGTTGCCAAGGTAGTCGATCATGTCGGCGAAGTCCAAATCGGCCATGGAACCGACGCTGACAAAATGCGAAAAGCCGATCTTTTCCTTGGCTGCCAGATCCAGAATGGCGCTGCAGATGGCGCCGCTCTGGGAGACCAGTGCGAGGCTTCCCGGTGTGGCAGAGTGGGCCGCAAAACTGGCGTTCGGGCCATCGATGGGGGAGAAAATCCCCATGCAGTTGGGCCCAAGGTAGCGTATTCCACCGCGTTGCGCCTCGGATCTGATTTCCTCCTCTATGCGCACACCTTCTTCTCCCGTCTCTTTTCCACCGGCAGAAATGATGATGGCCCCCTTCACACCGGCCTCGCCGCATTCTTTCATGACTGCCGGCACCCCCCGGATTGGGACGGCGATAACGGCCAAATCGATGGGGGAGCCCACTGCCGTAATGGAAGGGTAGGCTTTAAGGCCCAGTATCTCATCGTGCTTTGAATTGATGGGATAGATCGGCCCGGAAAAGTGGCGGCCTTCTTTCAAATTAGTCAGCATCGCGCGGCCAATGGATCCCTCCCTGGGACTGGCCCCGATGACCGCAATGGCCCCGGGCTTGAACAAATAGTCGAGGACCGGTTTTCTCAGCATGGTTTTTCTCTCCGTTAGCTTGAAATGGGCGATTGTTTCCTTGAGAAGCCGTCAGCAACATAGTTAGTTTCCGTCCGGAAAGGGTCCTTTTCCGCCCTGGCGGCGTCAATCTTTGGGCTTGCTTGTGCGGCGTACCCATGTACGCCTCCGCGCAATCCCTTGATTTCCTTGCCAGGACGAAAAATGCCTCCTCTCCAAATCGGAAACTGGTAGTGTCTCATCAGCGGTTTCCGGATGGACACTAGTTAATCATCGATGGATAAATGGCTACGCCACAGCCTCCCATCTTTGTCCACGTTAAATGAAAAGAATATTTCGGACAAGCATTGTTTACGGTGTATTCGGCTTGTGTCGCCCGTTGAGTTCTTGAAGCAAAGCGTGGATCTCATCTTTTTGCCGATTTTTCCAATCGAGCATCCAGGCGAGCATGAATGCTGACTGCTACAACGACGAAATACTTTTTCCCGCTCCAGATTTCTTTTCACAATAGGAATCCTTATAGAGAGACCAAGGGTGATAGAATATCTGAAGGTTCACAGGCCTTTTGTTTGCGGCATTCAATATGCGCACGAATCCCAAATATTGGAAGAGGTGAAATGAATGATGCCGGAAGCTGATCACATTTCCATAAAATCCAGTGAATCGAGACTGAAGGAACGTAACGAGGAACTATCCTTAATCCTTGAGCTGAGTAATTTTCTATCGGCTTCCGTGCATCTCCAGGGTATTCTGGATGGAGCTCTGTCTCAAATCCTGGAACATTTCCATTTGGACGCGGGGAGAATATATCTGCTTCATCCGGGCGGGCAGTTCCTGACGCTGGCTGCATGCAAAGGCATGAACCCGAAAGGCCTGGAGCGGATCAATGTGAATGAAGGGTTCTCAGGTATGGCGGTCCGAACCAGGTCTTTCATTGCCCGGTTCATTTCGGAAATGGAAGACAGGCAGAGGGCGGATCTCCTCTCACATGACGGTTTGCTGATCGTTATTTGCGTTCCTCTTATCGTCAATGACAGGATCATCGGGGTAATGAACCTCGCGACAAGAAAGATGATCGAATTACGTCAGGACGAAATCGATCTTCTGATTGCGACCGGGAATCAAGTGGCCATTGCTGCGAACCATGCAAAGCTTTTCGAAGATCTCGAGAAGAAAGAGGAAATGATCAAACGCTTTACCTATTCCGCCACCCATGACCTCAGGAGTCCGGCCGTAGGGGCTTATGGGCTTGCGCGACTGCTTCAGAAACAGTACGGAAATGCGCTGGATGAAAGAGGCAGAAAGTACTGCGATCAAATCATGAAGGCCACGGGGGAAATTCTGTGTCTTGTCCAGGATATGAAATCCTACATTGCCGCTGGAGAATCCGCTCTGAATATCGGAGAGGTTAAGCTGAAGGAGGTCACCGAGGTAATCCGCAATGAATTTGCCGCAGCATTGGGGGAGCGTAACATAAAATGGATCGAACCCGGGGCAGTGCTGACAATTAAAGCAGATCGGGTCTTAATTCTCAGAGCGTTGCAAAACCTTGTAGACAATGCGTTAAAGTATGGGGGAGAGGCTTTGTCCGAGATCAGGATTGGATACCGTGATGATGATGATTTCTGCATCCTCTCTGTAAGTGACAATGGTATCGGTATCGAAAAGGAAGATTGCGAGCGGCTTTTTCACGCATTTCAACGCGGGAGAACATCAGGGGAAACCGAGGGAACCGGCCTTGGATTAGCGATTGTCAAGGAGGTGGCGGAAAGACACCATGGCAAAGTATGGGCCGAAGTTAACAAGGAAAAGGGAGCGACATTTCTTATGTCGATTTCAAAGCATATTTAGGTTCTTCCGGTTGGAGTATTGCCCTTCACCCCATTGAGCGGCGCCTTGGGTTTCGTGCAGCCGCCACCGGTCTTCTTCCTCATTTTGGCTGGTATGGTCCCGTGCTGCCTCTTCGCCGTGGTGTTAATCAAACAATGTTGATTCAGGCATCTCGCTACGGAATCGAGATAAACGCCCAAGCGGAAAAGACCTGAGTAAGTGACATATTACTTGCACGTTCGCCTGGGACATCGTATCGTGTACGAGTCTCCAGCTCATGCTCGAAACGGCTCTGACATTGTTTCCAAGTCTATCTGCGTTCAACGTATACGCACACGAGTCGATGTTACTGTTCTCCTGCACCGGAAAGGAATGAAACCATGTACAGCGTAGCATACGAAAAAGATGATATGGTCATTCGGTTTAATAAAGATTTGGCCGAAGGCGAAGCTCTTTCGAAATTTCTTGGCCATATCAATCTCCGATCCATCCTCAAGAAATGCATGAGTGAGGATGCAAAGGGGAAAATGGAGCTTCAGAGCCGTCTCAGGGGTTTTCCCACTGGAGCTGCTTTGCTCCGCGATCCGGCGCTAAACAAGGGGACAGCATTCACTGAGGCAGAACGGGACGCATTGGGCCTCAGAGGGCTCCTTCCTCCTCATGTCCATACCATTGACGAGCAACTTATGCGTGTTATGAGGAATCTGAGATCCAAACCTACGGACCTGGAAAAATACATCTTCCTCGTCAGCCTCCAGGATCGTAACAAGACCTTGTTCTACAGAGCGCTTTTGGAGAACATCGAGGAACTGGTGCCAATCGTCTATACCCCGACGGTAGGGCTGGCATGCCTCGAGTACGGCCATATTTTTCGCAGACCGCGTGGCATATTTATTACGGCTAAAGACAAAGGCAGGGTAGCCGATCTTCTGGAGAATTGGCCTGAAAAGAACATACGCATCATTGTTGTAACTGATGGGGAACGAATTCTCGGACTTGGAGACCTAGGCGCCGACGGCATGGGCATTCCCGTAGGAAAGCTTGCCCTCTACTCCGCATGTGCCGGTATCGATCCTGCTGTCAGTCTTCCCATAACTATTGACGTTGGAACGGAAAACGAGCAGTTGCTGAACGATCCTCTCTATATCGGCTTAAGACAGAGGCGTCTTCGAGGAGAAGCATACGACGAGTTGATCGAGGAGTTCATCGTGGCGGTGCAGGAGGTCTTTCCGGCTGCGCTGATCCAATTTGAAGATTTTGGCAATGTTAACGCATTTCGCCTGTTGCGGAAATATCGCAATGAGGTTTGCACCTTCAATGATGACATCCAGGGAACGTCCGCAGTGTCACTGGCCTGTCTCTATTCGGCCTTGCGCATCACCGGCGGCAAGCTCAAGGATCAAAAAGTGCTGTTTTTGGGGGCGGGCGAAGCCGGAATGGGCACCGGCCATCTTGTCGCCTCCGCATTGGTTGATGAAGGCCTATCCGAAGAAGAAGCACGCTTGCGATGCTGGTTTGTGGATTCCAAGGGGTTGGTTGTAAAAGGCCGCGCCAATTTGACAGCAGACAAACTCCTCTATGCGCATGACCACGAATTCGTCCCAGACTTTCTCTCCGCTGTTGAAGCGCTAAAGCCTACGGCGATTATCGGGGTTTCCGGAAAGCGCGGAATGTTCACTCGGTCCGTGATCGAAGCCATGGCAAGGATCAACGAAAGGCCGATTATTTTTTCACTCTCAAATCCCACTTCCAAAACGGAATGTACTGCCGAAGAGGCCTATACATGGACGGATGGACGCGCCGTTTTTGCAAGCGGCAGTCCGTTTGATCCCGTTACGGTCCATGGGAAAAAATATGTTCCAGCTCAGGGGAATAACGTCTACATTTTCCCTGGTGTGGGTTTGGGCGTTATCGCAAGCTGGGCCAGACATGTGCCTGATGAAATGTTTCTTGTTGCGGCAAGGACCCTGGCGCACCTGGTGTCGGAAGAAGATCTTGAACAGGGGCGGATTATTCCTCCATTGACTCGCATAAGGGAAGTTTCTGCGGTAATTGCTGCTGCTGTAGCCGAGGTTGCATACAAACAAGGCTTTGCGACCAGATTGAGACCCGATGACCTGTCGGAATATATCAAGTCTTTGATGTACGTGCCCGAATACGATAGTTACATCTGTGAGTAACGCCAATCGAGGCTTCTATGACCATGCGCTCAGGGAAGCGGAATCATCAGGGGATGTTGCACTCTATATCGGGAGAACCCTGTGCGTGCAGGGATCGTAGCCTGTGCTTACGCTTATCCATGGTTCGGTTCTCTTGTCCGGCGCAATTGGAGGGAATTGTTCGGGCGGGGATAAACCCCGCCCCTTGAACACAAGGAGAAGCTTAAGTCCAACGCATGCCCTCCCAGCACCCCCATCTGCGGTCATGGACAGATCAGGGATAGCCTGGAGTTATTTTATTTGCAGAACTATCGGTACACGGTCCCTTTTCAGCACCCTGCCATGCTGTTGAATCAAGACTAAACTCGATCAGATGTGGTGGGGGCCCCGTTTCCAGCCTGCCCGTGCCCGGCGGGCTGCATAGCCCGCCACACAAAACATTAAACCACATCAAATCAACGGCATTGAGGCCTTGGCCTTACCAGGCATCGTGATTTCCATGAATTAAAGAATTTGAATATTTGCAGGCGGCCATGTCGGAAGCGGCCCGTCCCCCCGCTCGCCGGCATGCAGCCCGTGCAAGCCCACGTTGGGTTCGCGAGGCTATCCCTGATCTGTCCATGGTCAGAGGCGGGGGCTGGCCGCCGGTGGCGGTCTATCTTGCAGTTTGGATTCGGGGGGCCATCCCGGGCAGTCTGTCGAAAATTTCTACAGTCTTTGGACTGGATTCGAAATTTTCGACAGGCAATGTGCATTTTGTGTGGATAATTTCTACACCTGCTTTTCCAAGGCCGGGCAACGGTTTGCCGCCCGGCAGGATGAGCCGTTGTAATTAGTTGATATACCTGAATATTTTGCCGATCAACTTTTCGTTTCACATAATGGCATGAAGTTTGTACCACAAAGAAACCACAATCGAAAACTTAACTCATAAGAAGCGAGGACGACATGAAAATCTTGGCGCATTTGTTAGAGGCAAGGCAGGCTGAATACATTATCGCGCTGCTCGGTCTGTTCGGTTTTATCGTTTTTTGGCGTGTGCTGAACGGCCCGGGAATCGAAACTGAAGCGCTCAGAGATTTGGTCAGAAGATCTGCCGAGCGTATCGCGGGTTTTCTTGTCCCGCCGGATGTAATGTTCCATCCCGGTCATGCCTGGGCGAGGGCAGAGGACCTGGACACCGTCACGGTAGGCATGGACGATTTCGCAGCAAAACTTCTTGGTTCGGCGGATTCGATTTCGCTTCCCAAACCGGGGTCCCGGGTGAAGCAGGGGGCTTTGGGCTGGGGATTCAAGACCGATTGCCGGGTGATCCACATGCTGTCCCCTGTGGAGGGCGAAGTGCTGGCGGTCAACGACGCTGTGGCCGACTCGCTGGCGGCAGCCTTTGAAGACCCTTACGGCAAGGGCTGGCTGTTCAAAGTTAGAAGCAAGAATCTGACTTCCAATTTGAAGAACATGATTCCAAGCGGTATGGTCGGGGAGTGGTTTGAAAGCATTCGCCAAACCCTTGCCAGCAAGAGTTTGGCTCCAACCTCGGCTCCGCTCTACGCAGATGGCGGCGAGCCCGTTCCGGGCTTCGCCAAAGCGATCGACCCAGAACGGTGGGACGACCTCGCCAGAGAGTTTTTTCTTACGAAATGAGCCGGCGAGAGAAGAGTGAAGGGTGAAAATTTCACCTTCTTGCTTCACCATTCAGACTTCAGGGTACCCCCGGCGTGAGAGGTCAGGTGATAAGTGATGGAAAACACAGTAAGCATTCCTGACAGATTAGCAGGCTTGGTCATCGGCGTGGCCCTGATTATAGTCGGGGCCGGCTTCATGGTCCTCGGGGTTAGTTTTCTGCCCGTGATCGGCATTCTCGTGGGGATCCCCGTACTAATGCTCGCATGGCGTTTCATGACTCCGAAGGCGACTGTTCTGGAACGCATCGCCGGCTTTCTGGTTCCGAGCAACGTCATGTATCATCGCGGACATGCCTGGGCAAGGGTGGAGGAAAACGACTTCGTTATCGTTACGGTAGGAATGGACGATTTCGCCGCAAAACTGCTCGGTTCGGCGGATTCGATTTCGTTGCCAAGGCTCGGGTCCCTCGTGAATCAGGGATCTCCGGGCTGGTTGCTCAAGACTAATTCCCGGTGGATCCGCATGCTGTCCCCGGTCGACGGCGAAGTCGTGGCGGTCAACTACGTGCTGGGGGAGTCCCCGGGAACGGCTTTTGAAGACCCTTACGGCAACGGCTGGCTGTTCAAAGTTAGAAGCAAGAATCTGACTTCCAATTTGAAGAACATGGTCCCAAAGCGAAAGGTCGGGGAATGGTTTGAAGACATCCGCGATAAACTCGCCAGCAAGGGGTTGGCTCCAGCCTCGGCTCCGCTCTACGCAGATGGCGGTGAGCCCATTAGGGGCATGGCCAAAGCGGTTGATCCCGAAGGATGGGACGAGCTGGCTGGAGAGTTCCTTCTTACGCGGCCGCCGCGAAAGCTTGACCACATCCAAAGATAGCTGGGAATGAAACACATTGGTGATCATGACGAAAACAACGAGGAGATGGAGGAAATCATGAAAAAGATCTGGACCCTTTTGCTGGTGATCGGGATCATTTTGAGTGCTGCGATAACCCACGCCGACCCTGGCGTGAAAGAAAGCTTCTACAGAAACTGCATCGACCTCAGGATTAAAAACTGCGATCTGAAAACAGAACTTTTGAATTCCAAATATGAACACATAAGGCAATGGGCGCAAAGAAGTTCTGAGGAAGCAAAATTCTATCGGGACCGGAAAGAGCAGCTCATCCAGGCACTGGTCCAGCAAAACGTGGAAGAAAAACCTTACAAGGTGGATTACTTTTTGATCCAGGCCTACACAGACGATCATAATTCCATCATCGCCGGTTCTTCTCTAACAACATCGCAGGCAGGAACGAAACAGTAGCCCATGCCCATGGTTATCGGGCCGATCACTAAACAAAAGAGTTTCGTTTAACGAGGGGGAAAACATGGAAAACCCAATGAGCATTGCGCGCAGCACAAGCATTCCAGACAGGTTAGCCGGCCTGATCATAGCCGTGGCCCTGTTTGTGGTTGGAGCCGGCTTCATAGTCCTGGGGGTTACTTTCCTTCCAGGGATCGGAATCCTCGTGAGTATTCCCATACTGGGACTCGCTCTCCATTTCCTGACCCAGAAGGCGATTGGAATGAAGCGAGTCGCCGGCTTTCTGGTTCCAAACGGCGTCATGTTCCATGCCGGTCATGGCTGGGCGAAGATAGGACGCAAAAATATCATTACTGTCGGCATGGATGATTTTGCCGTCAGACTGCTCGGTAGGGTCGATTCGATTTCACTGCCGGCGGCAGGCTCCAAAGTGAAGCAGGGTTCTCCCGGCTGGCTTATGAGGGCCGATAACAAGTCGATACCTATGCTCTCTCCGGTCGATGGGGAGGTAATGGAGATTAACAGGGATGTGGTGGATTCTCCTGCTTTGGCTTTTCACTACCCTTACGGGAACGGTTGGCTGTTTAAGGTCAGGAACAACGATCCATCCACAAACCTGAAAAAGATGGTTCCGACTGGCATGATCGGAAAATGGCTCGAAGGGATTCGCGAGGGCATTTCCTGTCGGCAAGGAGCCCAGGCGACGATGCTCTGTCAGGACGGCGGCGAGCCTGTGTCGGGGTTCGCCAGGGTGATGGACCCCCAAAGATGGGATGAGGTCGCCAGGGAGTTCTTTCTTACAAAATAACCATGGCGCCTTTTAACTCGACCTTTGAACGACGGCGATAAGGCTAAGACAAGAAGGGAAGACAAGATGAGCGAAGAGATGACCGTTTCAAAAAACGGCGATAACGGTACCCTCAACTGCAGCAGGCGCAGCTTCCTAAAACTTTTCGGGGCAGGGGGCGCCATGGCTCTGCTGAGCGCAAATCTTGTGCAGGCCGCTGAGACCCCCGGGCGAATGCTAAGACAAGATACGATGGGTGTTCTGGTGGACACTACTTTATGTGTTGGATGCCGCACTTGCGAAGGTGCGTGCAATCAGGTAAACGGGCTGCCCAAGCCCAAAGTGGCTTTCGAGGACGACGATTCCCTTCTCGAACAGCTCCGGGATACTTCGCCTACCGCATTTACGGTAGTCAACAAATACACGACAGGCAAAGGCGTGGAAATTACAAGAAAGCAGCAATGCATGCACTGCCTGGAGCCGGCTTGCTCTTCGGCGTGCATAATAAGAGCGATGGAAAAACAATCAAATGGTGCAGTTACATATCGAAGCGACCTCTGCCTGGGCTGCCGCTACTGCATGGTGGCCTGCCCGTTCGATGTCCCCAAGTTCGAGTATTCAAAGGCGTCGCCCCTCATCAAAAAGTGCCAGTTCTGCTTCGAGCGCCAGAAGGAGAACAAACTGCCCGGCTGCGTCGAGGCGTGCCCGCAGGAGGCCCTGAAGTTCGGGCGGCGCGGGGAACTTCTCGAAGAAGCCAGGAAGCGCATTCACGACACCCCCAACGCCTACGTGCACCATATCTACGGTGAACACGAGGCCGGCGGCACAAGTTGGCTCTACCTCGCGGGCGCGCCGTTTGACAAGCTCGGTCTGCCCATGCTTAGCGAGCAGGACTACCCCGAGCTTACCGCAGGCGCCATGGGGACCGTGCCGGCTATAATGCTGATGTGGCCCGCGCTGCTGGCCGGCTTCCATTATCTTTCTCACGGCAAGGACGAGCACCATGAAGAGCGCTCGCGCCGTCATGTTTCACGCTGAGGACACCGACGATGAAAAAGCTAATTCATTTGCTGATAGGGGATCCGAAGAAGTTATTCACTCCGTTCAACCTGATAAGCGGGGTGATCATCGTTGCAGGGCTTGTGCTGATCGGGCTGCGGCTGTTCAAGGGACTGGGCGCCGTCACAAACCTGAGCCAGACGACCCCCTGGGGTCTGTGGATCGGTTTTGACGTTATGTGCGGGGTTGCCCTTGCAGCGGGCGGCTACACCATCGCGGCCACGGTGCACCTGTTCGGGCTCAAAGCCTACGAGCCTCTGGTAAGACCCGCTATCCTGACCGGGCTCCTGGGATACGTCTTTGTCGTCCTGGGGCTCATTCTGGACCTTGGCCAGCCGTGGCGCATGCCGTTCATGATGCTCTTCCCCCGCGGGGCCACCTCGGTGCTCTTCGAGGTCGGTATGTGCGTGGCTGCCTACCTTACGGTTCAGGCGCTCGAATTTGTACCCGCTTTCTGGGAGTGGCTCGGATGGGACAGTGTCAGGAAGTTCTGGAGCAAACTGACGATATGGCTGGCAATCCTTGGCGTAGTGCTTAGCACTCTGCATCAGTCCAGTCTGGGCTCGCTCTTTCTGATAGCGCCCACAAAACTGCACCCGCTGTGGTATTCTATGTACCTGCCCCTCTATTTCTTTATCTCGAGCATTATCGCCGGACTTTCGATGGTGATCGTGGAAAGCGCGCTGTCCCATAGGCTGTTTGCCTACAGACTGTCGCCTTCCACCCATTTCGATCTCGACGAGCTGACGCTGGGGCTTGGAAAAGCTGCCGCGGCCGTGCTCTATGTATATTTCTTTTTGAAGCTGATCGGCCTGGCCGAAGGCGGTCACTGGGAGCTCCTCAATACGCCGTACGGTCATCTGTACCTGATCGAGATTGTCGGTT
Source organism: Syntrophobacteraceae bacterium (assembly GCA_049520315.1). Taxonomy (GTDB): domain Bacteria; phylum Desulfobacterota; class Syntrophobacteria; order Syntrophobacterales; family Syntrophobacteraceae; genus SbD1. The sequence continues at coordinate 27,967 of JBEKPW010000047.1, forward strand.
TTGTTGCGTTGCCTTGCGCTATGTATGTAATTGGAGTGAGGACCCGCAATGTAAAACTCGTGAGGATAACCGGGGCCTGGACCGTGATCGGGATACTTTTCAACCGGTTCAACGTTTCCATGATTGCTATGAACTGGCAAGTCAGCCCTCATTACAGGCCGAGCTGGATGGAAGTGACGGTTTCGTTGGCCCTGGTGACGATGGGAATCTGGCTTTTCCGGTGGCTGGTCAACCGGTTGCCGGTGATGGCGACGGATAAACCTGCTGTTGGAACAAATACCCTGAAGGAGCTGTGGGCGGCGGAAGCGGAAAAAGCCTGAACTCGGAGGCTGGCATTTAACTTCTGCGGCAGATGTGTGTTTTTCCTTGACCTCGGTGGAATGGATTGGATATATGAGGACATTCTGTTTATCGGCGTTGCGTTTCCATCGATGGTATGGATAATGCAATTCGATCGACATGAAGACCTTGCGCCCATGGACAGATTTCTTCGTTCCATGGGCGGCGAGTTTGTCACTGGGTTTTTTCCTAACCAAAGGGTGCCACATGAGTGAAAAAGTGTTCGGGTCGGTCCTGGTCATTGGGGGCGGCATTGCCGGAATGCAGGCTGCCCTGGATGCCGCAAACTCGGGATATTACGTCTATCTGGTGGAAAGAAAGCCATCTATCGGCGGAGTAATGTCGGAGCTTGACAAGACCTTTCCGACCAATGACTGCGCGATGTGAATCATTTCTCCCAAACTGGTCGAGATCGGCCGGCATATAAACATCAATCTGATCACCAATTCAGAGGTTGAAAGCGTTGAGGGCGAGGCGGGTCGCTTCGAGGTAAAGATCCGAAAGCACCCGCGCTATGTCAGCCTGGACAAGTGCATCTCGTGCGGGGCATGCGCGGAGAAATGCCCGAGCCCGGCTATAGATGATTACAACGCCGGGCTGGCAAAGCGCAAAGCAATATACAAATATTACGCCCAGGCGATCCCTTCGGGGTACGCCATCGACGCCAAAAACTGCCGACAGCTCGGGCGGGGCAAAAGATGCGGGGTATGCGCGAAGGTTTGTCCGGCAGACGCTATTGACTACGAACAGAAAGAAGAAACAGTTGTCATCGAGGTCGGGTCCGTAATTCTCGCGCCCGGTCATAAGCCCTTCGATCCCACCGGCATTGATTTTTATTCTTATGACCACCCCAATGTTGTAACCACCCTGGAATTCGAACGCATGTTGAGTCCGTCCGGACCTTTGAAGGGCCACATTACCAGAGCGTCCGACGGCAAGGAACCCAGGAAGATCGCCTGGATCCATTGCGTGGGGTCGCGAAGCGAGAAAGAAGGTTTCAATCCCTATTGTTCCAGTTTCTGCTGCATGGCGTCCCTCAAGCAGACCATGATAGCCAGGGAGCACATCGGGCCGGACCTCGACGCCGCGGTTTTTTTCATGGATATGCGCGCCCCCCGCAAGGATTTCGAAAAATATTTCGAGAGGGCCAAAGATGTGGGCCTTCGACTGATCCGCGTCCGCGCGCCGGTTGTATCGGGGAACGGCACGGGGGATTTACACATTCAGTACATTACCGATGAGGGCGATTCGCGGGTGGAGAGCTTCGATATGGTAGTCCTCTCGGTTGGCCTGACCATTTCACGCGAAACCAGGGAGCTTGCCGCGAGGCTCGGTGTTGAGCTCGGCCCGAACGGGTTTATTGACGCCGGTTGTTTCGAGCCTGTTAGCGCTTCCCGGCCGGGGTTCTTTGCGTGCGGGGCTTTTACCGGTCCCAAAGACATCCCGCAGTCGGTTATGGAGGGAAGCGCGGCGGCGGCGGCGGCCACTCGGGGCTTATCTGAGGCCCGGGGCAGCCTGCTCAGGAAAAGGACCTATCCACCGGAAAAAGAAGTTGCAGGGCAGACTCCCAGGATCGGTATTTTCGTATGCAACTGCGGCACGAATATCGGCGGGGTGGCGGATGTGCCGGCGCTCGTCGAAAATGCCCGGAGCATTCCAAATGTCGAATACGTCCAGGAAGACCTCTTTTGCTGCTCTGACGACGCACAAAAGCGCATGGCGGAAAAAATCCGCGACCTCGACTTGAACCGTGTGGTGATGGCGGCTTGCACCCCGCTTTCGCACCAGGTCATATTCCAGGACATGCTTAGGGACGCGGGGTTGAACATCTATCTTTTCGAGATGGCCAATATCCGCAATCAGTGCACCTGGGTCCACCAGGGTAATCCGGAGAAGGCAACCCAAAAGTGTAAGGACCTGATCCGCATGGCGGCCGCCAAGGCGCGATTGATGGAGCCTCTGGACTACTTAAGCGTCGCCATCAACCGTAAGGCGCTGGTGATCGGCGGCGGGATGGCCGGTATGACGAGCGCCCTGGCGATGGCTGACCAAGGCTATTACGTCCACCTGGTGGAAAGACTGGATCACCTCGGCGGCAATGCCCTCAAGCTGAACACTTCCTGGCGGAAGGAGAAAATAGGGCCGATTGTCCATGAAACTATAGCAAAGGTGAAAAACCACGAAAAAATAGACCTGCACCTCGAAAGCACCGCCGTTGAGGTCGAAGGCTCCGTAGGCAACTACAAGACGAAACTCTCGAACGGAGAGGAAATCGAGCACGGGATCGCCGTCATTACGGTAGGGGCGGAACCTCTTAGACCGGAGGGCCTGTACCTGTACGATGAAAACCCCAACGTCGTGCTTTCACTGGACCTGGACCAGGAAATCGCCCGTGAAAGCCGAAGGGTCATGGATGCCGGGGCTGTTGCCTTCATTCAGTGCGTGGGATCGCGATCGCCGGAAAGACCCTATTGCAGTATGCTCTGCTGCACTCATGCGGTCGAAAATGCCCTGAGACTCAAGGAAATAAACCCCGCAATGGATGTCTATATCATATACCGGGACATGCTGACCCTTGGCGAAGGGGAAAGCCTATATACCGAGGCCAGACGGAAGGGCATATCGTTCATCCGCTATCAGCCGGACGATCCGCCCAGGGTGGCGCCTTTGGGAGATAGAATCATCATCACCGTCACGGACCAGGTTCTTAGGAGGCCTATCGACCTGGTCGTCGATATCCTCGCGCTGTCTACCGCCATTATTCCAAACAGAAATGCGCCTCTGGCCGAACTGTACAAGACGCATGTAAACGCGGAAGGGTTCTTCCAGGAGGCCCATGCCAAAATAAGGCCGGTGGACAGTTCGACCGACGGCATATTCCTGGCCGGGCTTTGTCATTACCCCAAGCCCATCCAGGAATCGATCGCGGAAGCGCTGGCCGCCGCCTCACGCGCCGGCACCCTGCTGTCGAAGAGCCACCTGGAACTCGAATCGATCATCTCCCATCCAATCGATGAAAATTGCGATGGCTGTGCCTTCTGCATCGATGTCTGCCCGTTCAAGTCCATAACGCTGCTCGAGTACATGAAAGAGGGCAGCGTCAAAAAAACCGTGGAAGTCAACGAAACCAAGTGTAAGGGCTGCGGCTCTTGCATGGCGACCTGCCCAAAGAAGGGCATCTACGTTGCCGGTTTTACTGTGGAACAGGTGGAGGCGCAGGCGGATGCCGCCCTGGGGCTGATTTAGAATAAAAGGAGCGAAAAGAAAGATGAGCGAACAGTTCGAACCGTTGATCCTCGCTTTCCTGTGCAACTGGTGCTCTTACGCCGGGGCGGACCTGGCGGGCGTCCTCAGGGTGCAATATCCCTCCAACGCCCGCATAATCCGGGTCATGTGCTCCGGCATGATACATCCCAACATCGTAATCGGCTGTCTTACCAAGGGCGCCGACGGTATCCTGATGTGCGGCTGACACCCCGGAGAATGTCATTACCTGGATGGTAATAATAAAGCAAAGGACCGGGCGGAGGGTATTGACTTGATGCTGGAAGACTTCGGGCTGGAACCTGAACGTTTCCGCCTTGAGTGGATTTCCTCTTCCGAGGCGCAGAAATTTGCGGACGTAATGAGCGAGATGACGGAGACGCTCAGGAGCCTGGGGCCAAGCCCTTATAACACGAGGGGTTGAGAAAACGGCGATCTCTGCTGCGCCGCTTTAAAAGGTTCGCAGGAAGCGACCTACGAAGACGAAAATTGGTATGAATCTCGCGGATGGTGGATGAGCGCAGATTTGCCAACTCCTTTGCAGTGAACAGCTAAAGAAGGCAGTCCCTCATGTTTCACAACATAGCGCTGGTTGCAGCTCTGGCAGTGTTTTGCGCCGGGATTATCATCAAGGTTTCGACCTGGTTCAGGTATTCCGTCGGACCGGAAACAGCGGATTTGCGGGTCTCCCGCAGGCTGGTCGCAGCCCTGCAGGGAATCTTCGGCGCCTTTTTCAGCCGAAAGATATTGACGCTTATCAGCACTTTCTTTCTGGAGGTGATTTGCCAGTCGCGGGTCTTGAAGGAAGATTCGCTTCGATGGCTCGCGCACATGTGCATCTACGTAGGCTTTACGCTGCTTTTCTTTCTCCATGTGCTCGATAACCAGCTGGTCGTTCATTTTTATCCCCAATACGCCTCGACTCTGAATCCTTTCCTGTTTCTGAGAGAGGCAGCCGGCGCCCTGGTTGTTATCGGGGTCGCGGTTGCGATTTACCGCCGCTTTATCAGCCAGTCCCACCGCCCTATGACAAGCCGCATGGACATCACCGCGATGATCATGGTTGGCGCCATAGTAGTTTCGGGTTTTTTGCTTGAGGCGACTAAAATTACCTCCCAGTCCGGTTTTCAATCCATGGCTGAGGAATACGCGGGCCAGACGGACGCCCAAGAACTCCAAGCGCTGGAATCCTATTGGGTGGAAAATTTCGGACTTGTCGCTCCCGGACTAAGAGGCCCTTTCGATAATGCTACTCTTGTAAAGGGCAAGGCCAGCCATGAAATGAACTGTGCTCAATGTCATTCCAGCGCACGGTGGGGTTTTGTGGGCTACGCCCTGTCCGTTCCCATAAGACCGGTCGCTTCCGCCCTGGACGGAGCGCAGTTCGCGTTTTATCTCACCTGGGCCCACTACCTTATATCACTGTTTTTTCTGGCGTACCTGCCCTTCAGCAAGATGTTCCATATTGTTACCACTCCTTTGAGCCTGATGGTGAATTCCGTCATGGACGGCGGGGGGGCGCCCGCCAACGTGGCGACCCGCCAGATGCTGGAGTTGGACGCCTGCACGCACTGCGGAGCGTGCACCCTCAGGTGCTCGGTCGCCGTGACCTTTCTTGAGTATCCAAATGCAAACATTCTTCCGTCAGAAAAAATCGCTTCCCTCAAGAAACTGGCGGCCGGCAAGGTTCTGGACCGCAAAGAACTTCGCGCCATTCAGCAGGGAATAGTCCTGTGCACCAACTGCGACCGGTGCGGCGGGGTGTGTCCGGCCGGGATCAAGTTGCGGGATCTGTGGTTTTCCGCGAGGGAGCGGCTGCTGCAGTATTCGATAGAAGAATTCCAGCTCCTTTCGCCACTTGCATATTATCGCGGGCTGCAGCGGGACAACATACAGGAGAAGGACTACCTGAAGCCTCTGGATCTGGCCTTCAAAAAAGTCGCCGGCGACCCCAACGGCAAGGGACCTTTGACGGCGGGCGACAAAACGATTCTTGGAAAGCTAAGCGCGTCCATCCAGGCAAACTCGCTTTCCAATTGTTACCGGTGCTCGACCTGCACGAGTTTCTGTCCCGTCGTCCAGAACTATAAGCGTCCCGCTGAGGTCCTCGGGCTTTTGCCCCACGAGTTGATGCACGCCGTTGGTTTGCGGTGCTGGGACCTGGTTTTCAGCTCCCGGATGCTCTGGGACTGCCTGGGATGTTATCAGTGCCAGGAGAATTGTCCGCAATGCGTATCAGTTACCGACATTCTTTATGAATTGAAGAACCGGGCCATTTCCCGCAGATATGACGAGTTGACCGCATGAAAACCGAAAAAAAGAAGATCGCACTATTCCGCTGCTGTATGACCTCAATGGGACTTTCGCAGTATGAGACCACTTCGAACGCCGTCTTGCGCGAACTTGGAATCGAATTCGCAGAAATGAAGGAATTCAATTGCTGCGGATACCCGCTCAAGAACCTCAATTTCAATGCGTACCTGCTTTCGTCCGCCAGGAATTTGGCCCTGGCTGAGCGGGCGGGTCTCGACCTTCTCACGGTCTGCAATTGCTGTTACGGCAGCCTGAAATATGCCGAGCACGTTATGGAGGAATTTCCTCAAACCAGGGAGGCGATAAACGCGAGCCTGCAGAATGAAGGATTAAGATTTGAGGGCGGGGTCTCTGTCAAGCACCTTCTGGGCGTTCTGCATACGGACTTCGGCATCGATTTCATAAGGAAACGGCTCAAAAAAGATCTTGGCGGCCTGAGGGTCGCCGTTCATTACGGCTGCCACTTGCTAAGGCCCAGCAAAGTGGTTGGGTTCGACAATGGGACCCCGCCTGTCAAATTCGACGCATTAGTGGAGGCGCTGGGGGCGCAGATCATCCCCTGGATGGGCAAAGACGACTGCTGCGGCTCACCCGTTTTGGGAGTAAACGACGAGCTTTCGATGGACTTGACCGAAAAGAAGCTCAGAAACGCGCATCAGGGCGGAGCGGATTGTTTGATGGTTGTCTGCCCTTATTGCCAAATGCAGTTTGGAAAAATCCAGAACCGTTTGATTGAGACGCGGAACTTCGACACCCCTGTGCCGTGCGTGGGCTATCCGCAGCTTCTCGGACTGTGCCTGGGAATCGACATAGACAAGCTGTGGATCGAAGGAGAACTGCCGGCTGTTGTGAGCGCACACTTGCGCGACATCGTCGAAAAACCTCCGACAGGGCCCCATGAGTTGCAAGTGAATCCCGAAATGGAGTTGCATGCCCGCTAAAATCCTCTTGTGAATTCGCTCATAAAGTGTGTTTAGGAGGTTGGGAGCGGTTCAACCGGAACATTAGCAAGCAAGGCGTATTGGAGAAATTAGGTAGTAAAGCGAATCAAAGAGGTATCCTGGGAGGGCCAAAAGATGCCCGTCAGAGTTGCCGAGAATTGGTTGAATGCCTGTTCCGGGTGCGAGATCTGCATTCTCAATAAAAAGTATTTTCGCCCGTATAGGATGGGATAAGGGGGATAAGCGTTGTTGTCCGAGGGAGCGGAGGCAGGGAGAATGGGCACACCTATTTCGAGAAAGTTTCACGACAAAAAATTCATGTGGGACGGCCTGAGCTACGAAGACGGCGAAAAGGCCGCACAAGCGGCTGATATTTTTAGAAAGGAGGGCTTTGAGGTGGAAATGCTGGCCGAAGGTGACCGCCACCTCATTTATACAAGGAGGGTATCGGTCGTGCAACCGGGGAAAAAATCCTGAACGTGTCTCGAAGGGAGGACAAAGATGCCGGTAAAAGTAGTGGAAGATTGGCTGAATGCCTGTGCCGGCTGTGAGATCTCGATTCTCAATATTGGAGATCCACTGCTGGACTTGCTGCCGCTCCTGGAATTTGTTCACATAACGGCCTTGGTGGACCACAAGTTTTTCGGGCAATTGGGTGAGAAGACGGTTATGGAGGTTCCCGAGGCGGTGGTGGGCATTGTCTCGGGAGGCATTCGCAACCTGGAGCAAAGACACGAAGTGGAAGAAATACGCAAGCAGGTCAAGGTGCTTATTGCCCTGGGCAGTTGCGCGGTGAACGGCGGTGTGCCTGCACAAGCCAACATGTGGAAGAACGAGGAGGTATTCGAAAAGGTATATCGCCACTGTTCTTCTACGGAATCGGCCCCCGATCCGCAGGACCCCAACATTCCCGGGTGGACTCCTTCCTGTACGGCCGTCGATGAGGTGGTGAAAGTCGATATCAACATCCCCGGCTGCCCGCCTCACCCCGACTGGATTGTGGAGGCCCTGACGGCGGTGCTCAACGGCCAGAGTTCCTGGAGTCTTCCGGAGCGCAGTGTATGTGACACATGTCCGGTGATTCGTGAGCAAAAATCGGGCGGTGGAGCGGTAAAGAGGTGTTTCGAGAACCTGGAGTTCAATCCCGAAGAGGGGCTGGACAAGATGCGCTGCATCAACGAACAGGGCGTTCTATGTCTGGGGCCGGTCACTTTGGCGGGCTGCGCCGGGAAAAGCGGTGTACCCCGCTGCGTCCAGGCGCGCACACCCTGCCGGGGCTGTTTCGGCCCGATCCGCAAGGGCGCCCGGCCGATGGTGGATATGATTGGATCGTTGACTTCAGTTGGCCTCGATCCAAAAACCGTCGTTGACAGGCGGGCCATCATGAACCGTTATATCGGCGGACATGGTTTTCTAACGCCGCTTCCGGCACGGCCGGCGAGATAGGGAGGAGACGAGGATGGGAAACGTGATCAACATTCAGCCGGTTACTCGAATTGAAGGTCATTGCAGGATGGCCATTCATTTGGACGATGCCGGAAACGTAGCCGACGTCAAGCTGCACATACAAAATGTCAGGGGTTTTGAGAAATTCTGCGAAGGCCGGCCGGCCGAAGAGATGCCACGGATAGTGTGCCATATCTGCGGAATCTGCCCCTGGGCGCATCACCTGGCCTCATCAAAGGCAACCGATGCGGTTTTCGGCGTGACGCCTCCCCCGGCGGCAGTCAAGCTGCGGCGGCTGATGCAGAGCATCGCTTATGTCAGTGACAAGATTTTGGATTTTTACTTCCTGGCGGCCCCGGATTTTGTCATAGGTCCGGACGCCGATTACTCGGTGCGCAACGTGATCGGCATTATCAATGCAGCGCCGGAGATTGCCAAGCAGGTGGTGCACATGAGACATCTGGGGGCCCAGATGCTGGAAGGCTTCGCCGGTCGGGCCATCCATCCCACCTTTTCCCTGCCGGGCGGCGTGAGCAAGCCTATGACCGAAACCGAGCGCCAGAAGATGCTGCCTTCGGCCAAGGAGTTGCTTGAATTCGCCAAATTTACTCTCAACTTCGCAAAACAAAACGTGTTCCCCAAATACATGGACGCGATCAAAAAGATCGGGGTGATCGAGGTAGGATACCTGGGGACCGTGGCTGAGGATGGATCGCTTGACTTTTACGACGGCAAATTGAGGCTGATGAAGCCCGACGGCGCGTATGAAGACTTCAGCACGGACAACTATTTGGACTCCATCGGAGAACGAGTCGAGCCTTGGACTTACCAGAAGTTTCCGTATGCCAAGAGTTGGGGTGAGGGTCTTTCGCTGGATACCGCCAATCCTGCCGGAGTGTACAGGGTTAATACCCTGGCCCGTATCAACGTGGCGGATAAGATGGCGACGCCGCTCGCCCAGGCGGAGTTGGAAGAGTTTCGGGCGGCCTTCGGCAGGCCAGCCCATTATACCCTGCTCTATCACTACGCCAGGTTGATCGAAATGCTCCAGTGCGCCGAGCATGCAGTGGAGCTGTTGGAGGACCCGGAGATCACCAGCAGGGATGTAAGGGTGAAGATCACGCCCAGGGCGGGTCGAGGAGTCGGCTGCATAGAGGCGCCGCGGGGGACCCTGATTCACGATTATGAGACCGACGCCGATGGCCTGATCACCAATGTGAACATGATTGCGGCCACCACGCACAACAATGCGGCCATGAACCTCTCGGTCAAACAGGCGGCAACCGAACTGATCAAGGAAGGCAAGTATGACCAGGGAATCCTGAACAAGGTGGAAATGGCCATACGCGCCTACGACCCCTGACTGTCCTGCGCCACGCACCGCCTGGACGGCGGTCTTTCCGTTGAGTGCACCATTTTCGATGCCAATTCGCAGGTGATCGAACGGCTAACAAAATAAACAGGTATTCAACCGGGCCCCGGCGGCACTTTTCCACCGGGGCCCGCTCCATGTTCATTGCCCCTTTTGACGAGAAGCATATGCAGCCGGAGATCTTCGGTAAATCCATTCTTATTTTCGGGTGCGGAAATGTCCTGCTTGGCGATGACGGCTTCGGACCGGCAGTGGCAGCCCACCTGCAACAGAATTACAGCCTTCCCCCGCATGTCCTGGTAATGGACGTGGGCACAAGCATTAGAGATATCCTGTTTGACCTGGCCGTGAACGACACTAAACCCGACAAGCTCATCATCATTGACGCCGTTGACTATCCGGATCGCAGGCCCGGGGAAATCTTCGAAATACCGGTGGAAGGAATACCGGCCAAAAAGACCGCTGATTTTTCCCTTCACCAATTCCCGACTGTAAACATACTCAAGGAATTGAAGGACCACACCGGGATAGAGATAAAGATCGTGGCGGCGCAAATCGAATCGATCCCAGCCGAAGTCAGGCCGGGCCTTTCCAGACCGGTTCAACAAGCGGTTGCACGGGCCAGCCGGCAGATCATGGAATACCTGCACCTAAATCAGGGCTGAGGACTAAACTCAGGATCATCAGGCGGCTTGTGAAGGTTGGAGCCAGGGTGGTCTACCACGCCCGGAGGTGGTACGTCCATGTTGCGTCGGCTTTTCCTCTCACACGTTACTATCGAATCATTTTCGTCTGACCCCCAATACCGAGTGAGGCCGCGGAACGAATCCACCAACCGCCGGGAGGAGGTGTGTCCTAAAATGGCAAAAACCAGTCCCATTGACGTTTCACTTGCATATTCCATTGCGGAATCGTATGGTCTTGGGGGCTTCAGGAGTGCATCGGAGGGTTTTTCAGGCAAAAATCTGATCCCAACATGCAGTTTAGATGCCGAGCGGAGAAGTTGATGCATCATTCCGGGGTAAATGGCAATAAGACTAAGGCCGCTGAAATTCCAGGCATTGACAGAGTATCGATTTGGAGGAAAATGAAAAGGTGCGGCCTCCAATAATCGGGTTGCCAGGGCGGCGCATGGTGAGACTCGCCGCAGATCGAAGCAAGGAGAGGCGTGGATGGCAATTATATCAATTTCAAGAGGTTCATACAGAAAAGGTAAAGAAGTGGCGGAAAAGGTGGCTCAGAAGCTGGGGTACCAGTGTTGCGCCCGCGAAGTCCTTCTGGAGGCTTCAGAAATGTTCAGCATACCGGAAATGAAGCTGGTGCGCGCTCTCCACGATGCCCCTTCCATTTTTGAAAACTTCTCCTACTTCAAGGAGAAGTTCATAGCATATTTTCAGTCCGCTCTTTTGAAACGTCTCCAGCCGGATAATGTCGTATATCATGGGCTGGCGGGGCATTTTTTTCTGAAAGGGATCTCACACGTCCTCAAAGTCCGGATCATTGCCGATATGGAGGACCGTATCAAACTTGAAATGGAACGGGAAGCCATCTCCTATGAAGATGCCCTGGCGGTGCTCAAAAACGATGATTCCGAAAGGCGAAAATGGAGCCAGAATTTGTACGGGATCGATATCGCAGACCCGGATTTGTACGATTTGGTTATTCACGTGCGCAATATCATCATAGACGACGCGGTGGATATGATTTGCCATGCCGCAGAACTGCAATCTTTCAAGACGACCCCCGAATCCCAAAAGGCAATGGATGACCTGGTTCTGACATCCGAGGTAAAAACGGCCCTGATAGAGATCAAGCCCGACATCTTGGTATTTGTGCGCGACGGCGGAGTAACTCTTGGCGCCAAAACTTTCGCCATAAAGGATCCTGGGCTTATCCGCGAATTGGAAAACATTGTCAGCTCGATTCCGGGAGTTAAGGACATCAGTGTCAAATCCTCGCAGCTCGTGTAATACCAGCTTGCGTTCGGCCAGCGTTCGGGGTCGCCCATTGAAAGGCAGCGGTCAAGAGTAAAGTTTCCCCCATTCCGGAACAATTCCTTTTTCTGAGATGGCTCTTTACCGCAAAGCTCCCGAGTGGGGCCCGTGCGGAGCCAAC
>JBEKPW010000048.1:0-39748 GCA_049520315.1 Syntrophobacteraceae bacterium
TCCTCAAATGGTTAGATGAGATCAACGAGTCACCCGTTATTTTTCGATGGAAATACGGACTTGATACCATTTCAGTAGCATGACTTATTGCTATGTTATTTAGGAATCGACCTACTAGTCAGGTCCGTCATTGCTGTCTTTCCCTTCGTTTGGATTTGTGCCTCTGATAACCGGAATAATGCATCAACTTCTGCGTATGCACCCAAACTACATGTTGGGATCGGATTTTTGCCCTAAAAACCTCCACTGCACTCCTGGAGCCCCCAACAGCATACAATTTTCCCAATAGAATACGCAAGTGAAAGGCTTTTCTCTTTGTGCCCTCTCGATGACTGGTCCTCTCCATGACCTGTCTGTGACCAGCCTCCGGGGACTGGGAGATTCGAGGATCTGATTCTTCAATTCGTTTTAACTCCCAGCTCCGCTCTCAGCCCCTGCTCCTCTCCGTCAAGAAGCGGGTAACGGCATAATTCTCCCAGGTAGTTTTGGACGATCATGCTTCCGCCGCCGATTTCCCGGATCATATTGGGCAGCAGCGGCATTTTGCCTCGCCCACCCGGCAGATCGACGACGAAATGGGGCATCGCCGGCCCTGAAATCCGGTTTCGAAGTTTGCGAAGGATTCGCAGGCCGGTGTTGATCGGGGTCCTGAAGTGGGCCGTGCTCCTGGCGAGGTCCATCTGCATCAGGTAATAGGGGCGGACCCGAAAGGAGAGCAGCCCGTGAAACAGTTCGGCGAGGACCTCTTCGTCGTCGTTTACGCCGCGCAAAAGGACAGTCTGGCTGCCGAGGGGGATTCCGGCGTCGGCCAGTATCGTGCAAGCCCGCTTCGAATCGGCCGTAAGTTCGGCGGGATGGTTGAAATGAATATTTACGAACAACGGGTGAAACTCAGAAAGCATAGCCGCCAGTGTCGGGGTGATCCGGTGGGGAAGAGCGCAGGGGACCCGGCTTCCGATCCTTATTATCTGCACGTGTCTCAGCTCCCGCAGCCTGCTCAGAATCTCCCGAAGACGCTCCGGGGCAAGCAGAAGAGGGTCGCCGCCCGACAGGAGCACGTCCTGGATGTGTTCATTGCTCGCGATGTAGTCCAGGGCAGGCGCGATGTCCGGCTGCGCCGCATTTTCCGGCGCCGGCGAATGAGCGCTCCGCCATTTCCTTTTGCGTGTGCAGAACCTGCAGTGGACGGCGCACTGATCGCTCACCAGCCACAGGACGCGGTTTGGATACCTGTGAACCAGGTTGGGTACGGGCGACAGGCTCTCTTCTGAGAGCGGGTCCTCAAAACCGGATGGGTCCGAGATCTCTTTTCTATCTGGGACTACCTGTTTCCATACGGCGTCCCCGGTGCTTTGGATAAGCCCCTCGAAATAGGAATTCAACCTGAAGGGGTACTCGCGGACAACAGCTTCCAGTGGAGCGAAGTCGAATTTCCATTTCTTGGCGAAGCCGTTTAGCGAAATCATGAAATCTCCGAAAAAGGACTACGGGAAACCTAAATTAGTGTCCATCCGGAAGGGACCCTTTCCGGACGGAAACTAAATTAAACACGAGGAAGCTTGCAGGTAAATGGATATTTCATGGGAGCCGTGCAATCCATCTGCCGTTTTGCTCCCTTTGACGGAACGCGGGTGTCGAATTGGGAAAAGATCCTGCCGGGCATGCATGCGTCGGCCTCAAACCGGCTTGATTTTGATTGTCCATGCCTGCCATATCAGATACATTGCCAAGGTTTCACGCCTGCGAAGCAGAGTCCAAACGGGGTCAAAAGTGAGCAACTGGCTCAAAATATACGGCAACAGGCGAGTCTTGTGCCTGCTGGGACTGAGTTTTTCCTCGGGGCTCCCTCTTGCGCTCACCGCCTCAACTCTCCAGGCCTGGCTGGTAACCGAAAAGGTCGACCTCAGCATTGTCGGCGTCTTTTCACTGGTCGGCCTCCCCTATGCTCTGAAAGTGTTCTGGGCGCCTCTCATGGACCGGTTCAGCCCTCCTTGGCTTGGAAGAAGGCGCGGCTGGATAGTCTCGATACAGCTTCTGCTGGCCGTCTCGATCCTCTTACTTGGTTGCTGCTCTCCTGCTTCGTTCCCCGCCCTCGTGGGTTTTGCGGCACTGGTCACAGCTTTTCTTAGCGCCAGCCAGGATATCGCAATCGACGCCTACAGGGCTGATGTGCTGCGTGAAAAGGAACTGGGGCCGGGGGGCGCCACAGTCGTCGTTGGCTACAGGTCCGCTCTTCTCATCTCCGGATCTCTTGCGCTGATTTTGTCCGATCACGTTTCATGGCGCACCGTTTATGCCTTGATGGCCGCTGTAATGATCGTCAATACCCTTTTTACACTCGTCGCCCCCGAACCTGAAAACAGGGTCGTCTCGCCCAAAAGCCTCAAGGAGGCGGTCTGGGGGCCGCTCACCGGCTACTTCAAGCGCTCGGGAGCAGTCGAGATGCTCCTTTTCATAATGGTGTACAAGCTGGGAAACGTCATAGCCGGGGCCATGACCACCCCTTTTCTGCTCGATATCGGCTTCAGCCGCTCGGACGTCGGTATGGTGAACAAGGCCTTCGGGCTCATCAGCACTATTTTGGGCGCTCTGGTGGGCGGAGGCATAGTATCTAAGATCGGCATAAACCGCTCGCTTTGGGTCTTTGGCTTTCTGCAGGCCTTTTCCAACTTGGCGTTTACGGCGCTCGCCCTGATCGGAAAAAGCTATCCCGCGATGATCGCCGCGATCGGGATCGAGAATATGTGCGCCGGAATGGGTGACTCAGCCTTTATCGCCTTCATGATGAGCCTTTGCGACAAGCGCTTTACCGCCACCCAGTATGCGCTCCTCACCAGCTTCATGGCAATTGGCAGGGTGGTTGCCGGAGTTCCAACCGGGGCTGCCGCCCAGGCGCTGGGCTGGCCCATCTATTTTTCTATGAGCGTCCTGGGCGCCATTCCCGGAATTGTGCTTCTTGCCCGCTTTGCGCCCTGGAACGGCGGGGGAAGAGCCGCAATGGCCGATGCCGAGAGGATTTGACGTGGGAAATGGCGCCCTCAGATTGGGGCATGCCCCTCTCCAACCACGTTAAGCTTCTACTTCTGTTCCAGAGCGCTTAAACTCTTCTCCATTCTTTTACCTGCCCCCTATCCTCGATTTTCTCGTATGACAGACTTGTTTACAACAGCAAGGGATCACTTGGTGAAATGCTCTGTTGCGCTCCCTTAGCGATATACTGCGCGTAGCGCGGAAGGCATCGCGCCGCGATTTCGACGCTCCTTGAGACAGGGCGGTCAGCGGGATGCCTTGAAAAAAGTTTGGTTTTTGAGCACTGTTTTTGTTAGTGTTTAAAGTTTACATATCCAGGTTCAGAAGGAAGACTGACAGATCGTGATCGATTGGCTTAAGCGAATAGGTGCGAAAACCTCAGGCATGTTTCGCGGGGACCCCTACGGATATTCCGTGGATATAAAACCCCGATTTCCACTCCAGGCATGGTTTGAGCGAATGGTGCGCCATGTCACCGTTCCCGAAGACCAGCAGAAAGTGCTCGAGGATCTGTCGGCCAAGGGCAGCATAGTCTTTGCTATGAAAGAAGCATCGCAGATCGACTTCGCCTATGTCAGTATGCGATTGCATCAACTGGGCCTGCCCTCTCCCGTATTCATGTTTGACCATCATCCCTACCTTTGGCAGCCCCGATGGTATGGGCTCAAGACCCTCGTTTTCCACTTCGCTCATCTGCTGCGCCACGGTTGTTTCCCGGACCCTTACGCCGGAGGCCACTACGCCGAAAAGCTCAAGGCAGGCGAGTCAGGTCTGTTTTCTCTTGTCGGCAAGCGGGGCTACTATCGCAGCACTGTGCTTGTGGGAAACGATCCCCTCGAGCATCTGATAGATATCCAGAAAACATCCGATCGGCCGATTTTTATCGTACCTCTCGTGCTTCTCTACAGCAGGCGTCCGGAGGGGCGGCAGAGATGGGGCCCCCTCGAGTTTTTCCTGGGCAAGAAGAAAGAATTCGGCTTTTTACGGAAGGTGATTTCGTCTATACGAGGGAATCCCTACGCGGTAATGGAGACCGGGGAGCCGTTCAACATGCTGGAAATTTTGCCTGAGCTGTCGGAAGACCTCTGGCAAAAACGCAAACAGGTTTTCGAACTTCGACGGAGCTTGATCGATTCGGTTGACGAAATCAAGAGGGCGGTTGTCGGCCCGATCATCAAGAGCAAGCTGGAGATGAAGGAGATAATTCTCCACCATCCGAGGCTCGAGGCCATGATGCAGCGGCGAGCCCGCGCCTCCTCGCGGGAAGTCTGGAGAGTACGGGTGGAGGCCGACAGTTACCTCGATGAGATCGCCGCCACCTACAGCGTCACCTTCATTCAGATTGCGTCCAGGATCTTCAACTGGGTCTGGAACAATGTGTTCGACGGAGTCGAACTGGATTCCGAAAGCCTGCAGAAAGTCAAGCGCGCAGCCCGCCACCACACGCTCGTATATATTCCATGTCATAAGAGCCACATGGACTACCTCCTGCTCTCTCAGCTCCTGTATACAAACAACCTCTATGCGCCTTTTATAGCAGCGGGAAAGAACCTCTCCTTCTGGCCCCTGGGGGCGATTTTTCGCATGGGTGGGGCCTTTTTCATTCGCCGCTCCTTCAAGGGGAAGTTCTACGCTGAGGTCTTCTCGCTCTATGTCAAGACAATGGTCCAACTGGGCCACAATATCGAGTTCTTCATTGAGGGCGGCCGCAGTCGGACAGGGAAGCTCGTTCTGCCAAAGCTTGGATTGTTGGCCATCCTCATTCAGGCAGTCGAGGAAGGGTTTTGCGACGATCTGGTCTTCGTGCCCACCTCTATATGCTACGATCGTATTCCCGAGGTGGAGTCCTATCTGAAAGAGATTACAGGTGGACCCAAGGAAGAGGAAAACCTCGGCCAGCTCGTGAGAGTGCGGCGAGTCATGCGGAAGCGATATGGGCGTGCGTACATCAAATTCGCGGAACCTATTTCGCTGAGGCGCTACCTTGAGCGCCACAACCACGATGTGGGCAGGATGGCCCCCAAAGAGCGGCATGCGATGTACCGCCATTTTGCTTACCGGATGATACACTATATAAACCAGGAATCGATGGTTACGCCCTTCGCCCTGGCCGCCTCTGCCCTTCTGGCGCTGCCCCGCCACGGCGTCTCCAAAGCCGAATTTCTGGAAATATCGCAGACATTTCACGACTTCATCGCGGCCCGGGGGGTCGGGCTTTCCAAGACTATGAAAAACCTTGGAGCGAGCCTTCAGGATTCGCTCCGCAATATGGAGCGAAGCAAGCTCATCGGCAAGCTCAAGGACGAAGACGATGATCTGGAAGAAGAGGTTTTCACTCTGGAGGACAACAAGAGGCTGGCCCTCGAATACTACAAGAACAACATAATCCACTTCCTGCTTCCTGCGGCCTATGTCTCGACTTCGATCCTTGCGCAGCAGACTTTCCGATTCAGTCTGAGTCAGGTGCTTGAAGACGTATCTTTCATAAAGAACTTCTTTAAGTTCGAGTTCGTTTACGACAACGAACTGAGTGACGACAAGCTCGTGGAGGACGTGGTCCATATCTTTGAGAATATGGGATTTCTGCATCGCGTTGGAGAAGGCGACCAGCCATTCATTTTAGCTCACAAGGGTCTGCGAGCTTCACATGTGTTTCACGGGCTGCTGCGGAACTATTTCGAGGGCTATTGGCTGGTCTTGCGCGGCTTGCGTTATCTTCAGAAAAACGGCTTCTCGGAAAAGGATTTCATCAAAAAAATCCTCGGCTTAGGTCAGAAAGCCCTGAAGCTCGGGCTGGTCGAAAGGCCCGAGTGCGTATCCAAAATTATATTCGACAACGCGCTGAAATTCTATGTCGAAAAGAAATTAATTGTAAAGACCGTAAGCGGAGATAAGGAAAAAGAGGAACAATTGCACCCTGGAATGGAAAGCCGCGCTGCCATCCAGTTTTACAGTAAACAGATAAGCCGCTTTCTGCGTTCACCCCATTTCGTGCTGCAATAAGAGCTCAAGAGCTGGCGCAATCGCATCAGAATTGCTCTTTAGCATTGGTTGAAATAATCAGGAGGTAATGTAGATGGACATTTCCGTGCACCCCCTAGAGCTGGCCAAGAGGCACCCAAAGCCTCAAGATGAAAAAAATCTGGTCTTCGGCCGAGTTTTCAGCGACCACATGTTTATGATGGATTTTACGAAAGGGCAGGGCTGGCAGAATGCCCGGATTGTTCCTTACCATTCCTTGGAGATGGATCCGGCAGCAATGGTGCTCCATTACGGACAGGGAATATTCGAAGGCCTGAAAGCCTACAGGTGGCCAAACGGCAACATATGCCTCTTCAGGCCGGACCAGAACTGGGAGCGCTTCAACCGTTCGGCGCTAAGGATGTGCATGCCCGAGATCGATCCCGCCTTCCAAATGCTGGCTGCCGAACAGCTCATTAAGCTGGACAGGGACTGGGTCCCCCGCAGCGTTGGCTCCTCGCTCTACATAAGGCCGACCATGATCGCGACCGAACCCCACCTGGGAGTGCGCCCGGCCGACAATTATCTCTATTTCATAATAACCGGACCGGTGGCCGCATACTATGCCGAAGGGTTCAACCCCGTAAAGATATATGTCACTGAGGAATATGTCCGCACGGTCCGGGGTGGAGTTGGAGAAGCCAAGACGATGGCAAACTATGCGTCGAGCCTCTACGCGGCGGAAGCCGCAAAGAAGAAGGGCTTCACCCAGGTTTTGTGGCTGGATGCCGTCGAGCGGCGCTATGTCGAGGAAGTGGGAACAAGTAACATTTTTTTCAGGATGGGCGAGGAACTTATAACTCCGCCTCTTTCCGGCTCGATCCTGCCCGGGGTTACCCGCGATTCGGTGTTGCAGCTCGCCGGGCACTGGGGAATAAAGGTAATCGAGCGACAGATTACAATCGACGAAGTCATCGAGACGGCCAAGTCCGGCGAGTTGAAGGAGATGTTTGCCTCCGGGACCGCAGCGGTAATTTCACCGGTTGGAGAAATCTCCTACCGTGACCGGATGTACAGGATTTCTGACGGAAGCGTGGGCGAGTGGTCCCGTAAGCTTTACGATGAAATCTTGGGCATCCAGTACGGCGAAAGAGAAGATAGTTTCGGGTGGGTAAGGCGTCTAAACTTATGAGGTGGGCTGGGTTTTTATTGGTTTGCTGCTTGGTCTGGACCCCTGATGTGAAGCCGGTTACAGTTCGGCTTGTATCTTGTCGAGCACCTTGCTCAACCCCCCTTGCGGGTAGGGTTTGCCCGGCCATGAGTTCCAAAAGTCATCCTGGTGAAAGCGCGGTATCAGGTGGAAATGAATATGGTCTATACGCTGTCCTGCCGGGCGGTAATTGTTCTGGAGCAAATTCAACCCTGAAGCTTTTGTAGCCTTGTAGACGGCCATCGCGATTTTTTGGGACACCGCCGTACAGGCATGAAGATCTTCTTCCGAAATTTCGAAAAGAGTCGCATAATGTCTCTTTGGAAGGACCAGAGTGTGGCCTGCGTTGATCGGATGTATATCCAGAAAGCTGATCACGCGTTCGTTTTCGTAGACTTTCGCGCAGGGAAGCTCTCCCTTTATTATCTGGCAAAAAATACACTCAGCCATACTCAGTCTCCTCGGCGGTCGAACTTTGAGACGTGCATGTGTCGGAAATCTCTGGCTTATCCAGCCGCATCAACGACGGTAAAGTAACATCGAAGCTTTTTTCTGTAAAGCCGGGTCTTATGGACGGCCTTGCGATTCAATGGGGTCTTTCAGCAGGAGGACATAATGCTTTTGTTGGCCATATTCGGATCACCGAGAAAGAACGGCAACACCGATCTTATGATGGAAAGTTTTCTCGATGGGGCTTTATCGGCCGCCGATATTGAACTGCAGAAGATCTTTATCAGGGACCTCAGGATCTCAGGTTGCCTCTCCTGCGGGTATTGCGATGAACATGGTGTTTGCGTGCAGCAGGATGATATGCAGAAGGTCTACCCCTTTTTCGATACGGCTGAAAGGATCGTTATCTCGAGTCCCATCTACTTCTACGGGTTGAGCGGCCAGACAAAACTGCTCGTGGACCGCAGCCAGGCCTCCTATATGCGAAAGTACAAGAGAAAAGCCGAGGGCCATTCATCGTTGACCCCCGCTGACAGGAAGGGCTTTTTCCTGTGCGCGGGGGCCACTCGAGGTAAGCGGCTGTTCGATTGTCCTGTTTTGACCGTAAGGTACTTCTGCGACGCGATCGACGTGGAATACGCTGGAGAAGTCTGTTTTCGGCAGATGGATGAAAAAGGGGCCATACTGAGCCATCCTACTGCCCTTGAAGAGTGCAAACAGGCTGGGATGGCGTTCGTTTCCAAAGGCTCTTGACCGCTGCCACGGCCTCCTGAAAGGTGTAAAAACAAAAAGGCCGGCAAAAGAACCGGCCTCTCCTCGTATGACAGACTTGTTAACAACAGTAAGCGATTATTTGGCGAAAGGCTCTCCCATGCATCCCTTAAAGTTGTACTTCGCGTAGCGCGGAAGGCAACCCGCTCATTCTCGACGCTCTCCCTGATCTGTCAATGACCAGAGACGGGGCCGTCAGCGGGATGCCTTGCAGATAAGTCAAATGCGTATTAGGCTATTACTTTCCCGGCATCTCTAGGCTTTTCTGACATTGACCGCTTGTGGGCCCTTCTGACCCTTTTCTATCTCGAACACTACTTCCTGGCCTTCGCTAAGGGTCTTGAAACCCGAGCCCTCAATGGCGCTGAAATGAACGAAAACATCCGGCCCGCCATTTACTTCGATAAAGCCATACCCTTTTTGCTCGTTGAACCACTTTACTCGACCTTCCGCCATTGCAGATTCCTTTCACATGATTGCTGGATTACAGTTTGGTGCGTTATTGGAGCAACTTGCGGAAAAGTCTTGCAAGGCGAAAGACCGATTCTCCGGCAAACCCCAAATACCGACCTCAAAAGCTCACACCGCTTCATTCTAAATTTCCGTCAGATAAAAATCAACAGAAACAGCTAACACAAATTCGCGTCCACGAAACCATATAAAAATATTTTTGATACAACCGGTCCCCCAGCCGGTGAGCTATTCTGAGATGTGTGCCCTATACTGGATATAAGCATCTCGCATCGCTATATAGGGATCGAGCGAAGCCTTTTTCAATTCCTCGTATCGACCGATTTCGAGTGAAGTGCGGTTCACGAATTTTCCGCTCTCAGCAGAAAAGCTCACATACCACGCCCCGGGGAGCCAGAACAGCGGGTCCATCACCGAATCGACCCCAAAGCCGAAGAAGTCCCTCGGATTTGACGGGCCGAGCCCCGGGATAATCAGGAACGGACCTGACCCAACGCCCCAACGGGCAAGCGTCTGACCGAAATCTGACTCATGGTTTTCGAGTCGAAACTGCGTTTGGGCGAAATCGAACAAGCCGGCAAAGCCCAGTGTCGAATTTATGAGGAAGCGGGCTACTTCATTTGCTGCGTATTCCCCTTTTCCCTGGAGCACAAAATTGATGAAACGGGAGGGGAAAACCAGATTGTGGAACCCGTTTCTGATAGACTCGCGAAAATCGGTCGGTAAAAAGGCTGAATACACCCGGGCTAAGGGCTTGAGCACCCAAAAATATAGGTGGTCGTTAAAGTCGAAGACTTCCCGGTTAAAATGTTCGTAAGGATCGTTTACCTTCTGTCCATTTTGAGCTTCTTCCTGTTCGACGGTTTGTGCCTGAGCGGCAATGGCCGTGTTGAATCCTGACTTACCGGCCATGATTGGCGAATTCAAAAAGGCGAAGATCAAAAAAGAAGTCAACCCAACCTCGAGATATCTGCCCCATGTCTTCAAAGTCTGCCTCCTCACTGAATTGGCGATAACGGCCGCCTATATTAATATGACTATCCACGAGTGCAAGCAAATTATATGCTCGGGCACACGTTTAATAGCCCCGTTGACAGGGCACGTTCTGCCGTCACACCTATTAATTCTATATATCGGATTGCATAGGCTCTTAACTGTAATATATTTAATGAGTTTGAGCCGGAAAATTTCGGGATCCGGGTTTCCCTTACCCAGGGAACGATCCCCGACAGAGCCGAGGGCTCTTTTCTGCAGCCGAAAAAGAGGGGACTGACAAAAAAATGGCGGATAACGAACAAAAAGACCCGTTGAATAAGTTTATGAATCATCTAAGAGGACCGTCGGGAGATGGAGGTCGAAAACAGGATCAGCGCAAGGTGCATTTTTCAATCTGGTACTTCATCGTGGCCCTGCTTGTGATCATGTGGTTTCAAACCTTCGTAACCGAACAGCAGGCTAACCGGGTCTCCTATTCCGAATTCAAGCAGTTGATCAGAGCCGGGAAAGTGGAGTCCGTTACCATCAGTCCCGATAAGGTTACAGCTACTCTAAAAGATGCCAAAGAACCCAACAAAATTATCTCCGCAGTGCGGGTTGAAGACCCGGATCTGGTAAAAGACCTTGAAGCTCAGGGAATAAAATTCAGCGGCTCTTCCGACAACAAGTGGTTTGCCGTGCTGCTTTCCTGGCTCCTGCCGTTGGCCATATTTTTCTTTTTCTGGAGTTTTCTGATGAGGCGCATGGGAGGCGGACCTCAGGGAGTGCTTTCGGTTGGCAAGGCGAAGGTGAAGATCTACGCCGAAAAAGAGATAGGCGTATCATTCGATGATGTGGCCGGGATAGACGAGGCAAAGGCTGAACTTGAGGAGATCGTTGAATTTCTGAGGGACCCGGGCAAGTTCCAGAAGCTGGGAGGCAAAATCCCGAAGGGGCTTCTGCTTCTGGGCGCACCTGGAACAGGGAAGACTCTGCTTGCGCGCGCCGTAGCGGGAGAGGCCGGAGTGCCTTTCTTCAGCATGAGCGGTTCGGAGTTCGTCGAGATGTTTGTTGGCGTTGGTGCAGCGCGTGTCCGCGATCTTTTCGGCCAGGCCAAGGATCACGCTCCATGCATAATTTTCGTCGACGAATTGGACGCTTTGGGGAAGGCGCGCGGCCTCAATCCTATCGGAGGTCATGATGAAAGGGAGCAGACATTGAACCAACTGCTCGTAGAGATGGACGGTTTCGATCCAAGGGCCGGGGTAATCATAATGGCCGCGACGAACCGCCCCGAAATACTCGACCCGGCATTGCTGCGGCCCGGTCGTTTCGACCGGCACGTGGCGATCGACAAGCCAGACATTCGAGGTAGAGAGGCTATTTTGAATGTTCATTCAAAAGGGGTCAAGCTGGGTTCGGACGTCGATCTAAAGAAAATTGCTGCCATGACGCCTGGGTTCGTGGGCGCAGATCTTGCCAACCTCATCAATGAGGCTGCTTTGATTGCGGCAAGGCGCGACCGGGAAGAGGTCACGATGGCCGACTTTCAAGAAGCCGCTGACCGAATAATCGGCGGGCTCGAAAAAAGAAACAGGGTGATGAACCCCAAAGAGAAGGAAATCGTCGCCTATCATGAATCCGGCCACGCGCTTGTCGCCATGGTGCTTCCCAACACCGATCCAGTCAGCAAAATCTCCATTATTCCTCGCGGTATCGCTGCCTTGGGGTACACACAGCAGCTTCCGACCGAAGACAGATACCTCATGACGCGCGACGAACTTCTTGGCAGACTGAAGGTGCTGCTTGGAGGCAGGGTATCAGAAGAAATCATTTTCGGCGACATCTCCACGGGAGCTCAGAACGACCTCCAGCGCGCAACCGACATAGCGCGCCGCATGATCATGGAATACGGAATGAGCGAAAAGCTCGGCCCCCTTACCTATGTCAACGAGCAGCGCTCTGCGCACCTTGATCTTGGCCTGGGTTCTCGAGACAGGGACTTCAGCGAAAAGACCGCCCAGCAGATTGACGAGGAAATTTCCGGCATAATCGAAGGAACGCACCAGAGTGTGAGGAAGATTCTGACTCAGCAGCGGAGCATGCTTGAGAAATTGGCCAAAATCCTGCTTGAAAAAGAATCCATAGACGGTGAAGAGCTGAAGAAATTCTTCGACGAAGTAAAGGCCATGATAGCCGAAGACGGGTCAAAAAAGGTCGCCTGAATTTAGCGGTTGAGCAATTTAGGGTTTTATACTGAGTTGCGTTCAAATCGGGTGCTCGGGAGGGCATAAAGCCCTCCCCTTGTATCTACAAGAAAACCGCGCAAAAATGACAATGGGCGGGGTTTTTCTTCGTCAAAAAAGTCCCCGCCCGTAAGGGGTGGCCGCTTTTGCTCCCTGCTCCCTGCTCCTTGCTTCCTGCTTCCGGTTGGATTAATTCTCCAACTCCCGAATCGTGCTTGACATTCTTTCTCCATCAGGTATATATGAAAACTTTTACTCACCTTGACCGGTGAATCTCAAGGAGGTTTGGATTGGCCAACCATAAGTCAGCTATCAAAAGGGCGAGACAAAGCGAAGAACAGCGGGTGCGAAACCGCTCCCGGAAGACCAGAATGAAAAACGTGATAAGGGACCTCGAGGAGGCCATAGCCGGCAAGTCGCCTGAAAAGGCTGCTGAACAATTGAAAAAGGCGGCCTCCGTGATTGCGAAAACCGCCTCCAAAGGCGTTGTTCATAGGAATACGGCCTCACGGAGAATTTCACGCCTGACCCGCGGAGTCAATGCTCTTTAGTTTCTGTGCTGCATTACTTTTCCTACCTTCGAGGTGTCCGGGGGCTTTTTGCCCTCCATGCAAAGATCGAGGATCAGTTCCTCGAGCAGTAGCTCGGGGAGAATTCCCGTGCTTTTGATCGCGATGTCGGTCTGAGCGATTGCCTCAATCACCCTGTACAGGTCCGCGTCCGAAAAACGAACGGCCTGTTCCCGCGCCTTCTTGACTACGAAAGGATGCGCTTTCAGCCGTGCAGCCAGTTCGGCTTCCGATAGGCCCTGCCGCAGGCCGTCCTTGACCTGCCATACCATTCGAATCTGCCAGGCCAGAGTCGAGAGAATCTTCAGAGGGAGTTCACCGGAGAGGATCAGGCTTCTCAGGGATTTGAGGGCTTTGTCCGTCTGCTGCGCTTTGAGGTTATCGAGCATGTCGAAAGCGGAGAAACTTCTCTGGGAGCTGGCCGCTTCCAGGATGTCCTCAGTCTCGATCTGATCGCGCTCCCCAACGAAGGTGCAAATCTTGTCCAACTCGGATGCGAGAGTCTGGAAATCGCCGCCGGCCATCTCGACCAGGAGGAACGCGGCACGGTGGGAGACGATTTTACCGAGTCGCCTGCCTCTTTCGATCAACCAGCGCAGGGCCTCCTTGTCTCCGGGAGATCGAAACTGGACCACCTTGCCTTTGGTTTCGACCGCTTTTGCAAGTCCTTCAATGCTTTTCCTGTCTGAAGCGGCCATGACGAGACATGCCGAGGGAGGAATTCGCTGCACGAAAGCCTCCATGGCCGCACGGTCCCGTTTTCCCCAAGCCTCGACATTGTCGACCATGATTAGTCTTCGCCCACCGAACATGGGGGTGGTGGCAAGCCGCTCGATCACATCTCCTGCTTCTGTTTCCCTTGCCTGTACCCGCTCGCCGTTGAAGTTTTTGCCTCGCTTCGGGAGCAAGCTTGAAAGCAGCTTCTTCCAGGCTTCCTCCATAAGGAAAGCCGAGCCCCCAACGAAAAGATATACAGGATCTATTTTGCCGGTATCCAGCGCTTTGAGGAAATCTTCGGCGTTCATCAGAAGTTGCTCAGAAATCTGTCATGGATGCGCGTTGACATCTCCTGGGCTAAAAAGTCGAGCGCGCTCTCCCTGTTTTCGAAGCCGACGATAGGCTGGGTTTGCAGCGAAGCATTGTTGACCTCGTAAATTTTGTAGTAACTGAAAGACGGGTCGGACCAGAGCGTTTTGTGGGTTTTCTTTTCCTCGCATCGAATGTCCAGGCTCACAAAGAGCCGGTTTTCCACTGTAATCCGGTTGGACACGATACCAACGGCATTATGTGCAACCGGTTGAATGTTAATGCTCTTGATGGTTACTCTGAATACGGCTTCCGCCTCTTCAACGGGGACTACCTTGATATTGCCTCTCCGAATGAATTCCTGTCTTAACGCCCCGGCGAAAATGGCCCCGGCGTCCGGCTCGGAAGTCTTGTTCTCGAATACCGGGATGGCGATGCACCTTAGCCCTGGCTTGGGCCCCTCGCCCTCCCCGGAGAAGTGATAGCCGCATGAGGCAAGGCTAAATAAGATGGAGCTTATTATCAGTATCCCTTTGAGATTTCGTGTACCCATGGCGCACCCCGCACTCTGCTATAAATCCGAAATTTTAAAAACTACCTGGTGTCCATCAGGAAACACCGGATGAGATACTAGCAGTTTCCGGACGGAAACTGCTAGATGACAATATTGATAAGCTTCCTTGGCACAACCACTACTTTCTTGACCTGTTTTCCTTCGATGAAATCTCTGATCCTGGAATCCTTGAGCGATAGTTCTTCCAGTTCCTTATCGGTGGCGTCCGCCGCAACGGTTATCCTGCTCCGCAGTTTTCCATTTATCTGGACGACGATGAGCATTTCTTCGGCTTTGAGCGCCTGATCGTCCCATTTGGGCCATGCGGTATTCAGAAGAAGCTCTTCATGGCCCAGGATGCTCCAAAGTTCTTCGCAAATGTGCGGAACCATGGGCGACGAGACAACGATTGCGGCTTCCACCGATTCCCTGACGACCGGCCATAGCATGGGGTCCGCCGGCCGGCTCTCCAGCACCTGGTAGATCAGATTGACAAGTTCCATAACGGCGGCGATGGCCGTGTTAAAATGGAACCTTTCGCGAATATCCTCCGTAACCTTCTTTATTGTCTGGTGAGTCTTGCGGCGGAGTTGGGCAAGATCTTCGCTGAGGGGGCTTCCACCCCGGTACGGCTCGGCGGACCTCAGGGCGTCAAAATTTTCGGAAACCAGCCGCCACATTCTGGAAAGAAACCGAAAAGAACCCTCCACTCCCTGGTCGCTCCAGTCGAGGTCTTTTTCCGGCGGCGAGGCGAACAGGCAGAAGAGGCGCACCGTATCCGCGCCGTATGCCTGAATCATTTCATCGGGGTCTACCACGTTTCCCTTGGATTTGCTCATTTTGAAGCCGTCTTTTATGACCATTCCCTGCGTGAGAAGGTTCAGGAAAGGTTCATCGGCCTGTAGATACCCCATGTCGCGCAGCACCTTTACAAAAAATCTCGAATAGAGCAGATGCAGAACGGCGTGTTCTATTCCGCCGATGTACTGGTCAACGGGCATCCAGTAGCGGACCCGTTCCCGGTCGAGCGGGCCCTTGTCGAAATCGGGACAGGCGTATCGGGCAAAGTACCAGGAAGATTCCACGAAGGTGTCCATGGTATCGGTCTCACGCCGCGCATCGCCCCCGCATTTCGGGCACGTGGTCGAGTAGAAAGGCTTGTGGACGGGCAGAGGTGAGCCGCCGTTTTCCAGAAGCTCCACGTCCAGGGGAAGCACAACGGGCAGGTCTTGCTCGGGAACCGGCACGACACCGCACTTCTCGCAGTAAATGATCGGAATGGGCGCGCCCCAGTAGCGCTGCCGCGAAATTCCCCAATCGCGGAGCCGATACTGCAGGGTCAATTCCGCTAGCCCTCTTTTTGCCAGGGCTTCGGTTATCGCAATCCGGGCGGCTTCGGACTCCATTCCGGAAAACTCGCCGGAGTCAACCAGAACGCCGTCTTGCTCAAACGCTTGGGTGAGGTCTTGTGCCAAAGGGGCTTGCAGGGCCTCAGCAGGTTTTATGACCACCTGAAGAGGCAGGCCGTATTTTTTCGCAAACTCGAAGTCGCGCTGGTCGTGTGCCGGGACCGCCATGACTGCGCCTGTGCCGTAGGCTATGAGTACGAAGTTGGCCACGTAAATCGGCATCCTTTTACCGGTGACCGGGTTGATGCAGTAGCTTCCGGTAAAGATGCCCTCTTTTTCGAGCAGGTCCGCTTCGCGCTCATTCCGCTTCGCCTGCTTTGCTCTTTCGACAAAATCGAGCACTGCCGCCTCTTCAGGCTTTCCCCGGCACAGGTCGGCTGCCATCGGATGTTCGGGGGCTATGCTCATGAAGGTAGCCCCGAAAAGCGTGTCTGTGCGGGTCGTGAAGACCGCAATGTTTCCCTCGCCGGATTCGAGTGGAAAGTGCAGCATACTTCCAGTGCTTTTCCCTATCCAGTTCTGCTGCATAACAAGAACCCGCTCGGGCCAGCCGGGCAGCTTGTATGTATAGTCAAGCAGTTCGCCGACATAGTCGGTAATCTTGAAAAACCACTGCTCCATCTGCTTTTGTACGACCGGAGTGTCGCAGCGCCAGCAGGCGCCCGCTTCTACCTGTTCGTTTGCCAGCACGGTCTGACACCTGGAGCACCAGTTTACGTAGGAACTCTTTCTGTAGGCCAGACCCCGGTCATACATCCTGAGGAAAAAGAGCTGCTCCCACCTGTAATAGCTCGGATCGCACGTTGCAAACTCCCGCGACCAGTCGTACGAAAAACCCAGTTGCCTGAGCTGATTTCGCATATAGTCGATATTGTCGCAAGTCCATTTCGCCGGGTGGGTCCCAGCTTTTATTGCAGCATTTTCGGCGGGCATTCCGAAGGCGTCCCAGCCCATCGGATGGAGCACGTTGTAGCCCAACATCCGCATAAAGCGGCCAACCACGTCGCCTATGGTGTAGTTGCGGACGTGGCCCATATGAATGCGGCCCGAGGGATATGGAAACATCTCCAGCAGATAATATTTTTCCTTGCCCCTGTCTTCACCAACTTTGAAAACCAGGGACTTATCCCAGTATTGCTGCCATTTTTGTTCGATGGACTTAGGGGAATATTTTTGTTCCATAAATTACCCTGTTTCTTCATTTCGATACGTGCCGGCAGATTCGGCCGAGTCCGCGCTGAAGCGCAAAGTATATCAAATACCAGATAAGGCGGGAAATTGGAATAAAACAGAGGTGGGTGATGAGTGAAGGGAGAATGGGTGGATTAAGAGCGGGCGAAATAGGTCATGGGTCATCTACCGATTGGATTCGCTCATTTTATTGAGTTCTCTGTCGAAAGAGAAAAGAGATGTATTTGGACCTGAAGCTTTTACGCAGAGGATGCAATCCACAATATCGATATCCCGTTCGGAATAAAGAGTCAGGGCGCGGATAAGTTCTCCCCGGTCAAGGTTTGCAATTCCCTTGTAGCGAAGGATGTCGATCAGGCTCTCGGCCGCCTTATTTTTGGGCGCCTTGTATATTTTTGTGAGAACGTTAACGCACTCGGCAATCACGCTCTAGAGGATGACGGCCCTCATGCTCCCTTCTTTGACCTTGTCAAAGAATTCCTTAGCCCTGACATAAAGGGGTTCATCATCTCTCGTAAGATATCGAATGAGAATGTTCGTATCAGGCAGACTTCTTACCGGCTTTCTCATGCACCGCCTCTTCCCATGCCCTGTCTTTCATCTGCGCAATGGAGACATCCGGTTTTGCGTTCCTGGCGTATTCGCTGAGAGAGCCGGCGGCGTCCCTGACGGCCCTTACCACTACATCATCGTCGATAACTTCAAAATAGACGGCAGTTGCTTTGAGTCTCTCGCGAATCTCTTTCGGGATTGTAACTTGCCCCTTTCTGGTGATCTTCATCGCCTTTGACGTCATAACCGCTCACCTTATCTTTCCAATGTGGTATTACACAATAGAATTGTAATACTTTCCAAACCATGCTGTCAATAGAACTCGGGTACGGATGACGCGGTGAAGTCGGAGGCCGAAAGCGGGGAAGCCGGAGGGCGGAAAGGCGCAAAGCCTGGCTTTCACGCGAAGACGCGAAGGCTGGGGGCCGCTGAGTGCGCAGAAATATGAACCCGAAACACGATTGAACTTTAGTGAAAACCTGTTTCTACCGATACGAATAATACGTCTGATGTCCGTTTGCGTCGGATTGTTTCCATCAATTCAAAGCTAAGAAAGGGAAGTAAAAATGAGGGCCTTCAAGTTAACTGCTATTTTTCTGGGAATTATTATTTGGATTTTGGGATTTCATGCGGCTTCGTTTGCACAAACCAGCAACAATAAGATCAACAACAGCAAGGTCGGCCAGGACATGCGAAACGTTCAGCAGAACCCCGGCGGGACTTTTGACGGCTACGGGAAAAATGTTGCCCAACCTGTGCAGGGAAGCAGCGGACCAAAGGCGAATCAGGGCGTGATGCACAATCAAGACTTTCACCATGCCGCGGCCCCTACGATGAAGAGCGTGGATCATGCTAACGTTCCGTCGCCGGTTACAACAAGATCAGCAGCGCCGGCAAAGGCGGTTACGTCCGGTGCCACATCATCAGCTCCGTCCAAGGTGGTTACAAATGCGTCCGGCAGCAAATCATCGCCTCCGCCCAAGAAGTGATGCGAGAAGAAGCGAGGTTCCAGAAAAGCCCGGTTCCCGCCGGGCTTCTTTCGTGGAATCTCCCAATGTGGTCTATCTCTAATTGCCTCAAGCCGTTCACGACCCGAGAATTTTTGTCAACACGAAGACCACGAAAAACACGCATGATTTAATACGCTTACGGGTCCTTTGCCTTTGTTCGCCCCGCTTCGCTCCACCTTCTTGACCCCATGGGCCGCCTCAGCGGGGCCGCAATGATGCGTGGTTGATCAATCCAGATACGGTTAGAACAGCCGCCCGGCCATAAGCACCAGGTCCGCGAAAAAGAGTCCGAAGGCGGCAAGTCCGGCGATTCCGCTCACCATTGGAGCTAACCAGCCAAAATATTGGAGAAAAAGACCCGTCAGGATCCCGAGAGAATATCCCACAAGCAGCCCCGCTGCACCTGTCGCCACGCCGACCGCAAGTGAGTGGTAGAGCGTGCCGGCAAATATGCCGCCACTCAGGCCGAGGGCTACAAAAAAGAAGAATACTCCTGTCAGAAATCGATCATACGATGGCTGGGTCCCGCGCGAACATATGCTGTGAATGAGCAGGAACAGCATTCCCGCGGCTCCCAGGCCGCCCGGCGCCCACCCGATGGGCAATTTGCGAACCATGGCATAGTGCAGCCCAACGGTAATCAGGAAAAAACACACTACAAACAGGACTTTCAACTCGAGCACGGAAGAAAAACCTGTGCCGATCCTCTCATTGCGGCGTATGCGGTTTCGCAGAAGGACCGGGAAAAAACGGGTATGAAACTCGATCGAAAGGAAACCCGGGGCTATATCCTCATTTAAGTTAGTGTTCTCCATAGGCTGCCGGTCCTCATCTTTGCATTGGTCGTGCGTTTAAGAATTTCATATGCGTCCCGGAAGTCGGTGTATTTGGGGAAACCCTTGCCCATAGGCATGAGGAGGAATTCGGATACTAAATCGGAGAAAACGGCATCCACCATTTCTTCGAGGTACTGCTGGAGTTCTTCAGGAGAAAGCTCGAGGGGCCGTTTTACTGCCAATAAACTCTCCCTTTCCCAAGTACAGATTCCACGGTTGTTTTGACGAGGTGCTCGGCGTCGAGTTCTTCTCCTAACTCGGCAATCAGTACCCCGGCGTGTCCCATTCGTTCCCGGGGTGTGGCTGCTAATTCCCACCCATCTCTCAGCCGGTTGATGGCTGTTCGCGCTATGTGTCCGGCGAGCAGGCACCGGATATCTCCTTCGGTAACCCGAAGACCGGCTTTTTGCAGCGCCAGGAGATCGCTTTTTAATGTATCCTGGACAGTATCTGATTCAACGCCAATTTTCATTTTCCGGCATACGAAGACAGAATCTAGAACAGATG
The DNA here is from genome assembly GCA_049520315.1 of Syntrophobacteraceae bacterium. Lineage (GTDB taxonomy): Bacteria > Desulfobacterota > Syntrophobacteria > Syntrophobacterales > Syntrophobacteraceae > SbD1. Next base: position 19,768 of record JBEKPW010000048.1, read on the forward strand.
ATTTAGTTCGGGCTATATGGAGCGAAGCGCCCATTTCCACCGGGGCGGGCAATGCGGCGGTGCAATCGAGACCGGCGTCCAAAATAGCCACAACTATCGGAATGTAGGCGCTGGGGTCGTCATGGTGGAAGGTAAAAACAAAAGGTGCTCCCGGCTTCAAGGCCTCGGCATAATGACGGAATATCTTCGACAAACCCCTGGTGAAGTGCTCCAGGCTGCGCCCCATCACCTCGTTGCCGGTCAGCTCCTGCAAGGTCTTGGTGGATGACGCCTCGAAAGCATCGAATTCATTCCTCAGCCCCTGGCGCAGCCAAACGTAGCAAAAATCCATGAGTTCCGCGTACTGGACATTGTCAAAATATGGCGGATCGGTAAAAACCCCGTCGAGCGAATTAGGTTCGAGCGGCACTCGTTCCGCAGATTGCGAGTTTATCCAGGCTTCACGGGAATCGGCTTTGGGAAACCGTGTCACTTGTTCGGCCCTTATGCTCTCTCCCGCGATAGGGATCAATTCCTTCCGGCGCCCTTTCTGTCTTGTCTCAAAAGGTTGGCGGCAGTAATCCTTGGCCCTGCGGTATTTTTCAATGAAGTGGCGGAAAGCTCCCGCTCCGACTTTGGGAATGCCCGGTAAACTGTTTTCACACTGGACCAGTCCCACAGGAAAGCCGTGGACACTGAAAATATCCTGGCATTTCAGGGCATATGTGTCGTAGCGCGCTAACATGTTCTGATAGCGGAGGAAATCGGAGAACACGGTGAGCAGCGAGTGTCTTACCGGGGTCTCTTCAACTGCGCAGATTCTCTTAAGCAGCAAACCGAGTCCCAGAAGTTGGCGCTCATTGAACATTTCACGGAAGAGTTTATAACCCCAGCGGTGGAGGCGTTTCGTTTCATCTCCCAACGGAATGGACGCCGATGGGATTAGAAGCTCAGATTGTGTTTCCTCCAATGTTCGTTTTGCTTCAAAGTATCTCTGGAGATCCTCTTCATCCGGAGTCTTAAAAAAACGTCCCTGGTGATTCGGCTTACAGGCCGAACAGTGGTATTCAATGGCCCACATACGGTGCTTGGGCGGACCGCAGGGGATCTTCGCCGGATAGGAAAAAACATTGGAGCAGGCGGAGCAACTTATCTTGTTTCTTTTTGCCGGACCTTCCACAAAAACAGCCTCGCCACAGGCGTTGCATGATCCCGGATGACCATGTGTTGGCTGCTTTTTGAATTCATTGAGCCCGCCGCATTTATGGCAAAGCACGACGTGGTAAGGATGCCGTTCGGCTTCAGCCAGCAAATAGCCGGGAAAAAGATCGTTTTCGGCCCCGCATTCCGGACAGGTTTGGATTTTCACCCAAAGGAAGTATTTGACGTCAGCAAGCCCGCCACACAATTTGCAGGTGGTGATATATAAGGAACCGATTTCCCGCTCCAAATCGCGGATCACGGCCTCAGCATTCTGTCCGAAAGCGTCCAGGTCGAGAGGCGCTAACGACTGCCGAACGATCCAGAACGCCATCGGGTTGATGTCGGCGCCAACGATGCTGAAACCCAGGCGGTTGGCCTCAAGAATCGGGGTTCCCCCTCCCATGAAGGGGTCTGCGATAACCCCTTTGAACTGGTGGGCTCGCCAGTAATCTTCCTGCAAAGAATTCTCACCGTTAAATTCCGCCAGCAGGAGATTGCGGAATACTGTGCCTGGACGGCGCGCAAACCATTTATGAATTCCAATGATTGGCCGGTAGTTCTGTTGGATCTGCTTCTCTTTTTGCGCCAGGGAGGCGGTAAATTCTCTGTCGAAGCGAGACTCAAGACAGCCCCAGGCCGGCCCTCGTTCAGGCGAGGAATCATTTTGCTGCCTTGAGTAAACGATAACAGCCTGCCGCATCTTTGCCCCTGCGAGTAATCTCAAAAAAGGCCGCCGAATGACTTTCGGATATCTTCGATCAGACAGAGCAGACATCAAAATACCACAGAATCCGTGGAAAAGTGAGTCAAACGGATATTTTCTACTGCACTCTCGTTATCGGGCGAGGACGAGAGACAGAGGACGGAGCACGGAAGGAGGAGGACAGAGGACGGAAAGGCGCAAAGCTTGGTTTCACGCGAACACGCGAAGGCTGAGGGGCCGCTGCTGAAGTAGACATCCGGGCTTCTATTTGGGCAACGACTAGTCCAGATCCAATTTCGCTTTACACTGATTACATTTTGCAACGCCCCGGAAAACTTTATTGCCGCATTCAGGACAAATATAGCGGGCTTCTTCATCTTGAATCCACTTTTCAGTACCAACCTCTCGCCAATACGGAACAGCCCGTAAAATAACTTTCTTGCCAACAGCCATGGGAAAATTATGAATATGCTGACAAGGAAACTCATCGCATTGATGACATCCTGTGTAACCTTTCTCTCTTGTGCAGACCCTGATCTCACACTGCCGGCAATGCATAAAAGGTTCATCAGATAAGCAGCCATGGCATTGAATATCTTCTATCGAAAGATCTTCACTATTAGGCAGGGTACCTTTGCCTGGAATTTCTCCCTTGTAAAGACTCACTAACCGCTCCTTGAATTTGTGATTATTATCCCGGTGTGCGATATAAATGGCACAAACTCCGCAATAAAGACCACAAGGAGAAATAAAATCCGGATTTATCATCATAATTCTACTCCCATTACGCACTATCTTCTTATACTAACTGTTTTTATCATGAATGGGATTCTCAAGCAATGTGAAGACGCTCAAAATATAGTGGTCAACTGTTGGCCGGCACAAGGTCACTAATTTATTCAGAATGAACGCAGAACAAATTCCAGTGAAAAATAGAAAACCTGCCAATACGTGCATCGGAGCCGCTTTAAATTGGTTGGAATGCGAGCTTGGAGCTCGTATGAACCCTTCGTGTGCTGTGCTGATCAGGACAAAAGCCCAATCCAAACGGCATAGATCGAGCCAAGGCAAGCACCCAAATCAACATCCAAAAGATTGAAACAAGTGCTGATTTTTGGTCTTGGAGTTGTGTGCGTCAAGTTCTGCAAATTTGATCAGGCATAGCGGTTTCGTTTTTATTCCTATTAGAACCTTCACCAACCAATCGATCTGAGCGAAGGGCCGCCGAGAATAGGTCCAACCGATACTCGTCGGAGGCGGGCTTGGCAGGTTCTGGCAGGAAAATTAATGTAATATGCCATCACGACATGTGAGGCGGCGCCAGCACAGGGATAATCCGGCGTTTGTGCTTTCGGTAAATCCGGAAATCAGCATCGAGTGTCATAATCGAGCTAATGTCATGCAATTCCGCCATCCGCACCAAGCAAGCGTCGGCCAGCGATATAGGCACATTCCCGTATTTCCTTAATAAGATGCTGACAGGAATAATGTGATCTGCCAGGCAAAATGAAATATCCAAAACCTTTCTTTGCAGCAATTCAAAAATGGAGCCGGCGCCCTCCTCCCAGTGCCTCAAAAGAAAGCACGCCTCGGAGATAACCGCTTCACAGGTCAACAGAGGAGGCTGAATTTGCGCCCATTGGGTCTCTGCCCAATCGTGATGCTTATCCCGTCTATTGAGGAAAGCGACCAGCGGACCGGTATCCACTATGACCTGACGTCTCATTCCCCGTAACGGTCCATGTGTGCCGCATTCGTTGAAAGATCCGGCGGGCCCTGCACACATCCGGCAAGATCACGCGCATAGTCAAGGCAGGAACCCATATTCTGATTCTTCTCTTTGGAAAGGAACTCCTCGATAGCTTCGCGCAGGACGGCTGATCGGGTTTCGCCTCTTTTCCTGGCGGCGTGCTGCATCTTGGCCAACAAATCATCAGGCAGTTTTATCGAGATCGTTTTCATTGAAAATCCTGGTATAATACGATGTTGCATATATGGTATTACAATAAGTCGCGAAAATCAAGGCGGAAGAGTTACCCTGGGTTTCAAGCGTTCACCACGACAGTGTCCACGGAGCGGACCAAGGCAAGCACCCAAATCAACATCCAAAAGATTGAAACAAGTGCTGATCTTCGGTCTTGGAAGGTCAATTTGAACTGCGAAATCGGCACTCTAGGCCAAAAGAGCGGGTGAGGTGTTGAATGGGTAAAAACATCGGCTGAAACATAGCCTGCTCCTTGCTCCTCCCATTCACCTGCTCTTAACTCACCGCTCCCCGCTTCCTGCCCCTTCTATTCACCGATTCACCCGCCCTTACTCTTCCCGCTCACCGCTCCCCGCTTCCTTCTTCACGAAATCTTCCCGCCGGGCGCAACATTCTCCTCGGGAACGACAAGTTTGAGATCCACCCCGTCGCGCACGGCGAGGATCATTCCGTGCGATTCGATTCCCATCAGCTTTGCAGGCTTTAGGTTTGCCACCAGGACCACCTGCTTTCCGACAAGGTCTGCGGGTGAATGCGTTTTGGCGATTCCAGCCACGATCTGCCGTTCTTCCCCGATATCCACCATCAGCTTTACCAGTTTGTCGGACTTGGGGACTTTTTCCGCCTGCCTGATAAGGCCGACTCGCAGATCGACCTGCCGAAAAAGATCGATATCGATCGGCCCGCCGGCGTCCGTCACCCCGGTTGCGGCTTTTTCTTTCTCTTTTGGCTTTTGGCTTACATCGGCCTTCCCATCGCCTTGTTTACCGGGTTTTTCCAGCTTTTTTCCCGCCGTTTCGACCCGTGGGAAAAGCGATTCACCTTTGAGGACCCTTGCGCCTTCTTGCAGGGTGCCCCAGGACGCATCCTCGACAAGCCTCAGGTCCGCCGTTTTTTTCACGATTCCAAGCCGCTCCAGCATCTTCCCGGAGGTCGAAGGCATAAAAGGAGAAATCAGGACGGCAACGGCTTTATTTACCTCCAGAAGAGTTCTCATTACAGTCTGAAGACGGGGCAGGAGGTGGGCATCTTTGGCAAGGTTCCAGGGGGCGACGGTGTCGATGTATTTGTTGGCCGCGCCGATGCATTCCCAAATGGCCACAAGCGCTTTGTGGAAGCCGAGTCTTGGGATTTCCTCCCGGAATTGCCCGATCGCGTGCTCAACCTTATCGTGCAGTTCACGGTCCATCCTGTCGGGTTCGGACCCGAAAGGCGGAGCTTTTTCGTCAAAATAGCGCGCAGTCATTGCAAGCGTGCGGCTGAAAAGGTTTCCAAGGTCGTTTGCCAGGTCGGCGTTTATGCGCTGAACCAGAGCCTCCTCGCTGAAGTTCGCATCGAGTCCGAAAACCATCTCCCGCAGAAGAAAGTACCGGAAGGCATCGAGTCCATAAACGGGCGCAAGGTCCAACGGCCGGACAACCGTGCCGTGGCTCTTGCTCATCTTTCCTTCGTCCGTTTTCCAGTACCCGTGGACGTTGAGTCGGCGGAACATGGGAATGCCGGCTGCCTTTAGCATCGTGGGCCAGTAGATTCCGTGCGGCTTGAGGATGTCCTTTGCGATAAGGTGCTGCGCAACGGGCCAGAACTCCGTGTAAAGCTCTCCGTTTGGATATCCGATTGCGGAGACATAGTTGATGAGAGCGTCAAACCAGACATAAGTCACATAGTTTTCGTCGAACGGAAGCGGTATGCCCCAGTTGAGGCGCTCAACCGGCCGGGAGATGCACAGGTCCTCCAGGGGCTCCCTCAGAAACGCCAACACTTCGTTTCGGTACCTTTCGGGACGGATGCATCCGGGATTGGATTCTATGTGCGAGATAAGCCAATCCTGATATTTGCTCATCCGGAAAAAATAATTCGCCTCCTCCCGTTCTACGGGCGGCGTATCGTGGTCCGGGCACTTTCCGTCAACCAGTTCGCGTTCGGTGTAGAATCTCTCGCACCCGACGCAGTAAAGGCCCTTGTAAGTGTCAAAGTAGATTTCACCTGCGTCGAAGACCTTCTGCAACACGTATTGGACGGTCTTTACATGTTCGAAGTCGGTGGTGCGGATGAACTTGTCATTTTCGATATCGAGTTTGGGCCATGTTTGCCGGAAAAGCGCGCTTATCCTGTCGGCGTAAGCCTTGGGCTCAATTCCGGCAGCCTGGGCAGCCTGGGCGATTTTATCCCCGTGCTCGTCGGTCCCGGTGAGAAAAAAGGTCTTGAATCCCATCAGTTCGTAGAAGCGGTTCATTACGTCTGCAACGATTGTCGTGTAGGCATGGCCTATGTGAGGTTCGGCGTTAACGTAATAAATCGGCGTGGTTATATAGAATCGATTCATTTGTCCCCTTTTCTCCGGCTCTCACGCGGTGTCTCATCCGGTGATTGCTCACGCGCGCATCCGCATTCGCCCCGGCAACAGCAGCCCTTATCCAGATCGATGTCTATTTCCTTCCCATCTTCAAGCTGAACCGTAAAGGACCTGGCCATAACGTTCTGCCGCACGACTTTTCCCTTGCCTTCGGGCAGTTCGACCTTCTTGCCCATTTTGGGCATATCTTTCTTGAGTTCCTTGTAGGTTTCATGCTCGAACTGGAGGCAGCACATCAGCCTGCCGCAGGCCCCGGATATCTTTGCAGGGTTGAGGCTCAGGTTTTGTTCCTTGGCCATCTTAATGGATACGGCGTGGAAATTTTTCAAAAACGTCGCGCAGCACAAAGGCCTCCCGCAACCACCAAGGCCGCCCACCATCTTTGCCTGGTTGCGAATTCCGATCTGCCGCAGTTCGACACGGGTCCGCAGCCGTCTGACCAGGTCTTTGAGAAGTTCTCTAAAATCCACCCGGCCGTCTGCAGTAAAGTAGAATATGATCTTGCTGCCGTCGAAGAAGTATTCCACGTCCACCAGGTTCATCGGAAGTTCGTGGGCGGCAATTTTCTCCAGGCAAAAGCTCTTCGCGTCCGCCTCGATTTCCATGTTGCTTTGAAGCTGGCGGATTTCATCTTCCGTTGCCGTCCGTTCGATCTTCTTTATATCCCGGGGATGGATTCGCGGGTTCTTCGGGCCGGGCGGCTCGACTACCTGCCCGAGCCCTATCCCCTGTTCGGTGTTTACGATTACATATTCGTCCTTCCTGGGGGAGTATTCGCCGGGATCAAAATGGTAAATCTTGCCTCCTCTTCGGAAACGAATTCCAACCACCTTTTCCATAGAGCGAATCCTTTATGGCCAGGCAAACGCCTTCAAGCGTCATTTGCAGATTTGCGTTCACTTTAAGACCTTGCATCGCCTGTTCAACTTTGTGATATAAAAAGAATAGACGTTCGGGTGGGACCGACCCTGCCGCCTCCTTCGTCCTGCCGTTCAATTCGAAAGTAAGTGGGGCTGCAGCGCAGCCGGCCGAGTTCGGCGCTGCCTTTGGCGGCGCCAGACCTTGCCGGAAACTTTGCGCCCCGGCGACCCGAAACAGGAGAAGGTCCCGGACCCATAGCTTTATGAATTCAAGGTCCTGCTCGGCAGTTTCGCGGTTTTTCGTCCAATCGGAAACCATCGGGAAAAAATCGAGGATAGAAAGTCCGTCCAGATTTTCTAATTTCTCGACAACTTTTTTCCAACCCGCCACCCTCTCCTCTTCGGAAAACCATCGCGCTTTCTCGATGCTTCCAGCAGCCAGACGGGCAATCCGGGCCGCATGGTCCTGCGAAAGCCCTCCTTCGCGCGCCAACCATTCGGCCACGATCTCGTCCTCAAGCGGCTGAAAACGCACCTGGCAGCACCTGGATACTATCGTCGGCAAGAGCATCTGAGATTCGGCCGCAAGCAGGATGAAGATGTTTGCCTTCGGCGGTTCCTCCAGAATCTTGAGCATGGCGTTTGCCGCCGCCTCCATTAGCCTTTGCGCGTCTTGAATTATAACAACACGGAATTTTCCTTCAAATGGCCGGAAGCGGAAACGCTTCATCAGATCGCGAATCTGTTCCAGTTTGATGAAAACACCGTCGCTGCCTATGCGGATCAGATCGGGATGCAGTCCCTCTTCCAGCTTATGGCACGATCCGCAGCCGCCGCATGAATCATAATCCTGCGGGTGGAGGCAATTAAGAGCCTTGCCAAATTCCTTAGCTGCAGCAAACTTGCCGACGCCCGCCATTCCGGAAAAAAGAAAGGCGTGCGGAACGGCTTCCTTTTTGAGAATCTGCTTCAAAAATCGAATGGCCCTTTGCTGGCCGTGAATATCGCCTAAAGACATTTTGATTTCCTGCAAGCATTCACCGCAGCAACTCATGTCCCGTTGGACACCCGGCACGATGAAAAGACCCGTAGCCATAATGGATGACGGAGCGAAGTGTAACCCATCAGGGCCTTTTCGAAGCGGCTCTTCATGTCCCTCTGGGACACCCTGGACCATGAAAAGAACCGTAGGGTGGGCTAAGCAGAGCGCAGCCCACCACACCTTTTCGTAAGAGAGACGCAGAGGTCTTGATCGTCTGCTTTTGATTTTTCTTGCTTATTCAATTATTTCCCTCTGTTTCTCTCTCCATGACCGGACTATGCCCCGTCCCAGGTGAATCTATTTAGTTTCGCTTTCCGAAATCTCATCCCCGGCCGCGTCATAGTTTTGTTTGGGAAAACCCCTGAAAAAATGCCTGCCGAAAATAGTCTCGAATCCGGTCCACGTACCGTCGTCTTCGCCTGAATTCGCCAGGATCCGGTCGATGGCGTTCATCTTTGCATCGAGATCGTCGGCAAGATGAAGGGCAAAGGCTTCCTTGCTCGCCGGCAGCCTGACCGCCCCGAACTGGGCCTCACCGTGATGGCTCAGGATGAGATGCTTCAGCAGAAGCGATGTCTCTGACGGAAAGCCTTCAATTTGTCGAATCTTGTCCTCGACGATCTGGGTCCCCAGGACCATATGCCCTACCAGGCGTCCCGCGTCCGAATAGTCGATATGCGTATCATATACGAATTCGCCGATTTTCCCAATGTCGTGCAAAAAAGCGCCCGCTATTAGCAGATCGCGATCGAGGTTCGGGTATTGGTTGCAGATTCTGTATACGAGTGTAATAACGGAAACGGTGTGTTCCAGAAGCCCGCCGATATAGGCGTGGTGCATTGACTTCGCCGCAGGAGCGAGTTTAAAGCGGATCACGATTTCAGGGTCGGCCAGAATTGCTTCACACAGGCGGCGAGCGAAACAGTCGGTCATTCCGGACACAAGCTTGCCTAATCGTTCGAAAAGGGCATCCCGGTCGTAAGGGCAGACCGGGAGAAAATCGGCCGGATCGTACGCCCCGGCAGGAACCGGCATGATTTCGGAAATGCTGAGCTGCATCCTGTTCTTGTAAAGTTCCGTTGTCGCCCGCAGGTAGACGATATCCCCCGACTGAAAACCCTCCGAGGCCTCAGCGGCCTTTTCCCACATCTTGCCGCTAATCTCACCCGTTTTATCCAACAGCTTCAGATCGAGGTAAACCGTTCCGTTGCGGGCAGTTTTCAACTGCTTTTCCGAGGCGACAAACAGGGAAGCGATTTCCAGGTTCGGTTTCAGTTCTGAAATGAATAGCTTGGGCACTGGCCACCTGCCTTGTGTTTCACCAAATTGGAAGAGAGCCGGTATTGCGATTTAAAAAGTAATATCGTAGTATATCCCGGCCTGACAGTCAAACGGGAGAGAGTGAAGGGCGAAGAGTGAAGAAAATAAATAACTCCTTTTGGTTCTATCGCTTCGCGACCACTTGCGCTTTTGGGTCAGACCCTGTTTATGAATTGCTCAATTCGGTTTATACTTATTTCTGACTTGCGGCGCCAAGCACTAAAGTTTATAAATTCCCGCTGAATGAAATAGCTTGAGATCGGCATCCGGCTGTCAGGCTGAAAACAGCTCAAGCGGGCATCAAAGATGGCATGGAGTTGTAAAATGGCCTTTAATCCATTGAAGTTATTGATACTTATGGGTATAGTATTGATTCCCATGATCCCGACGTTCTGGGCCATTGTGGATTTGCCAAAACGGCGTTTTTCCAGCACAAAATCCAAGGTGATCTGGTTTGCGGTAGTTTCCACGCTGCCTTGTCTTGGCGCGACTCTTTACTTTCTACTGGCTCGCCGCAACACTCAACCGCTTTGATTCGAGGAAAGGAAACTGGAGCCAATGCTCAATTTTGTCAGAAAATACTCCAAATCATGGGGTATCAAAGTTCTTCTCTGGCTGGTCATCATAGTTTTTGTCGGCTGGGGTGGATACCTTTACCAGACCCGCCATGAATACGACGTTGCCCGGGTGGGGGATCACTATATAAGCCATGCCGAGTACGATACGGCCTACAACAATATGGTCGAGGGAGTCCGCAAGCAGTTCGGGGGGGCGCTGCCCGACGATCTCATGCGCGCTCTGAATCTTAGAGAGCAGGCGCTGCAGTCGCTGATTCAGCAATATCTGGTTCTTCGAGGCGCCAAAGATCTTGGTCTTACGGCCACAAATGACGAGGTCAGGCGCAAGATTCTCGAGATACCGGCCTTTCAGACCGAGGGAAAGTTCGACGCGAAACGCTATGAGGGTATGCTGCGGCAGATGCGTATGACCCCCGATGTCTTCGAGCAGGAGATGTCCGAAGATATTACCACCCGGAAAGTTCAGTCTTTCATAAAGGGTCGCGCGGTCGTTACTGAAGATGAAATCCTTACCGGCTACCACCTAAACCGCGATCGGATAAAGGTCGCATACGTCGCCTTGGACCCCGGGTCATTCGAAAACGGTGTCACAGTGGCGGAGCCGGACCTGCAGGCCTTTTACCAGAAGAACCAGGGTCGATACATGGAACCGGAAAAGCGTGAAATTGCCTACGTACTGCTGAGCAAGGAAGATCTGGAGAAGGAGATCCGCCCGAGCGAGGATGAAATAAATCGCTTCTATGAAGACAATGTGGCCCGGTTTAACCGTGAGAAACAGGTGCGCGCTCAGCATATTCTGTTGAGGGTAAAGCCCGATGCGCCTCAGGCCGACGTGGAGAAGATCCGGGCACAGGCCGTGAAAATCCTCGATGAGGCAAGGAAAGGGAAAGACTTTGCCGATCTGGCGAAGAAGTACTCCCAGGACGAAGCTACTGCAAAGAAGGGCGGGGAACTGGGCTTTTTCCCTTCCAAGCAGATGGATCCCGGCTTTTCGGCGGCGGCTTTTGCCCTGCAGCCGGACGAGATAAGCGACATCGTGAGAACTCCATATGGGTTCCACATAATCAAATCGGAGGAAATAACCGAGGCGAGGACCGCTCCCATCGGGGAGGTGAGAGCTGAAATCGTGAAGGATATCAAGTCTCAGGGGGCTCAGGATATGGCCTTTAAACAGGCCCGGAACCTGCGTGACCTGGCCTACGCCAGAAAGGATATAGACAAGGCGGCGCTGGAAATGAAAATGAAGGTTTCCGACCCCGTCTGGATAACAATGTCGCAAGATCAGCCCGATTCAGGTCTTTTCCCCGCGCCGATCAAAACGAAGCTGTTTGAACTCGGCCAGGGCGATGTGAGCGACATGCTTGAACTTCCAAAGGGCTTCGCAGTCGCTCAGGTGAAATCGATAAAAAGACCTCAGCCTATTCCGTTCGAAGACCTCAAAGATAAAGTCACAAGGGATTTTCGCGCAGACCAGGCCAGGGGGCTTGCGCAAAAGATGGCCGCTGAGATTCTGGCGCAGGCCAGGGAGAAAGGTAGTCTCGCCGATGTCGCCAAAGCCCGGAATATCAACCTCAAGCAGAGTGAATTCTTTTCGAGGCAGGACCCCGATAAAGACTTGAAGCTGCTTCGGGACGCAAGTCTCAACAGTGTCCTCAATCTGCAGGACTCCGAGCCCTTTACTGAATCGCCATTGGAACTGGGCGACAGGTTCATTGTCTGCCAGTTCCAGGGAAAAAATCCGGCCGCTGAGCCTTCTCAAGAGGAAAAAGCCAAAATATCCGATACGATACTCCGGCAGAAACAGTCAGCAATCTGGAAAGCATGGCTGACCGAGATGGGTAGAACTACCAGGGTCGAGAGGTTAAAAGAAGTTTAGCATGGCCGGTTCCGGATGGAGGCTGTTTACGGTCCGGGTTCTAATCCCTGCCGGGGTTTAGGACGCTCCAGAACGCGGTTATCTATCAGCCGGGTCTTTCCCACCCAAACGGCCAGAGCGAGCAGGGTCGGCCCGCTTATAATCTCGACGTCCTCGATTGTGTCCGGGTTGCAGAGCCTTGCATAATCAACCGTGGCCCCGCCGCCGGTTGTAAGACAATCGTTAACGGCCCTCAAAATCACCGTTGCGTTTCTTTCCCCCGAATCGACAAGCTTTTGAGCTTCCTTCAAGGAGCGGTTGAGCCGCAGGGCCACAGGCCGCTCCTCGGGTTTCAGATAGGTGTTCCGGCTGCTCATGGCAAGGCCGTCTTTCTCCCGCACGATCGGGTGACCGACGATGTCGATATCCATATTCATATCTTTGACCATGCGCCTGATAGTTACAAGCTGCTGAAAGTCCTTTTCTCCAAATATGGCAATATGGGGCTTTACAGCGTGGAACAGTTTGCTCACTATGGTGGCGACGCCGCGAAAGAAAACCGGCCTGCTCGCGCCGCAAAGGTTTTCGGTCACCTGAGTAACGTTTACATATGTCTGGAACCCCTCCGGATACATCTGATCCACCTGGGGGACGAATGCCACGTCCGTTCCCGTTGCGGCTGAAAGATCGAGGTCTCGCTGAAGGTCTCGCGGATAACTTTCGAAGTCCTCGGTGGGCGCAAATTGGGTTGGGTTGACAAAAATACTGATCACGGTCTTTGTCCCAAGACCGCGGGCAGCTCGCATAAGATCGAGGTGGCCCTCGTGGAGAAAGCCCATGGTCGGTACGAAAGCTATGCGCTCCCCGCCTGCCCGCCAGGTGTCCGCCAGCCGCTGCATCTCGGCGACATTTTCAATGATGCGCATCTCAGATCCTTAAGGTGAAGGTTGATCGTCCGTTCCGTCTCGGTCCGTACCGGATCCAAGCCGAACGATAATCGGTTGTTATCACTAGACCAATTCACTTGTCAACGTTTAGGGCGGGCGGGCGGCGACAAAAGATAAAACGGTTCGTCCCTCACTCGTCCCCCTTCCCCTGTTGCCCAACATCCGGTATCCAGTTTGGATTCGCATTATTGCTTTTCTTGTGCATGTTCGATATTTGGTGCTAAACTTCATTTGTGACATCTTTTCCAAAATTTTGACAAACAGATCAGCCTGGAAACTGCAAAGCTCTTGGGTAAAGGATTGCCCGGTTTTTGCATAAAGGCCTGCAACATCATTTAATGGGGGCGGCGAACTGCTGCGGGAAATATCGTTGTAACGATAGTATCTGCGAAAAGACCTGGTGGGCTGCGCTTAGCCCACCGGTTCTTTTCCTGGTTTGGGGTGCCCCGCGGGGACATAATGTGCTGCAGTGAAACCGGAAGAGCGTCATGGGCAAGGAAATCCCTGGAATTCTTTTCGACAATCGAGACTACGAGTTGCTTGGTCTCGTAAATGACGTGCTCGACCGTAGAGAATCCTTCCAATATCTGAAGAACCTCCTCTACCCGTACCTTCACCCGCGCGGGATCAAAGAGCTGGCGGCCTCGGCGGGGCTGCGAATGGCCTATGCCGCATTAAGGCTTTTGGAGTCTCTGGAAGCCGGCAAAGCCGATGAGCGCATCACTGCCCTGCGCTGCCTGCGCGACGAGGTCTTGAGCAGCGGGGAGGTGCACTTGCGCAAAAATGCCGCACGGGTCCTTTTGGAAATTATGAAAGAGATGGTGCGGACCCGCGACAGCAAACTCCAGCAACTGAAACTGGCTCATGATTTTCGCATGGCGGTTATCGGCAGGCCAAGGTCAATTCGCTCACTTCTGCGCCGGTATCATCTGCTCGAGATGCCCGAAGAATGGAACCAGGTATCTTTCGACCGTCACGTTCACGATTCGAACACCAAGGGGCGTAAATCGCCGTCACATCTTATAATGGACGCCTGGATCAAAGGTATCCGGCATCTCACTGTCGTGTATTACAACCATGTGCCGCCAAGGGCTGCCGAAGAGCTTCTGGAAGCTGCCGGGATAATGGGCCTCTCCGTGCGGATCGGCATAGAGCTTTCCGCGAGGTTTTACGGGGCGTACGTGCAGCTTATCTATGTTCCGGCAGGTTTACAGGACCCTAAAGATTTTATTTCCTTTCTTGCTGACCGGCGGACGAAGTCTTTTATGGAGGAAGGGAGGAAAGTTTCCGAATATCAGCCCCAATATGTTCTGGCGGTTCTTGACGAATTCAACCGGCGCCACCGGCTGGAGATCAATGAAAGGTATGGGCTGAACCTGGAGCCCCTCGATCGGGCCGCGTTTCTTTCCTACGTCGGTGAGGGTCAGCCCTCAATACTTCACCTGGCGAAATTCATACACGACGATCTGCTTCCGGCAATGCGCGCGCGGGTTGAAGAGCTGAGGCCCGGCTTCGAGGAGGGCTCCCTGGAGCAACGCAATAGGATCGCCGCTCTTGTTGATGAGATCAACAAACTTGACTCGGAAGCGTTGGTGGACCGCTACCTGAGGCCTGCCCAAAACCCGAAAGTTGCCGACCCGCATGTGCCTCGAGAAGGTCTCGATGTTCCAAATCTGCTCAGGTTAACGCCCTGCGAGCTGTTTGACCGTTTGGCCGGGCTGCGGGCAGGCTACCGCACAACCCTCAACCTTAGCAATCTCAAAGCCGAAGATGTACTGGAGCTTCTCTACGATTGCAAAGGGGCGATTACCGATCTCGAGATTTTCAATCTTAAGGATTTTTCTTCCGGAAAAGCTGTCCATTATCACGAAATAAACGAATTGCAGAGGGCCATAAACGATGGAAACATAATAGGCCTGAAGAAACATATCCGTGCAATCATTGAACGCATGGAAGATGGGCAGGGGCACAGTTCGGAGCGGATTGCAAAATTTCATAAAATCCTGCGAAACATCTCGTCTCTGTTGGCATACTATAAAAAAGGGCCGCTCCGTTCGAGAATCGGAAGCGATTCCACCGGTCATTCAAGACGGCTTCACGGAATGGGGCTTGCCATATTGGAAACGCTTCCGGTTAAGGCGCAGAGGGAGGTCCGGCTCTCAACCGGTCCTCAGAGGCTGATAATTCCGGTATGGATCGATGCTTTTTTCCGTAACACCTACATCCCGCAACTCGAGTCCTCCTGTTTCTTGCGCCTGCTTTACGGCATCTTGGGCTATATAACGGGGCTGCGCCGCATCGGGCAGAAGCGCCAGGAGGGTTGGGAAACCCGCGAACTCTCGACGCGCATAGTCACGAAAGGCAACATCGTCACCCTGGGAGGCGTAAGCGAGGGGAACGGCAACGGCCTCGAGATTCTTCCGGCAGCCGGGGCGCATGAAACGGAAATAACTTGGGATTACCTGAACACTATCCTGAAGGACGCCCTGAAGATCGTGGCCGGTTTCATCCCGGCCTTCGCCACCTTCTATCTAACGAAGGACTGGTGGGTGCTTGCATGGTTCGGGGGGTTTATCTGGTTTGGAATAACCGGTTTGCGAAACATTTTGCAGTCGATTTTCGGCGCGGGTGGAATCAGGCGGTCGCCTCTTCTCAGGTGGGACAGCTATATCAACTGGGGAAGGCTGAGCGATTCGCTTCTCTTCAGCGGTCTTTCCGTTCCCCTGCTCGACTATATCCTCAAAACGCTTATCCTTGAACGCTCCTTTGGGGTCACCGTCTCCACCAGTCCTGCGATTCTCTACACATCCATGGCCATCGTCAATGGACTCTATATGTTCAGCCACAACAGGTGGCGTGGACTTCCAAAGGCTGCCGCCACGGGCAATCTCCTTTTCCGGACAGCCCTGTCTATTCCGCTGGCCGTTTTGGTGAACCTTGCGGCGGGAGGGGTTATGGCCTCCTTTGGCGTCGTGGATGTATCCGGCATGCTCCAGAGGTGGGCGGCCATCATATCCAAAGCCGCTTCGGATTGCGTCGGCGGGGTTATCGAAGGGCTTGCCGACCGCCATGAGTTTATAGAGATACGAAAAGGCGACTATGCTGCCAAGCTGGCTCAGTTATTCGACACATACGCGCAACTTGAGCTGTTGTACCCCGAGGCCGACGTTTTGAAGATGCTGGAATCGCCCGGGGATTTTATACTGAAGCTGAGTTCCGAGGCCCGTGACCTCGAGAAGATTATCATAATAAACGCCCTGGACCTGCTCTATTTCTGGATGTACCAGCCACGGGCGCAAAACGTGCTTTGCGCGCTGCTCCAGCGGATGTCTGACGAAGAGCGCCAAATCTTTGTGCGTTCGCAATCCGTGCTTAAACGAAAGCCGGAGGTCACTCGATTGCTCCTCGACGGCATCGTAGGGAAAAGATTCGCAAAGCCTCTTTCTTTTTATCTTGACCGTTCGGAGGAATACCTGAAAAAGGTGGAAAAGCTGGCCCATGAGCCATGCGAAAAAGAAATGCGGAGATTTCATGAGCTTGAGGAATTATGCGGAAATAAACCTGGATAACCTTGCCCATAATATCGGACGCATTCGCAAAAAGGTTGCGCCCTCAGCGGTTATTCCGGTAATCAAGGCAGATGCTTACGGGCATGGCGCGGTATCGGTCGCTAAACGCCTTGTCCTGGAAGGGTGCGACATGTTCGCCGTGGCCCGGTTCGAGGAGGGCATGGAACTCAGAGAAAGCGGCATCTCCCAGCGTATCCTTATCCTTGGCCGGCTCTTTCCTGATGAAATTGTGCAGGCTGTAAAAGCGGGCCTGACCCTGAGCATTTTCGGGGAAGAAGACCTGGGCTGGGTTGAGAAGGCTTGCGGGCATTCCCGGGGCTTGCCCGCTTCGGCGCATCTCAAACTCGATTCAGGAATGGGAAGAGTGGGGCTGCTTTTGCACAAGGCCGCAGATTTGTTCGACCTGCTGTCAAAATCAAAGGCCTGCACATGGGAAGGACTTTACACTCATTTTTCGACAGCCGACGAAAAGGACAAGGACTATGCGAACCTGCAGCTCTCGAGGTTTCGCGAAGTGCTTGCCATGCTTCCGCAGCTTGCCAAAAGGCCGCAGATCGTCCACATGGCTGCAAGCGGAGCAATTCTCGACCTTCCGGAAAGCTATTTCGACGCCGTCCGGCCCGGAATCCTTATGTACGGTCATTATCCGTCAAAGGAGACCTCCCGGACTATCGTGCCCAGGCAAGTCATGTCCCTGAAATCATACATAGCTCACCTGCGGGAAATGCCAGGGGGACATCCCATCAGCTATGGCAGGCGGTGGATAACGCCCGGGCCGGCCAGGATCGCTGTGCTGCCGATTGGGTATGCCGACGGACTTAGCCGAAGGCTCACAAACAACGGCGAAGTTTTGATCCGGGGCAGGCGATATCCGATTGTCGGCACTGTTACAATGGACTACATCATGGTAAACGTTGGAAGCGACCCCGTTGCGCTCGGCGATGAGGTCCTGATCTGGGGAGAATCGCCCGGCGGGGTCATACAGACTCTCGAGGTGGCCGAACGAATAGGGACGATTCCCTATGAATTGACCTGCGCCGTTTCCCGGCGCGTGCCCCGAGTCTATGTCGGTAGAACTGATTGAACGATCCAAGGCCGGGACTGCATCGAGTCAAAGTGCATTTCCTGTTTCGGATTGCTTCTCCTTGGGAGCGGAAAACTCGAAATGAAAACTCATAAAATCAAATTTCTGCCCCACGGCATAGAAATAGACTCGGAGTCCGAAAGTGTCCTCCACGCTGCCATGGAGGCGGGCGTTCACGTGAACGCCTCTTGCGGAGGGGAGGGGTTTTGCGGGAAGTGCCGGATAATAATCGAAAAAGGAGATATAGAGGGGGGTATCTCGGAGCGTCTCAGCAAGGAGGACATCGATGCAGGTTACAGGCTTGCCTGCAGGAGTCTGATCAAAAGTGACCTGACCGTTCGCGTCCCTGTCGAATCGGAAATCGACTCGAATGTCTTAAACAAGGTCCCCCCCCGGCGTAACGCCCGAATCCAGCAGATGAACCTGGAAGACCTTAAGAGCAAGGGTCTTTTCATACCCCCCGTTGAGAAAATGTACCTCGAACTGCCTGAGCCGACAAGCATGGACAATCTCGCCGATACGTCACGTCTTGTCGGTTTTCTAAGGCGTAGACACCATGAACACAGGCTGGTGGTGCGGCTTCCGGTCATTCGAAAAATTCCGGGGACTTTGAGAGAAGCAGGCTTCAAGGTTACCGTTACCCTCGCCCGGCCTGTTTTCGAAGGCGGGAAAAGCCATATCATCGACATAGAATCCGGAGACACCACGGGCAGAAATTTTGCCATAGCTGTTGATATCGGAACCACGACCGTTTACGGACAACTGATCGATCTCGTTTCGGGTAGTGTGCTCGCCGAGCATGGTGACTTCAATGGCCAGATCAGCTACGGCGAAGACGTTATCTCGAGGATCATATACGCCGAAAAGCCGGGGGGACTCGATATCCTGCACAAGGTCGTTATCGGGACCATAAACAGGATAATCGACCATATAATGCAGAGCTCCCGGGTCGATCGCCGGCAAGTCTCTACGATTACGTTCGCAGGCAACACCACGATGTTGCAGATCCTTCTGCAAATCGACCCCAGGTACATCAGGCGGCATCCCTACGTGCCGGCGTCCACTCTTTATCCGTCCATACGCGCCGTAGATCTGGGGATCGACCTGGTTGACCATGCAACCGCCCTCGTCTATCCTTGCATTTCCAGCTTCGTCGGCGGGGATATCGTCGCCGGTGTGATGGGTTCGGGAATACACCTCTCCGATCAGATATCGCTTTTCATAGACATAGGCACAAACGCCGAGATAGTGATCGGCAACAGGGATTGGCTTGCCTGCGCCGCTTGTTCGGCAGGACCGGCTTTCGAGGGTGGGGGAATACAATTCGGCATGCGTGCGGACAAAGGGGCAATCGAGGACTTCTCAATCGATCCTCATACCCTGGAGCCAATGATCCTGACAGTGGGTGATGTCAGGCCGAGGGGCATATGCGGCTCCGGCCTGATCAATATTGTGGCTAGGCTTTTCGAAGCCGGAATTATCGACAACCTCGGCAAATTCAACCGCGACCTGAACTCATACAGGCTCAGGGAACAGGACGGCGTTTATGAATACATAGTGGCTCGGAAAGAACAGACTCAAATTGGAAGGGACATCGTCATTAACGAAAACGATATCGGGAACCTCATTCGCGCAAAAGGCGCCATCTACAGCGGGTGCCAGACCCTGCTCGAGGAGGTGGGCCTCAAGATCGGAGACCTCGACAGGATAGTGCTTGCCGGCGGATTCGGCAGCCACATTGACATCGAAATGGCCATGACCATAGGGCTGCTTCCTGAAATCGATCCGGACAAAATAACATACATCGGGAATGGTTCGCTTCTCGGCGCAAGAATGTGCGCGTTGACCAACCGGATCAGAAAAGACGTCGTCAATGTAATGAAAAAAATGACCAACTTCGAACTCTCCGAAACGTCATCCTATATGGCTCATTACATTGCCGCCCTCTTCCTCCCTCATACGGACCTCGATCTTTTCCCAAAGCTCAAAGGGAGGTTGGAACCCAGGCCGGGGGTAGGCAGGCAGGCCCGCGGATAGCGCCGGTAGCTTCCGGTAGCGCCCGTTCACCATAGCAACTCATGTCCCGTTGGGACACCCTGACACCATGAAAAGACTCGTAGGGTGGGCTAAGCGGAGCGCAGCCCACCAAGTCTTTTCGAGACAGAGACGCAGAGAAAAGCTTGGACAGGATTAACAGTATTGCAGAGCCTCTAATTTATGGGTTCAGGGATTTGGCATGGTGATGAAAAGCATTGGAATTCCCACATCAGGGCGAAAAACCCTATAGACGTCACCCCGGCGAAGCCTGCCCCGGAAGTTTCTAGTCCGGGGGCCGGAGGTCAGTGGCCTTCGCGTTAAAATCAATTCATTGGGAAAAAGTCCGGCCTTCGCCGGAATGAGTGCGCCTGGGAGCAGGCGCGATCTGAGAGGTGCAAGTCCTCTCTCGGGAGGCGCCCACTCCCGATAGCCAAAGGTAACTGCGTCGCCGCGAGGTGGGGTGG
>JBEKPW010000049.1:0-39415 GCA_049520315.1 Syntrophobacteraceae bacterium
TCAAAGTCGAGGAAACAGAGGGGAAACCAGAGCGAATCCAGGAAAGCTTTGACAGCATTTTTGTCAATGTGGTTCTTCTGGTATCGAAGTCCGTCCAGTTGCAATCTCTGCCGCCAACCAAGAGCGCCGGCCAGCACATCTTCCATCCTGACGATTCCTTTGCGATAAAGCTCAAATGCATCCGCACGGCCCGGCCCCCGGAAATCGAACACGGAGTTCTCAGGTATATGTGCCCAGCAATGTCCGTGGAAAGCGCAAACGTTGGGATCACGGCAATTCGGGCCGATGTCCATATCCGGCAAATTCCCTTGCAACATAGCTCTCATTGCCGCCAGCTTCTCTGCTACATCGGACTGCATTTCCCGGATTTTGTCCGTCAAATCGACAATTGTAAAAAGTTGCTCCACATCGACAGTGCCTTGCCGGACGTAATTCGTATTTAAGTGCATCAGGCAGGCTTTTGCCAAGGGGAGTCCGGTCCCGGAAATGACAGAGTATTGTACGGCGATATCATCCGGGTAAGGTTCTTTGGGGCTTGCGGAGCTCTTTACTTCATAGAGTTCCCAGCCATCTCGGCCCAGCCGCAAAATGTCGGCTTTTATGAAGACATCGTTGTAGCTGAAAGCCCCTTCGTAAATGGTTGATGCGCCATTCGAAATGGCATCCTGAGTTATGGCCAGTTGCTTCGCGTGGGAAAGATCGGCGTAAGGGACTAAAACTCCACCGGGGAAAAGTTCCTGGGCATACCGGCCGACCTCGGCGCCGAAATCCAACATTGCCTCCTGCTCAGACGATATCCCGTCTTTTAATTCCGGCTGGTACTTGTGAAGCCACAGGGCCTTTTGGCACTGAAGCCCTGTCATGTAGAGCGATTTGCTTAAATACAGGTTGTGCTGTGGGGTAAGGCTCATGAGGACCCCTTCTGATTCTTTTGTTCTCATTCCCGAAGATCGAGGACCCTGATAAGCATCGATGCTAATTTCTGCGCCAACTCATTCATATCAATGTCCTTGTCAGTCACAAATTCAAAACTTCCGGCGCCGGTTCCCTGAAACTCGAACCCATTTTGCCCCAGCCAATCCTCAACCTCAGTGGTATCGGTAACAATGGATACCATAAACTTTGGCTCTTCCATACTTTGCGCCTTTCGCTGTCTTGGATTTCAGTCTTTACTAAGTGCCAAACGGGACTACCCGGAAAACCCGAACAACGGCGAAGACCGCACGATTATCATCGAGAACGAATTCCCCGTCTTCCGGTATAATGCTGCCGGAAAGTTCCTCGTAAGTACGACTTACGAGTACATTCAGTTCCCCGCGGTCCATATCAGTCCGGTGCTCAAATTCCAGCACTTCCGCCTCTTCCCCGTTCACGCCTGGGAAGTATGCCCTGAAGGGTTGTTTACTGGTTTCCACTACAATGCCTGGCGCTGGCTTAGCATCGAGACTAAAAATTTGGCGTGTTTGGATTTTCATGGGGTATGCTTTTCTCCATGTGAATATACGTAAAACCCGACGTGTTATATTATGTACTTATGACTGAGGTCACAAGCAAAAAGTTAAATAAATTCAAAGTCTTGACGGATTATTATGGGGAGTGTTCAAGTGATAAATGGCGGAGAAAAAGTGTTAAAGTCGAGATTGGCCAAATAAAAGGGTTTATCGCCGGATCGGAGCGGCACGTTGGATAGCACTTCTGAAGTCAGAACCATGGCGAGAAGCCCAGTCTCGTGGGTATATCCTTGTGTATGACGGATTAGGAGGAACTATCGATAGCGCTGTCATATTGAAAACCGCAAAATTTGCATTTTGGCAATTTTTGCGGTTTCTCACCACATTAGCGACTCATTCCTAGTTTTTCACCGCAACTTTACAAAGTAGAACGCAGGAGTTGTTGAGGCAAAATCCCCACCGCTGCTTCAGTAGCTGAGCCCATGCCAGCCCAATAGGTAGAAACCGGCGAACTACTTTGCACGCCCGTGCAAACTGCCGAATTAAGAAGATTCCTATTTGTCTGAAGAAATGCCCGGTGCTGGCGAATCGGCTGTCAGTACCGGGGAATCCTTTCTGTCCTGGACTTTTTGTTGTCCTCTATGTTTCCTCTCCATCAAAATCGCCGCGTGCACTCCTGAAGGCGAACTCGACACCGTTACGCCAATAGTCAGATTCCATTGAAAGAGAATCGAAAGGACAAAGATCATATAAGTCAGCCAATGTAGACATTCCTGTACTTTTATAAGCCTCACACCCGCGTTTAAATGCCCTTATTTGTCTAAGTGTTTCTCCGTTGTCCTTTCTTAATAAGCTGCGCAAAGTATCAACAGGATGGCTGGTTGAGTTTTTGGCAAGGGCATCTATCGCATCGTAAATAGCGTAATTGTAGGTATCTCTAGAGCTCATCAATCGTCCTCCCCATGTTGTAATTCACTTGCGATAATTTGTTGAAGTTTCTGGTTCAGAGTAACCTTTTCATCGATACAGGTTTTCTTTAGTCTTTGATGCAGTTCGTCGGAAACTGTGATTTGAATGTACTTCACTGGCTTGCTTCCTTTCCTTGAAATTGGTTGTCTTCATCAATGTCTTTGATGTTATCAATGTAGATTTTGTAATTTGAAAGTTGATTACTCAATGTCTGCTTCCGGAAGACGGATGATTTTCTAAAGTTAAAGTACAAACACTTGCTGCGTACAAATTCATCTTGGGTGGGGCAAGGCAGTCAAGGGCGCCTGCGCGAAAAAACGACCCCTCAAATTTTGATGCTGAGGCACTTTCTTGACATGTTCAGATAACGTCTTCTCGCCGGCCAATTCACTAAAAACCCGGAAATCGTCCTGGTACTATGCCAAATACCTCGAAAGCCAGAACAACGGTGAGAAGCCCGGTCTCGTTGGATGTGCAAGCCAAAGAAAAAAGGGGAAACTGTTCAAGGTTTGGGCGAGATGGACCGTATCATTGATATTCGCTGGGAAGATGAACTGCCGGCATTATTTTGTCCAATCGGCAAAGCATAACAAGGAGGACAAGAGTTGGCTTCAAACACTGATCTCCCGTCCACACTTGAGGAAGTGCCCGGAAAAATGGACGATGGGACAGTTAAACTGCTCGCACAGAGCGACGAGGACCAGATTTTCGATCAAGATCCGGTTATTCATGAGGCCGTAGAATTCATTCGAAAACAAGTCACTACATCGGTGTTGGCTAGCTCATTGAAAATCGGATACTATATTCTGAAGGAATTCTACCATGATAGCGTGGGCGAAGCGCGGTCTCAGAAGCCTGAGAAAGACATCAGTTTTCGGAAGCTTTGCGACAATCCATACCTACCTCTATCGAAATCTAATCTCAATCTAATGGTGCGAATTGCTATACAAGACCGTATCTTCCAGAGAAACGGGATGGAAAAAGACGTAGAAGGCCTGAATTATTTCCAGCTTTGCGAGATAACCAAGTTGCCGAGCGTCGCGGCAAAAAAATCTATCGTTGCTGAAATTAAGGAGAGGAGACTCTCAGGCCGCCAGACAGCCGAGCGCGTAAAGGAAATACAAGGAAAGCAGGCAGAACCTGAGGTGCACATCCTGCAGGATTGGCAACTTCAACAGTTGCGGGATTTGTTAGGGACCTACATGTCATTTGGATTGATGTTTGACGAGATACCTATCATCGTTGAACCCTCACCTGAGAGATGGAAGGAACTGGCAAACATTGTGAAACTGACCTTGCAGGAACTCACAACGGTCCGCGCAATGTTTCGCGAACTCGATGCATATTTAACTGTCCATACGTCTGGACAGTCAGAGGGGACCAAGGAGAGCGACGGTGGGACAGGGTGAGAAATATCGTCCAGCCACCTGGGACGAACTCGTTGGTAATGGCGCGACCGCAGCAAGGACCTTGAGAGCGATTGAAGATAAACTCTGGCAAGACAGACCGTTTGGATCCCTGTTTGCCGGCGAGGCCAAGGATGTGGGAAGACAACGTTGGCTCGATATTGCCGCGTGAGCTGGGTTGCGACATGGAACGTGATGCAAATTGCGTGACTCCAAACCCTTACGTTGTAGCCTGAAAATCTCGCAACCAGGGGTGTACTGAACCAAGAGGAGAAGAGAATATGGCCGACAGCGAGCACAAGAACGCACTCACCCCGGAGGTAATGATTGACGGCGACGATGTACCCATGCCGGAAGTGCTGACCGATGAGGACCGCGAATACTTCGAACCTTTCGATTGCCCAGATGAATTAGATGAGTACGGGCCGCTGAAACCATCATCGCCAATCGAAAACGTCGAAGCAGAGAAAGCATACAGGGCAGCCTTGGGCAAAAGAGGGACCGAACCTGGTATTGAGGCCCTTAGTGAGGCTCTGCGTATCCGGGACAAACGAGAGAAAAAGCAGGACAGATCGGACTGGAACGACTTTACCGGGTATCTTGACAGTGTGCGAAAGGAAATCAATTGCCGCGTTGTCGCATCGAAACACCAGGTCTTCGAAGTCGGGAAGCTGATTTACGATGCGAAGACCTTTGTATCTGAATGGGGACGTAACGACTCTGAACACGGACAAATTCGTGCGAGGGGATACTTCTCAAAATGGCTGGACGACCATTTCCCCCTCTCCCGATCAACCGCGCTGAACTGTGTCCGTGCTTATAAGGCATGTCTCGGCCACGAGGAAAGCGTCCGGTTCTTTAGTGCTTCCACCTTGTATCTGATGTCTGAGCCTCGCTTTCCAAAGAACGTCACACAATATCTGCTGGAGAACGTAAATAATGATTTCAAAGGAAAGCGGGCGGAGATTATCGATGTCGCAGCCAAGTTGCAGAGCGGTCAAATCGAGTTTGACGGCCCTGAAATGCGCCAGATGCTAAGAAATAATGTGGAATACACCGTTGCCGGGCATGTAGTCAGGGAGTTGGAAAAGCTTGAGAAGGCCCTTGAGCTTTCCAAAAAGGCGTTGGAGGAGAGACAGGATAAAAGCGTTGCGAAACCGCTGCTCCCGATAGAGGAAAGTTCGAAGGGACATCCATTATATGAAGAGACAATCCATCTGGTTCAGGGCCTGATCGCAACGGTGCAGGAGAAAAGGAAAGCACTGGAACTAGCAGAGGGGCTGGCATAAACGCAAATTTGCGAAAACGCAAATTTTGCGTTTTTAGGGAGAGGATTTCTCATGTGGGTCAATCGGTCAGAATTTCTGAAAGCATTGGATAGTGTCAAACCGGGACTGGGCAGGAAAGGAGACACCGGGAAATCCTTTCATTTTTCCAATGGCTGGGTCTTTGCCTGTAACGGTGAGATTGCCATATCAGCTCCGCTTCCAAACGGTCTGGATATCCAAGGTGCGGTTCCAGCCAAAGAGCTCTCTACAATGTTAGCCAAGATCGAAGCAGAACAGATCGGGATCGCTGCTGAACCGGAACGAATCAGAATCACCGTAGATACCATGAAGGTGCGCATCAAATGTAGTAAGAGCTCATTACCAACCGAAGTAATGCAAAAACCTGCTGCCGATGCTTGGATTAACCTTTCCGACGACTTTAGGGAAAAGCTAAAGCTGTGCCTGCTTTCGATCGGCAAGAATCCTAACGATCCGGTCCTCCAATGCGTTCATTGCCACGGCAACATAATTGAGGCATGTGATAACATGCGCATGACGCGCTGCATAACAGTTTCCAGCCTTCCCGAGGGTATCAAATTCCTCATTCCAGATCAGTTGGCATCGGCTCTGATTAAGCATGACCTCATCTCATTTGGTACGAATGGCGATTGGCTCTACTTCAGGTCCAGCGATGACACTCTAATCTCCTGTCATATTTTTAAGGAAGATTTTCCCGATCTGAGCGGCCTCCTTTCTCTCCAATACAATCCAGCCTTTAGATTTCCGGCGGATTTTAAGGATATTTTGAACATTGCAGGCATAGCCGCTCCTGAAGATCCCCTGCGCCGTCCCTTTATCGGAGTCCATATAGAGGGCGGTGTTCTAACAGTCAGAGCCAAAAAAGAGAAACATGAATCCGAACAGTCGCGGATTATTCACTGTAAAGAAACTCTTCAATTTCAAGTAAATCCAAAGTTCCTTCTGAAAATCATCGCCAAGGGATTTGACAAACCCAGTATCTCCGAAAGACATGACAACGATAATGTTCGCTTTTTAAGGTTTGATGGAGATAACTTTACGCACATCGTAGGTGTCACTTCAGGGGCAACGGAGCCTAAGCCACAGCTCGGCGACGCATCGATCCACCCCGGCAAGGTTCAAAGTGCCCGCTCTCCGATAGCGACAGCTACGGAGATGTACTTCGCCGGCACATTGGGGTTTGAGTTTAACTACCCCCGCCTGATGGATGAGATTGAAAATCGCCTTGTTTCATTTCCATATATGACTCCCAGTCTGAACAAGCAGTACTTTGTTGACCATAAATTTAAAAAAATAATCATTGATAGCGGTGCGTTCTCTGTATGGAACAAGGGAGAGACAATCGATTTCAATAAGTATTTGCAATACTGTATGGATAACATCAAGAATGCCACATACGTGGTAAATTTGGACATTATACCAGGTCAGCCTGGCGATAAGAATTTGCGCCTTATGCAATCTGAAGTGGAATGTTCGGCATCGGAAGGTTACGAAAACTACAAAAAAATGATTCAGGCTGGAATACCGAAAGAGAAAGTCATTCATGTCTTCCACCAGGGCGAAAGCTGGAAGTGGCTCGAACATATGGCCGATGAAATGACTTACATAGGACTTTCGCCCGGAAATGATCGATCTAGAGAAGAAAAGATCGATTGGCTAATGGACTGTATGAAATATGTGACTGACTGTGATGGACGCCCGATAATCAAGTTTCACGGGTTCGCGGTTACCAGTCTGAAAGCTGTGAGATTGTTTCCTTGGGCAAGCATCGACAGTTCCACGTGGGGCATTGCCGCAGGACTGGGTAGGATCATGATTCCGCGAAGAAAAGGAGACGGGTGGTGGGATTTTTCCTCGGATACCCCACTGATTTATAATTGCTCACAAGTTCAGGACAACCTGGAACATGTAGATCATCAACCGGGATCGGTTCAGGATTTAATATCGGATTACTTTCAGAGTCTGGATTTAGCAAAAGGGGAATCAACTTACAGAGTAGTAAAAAAGACGAAGGGTAAGCGAGCAAAAGACAAGAAGAAAATGGCCGAGACCGTCGGGAGAAGAGCAGGATGGTCACAAGTGGGTCTCGATTTTGAAGAAACATTTGGCAAGTCGTCAATTGAATTGGCCCCCGATGAGGAATGGGAAGAAACTATCATTGAACCCGGCGTAATAAACTCTGTCGACCTCCGCCAGTATCTGAATGTGCGCTACCTAAACGAGTTCCTGAAGACGCTACCGGAAGATCGTCGGTTCGTTAAGCCCACAAACCGGGTCGATATACGCGGTTTCCTGGAGCGGAGGAGCGGAAAAGGCGTTAAGGAGGTGCTTAATCTCCGGGAGAACAAGGCGAGAACGGGTGCAACACCTACAGCTTCGCTATCGTCTGCTCCAAGTACGGCAAAAAAGGAGAAAGGTAAAAGGCTAACCAGTATTTACCCCGACGGCCACCCGAAAAAATAGTTAGAAAACGCCGGTGGCCACCCAAAATCCCCCACTTGTGGCCGACTCCCCCGCGTCGCACCACTCCATAAAGAAGTCCGGGAAAGGGAGGGCCAGTTACCGCTTCGCCGTCCTGCACTACAGGTCGAATCGAATTGCCAGCGCATGGGAAGTGTAAGAGAAAAATTCCGCAATGGCGCAATTTTGCAATTCCGGACTGAACAATCTTCGCCAAAACGGACGTATCGCCGTTTTCCGCTATTCCGAACCTCCCGCGCAGTTCCTGATTTATGATCTTCCAGAATGCATGAAATTCCCAACCGTCGAGAATTCGCAACCGCTGCGTTTTCGAATCGAGTCTGGTGAATGGTGATCACTGACAAGGGCTGAGTCGCGCGGACCGAACCGATACATATTGCTATACCTCGGCACGAATTTGTTGGGCGAGAAGCCGGGTCTCGTTGGTATTTGAAAGGTGTCCAGACGTCTGGACAGTATCGGTATTGTGCTGGCCGAAAAACGCAAAATTTGCGTTTTTCCATCTCGCGGAGCTGAACCACGCCTCGGTTTCTAAACTTTCAATCAATTGAAGGGCTGGGTTGACATAAATGCCCTGCTAAGCCGTGGCAGGTAACTGCTTCAATGTCTCCGATGTAGCTGGAAACCGTCGAACTACTTTGCACGCGTGTACAAAGTGCCGGAGTATGGCGAAGCCAATGGATGGGCTTTCATCCAGGCGATCGCGAGGAAGTATTAAATAGCGCGGTCATATGGACCGGGAGCCGAAAATTCAAAATTTTTGTCTTCGCTACCGTAAAATTCCTGCCGTTCAAGGGTCATCGGAGGAAACCACGGCATCGGGCGTTAATGGTAGCTCAGAAAAATTCTCATGGGTCGCTGAAACTTTGACGATATTCATTAGGACATGAAACCTGGAGGCGTACAAGGAAGGACACCAGTATCGAAAGCTCTGGACGGAAGTCCTATATGGAACAAAACGTAGGTTCCAAGCCCGCTGCACCAGAACTCAGGCCTATTTATTGATTCTTAACCGGACAGTAGTGACATGGTAGAGGGAACTTTGTCAGGGTTTCATTAGTTTACAAAGGGGAAGAAAGATTGTGGTAAACGAGAACTGCGGCGGGGCTTTTGACTTCTTCAAAAAATCGTTCAGCGCCTTGGTGGATAACAATCCTCTTAAGTGGCAATCCCGGCTGTTTAAACGCTTCATAAAAGGTGACATCCCTGATGTGCTTGACCTTCCAACCGGACTGGGAAAAACATCCGTCATCCCTATCTGGTTAATTGCACTGGCTGCGCAAAACAAGACTGCCCTTACATCGCTTCCACGACGGCTGGTTTATATTGTGAATCGTCGAACCGTAGTGGATCAAGCCACAGAGGTTGTCGAGGAAATCCGCCGCAGAATCCTCAATCCTGATGATCCCTCATGGCAAGAGCACGCTCAAGTGTTGTCCCAATTGAGATGCACATTGCTGAATTTGTCGGCAAGGCTGGATGACTTGCCGTTAGCAATCAGCACACTTCGCGGTAAACTGGCTGATAACGAAGAATGGAAGTCCGACCCAACAAGACCGGCAATCATCGTGGGCACCATCGACATGATCGGCAGTAAGCTTTTGTTTTGCGGATACGGTGACCGCAGATATCACCGTCCTTACCATGCGGGGCTTATCGGTCAAGATGCATTGATCGTCCATGACGAAGCACACCTCACGCCGGCCTTTAGCAAACTACTGGGCAGTATTGCCGAAGCTCAAATCTGTGAAAGTCGGCCGGTACGAGTATTGGAATTGTCTGCCACCACCATTGGCAATAACGGCAAAGTCTTCTCGCTTGAAGAGGAGGATGAGGGAGACGAGATCGTCCAGCGACGGCTTGACGCCCAAAAACGACTCAACTTCCCATCTGAAGTTGGCAAAAATGAATTTATCAAGAAGATGGCCGAACTGGCAAAGAGGCATGAAGTGACTTCGTCCAAAGTCCTTATTTACGTCCGTTCGCCCGAACCGGCTCAGAAGATAGCATACGAACTTGGCAAAAAACTCGGAAAACCCTCTCGTCCACGAATCCGTCTTCTTACCGGCACGATGCGAGGCTACGAACGCGACAGGCTTGTTCAGAAAGATCCAGTGTACCGCGCTTTTCTCAAGCACGATCTGAAAGTCCCAGAAACGGTCTACCTTGTGAGCACCTCAGCCGGTGAAGTTGGCATCGATCTCGACGCCGACCATTTGGTTTCCGATCTGACGACCCTGGATTCGATGATCCAACGCTTGGGCCGTGTCAATCGTCGGGGTGGAGAGGAACGTGTAGCCGTAGTGGATATTGTGGAGCAGAAAGCAGAAGAGAAGGAAGGCAAAGAAAAAAAAGAGAGTCGGTTCGATCAAGCGGCAAAAGTGACGCTGGCTGTTCTTCGTGGGCGACTCCAAAAGAATGACGAGGCGCCCAATGCTAGTCCGCGAAGCCTCCGTGAGTTGCTCAATGGTCTGAATGATAACGAAAAGATCACTGCGTTTGCGCCGATGCCCTCGATGCAACAAATGACCGACATCATGCTTGATGCTTGGTCGTTGACGAGCATCATGAAATCCATACCCGGTCGTCCTGACATTGCGCCCTTTCTACATGGACTTACGAGCGATCCTCCAGAGACTTACGTCGTGTGGCGAAAGGAAGTGAAGTTGCTCGAAGAAGCTGGTGTGGATGGGGAACCGCTGAGTGATTG
The DNA here is from genome assembly GCA_049520315.1 of Syntrophobacteraceae bacterium. GTDB lineage: Bacteria > Desulfobacterota > Syntrophobacteria > Syntrophobacterales > Syntrophobacteraceae > SbD1. The sequence goes on from JBEKPW010000049.1 coordinate 10,325, forward strand.
GTTTCGAGCCTGCCGAATCGAGACCCGCGAACTCTTACACGACAGCACGGATAGCGTGAAGAAGGTATTGCGATACCTACTTAAAAAACATCGCGAGAAAGATCAATCCCGTGATTTTCCAGTGATTCTCCTGGACGAGCGAGGCAATGCCGAGCGCTGGTATTTGTCGGGAATTGTCGAGAAAGCCAACCTGGCTTACCGCACGGTCGTGCTTCCGGTCGATGCAGGAGGGCTAAATGCTGAATACGGTATGCTGGACTCCAGTTCGGTTGACGATCAAGCCGTAGATGTCGACGTGGCCGATACCCCGGATGAAGACGATGGGGATGGCCGGCGTGAACGATGGCTGTTCATCAAGACCGAAGAAAGTGATTGTTGGGAACGATTGCTGACGGGTGAAACGCGGCAAACTCCACCGGAGGGTCTAAGTGAAACCGAAACGGTGACGTTAAAAGAGGCAACTGAGGGTGCTGAAGGGGAAGTGGAAGAGCGGCGTCTCATGCTGATGGTCGGAATGCAATGCGCAGCATCCAAGAGTCTGGAAACATGCAAGACAGAACAAAAGCTTTGGCAGCACAAGGACAACATAAAATGTTACATCGAAAGCATAACGAAGGCATTGAGATTGGACCCCTGGTTGACAAATGCTTTGGTAACGGCTGCCCTCCGACACGACAACGGCAAAGCTCGGCCTGTCTGGCAGTGGTTTGCATGCAATCCCGATTTGACTGACCCACGGGCCAAGTCCACAAAGTACAGGCATGGGCGTACTCTTGGTGGCTACCGCCATGAATTCGGCTCACTGATGGAAGCGGTTATGGACATCAGGGACCACCCTGAACGAGATCTCATTCTGCATTTAATTGCTGCGCATCACGGCTGGGCACGACCTCACTTCGAGCCAACCGCTCCAGATAATACTGACAATACTTATACCACAGATGACAACGAAAGGGCTTTTGTTGAGGTCTCGCGCCGCTTCGCGCAACTTCAGCGGCGCTTCGGCCACTGGGGCCTTGCCTGGTTGGAGGCTCTCCTCCGATGCGCTGATATCGCCGCCTCAAAGCAGCCCGCCACGGCATCAGCCGAATTATGCTTCGGGGAGGCACATTCGTGACATACCCCAAAACCAGTTTTTCCGTTAACGTAGATGTGAGAAACTCGGGTCAGTATTTTGCTTGCTGCGGCTTACTTGAACTGGCACATCGCCTTTGGCCCGGCGCGGAAGGGTGGTTCGACGTTCCGAGATCCAAGTTTGCCATTTTTAGCAGTGATCCTGCAGCCACGCTTCAAAAACTCATAGCCGAGTTGTCTCAATGCCAAATTTCAGGGGTGCGCAAGGATCAACGTCAAGAGAAAGAGTCGCCCGAATTAAAGAATGGAGAGTTTGGAAACCAAGGTCGAGAACTATCAGATAATGAAGAAGACCGTCTAAAAGAATTGGGGATCTTGGCCCGCACGGGTGCCGTTCAGCTACAGAAGCCTTTCAATATTGCCTTAGATTGGTGGCAGACGGCTAATGAAGATCCAACTTCACCGAAGACTTGGGCCGGCCGACAAGAAATACACAAAATCGCTCGGGCATCGCAAGATTCTCTGATGGATATTCAAGATCTAGAAGATTTGATGAACCACAATTCTGTTATGCGAGCCCCAAAAGAGTACAAATATAGTAAGTCTGATCAAAGCAAGGTAGAACCGTTCTATTTCGATGCGCGACGATTTGCTCATCCCTTGGATATAGGTTTTTCTCTAGATAAACAGCTCGTTGAGACTATGGCGTACCCTGCTGTAGAACTACTGAGTTTGATTGGTCTGCAGCGGTTCCGTCCTCTACCTTCATCCATTAAATGGACATTTGAATATTTCGTCTGGTCAAGGCCATTGTTACCGATGGTGGCTTCTGTAGCGCCCTATTGTAAAGTGCTTCCTGGTATTCGATATAGATTCGAATTACAATTTCGTGACGGAAAGAAACGATATAAAGCATTTGGTTTTTCAACTCACATGGGAGGTCTGGTGTGACTAGCGTAATTGAAAGTCATCAAGAGATATTGGAGCAATTCGATAAATATTTGACAGAAAGTAGTGAATTCGCTGCGCTGGTGATGCGACAGTGGCTTAAACCACTTGAGGGCTGGGATGCCGTGATCTTCCCATCGACTTATGCCAAGCCTCAGAAAACAAATGAAGGAAAGGACCAAAACGAGGAGAAGAACGAAAAGGAGTGGCTTGGTTACAATATAGACGGTGAAGGCGCTTCAAGCGTCTGCCAGATAGATAGTGTTGGCTCACAGGCCAATCGTATGGAGCCGATTTTCAAACGTGGTCAATACAAGCAACTCATTCCCCAAATTCGTGTACAGGCAGCCATAGAAGGCATAGTGAGAGAAATAGATTTACTCGATGCCGGCCACCGAGCTGCTGATGCGATCGTGAGGTTCTCCGAATTGGGCACTGAACTGTATGAGGCATTCCGAACTTATTGTGATAAAGGCAACGCTGAACCTCTCGCAAAGATAGCTCCCACTTCAATTGTCTTTGGAGTATGGGATTCAAGAGCAACTCAGGCAAAACTGCCACGGGTTGTCCGTTCCGTCATTCGCGCATACAATGTAAGAGTCTTGCACCGGTCAGCTCAGTACTCGACCATTGCAGGTGAGATTCTTGCAAAGGGTGACGTCAAGACTACAGCAAAAGGTCTAAAGGCCGAACTCGGACTGACACACGTACCTGCTGCATGGACACACGGAGGGGTTCAGGTGTTAGGGGAGATTCGGCGTGATGCGATACTCAAGCTTGCTACGATAAGGGCATTGGCAGCCCAAAATGAGAATGGCGAAGATACCTCATTCAGGCTCAGGCGATATATCCTGGGTTTAGCCCTAGTCAGTTTCACAGCGCCTCAAGAAGGATTCTTGCGCGAGGGCTGCGAGCTAGTGACTGATCCGAAACAACCTATCGAGTGGAAGTCGGTTAAGCATGACGGAACCGAAGAAGACTTTACGATGACACATGATAAAGCACTGTCCTTTGCGACTGCCTCTGCCGAAGAGTTTGGTGTGCATGAAGCTGCCGAGAAGTTTGAGGATGGAGTCCGCACTGTAGCTTTTTGTCCTGATCTTGTCGAAGATATCATGACTCTCAAAGAAGATGAACGGAAGGAGTTACTTAAGCAGGGTCCCATCACAAAAGAAATAATTGAGAAGTTCAAAAAATCATCAGCGAGCAAGGGAAAAACCAAGGAGCAACTCAACTAATGCCGAGTTATCTCTGCATTACGATAAACTTTCTCGATCCCTTTTTTCACGGCAAAGGTGATCGCAAGGAGCCGGAATGGCCTCCCTCTCCGATGCGTGTCTTCCAGGCACTTTTGGCCGGGTCACGCACAGGCTGCCATAACATAGAATGGTCGACGGTAAAGTCAGACGCTTTTCGTTGGCTCGAGCGGAGGAAAGCCCCGGTGATCATAGCACCAAGCGCGCGTCAAGCTTATGGCAGTACGGTTTTTGTACCAAATAATGATAGCGATGAAGAGTTCGACCGCCAAAACCGGTTGACTACAAAACATGTTCGCCCACATTGCTTACTGAGTGGTACATTGCATTACCTCTGGCAAATTGATGAAAGCGAAGATGGATCATCAAAATCATGCGCCGAGGTGCTTTGCTGTGAAGCCCGTCACCTGATAGCTTTGGGTTGGGGCATTGACCAGGTAGTTGGCTGCGGTCGAATTATGAGCGAGGCGGAGGCCACTACGTTGCCGGGACATCGTTGGCGGGCGTGGGATGGCTTATTGCCCGGGTACCGGACATACCGCCTACCTATTGAGGGTTCCCTCGAAGATCTTGAAGCCGTTCATCAGTCCTTCCTGCGACGCGTCAACGGCAAGCAGTATTGTCCACCGCTTAAGCTCAGGAAATTTGACACAGTGGCCTACCTCCGTGAATCTGGGCTGCCGCCCCGGCCAAGTGCTGTTTTTGAACTTCCGGAGGAGATTGCCTTCCGACAGGAGGACACGGTCAGGGTTGCAGCCATGTTGCGTTCCTTGGCCTGTAAACTCGCCCGAGAGGACACACATAAATTCCCTGGTGAATCAGACCTATATGTTGCCGGCCATATGAAGGAAGAAGACCAGGGACGGCCTCGATTTTCCTATCTTCCTCTGCCAACGATCGGACATGCTCACGCAGACGGCATGATCCGACGACTGATGATCGCCGAACCATTAGGTGGGGATGGTACACACGCTCGCTGGGCTAAAAACCGGTTGCGCCGCGAAGCCTTGCAGCCATATGATCCCAAGAGTATTGCCCTGCTAGGCAAGGATCGAACCTTTTTGTGTGATCTTTGGCGGTCGGAATCTAAAGGGGTGATCGATCGCTATGTTGGGAAAAGTCGAACTTGGTGCAGCGTCACACCGGTGATTCTGCCTGGCTACGACGATTTCAAAATGATTAAAAGGCACGATGCCGAACAGCCGACCAAAGCTGAACGGTTGCTTTGCAAATGTCTGATCCATGCTGGGATTCCAATGGAATCAGTGGCAGGCGTGACTTTACGCAGGGCTCCGTTCTGGCCAGGCTCTCAGCATCCGAGATATTATCACCGTCCGGATTATCTTAAAGACCATCACGCCCGGCCCGGCTGGCATGTTCGACTTGTGTTTCGCGAGCCTTTCGCAGGCCCGCTTGCCATTGGTGCAGGTCGGCATTGCGGGCTCGGGATTCTGGCTGGAAGTGAAGACTGACTGACCAACAGGAGCGTTAAAATCCGTGTGACATCAGAAGCACCGCTGGTACAAAGTATTCAGGGCGATGAAAGGTTTTGGCAAATGGCTCCAACTGTCTGTATTTCATTGCCAGCTATCAAAACAAAAGCACCTACTGATGCAGGACTGCCTGGGAGAAATGATAAATCGCAAAGAAGATCATTTGCTCATCATTGATCTGGGTCCGGCAGACCCTGTTCAGCTTCGCGTGGAAAGCATGGGGAGGCCGTTTGACCCCATTAGAAAGGATCCGATCATAGTGTAATTTTTTGCCTCAAGCGTGCGAGCGCTTATGTGAAGAGAAAAATCGTGTCACCGCTCGCTGCTATTTAAGTTCTTTGAAAAGAAGGAGGAAGTGAAAATGTCTATGGCATTCAAGCTGCAATATCTTGGCACTCCGAGATCGGACTTGATAGCGTCTCGCAAAAGGCCTCCCAAAGCCTTGTCCGGCAAAGCCCAGCGGAGGGGCTGAATTCCGGGGCATAACTGCCTCGGCCTCATTGAAGCTTCCAAAAACTCTATACTACCGAACCACTCACACAGAATTCCGGGGCATAACTGCCCCGGCCTCATTGAAGTAAACAATAACATTTCGAATGTTAGCGTGCGAAATTAAGAATTCCGGGGCATAACTGCCCCGGCCTCATTGAAGCGGGTAGTGCGACAAATCGGTATGGCTGGGTCTGATATCGTCGATTGTAGGGCATTCTGGGGAGTATGTGGCAGTTCTTAGGGATCTACCGATTGGGTAATCGCGCGCTACGCTAGTCTCACGGTACAGATAGCACTTGGATGAATCATGGCGCTAGCGAACGTGAAAAAGGCAGACCCATTCATCGCCGTCATTGATCTCCTCAGTCCTATCCATCCTCCTGATCTGCAACATGCCATCGCTGAGTATTGCACCGAACTATCCATCCCGTTTCCTCACTCGTCGTTGAAGGAGATGTGTGTACGCCATAAAAATGCGAGATGCAAATACAACCCTGTGAGATAAATCCTGCCAGCGCTGTCTACATCCAAAGAAGAATCAACCCGACCCGCTGCCCCCTGGATTTGATTCCCCAGAATATATCGCTCCCCTTAGAGGTGTGGAAAACCCCGAGTACAAGGGGCTACCCAGGAACTCACGCTCACCAGGCGGAGCCGATTTCCTTCCAGATTGAGGACACAGCGACAAAAAGTTGTTGTCCTGACAAAAGCGTCCAGCTCGAGGGTTGAGTAGGACTCAATGTTGAGGAACCTTCCGGAATAAAGATTTAGGCCCCGCATAAAACATTGATAACCACATCAATTATCAATCCGGAGGAAGATATGAGAAGTTATCAGCTACAGGGATGTTCAGACGAGTTGTGGAAACGTTTCCGACTTTTTTGCATCAGGAAAGATACCACGATTGCGCAGATGCTCTTCGTTTTGATGGAAAAGACGCTCAAGGAAGAAGCACTGAAGAAGGAGAGTGAGCCATGGACGACCGGCTGAAATGGCAGGGATTGGGCATGAGGCAACTAAAGCTTGAAAAGAAGTTCGCTGTCCTGGAGCGCGAATTAGCGGAACTGGATGCAGAGGCAAGGCAATGCTTCAACGACTCCGAAGTTTCCACAGTGGAGGTAGAATTGGACAGCGTAAATTGTTCGCTGTCATTGACAAACAATGGTCACCTAAAGGTAGAGGCACTGCAGCCAGATCAACCTGTGGAAGAGCCTCCAACTCAAGGCCAGATCGATTACCTGGAAGGACTCCGCTGGCCCAAGCTTCCGAAAACCAAGTTCGAGGCGATGAAGATCTTGTCGGAACTGGCGAAAGTTCGTCCTGGAGTAGATCAAACTTCAATTCCGGTGACAGCAAGCCAGGAATATTTGCTGCGGTACTATGCCTTCTGGTCAGTCCCGCCGCCGCCCCAGAATTATGCTGAGGCTTATAAACGAATATCGCGGCTGTTGAGTAAGAAAAAGCCGAGTGATGCCCAAATCATTATGGCGAGAGGTCTGGGCCATTATGCCGAGATGCAAAATGCGGCCGTCGCACATGACATAATCGCATGGTTGAGAGAGCGAATTCAAATGTAATGAAAACGATACTGACGCTGACGATCGGACGTCAGTTCCTGGAAATACCTGCCCGCCTCAAGTGCACATCGACAACTTAGGTCTGATAGAAGTAGCTTCCAGATGTCTCCCCCGCTTATTCACCATGACACCGCCCGGACAGACTGATACATATTGCTATACCTCTGCACGAATTTATTGGGCGAGAAGCCCGGTCTCGTTGCTAAATCCTTGTCATTGAACAGGTATTCAGTCCCGTAAACAATCCAGCTTCTATGGAAACGCCGGTGTGGTGTACCACCGAGACCCAGTAGCCAATGGGCCGGAGTCGAGAGTGATTCTCTGATGTGCCGGGGACATCGATCACCGTTTGAGGCTGAATGGAAAAGTATCGCTGAAACCGGCCAAAATCAGGTCAGCCATAATCGGCAGGCTTGTACAGCAATATCAGTCGCTTATTAAGCTGGTAGATGTCACCATAATAAGGAATGGAGTACGTACTAAGACAAGATGGATAATGCAGGACGGCGCCGAGGTGAAAAATTTTATCCCGGCAGACGCCCAAACAGAAAAAGTTTGCTGAATGCCAATGGAGGCTTTTTCATGGTGGCAAAATTTCAACCATTTACGGCCCTTCGCTTCGTAACAACCACGGACTTGCTGCCAGGGTAAATCGGCTCAATCACAGCCACTACAGGTTCTGGCATGTCCCTGTATTTGCGCTCCCAATAATCGGCTTCATTCCTTTCTGCTACCGCCAATTGAATTCGAGCACGCAACCGCATCTTCGCGGCAGGATTTACAGTCTTCGCAGATTCTGCCGGTATCGTTTCCGTTTTGTTCGGTAAATGAAACTTCAGTAGCTCTCCCATCTCTCACTCCTTTCTTCAGAACTGCGACCTTGCTATTCGAGTCAAGATCGCGAGGTAGTCCATACTCTAAGCGATTAGGGCGATTGACACGTGTTTGGATTAACCCTTCGTCCTGTAAGAGTCGTGGCCAAGCTTCGCGTAATTTTCGCTCTGCATAGTCGGAAGATTCTCCACAGTAAGTCAAAACCAGCTCCCTCGTTGCGTAATTTAGATCATTAAGGCACTGTTTGAGGGCTGGGCGGAATTTCTTCAGCAAACGAAGCATTGGTTCACTTGTACCTCTCGCCGTTTGATACAGGGATGCCTGGACATCAAGCCCCTGCAATTTCGCGCCATCCTGAGTTACAGGTCCAGTGGCTCCCGTTCTTCTTCGATTATCTTCACTTTCGAGACAGGTTTGAAGGCACTCATCAAAACCTCGGTTTAGAGGCATTGCGTAAACGCTACAATGAGTACGGCACTGGCCTTGTAGCTGTTTGAGGTAATCAAGCATTCGCGGATACCTTGACCTTAACTCACTGTCGCTAACATGGCGGATAAAGCCATGGTAGGAACATAGCTTCTTCATAGTTCGTCTAATTGAATCTTCACCTCGATCTACCCAGATGCTTTCCAACTTACGCTTAATCAACGGAGCAGGGGCAATAAAGATAACTTCGTCACCATCGACGTAGCCTGACTCAGCAATTTCGACACACGCCTGCAATACGTAAGCCCCGGCATTTGCATGAAAATACAACTTACTATATGCAGCCTTGTTGTCTTTCCAAAGGCGTTTAATTCCCTGACGTAACTTTCTCAATGGTTTCACTTCATGGCGTGATTTCAGTATTATTTCCAGGGCTTCAAAAACGGTCACATTCTTGGTCGTCATTATGTAATCTACGCCGGACATGTCAGCACCACAGCCGAAGCAGTGATACCGATACTCTCCTTTTTTGTCCAAATAGATATGGGCTGACGGGGCACGGTCTTTATGGCCTTCAACTTCACAGAGAAAATGACCTTCGACCATGGAGTGTGATGAGAATAGTTCGAATGGAACTTGTGCGGCCTGATGGTAAATATCTCCATAGCATTCAACAGGAGCAGACATTGAGTCAAGATACGGTAGGTACTGACCTTGAGTTTTATATCGCAGTACACGATTATTATTATCGAGGTCAGTACCTAACGTATCTTCATTCAACCTTTCTTTTAGGATATGCTCCAAGTCGCAATAGACCGGGTCGAAGTAGTAATGGTTATCTTCATTCCGCGTAGTCCCGTAAAAGAATCTTGATAAATCCGTAACATTCTGGTCCGTGTATCTAAACTTGGTGGCGAATAAATCGCATATCGCGACCACGTAATTGGCACGCTTAACAGGATTAGTTATCGGTTCAGGAGTGCAGAACAATACCCTAAATCTCGGGCACTCATCGGTTGAACTCATGGTTTCATAAATCAAGAAGGGTCTTAGTTGGTGAATGTCGCAAAAGTTCAGAATATTACCAAGCGTCAGGCTGAGATCAACCCCTTCTGGATACTTGACTGTACCATCCTCCAGTATTTCAGTATCATGATTATCGAGGTCACCTCCGAAGATTTGCTGACTAATAAAGGTTGACTCATTAGTAGGAGCTTCATGCGGCTTTCCTGTTTTTGGATCAATATCGTTCGGATTCCATAATACGTAGGCTGGTGTTATCGAATGTCCTGTCATTAAATAATAAGCTACTGTCTCATGGTCAGGAACTGATGTAATAGCATATCGACTGAAGAAGCTATTCTTGACTTTGCCTACGTTCGTGACTTTTGACTCAACTTCAATTCGTGATATTATGAGTCTGATTGGAGTTGATAAAACATCTATATTATTATCGTTCATAACATTTACCTTATCCGTTATCCGAGGCGAGCAGATTTAGCGGATCGGCTCGCCTTGTTCATTGTAAGTAGCGATTTATGCTTACATTGATTTCACGAATGCACCCATTGCATCGGTGATTCTTAGCCGGAATAGCCGCTCGGCTGTTTCGCGACTTACAAAGCTCATCACCCTTCCGAGCGGCCAACAAAAGTCTATGTGGCCAGCGCGCCGCCAGTTGTAAATCGTTGCCGTTGAAACATTCAGGGCTTCAGCCAGCGACTGGATATGGACGTAATCGGTTCCATTGACTGTGACGTATTGCATTTCAGTAGCTCCTTTTTTGGATGTTGTTATTGTTGCCAATGTTTTATGAGCATCCAAAAAAGACTGGATTTATCGAGAAATCTCCTCGCACCTTCGCAGTTTTGCATACCGCTCGTCCCAATCGACAGGGCCGAGCAAAGCCTCAACCGCCGCTCTTTGGTGAGGCAAAAGTGTGAGTTGCCCCAGTTCGACCAAGCTGATGTGCATTTGCCTGAGGCTCACCATTTTCCCAAGTTCGCTTTGAGTCAACCCGAATGACCGGCGCCTTTCCTTCAAAGTGTTCTTCTCGATATTTTGCGCATCTCCCATTTGCTACTCCTTGACCCATTGGTATTTCCAAATTCTCAATATATTTGCTTCATGTTTTTGATGATCCGGGAATGCTTGAAACTCTATGACTTCAATGGCTGGTTGAATCAATACTCAACAAAAATAATATAGCGGTGCAAAACATTATTGGTCTTAATACTTAAGGCAATCATGGGTGACTCGATATCGAGAATAGCGGAACAAGGGCCGTTTCCGGGAAGGAGAATAAAGGAGTCGAGATGAAGAACCAAAGCTGGCAAACAACACGCATTCGGCCATCAAAGACAGATGCGGCCGTGAATGGTGAGATCACGCCAATAAGACCAAGATGCTCGATACCACGGGAAAACAAAACGAAAAGGCAGCACAACCAACTTACCGGGAACCACACCGTATGCGGACCCACCCCGAACTCAACCCAAGTGGAAAAGCAACCGAAGGAGCTTAAGGAATGACACCGACAATATATGGACTGACTCAATTAGGAAACCGCTACTTTTACGCCATGCAGAACGAGGCATTTGTGGTTCAATTGCTACCGCGTCCGATGGCTTGGCGCAAGACTCGATCGAACTCCTGGAAACCGGCGCACGGTGATAATATCCTAAAACTTGACATGCTGGGCTTTGGGATTTTAGAGCTTGATCCACTTGCTGATTTTGATCGCTCATCCGCCACAGTTTTCCGGCTTGTTCCCTCAACGGGTCAATTCGTGTACGAGCCTGACTGGAGCGACTCAGTACCTTTCACTCAATGGAATGAGGATAGCAACTGGCGTGATATTCTTTCAGATCTAATGAATGAGATTGATCCAGGTGTCCTCGCCAAACTAAGACAATTTTCCCATTTCCATTGGAACTTACTGGAAGCAATTCACGAATGGCCAAGTTTTTCAAATCTCCTGGACACCAATCCAGCTCTCGCAGTTTGCCTTGCCGGCCATATAAGGGTAGGAGCACAACCGGGGCAGAGACGCCCTCAGCTCGATTACGGTACGCTTGTCCATCGAAGCGAAAGGGAAATTGCCGCTGCTCTTGGCTTTGGGGATTCTGAGGAGGTGGTAGAGATTCTGAAAAAGCTACCTCCCGATGCCTGCAAACCTCTCGATCTCGTCGGCCTCCATGATTTGATAGAAAATTCAATAACCAGGAGAGCTTTGCTTGCTGCTCAGGTGATTAGCTACCCGGTACTTCTCCTGCTTCGAAGTCAACTTGTCGGACCTCATCTAACCGGTGGCTTTCTATCTGAATTTGCAAGCGCTTTTCCGCACTCTCTGGACATACTAACCTGCCCATGGGGACCACTTCTCCGGGGAGGCGGCAAGGGGCATGAGTTCACATGGAGGTACCAGCAGGCCCTTGACGTGGTTCAGGCCGATCCGGACGTTCTGATCGAATCAATTGAGGATCTTGAGAGGAAGCATTCGACAATTTTCATGCAAGCCTATAACACACGATACCACAAATAAGGGGAGATGGGATCAGTCAGTGCTGCAGACAAATAAAGCAGGTGGTGCAAGGTGGACATCGGGCGGATATTTTTGCCAGAAAGTGTATGGGAACTGCCTGAATCCACCTGTCTGCCCGCGAGACAGCCCTTTCTCGGGGACTTCCGCCTCCGGCCCATATCAATTTGCTAGTTTTTTCGGAAAGAGGGAAAATGCAGATATGATCCGAACCTTGAAAGTTCCGGATAACCCACCGCATAACGCTAAATAGGAGAGCTAAGGTTAAGTTTTTGTGCCATTCGGACAAGACGACCGTTAAAAGAAAATCGAGTGTTTTCTTGAAACCGATGGATCTCATCACATCAAGAAGAACTTTTTCTGCTATGACACTGGAATCATCGCTCTTGTCCATGCTTGCTCCTGTACTTGGCAACTCTTATTTGGGCTGGGGGCCCCAGGTCTTTTTCAACCTTTCGGCTTTGCGCTAAGTCTTCTTGGATTCACCCAGCAGATGCTTGGTCAGATATCTTCCCAAGGCCAGGATCGTCTGCGTAGGCGGACGCCCCCAGGCCTCCGGGATCACCGAACAATCGCAGACATAGAGGTTATCGTACTGGGTCTTGAGGTTCGAATCCACGAACTCACCGAGCTTTACGGTCCCACCCGGGTGGGCTGCGAAATAATACGTGCCGTAGATGCTGTGGCAACCGGCGTGTTCGAGGATCTTCTTTGCCCGCTCTTTGCCGTTCTTGAGCTTTTTCCGGTCCTCGGTTCCGAGTATCTTGAGCACCTGGCCGCCATTGGTGAGCTTGCCACCCAAGGTATCCTTTAACTTGACCATAATCCTGAAAGTTTTCTTTCTCTTGAAGAGCTGATCGAACCGGAGGACCTGTGAGGCGAAGATGATTTCTTGGTACTTTAGGGCGATAGCCATATCGGTCATCACGTAACCATCCTCCGAGAAGTGGCATCCGCAGGACATGGGAATCTCGTTTTCTCTGGTGATGGATTTGTGTTCTCCGCATACGGTGATGAGGGGATCGAAGAAAAAATCACAGCCCACGCCCATAATGCCCGTGCCCCTGAGGATGACCGGTGAGCCGATGCCGCCGGCGGCAAGAACGATGGTGGAGCCGTAGGCACGGCAGGTTTTGCCCTTCATCTTGAACTCCACGCCAACGGCCTTCTTGTTCTCCAGGATGACCCTCTTTACCTTGGCATGATTGAGGAGTGTGGCACCGTCCAGCAAGGCCTCCCTGACCCACATGAGGGCGCTCCACTTGATATCCCTCGGGTCATTGACTCCCCACTTGTAATCCGGAGTCCACCGATCCTGGATGACAAATTTGTCCAGGGGCTTCCAGTCGTATCCGAGATGCTGGGCGCTCTCCATGATGGTCTTTTCCATGGTCGATAGCTGGTTTTCTTTCAAGGGGCCAATGAAGGGGAGGTCCGCGCGCACCTCTTTGTCCGCCTCTTTGAGATCCACGCCCCGGGATTTGAACATCTCAAAGGGTACAGGGAATGAGGTTCCATAGTAGTAGATTGAACTTCCTCCGGTCGCGATACCTCGGACCATACCGAGTAGCTGGGGAGTCAAAAGAAGGCTCTTGAAAGGGACCAACAATTCCTTGATCGACTGTACCATGCCGCCATTCGGGGGATTAAGCGCCCCCCACTCGAGCATGAGGACCTTCTTGTGCCTTCTGGCCATGTCCCTGGCGACGGTTGCTCCGCCAGGCCCTGTCCCCACCACGATGACATCATAGTTATCCCACTTATTAACGACGGCTTCATCCCCACTCATAGATAACCTCCTTCCTACCCTTTGTTCATGGTTTCCAGGGAATTTCCGCAAGGAAAAGATTTAAATTGATATCGAAGAGTTCCAAAATACTGCACCTGTGCTGCTGGAATGGAATTCTAACATGGTTACCTCCTCATATTAAAGAGCATAGAATTATTGACCTCGATTAATCCTGAATAATGCGTCAACTCGATCACCAACGGATGCTGACGAGCATTTTGGACCCAGACTACACCTGGAAAACCCCTTGAAGCGTTAATTATGCTTTAACCAATATGCAAACTGTGCGCTCCGGAAATGCGCACTCTCACTTAGATAAATGTTCTATGAAGCAAAAAGCTGGAAGGCCCCCAAAGAGATAGTCAAAATTCCCCCTTGGAGGACCTCATCGGGGTATCTTTTGGTGTCTCCAACACATAACTTGTTCTCCAAAAAGCCGGGCTGGAACGAAGGCAGCTTCGGCCCGCGTGCTTAATCAACCGGAACGTCCGACCTTGGCGGTAGTAAGGGATCTGCTTTTCGTGAAAAAGAATGTTGCGGCGAGCTCACCCGTGCACCGGTTGCCATTGGTTCGCTCCCTTCGGTAAAGGGGCAGATGGGGCAGACCAACCTATGCTTGTGTGACTGGCAAACGTATATCCTGATGCGAAAACATGAACCGGCTTCAGGATACAATTAGACCGTAGCAGCGTCAATCGGGAAATACCTGATTCGATGCGTTGACGGAGTAGTAAAACAAGGTGGGAAAAGATCGCGGAAGCCTCAACTTTGCTTGCCACTGTTCGAAAGAATCTGTTGGCGGCGATTTGGTAAACAAATGATCCGAAAACGGCAAAGATTTTGGCGCCCATTTCTTAAGACGGAGGAGAGCTGTGTTAACTTTCGCATTTGCCCAAGGGATATTCCATGGTTGAGACCACGTGGGAGCGGTCAGGACGGCGTGTGTGCTTAAGAGGTCTCCCAGAGTCCACCCTAAAAAGATTATATTCCAGGAAGACGCTCACTCCGAATTTTTTGCACGCCAGCTTACTTTCTTGTCATACCCCAGATGGAAAGCGCGACCCTCGGAACAACTTCTGCAAAAGGGGGCTCTCACGGGGTGAATCATGGTGGCGAGGAGAGAACAGGGGGAGCAATGCTCCCCGATGATGATCAAGATAGATGATTATGCCCGTTCATAATATTCACTTAAATGAAGTGTTGCCCCTTTTTAAAATTATTTGAGATTAGCCGAACAACTCGCTGTGCTACCGCCGTTTGAACCTTCGCAGGTCCAGTCCCAAGGGCCTTTTCCCGTAACTTTGGAAACCTTGCCAGCAATGCAAAGGTTTGACCGCGGTTCAGTTAGGAAACTTTCTCCGTTTGCTGTACCGCAGGCGCCGTTTACTTCGAGTCTGGCTGAACAGCGCGCTGTGGCCCCGCCGTTTGAACCCTCGCAACTCCAGTCCCACGGTCCTTTCCCTGTAACTTTGGAGACCGTTCCCGCAGTGCAAAGGTCTGATGTCGGTTCTGTGAAGAAACTCTCCTCGTTCGCAGAACCACAGGCTCCCTTTACCTCAAGTTTGCCCGAACAGTCCGCTGTGTTGCCGCCGTTGGACCCTGCACAGGTCCATTGCCAATCTCCGTTATTAGTAACGGAGGAGGGCGTGCCGTCCTTGCAAAGCTCTGTTGTCGGGGCCGTGAGATAACTCTTCCCTTTTGCCGAACCACAAGCGCCGTTTATCTCAAGATTAGCCGAACATTGCGTTGTTGCTCCATTTGACCCCGTGCAGGTCCAATTCCAGGGGCCTTTCCCTGTTACCTTGGAGGCTTTGCCCGAACTGCAAAGAAGGTTTGATGTAGGAGCTTTTAGAAAACCCTGTCCGTTTGCTGAACCGCAGGAGCCGTTTTTGCTCGGTGCTTGCTGCGCGTAGGTGAAGGTCAGAGATGTAGTCTGTCCGTTCGTGATGTTTACGGACCCGGCGAGGGGAGGAGTCCAGCCGGGCACGGCTTTGAAACTTACCGTATGAGATCCAACTGTGAGCCCTGAAACGGTTGCCCCGCTTGCCTGCCAGCTTCCCCCGTCTACACACCACTGCGCCCCGGCGCTTACCGCCCCAGCCGGGCTGATCGTTACCCAAAGAGAGCCGCTTGGAGTGCTGGGCGTTCCTCCGCCGTCGGTGCTCTTGAATACACCGCCATTGGTTACGGCATAGATGGTCTGGGGAGTTAGAGGGTCGATGGCAAGAGACAGGATGTAAGTATATGTCAGGCCCGAGTTGACCGGAACCCAGCTTCCTCCGCCGTCGGTGCTCTTGAATATACCGTTATCGCTTGTTCCGGCGTAGATGGTCTGGGAAGTCACAGGGTTGATGGCCAAAGACATGACGCCGTTGTAGCATGGGAGGCCGGAGTTGACCGGAGCCCAGCTTGTGCCGCCGTCGGTGCTCTTGAATACACCGTTGTCATACCAAGTGCCTACGTAGATGGTCTGGGGAGTTACAGGATCGATGGCCAGAGACATGATGGCGTCATTGGAGGGACCTGGCAGGCCTGAGTCGATCTGGTTCCAACTTGCGCCGCCGTCGGTGCTCTTGTATGCACTGCCCGGGGTGGAATTGTTTCCTGTATAGAGCGTCTGGGGATTTTGAGGATTGATGACCAGTGGCCCGCCGGTTGCCATTTGCGACGACAAGGTCCAGTCCGTACCGCCGTCAATGCTTTTGTATACGCCGTCGCCGGTTCCAGCATAGATGGTCTGTGAAGTTACAGGGTCGATGGCAAAGGACTCGGCTGTAACAAACTCAAAACCTTCGCTATCCGTAAAAGAGCCGGTCTGGTTCCAGCTTGTTCCGCCGTCAGTGCTCTTGAATACGCCGCTTTGAGCTCCACCGGGGCTGGAATTAATTCCAGCATAGATAGTCTGTGTGATTACAGGGTCGATGGCAAGAGAATTGATCGGAGTCGATGGCAGGCCCGAGTTGACCGGAGTCCAGCTCGTGCCGCCATCGGTGCTCTTGAATACGCAGCCGCCAGAATCAGTTCCTACATAAATGGTCTGGGAATTTACAGGGTCGATGGCAAGAGAGAGTATATTAGCCGCTGTAAGGCCTGAGTTGATCTGGCCCCAACTTGTTGTGCCGCCAGTCGTGCTCTTGTATACGCCGTTGTTTGAAGTTCCGGCATAGATTGTCTGGGGAGTTACAGGGTCGATGGCAAGGGAGAGGATGAAGCTTCCTGTCAGGAGGCCCGAGTTGACAGCAGTCCAGCTTCCGCCGCCATCTGTGCTCTTGAATACATCGCCGACGTCATCTCCAGCATAGATTGTCTGGGGATTTGAAGGGTTGATAGCAAGAGAAAAGACACAAGTATCTGTCAGGCCCGAGTTGACCGCAGTCCAACTCGTGCCGCCGGTCGTGCTCTTGTATACGCCGTTGTTAGAAGTTCCGGCATAGATTGTCTGGGGAGTTACAGGGTCGATGGCAAGAGAATTGATCGAAGTCGCTGGCAGGCCCGAGTTGACCGCAGTCCAGCTCGTGCCGCCGGTCGTGCTCTTGTATACGCCGTTGTTAGAAGTTCCGGCATAGATTGTCTGGGGAGTTACAGGGTCGATGGCAAGAGGGCCGCAGCCACCAACCGCTGTCAGGCCTATCTGGCTCCAACCTGTGCCACCGTCTGTGCTCTTGTATGCGCCGACAGAAGTACCCGCGTAGATGGTCTGAGTATTTACAGGGTCGATGGCAAGAGAATTGAGAGAATAAGTCCTTTGCCAATCCAAGCCCGAGTCGACCCAAGTCCAGCTTGCTCCGCCGTCGGTGCTCTTACATACGCCGTCATTAGTTCCGGCATAGATGGTCTGAGTATTTACAGGGTCGATGGCGAGAAAATTGAAAGTAGGGACTGTTGGGCCTGCTGGCCCCGAACCGACCGGAACCCAGCCACCGCCGCCGTTTGTGGTCGCTAATACGCCACCGCCGGCAGTCCCGGCATAGATTATCTGGGGATTTGAAGGGTCGATAGCAAGAGAATTGACGGCAAGAGACGGGAAAGAATTTTCTGACAGGACAGAGGCGCTGACTTGGTTCCAGCTCCCGCCGCCGTCGGTGCTCTTATATACGTCGCCGCCAGAAGCCCCGGCATAGATTGTCTGCGGATTTGAAGGGTCGATGGCCAAAGACAACAGTGTGTAGTAGTAGGATGGCATGCCGGTCTGGTTCCAGGTTATGCCTCCGTCGGTGCTCTTGTATACTCCGTAGGAATCAGTTCCTGCGTAGATTGTCTGAGAATGTACAGGATCGATAGCCAGAGACAGGATGTCGCCGAAACTAAGACCATATTGTGTCAATGGCAGGCCCGAGTTGACCGGAGTCCAGCTCGTGCCGCCGTCGGTGCTCTTGTATACTCCGTAGATACTCATTCCTGCATAGATGTTCTGGGGATTTTGAGGGTCGATAGCAAGAGACTTGATGTAGTAGCTTGGCATGCCCGAGTTGACCGGAGTCCAGCTCGTGCCGGCATCAGTGCTCTTGTATACGTCGCCGGTGCTACCTCCTGCGTAGATGGTCTGGGAATTTACAGGGTCGACGGCAAGAGAATAGATGCCATTGATTGGCAGATCCGTGCCTGAGCTGATCCGGTTCCAGTTCCCCCCGCCGTTGATGCTCTTGAACACGCAGCCGCCAGAATTCCCGGCGTAGATTGTCTCGGGATTTGAAGGGTCGATGGCAAGAGACAGGATGTTGCCACCCTCGGGGCCGATACTGGTCCAATCCGCACGGCTCGGGGTTGCCCAACAGAGGCAGACTAGATTCAAGATCAGCAAGAAAAATAATATGGAAGTTGCGTATGATCTTCTGGATCGTGCGGTTCCGAAGAAAACTTCAAATGGGTTGTATTTGGCTCTTGCCATTTTTCTCACTATTCCCTCCAAATTCAACTACGACAAGTGGTTTTGAAGATTCCGAAATGAAGCCACTCCAGAAAGATGCACAGCGCTTAGTGCCCGATGCGTCACGAGAACACGATCTGCGGAGATGCTGTGCTCTTTACTGAAACATACTATTTGTCACTGTTATTGATTCGCTTTGGCCTTCTGTTAGCGTGAGCGGCACTGTCACAGTTGGGCCAAAAAGTTCATCGTAACATGTACTAGCTGGGGAATTACATTGCGTGATTTCGGCTGTGAACACCAATGTATATGACGAAGGAACCTCTATCCCAACAATATTGCAGTCTCCTGCTCCAATAGCGGCGCCAAATGGTACCTGACCAGTTTCGCCAAAATATACTTCGATCATCGAAGAACTGTTATTTTTAACAGTAATATAGCTGTTCCCCCCGCTGATTTGTACACAGTTACTCTTTGGCGGCGTGGGAGCAGAAAGAGTCAGGGACTTGGAAGGTGATACGCTCGATCCGACCTGGTTCGTCGCCGTCACGGTGAATGTATATGTAACGTTATTGGTCAGGTTTGTCACAGTTAATGGGCTTTTTGATCCCGAGGCCGTTTGTGTGGATTGACCCGTTGCCGCGGCCGTAACGGTGTAGGAAACGGGGTCGCCGGGGTCAGTCTTTGATGCGCTAAATGTCACCGTAACCTCCTCGTTGCCAGCCTTTAAGGACGTTATTTTCGGTGTGCCCGGGGCAGACCAGGTCTTTACTTTGCTGGAAGCCTTTGACGTGGCCTGCATTCCGTCCTGGTTGGTCACCGTCACGGTGAACGTATAAGAAGAGCCGTTGGCAAGTCCGGTAACGATGTGAGGGAGGGAGGGAGAACCGGCGTTGGAGTCGACGCCCCCCGCCGGACTCGACGTCACGGCATAGCCAGCGATCGGGCTACTGCCAGATGAAGTCGGGGCTTTGAAGGCGACTGTGACCTGTCCCACGCCCGTGGCGGTCGCTTTGACGCTCGTTGGCTGGCCGGGGGGTGCGAGCAAATCGTATACCCAGACTGCGGCTGTGATGCTTGCATTGTTATTGCCCCCGGAGGAGGTTTCGGAGGTGTTACCGCCCACCACATATATGAGGTTGTTTAAAATGGTGGAAAATTGCGAGAATATTGGAGTGGGTAATGGGGTACCCGATTGCCACGTGTTTGACACAGTGTCATAGATATCAACTTTTTTAGACGCCGAAAGACTACTCTTTGTCCCTGCAAGCCCACCAATGAGATAGATCTTGCCATCCACGACTGGTGCAGCACCGTTACACTCAAAAGCCCTCGGATTGGGAAGGGGAGCAAAACCACTGGTTTTCCAAGTGTCCGTAGTAAAATTGTACATGTAGACAGTGTTAACCATCTTTCCTTCGGAAGGGCTACCACCTCCAATCACATAGACGTTGTCCCCAACTAAAGCGACAGCTGGAGAAGCTACCACTTGAGGTATGTTGGTAACTGTTTGCCAAGTGTCGCTACCAGGGTCATAGGCCTCTACTAAAGTATAATGAACGCCCCCCGCTCCATTCCCCGCAAACACGTAGATTTTGCCGTTATAAGCTACAGCGGGTGCATTGCTCCTGGGAGTGAGCATTGGGGCTATTGGTGCCCAAGCATCAACTGTTGGATCATACACTCCGTCAAAATAAGGATCCTCTCCCGAAGCATCCCCAAAGACATAAAACTTGCCGTTCACCACTGCGCCTGTAACTTCTTCAACACCGGTTGTATTGTTGTTATCGGCCTTATAGACCCATGAGCCAACGGAAGCATCAAACATTTCCGTTGAATTTAGGGGACTTGGCTCCGTCCGGCTATTGCCCCCAAACACAAAAATCTTGCCATCTATGACACCACCGGCGAACTGACTTCGCCCAGTATTAAGCGGAGCTACCGATTGCCAAGTGGCGGAGTGTGCAGCGGTCTGCTCAAAGCTGAAAATACAGACAATTATTAAAAAGGCAATTGAACAGTAGGTTCTACTCATCCCAATCCTCCTTGGCAATTTCATAAGGATCCCTGCTGGCTCTACAGATCCTCGAGACCAACTTGTTGGAGAAAAAAGCCCTTCGCATAACTGGCCGCAGAGGCTCTCAAGCAGATTCCTGGAACCCTCACTCTTGAGAAGTCAACGGTATCCGAATCTGAGATCTTTGAATAGTGCTGTACCCCTTATATCAGAATATCAGAAAAAGGTTTCAAAAAGGTTACATCCCACTTGCACTTCACGAATGTTAGAGTGGCGTCCTAAGCGCATTCGCTGAAAAGGACCCTATTCAAAAAATTTTTTCTTTTTTGGGTGGTTGATATTGAATATGACCGATGACGCTATTACAGGTGTACAGGGAAAAAATAATCTGCCCCCGGATGGTACTTATTCTATCCTGCCCTGTACGTAAAAGATCTTTGGAATAGCTGCCAGCTAAGGCTTGGCGACAGTCCATACTCCTTGCCAGGATGTTGAATCGAAGATGACGGCTGGTGGATAACGCATAACTTTTGGATATGTTGACTTCTGGCACCGGCTCTTCTACGCGGTCACGCTTGCTCCAATCTGTAAGATCAGTAAGAACTCAACCTGGTTGAAACGTTCCCCCATTTATCGTGGCTGGCCTTCGGCTTTCAACGTGATGAATAGGCTGCATTGCCAAAAATGCTGCACATGGAAAAAATTAAAAGGACCGACCGCCAATTCATTCCGGCGAGCAGTCCCTTCAGATCATCTTGTTGAACGTGAGGATTTCTATTTGACCTTTTCGCTTAGGGTCTTGCCTGCTTTGAACTTGACAGCTTTTGACGCCGGAATTGTGATCTTTGCGCCGGTCCGTGGATTGCGGCCTTCACGTTGAGACCTTGCCCGACGCTGAAAGTCCCGAAACCTACCAGTGTGATCTTGTCACCGCCTGACAAAGCGCCAGAAACAGCAGCAACAAAACCGTCCACAACTTTTTCGGCCATTGATTTGGCAATTCCAACTTCACTTGCGATTTTTGCAACCAATTCAGCTTTCGTCATTTTCTTTCCTCCTCAAAGTTAGATGATGAAAACCGTTGATTCTAAGTATATGTTTTCTGCGCACCATGCCAGCCCAATTTGCAGACTCGGAAAAATTCAACCTGCAAACCTTTTTCCCTATCATCGTGACTGCCCGTTCGACCTTATCGCCCGGCAGCTTTTCCGGGTTGAGAAAACTTGGACCCCATTTCGCAGGGCGCACAGCTCACCGGGCTCCATAGATACCCAAAGTTTATCGTAGCTAACAGGCCTGGTCGCAACAATGCCAATGGCTTCCTCATCATTATCCTTGAGCTGCGAACACGCCGATAGCTTCCTTCCCCTTGCGAGAACTTCACCGTTGACCCGTAGCATCAGCCGGTAAAGCGATCCATTCCCATAAAAATCAGTGTAGCAGATAAGGGTTTCTCCATCCGAAAGCAGGATGTTGAGCTTATTTGGCTTATCCTTTGTGGGCCTGCGGTTGATCGAGATAAGAAATTTCCAAAACTCAAATAGATCCTCCGCAGTCCAGCCGCATATGCCCCTTTGCTCGATAAAGTCGAGAAGGTGGCAGAATAAGTGTTCGGAGTCGGTGTTTCCAACTGGCTTATGTCGGCCAACCGAAAACCTCTGGATACTGCGAATAGTACCGTTATGGGCGAATGCGTAATCTCGTCCCCGAAGCTCTCGGGAAAAAGGATGACTGTTGCTGTAAGTGACAACTCCTCGGGAGGCTTTGCGAACATGAGCGATAAAAATCTTTGAACACAAGTGCTCGTAGGTGGAGAGGAATTCTGAGAGTTTGCTGCAAGCCGCCGGGATATACTCCTTGATTACCTGGACTGCTCTCCCGTCTGGATAAAGAGCAATTCCCCAACCGTCAGGATTTCCCTGCCCGTCTGGGAGATCTAGTCCCCTCCGTCGAAAGACCTTGAAATAGCGACCAGGTCTTACTTTCGCGCTGCAAGAAATCCCCAATAACTCGCACACTTTATTTTCTCCTTCGGGGTGCAGTCTTTTGCAAGAAGTCCCCGGATTCAATGAGATCGCCCCGTGGTGTATCGCAGAAGTAGACCCATGCAATGATCTCGGTTCCGTCTTGAAGGATCACTTCTGCCTGTTCCCTTTTGTACATGTCAGGATGGCCTTCGAGTTGGTCGAGGTTGAGAAGAGTGGCATCATCAACTGAATAAACTTCCCCGGTTACTTGTGAAACAGAAGCAATTCGTGATAGGAAAGGTATCCAATGTCCATAAAGAGCATAGCGTTTCTTGGTTTTGGCCATCCCAAGGAATTTCGATCGGTCGAGAAAGTGGCGGTTACATTGGCCATTTCTTAATGTGCCATACACGAATAATGTTGTGGTCAGCGTAATGTTGTCTTCCACCTGTTCTTGTCTCCTTGCCTTCAAGTTTGGACATGCGTGGCAACATTAACCGCCAGCCCGTCCGTGATCTTGGAGTGGGCTGGCGGTGCCGGTGTGTGGCTTACCCCGAACTGAGAAATTCCATGATATCGGGATCTTTCTTCCAGGCCGCCGGCTGGGCGCGGGTCAAGGGGCGCATTTCTCCAGTGCCGCCTGCTTCATGGCGAGGTTCGCTTTGCAGAAAAAAATGTTGTGATGCGGGCATCCGACACCAGAATAACAACCCGGCGGCACTGAACCTATCTGATTGACCCGAACGGCCTTATGATGATCATGCGTGAAAGAGGAAGGACGGCCATTGATGGAAGACAACATTACGCTGACCACAACATTATTCGTGTTATGTTGTGCACAACATAAAACGAAGATTAGATGTTTGCAGGTTGACGTTATGATATAACTTGCCTCTTGTTTCTCTTTATCCATATTTCTATACCATCATCGTTTAACGTTGTTCGATAACACACGCAAATCACATTATATGGTCCTCAAAGATGTACATAAAGCAGAGAGTTGGCTGATTGGCAAAAATAATTGTTAAATTACGATTATCTGTGCTGTTAGCCTAGTTCAGGTGCTGGTCATTGCACTTCCAAACGACCTCGTAGGCATATATGGGTAGTGGTCGTGAGGAAGAATGGTAATAAGTGTATAAAATCGAGATTTATCCATGTAGATAAAATTGATTATGTAGATTTTGTCGATGAAGAGTATAAAAGGAATTGAATTATGGCTTAGGCGTTCTATAATGATAAAAGCAGATATCGCTAGGGTTGAATTCAACCCGTGTCTAAACCCGTGGCCAATAGGAAAACCCTCAGAGAACATAATCTCGCTTGTTTATGACGGTGTTTGAAAGCTTGTGCGGGCAATAATGTGTTCGGGAAGATATTATTGAAGAGGCGCTCAATTGAAGGCGGGTTGAGGTTGTGGAGAGGTTTGGGTGGGAAACTTTTGAATCAGTGGCCCTCGCTGATAAGGCCAATTTCGTTGGGTTATGCACGTTTGTTAAACGATTCTTCTATTGCGGCGCCCCGATAATGGAAAACTGCGAAGAAGATAAAGGACATGTCTGCGGTCCAGATTTTAGGGTCAATCTCATGCCCAGCAAATCGAATGGAACCTTACCCTGGCAATCTGCATGGCCTGGGTTTTCTGTCTCCGGATTCTTGCGGCACTTCGTCAGGCTGATGCCCTCCATGGACTCGCGGCTTAGTGGAAGAAATATTTCAAGTGTTTCGACGGGAGCCGGGACGGGAGCGGAGCTTATCGAGAATTACGGGAAGTTGCTGAACTGGTGGACCAGCCCAGAGATGTCGTAAATGGACTTTCGACAGACGAACTGAGGCAGGACGCGAATTTGCGAAGATACATCGCCCATGAGATTAATCAGTTAAGGGTTGCTCTTGATGGCGCTTTGGAGGATTTGCTGAGAAGGAAGATTCGGTTGGCAGCTTAAAACAGTGAGGCTTCGAATGGGCAGTTTGCCAGCTCCAAGTCTTTATTTTTTCTTGCTGCCATTTGAGGAGGACGCCGGAGTTGAACCCACACGCCATCAGGACCGGTTGGGCCATCAAAGAAGAAACTGCTGGTGCTTATAAAGAGTTTATTTACGTCAGTGCCATGTGATTTGGCGCTGAACTCAGCGTCAGTTAGACTAATCTATAAACTATGTGAAGGACGAATTTTCCACAATTGCCACCTCCCAGTCCGCGTTCAAAAGCCTTCTGCGCCCTACCCAGCATCAACTGGTCGTGGTTCGGTTTGAAAATAAAGAAAAAGGGTACGAACTCCATACCCGGCCGCTTTTTTTTCTGAGAGGGGTCCCACTAGGTGATCCGCATCCCGCTTGGCCGCAGCCAACTTCACTAGCGTTCACGTGTCTAATCGCCAATCGTAGGGATCACCTGACCTCGTTTACTCCAAGTCCACGGCGGATGTAATCATTGCAAATATTGATAACGACGTTGTTCGCTACACCCTTCCAGGATCAAAAGAACTCCGGTTCAAGAAAGTCAAATAATACCATTGCCGGCCGTCAAGCCCGCAGCCTAAACCCATAGGTTGCACAGACCGGTTGGGCAGCTTATTTTAATGGAGCAGTATTTCTCGCTAGGATTGAGGAAATGCTGGGGATATAAGGCATTAGCCCCACCAAAGAGTTTCATCGCAAAAGCAACCCGGTTTCATCCCGAAAAGTGCTTGATATTTTAAAGAGTCGCAGTATCGTTGGACGTTTTTCGGAAAAGGAGACCATCGGCACATGATTCGGATTATGACCGACAAATTCGCTATGGGAGTCATTCCGGGATTGCGCTGGATATCGATTTCTATTCTTGTCCTGGCCTTGGCAGGCTGTTCCCTTAACAAACTCGTGGTGGATCGCCTCGGCAACGCTCTGGCGGAAGGCTCATCGAGTTACGCTACCGACGACGATCCGGACCTTGTGGGAGCAGCGTTGCCCTTTGGGCTCAAAACCATCGAGAGTCTGCTTGCGCAGTCCCCACATCATAAAGGGCTGCTTTTGGCGGCCACGAGCGGTTTTACCCAGTACGCCTATGCCTTCGTGCAGACGGATGCTGATTTAATTGAAGACACGGACCTTATGCGGGCCATATCTCTCAGGGAGCGTGCACTGCGTCTTTACCGCCGGGGGCTGGGTTATGGAATTCGCGGCCTTGAGGAAGTCCAGCCTGGTTTTGCCGTCCTGCTGAGGAGCGATTCCGGGAAGGCACTGGCTCCAATGGGCAAACAAGACGTTCCCCTCCTTTACTGGACTGCGGTCGCGTGGGGGGCTGCAATCTCACTGGATAAAACCAACTCTGCCCTTTCCGTGGACTTACCCTGGGTGGAGGTCCTCATTAGGCGCGCCCTGGAGCTTGACGAAAAATTTGGTTTGGGCGTGATTTATGATTTTATGATTGTCTACGAAGGTGGGAGGCCGGCCGCTGCCGGAGGCTCTATCGACCGCTCTCGCGAAAGCCTTGCGCGGGCGATTAATCTGTCCGGGGGACGAAGGGCCGCCCCTCTGGTTTCTTTCGCCGAAACGGTTGACGTGGCAATACAGGACCGGGCTGAGTTCAATAAACTGCTTGATCGGGCGCTCGCAATCAATATCGACGATGCCCCGGACCAGCGGCTTTCAAATATAATTGCACAGCGCCGGGCACGATGGCTCCGCGCCCGAATGGACCGGCTCTTTATTGACTGATTCAGGCAGAATTGATGGCGGCACCATGAAACTTCATAGATGGTTTTGGTTTGGGGCCATTCTCTTTTCAATTTCAGCATTCACTGCCCAAGGCGCCGGGGAGATTGTCATAAAAATGGCGACACTCGCGCCTCAGGGATCCGAATGGCACAAGATTCTTCAGGAAATGGGTGCTGAATGGCAAAAAGCGTCCAATGGCCGGATTGTATTACGGCTCTATCCGGGCGGGGTGGCCGGGGATGACCCGGACATCGTTCGAAAGATGCGGCTTGGGACACTCGACGGGGGTCTTCTTACTGTAGGGGGCCTCAGTCAAATAGACCGGGGAGTGCTCGCACTCGAAATTCCCTTGGCGTACGCTAATTACGGGGAGTTGGATTGCGTCCGTGAGCAGATCCGTTCTCAGTTGGAGCGGCGAATGGAGGCAAAGGGGTTCTTTGTCCTCGGATGGTCGGATGGAGGATGGACATATTTCTTTACCAAGTCTCCCGTAAGGACGCCCGATGATCTGAAAAAACTGAAGATGTTTGCCGGGGGGGGCGATGACCAGTATGTGGAACTTGTCAAAAAAGCCGGATTTAATCTTGTGCCGCTGCCTTCCACCGAGATCGCGACCGCCCTTCAGACCGGTCTGGTCAATGCCATCACCATGACCTCTCAGGGGGTCCTCCTGCTGCAATGGTACAAGCAACTCAACTATATGACCGATCTCAAATGGGCTGTGCTCCTGGGGGGCATAGTGATAACAAAATCCGCCTGGGAGAAAATTCCCGTTGAAATTCGCCCTGCCATCATGGAGGCATCGCTCAGAGCTTCTCAGCGCATGCGTGAATTCTCGAGGCAAACAGACCAAAGGGACATCGACGTCCTGGAAAAGAATGGGGTTGAAGTCATTTCAATTGACGAAAAAGCCCTGGATGAATGGCGGCGTCTGATCGAAGGCATTCTCCCGGATGTTCGGGGTTCCTATGTGCCCGTCGAACCTCTAGACGCCGCCTTGAAGCTCAGGGACCAATGCCGCCGGCAGGCGGGTAAGGCGGGAAAGTGACGCCTGGTGCTCTGGCTCGCGGTATTGAGGAAGGTTCGCTTGCGGCCGGTTTTTTTCTGCTCACTGCCATGCCGCTCGTGGACTTTCTTGGCCGCCCGCTTGCCGGGTTTCACATCCCGGGATCTGCCACCTATACCCAGCAGTTGACCTTTTTTCTTACCTTCATCGGCGGACTTGCCGCCACCCTGACCGGCAAACATCTTACGCTCTCCACGGCCAGCCTGCTCCCGGGAGTAAGAGTTCGCCGGGATGCCGAGTACTTATCCTCCTGCATAGCCGCCTCTGTCACCGCAATTCTTACCTATGCCAGTATCTGTGTAGTTATCGCCGAACGGTCGCAGGCCCGGAGTTTGACGTTGGGGCTGCCGGTCTGGATCAGCGAAAGCGTAATGCCCCTCGGCCTGGGGCTTATCTCGCTGACTTACATTTTGAAATCCTCGAGCTGGCTGCCAGCGCGTCTTGGGGCTGGAGCCATTGCAGGCACGACCTTTCTTCTGGGCATAATTCAACCTGCGAACGTGACAGTCTGGACCCTGAGCGCAATTCTTCTGGCCGCGACCCTTGTTGGCGCCCCAGTGTTTACCGTAATGTCCGGATTGGCGCTACTCCTTTTCTGGGGGGACGGGACCCCTGTCTCGGCTGTATCAGCCGAGATTTACAGGCTTGTCGGCTCACCGACGCTTCCCGCGATACCACTGCTGACCGCAACCGGCTTTGTCCTGGCGGAGACCAACGCTCCCTGGCGACTGGTGAATTTTTTTCGAGCGCTTCTGGGGTTCATTCCCGGGGGAATTGCGGTGCTCGTCGGAGCGGTCTGCGCGCTTTTCACTGCGCTGACCGGCGGCTCGGGCGTTACGATCATAGCTCTCGGGGGGCTTGTCTATCCCATACTGCTCAAGGGTGGGTACTCAGAGCGTTTCTCGCTCGGCCTTGTAACGGCGGCCGGGAGCCTGGGCCTTCTGTTTCCGCCATGCCTTGCCGTAGTCCTTTACAGCGTTGTCGCAAATACTCCGGCGGACCAGTTGTTCATCGCCGGAATGGTGCCGGGAACGTTGCTGCTCGCTCTTGTGTCGATTTATGGGATAATTGTCAGCATAAGAGCAGGGATAGAGCAGCAGCCTTTTAAATGGCGCGAACTTCTGGATACAGCGCGCTACGCAAAATGGGACCTCTCCATTCCTGTTGCGATGGCCCTTCTGTTCGGGACCGGTCTGGCATCGATGCTTGAGACTTCGGCTTTCGCTTTCGCCTACACAATCGTTATCGCATGCTTAATCCACCGGGACCTGCATCCTCTGAATCAGTTGCCGGCAACGCTCGTCAAGGCTGCCGCGCTCGTCGGGGCGATCTTGATGCTTCTTAGCTGCGCAATGGGCCTTACAGGCTACCTCGTGGATGCCCAAATTCCCGACCGCCTGCTGGATGTCGTAAGGGAGCAGATTCACTCGCCGCTTCTTTTCCTGCTCGCATTGAACGTCGTGCTGCTGGTACTGGGAAGCGTACTGGAAATATTTTCGGCGATCATCGTCCTAACGCCCCTTGTCGTTCCGCTCGGAGTGGCTTTCGGGATCCACCCGGTTCACCTCGGCATCATTTTTCTGGCCAACCTTGAACTTGGTTTTCTCTTCCCGCCGGTAGGCCTAAACCTTCTCTTATCATCTTCACGTTTCGGAAAGCCGGTGGTAGCGCTATACCGCAATGTTATCCCATTTCTGCTGATACTTGGTCTGGGAGTACTGCTGATTACCTACGTTCCAGCCCTGTCTATCGGGGTGCTCAGGCTGTTGGGGCGGAACTGACAAAAGCCAAATCCCAGTCGAATGCAGCTATCGTCGGTCCTTTCCAATTGACAAAACCGGATGGATAGAGCAAAAGAGAGACAGAAGCGCTAAGTCGCAATAACAACTTTAAATAACAAGGAAAAATAGGCTTTGCTACGCACAGCGGTGAGTAGACCGGGGGAATTGCACCCCCAGCCCCTCGCAGAACGGTGCGGGAGCCTCTCGACTCACACCGCTCCCATCAAGCAAAAGCCCCCACCATCCCTCGTTGCCAGTGTGCAAA
>JBEKPW010000050.1:0-38742 GCA_049520315.1 Syntrophobacteraceae bacterium
CAGCCTGCTGGCAAAAAGCTCAATAGGATTTCCCAGTCGCCAAGCTCTTGTAGTGGATTCATGAAAAACAAATCTATAATAAAAATGGCCAATGTACAAGTATCTTATTTGAGCGCTTATGGGGCTTAGCTCCCCGCGCCCTTGACTTGATGCTTTCTTGAACTCGGTATAAGATGGTAAGCCAGCGTTTTCACGGCCGTATCGTCGGTCGAGATCGCTTCCATTCCTCATACCAGATATTTGTGGCCGACCTCCTGCACAAAGCCCGCGACTGCGCCTTGCCAGCTTATACTCCCATGATCGAGCAAATAGATGCTGTCGGAATGTTTGAGCGCAAAATGCACATTCTGTTCAGCCAGCAGTATGGTCAGTCCCAGTTTGCCGTGCAGGGTTGACAGTGTTTCCGAAATAGCGTCGAGCGCAACCGGCGCCAGACCCAGGGTAGGCTCATCCAGTATGAGCAGGGAGGGCGCTTGCATCATGGCCCGTGCAATGGTCAGCATCTGCTGTTCGCCGCCCGATAGGGTGAAGGCGGGCTGGGCAGTGCGTTCTTCCAGGATCGGAAAGAGCCCATAGACGTCATTCAGCCTGGATTGGCGCTCATGCCTGTTTAGTCTTTCGCCGCCCAGCTCCAGGTTTTCCTTGACGCTCATATAGCGGAACAGTTCCTTGGTCTCAGGGGCAAAGGCGATGCCCAGCCGGATAATTTGAGCTGTAGTCATCTGTTTGGTGGATACGCCTCGCCATTTTACATCGCCCGCATAGTTCACAAGTCCGGTGATGGCTTTCAGCAAGCTGGATTTGCCGGCGCCGTTCAGCCCGACCAGGGAAACAAACTCTCCCTCGCGGATACGGATTGCTACATCGCGCAGAATTTCAGCTTTGTTATATTTTACGGACTCAATGTTCAGATCCAGCAGAAAATTGCTGTTGACAGAGCCGGCGGGCGGGGAAGATAGCGACCCTGCCTTTTCGTCCATGCTCTTTCCCAGAAAAACCCTGCGTACCTCCGCATCTGCCATGACCTCATCCGGATTGCCGTCCGCTATCTTGTTGCCGACATAGAGTGCTATGATTCTATTCACAAAACTGTAAACGGCTTTAACATTGTGATCGACAAGAACTATAGCCTGGTTCTCACTCTTGGCAGAGAGGATCAAGTCCGCAAGTTCGCCCACCTCGGAAGGGGTCAAACCTGCAAAAGGTTCATCCAGGAGTAACAGTCGCGGTTTCAGGGCAAGCGCTTTGGCAACCTCCAATCTGCGTAAGTAGCCGAAAGGCAGTGATCCCGGGTATGAGTCCACGACGTCTTCCAGCCCCAGCAGTTTGGCTGCCTGCAGGGCCTTTGCTTCGATATCTCCGGGATAAAGCATATTGAATACCCGGTCGGGCAGGAGAGCCAGTTTGATGTTATCCAACACGGTTTGTCGATTCAACGGCCGGGAATGTTGAAATACGATGGCAATACCGTGTTTTATCCGCTTGTTGATGGGCCAGTTCTGGATCTCACGGCCGTCAAAGCGGATGCTGCCGCTATTGGGTTTGTGCACCCCCGTCAGCAGGCTCAGAAGGGTGGATTTGCCCGAACCGTTGGGTCCGATCAAACCGATGATTTCCCCCTCTTGCACGGCAAATTGAACGTCTTTTACCGCACGAATACCCCCAAATCTCTTGTTGAGTCCCGAAGCTTCCAGGAGCGCCATTGATGATTCCTCATAAAACAGAGCCGCAGCCAACCGCCAGGCCCCCTGTTTGGTGAATCGTGAATGGTGATTAGTGAATGGAAAAAGCTTTTAGTCCGTCCACAGCCCATGATTAGGTCGAAGGGGTTTAGGCAGAAGGCTTTAAAACCTTCAGTCTTTCTTTTGCTTCAGCCTGATTTTCTCCTGCTCCTTGCTCCCTGCTCCTTGCTCCCCGCTCCTTGCTCCCCGCTCCTCAGTCCTATTCCCATCAGCGTCTGCGCAGCGCGATCCCGGCAATGCCGTCGGGAAGAAACAACAGCATAATCAAGGCCAAAATGGAAACGGCCACGTAATCGAGTTGTCCCAGATATTGAAGCCACTGACCGGTTACAATAATGAAAAGAGAACCCAGGATGGGACCCAGGATGGTGCGCCGCCCCCCGATGATGGCGGCAATGATGATCTGTAGGATCACCGAAACGGAGACGACCACGCTTACCGATACCGTGCCCATGTAAAAAACCAGCAAAGCGCCGGACAAGCCCGAAAAAAAAGCGCTCAGGCTGAAAGCCAGGATTTTATATTTTACGATACTGAATCCCAGGCTTTCGGCTGCGATGGGGTCCTGCGCTCCGGCCTGTAAAATAAGACCGATGGGCGATGAGGTTATGGCAAGAAAAACTCCTGCGCTGACGCAAACAAGCGCCAATGCCAGGTAATAGTTGACCATGCCGTTTGTGGAAAGAATTCCGGGAAGAGACATACCTATTTCCCCACCCGTGTATTGGGCAAATATGGTTATGAACTCACTCAGCACAAGCACGGATACCAGGGTGATCAAAGAAAAATAGGGCCCCCGCAGCCGAAGGGCCGGGGCGACGAGCAGCAGTCCCGCCATCACGGCCATCAAGGTCCCCAGCAGCACGCAGGCGAATACCGGCAGACTGGTGTTCACATTGAACAGGGCAGCGGCATAGGCGCCAACGCCGATCAGAAACGTGGGCCCGAAATTGACCTCGCCGGAATAGCCGAACAGAAGGTCCCAGGACATCGTGAAAACGGAAAAATAGAAGGCAATGGTTAGCACGCCGACAATGTAAAGGGAAAAAAACCACGGCAGGCAGACAAAAATGACCAGCAAGAGAGCTGCAAACTTGAGTAAATTCTTTGATGAGGGGCTAAAGCTCATGGGATTTTGCTAGAACCTTCCAAAGAGACCTCGGGGTCTTATGAAAAGGATGAGAACCAGGACAAAAAACGCCGGCAGCGAGGTATAGGAAGGTGAGATCAGGTATGCTGTAAGCGTTCCAAGATACCCTATAACATAGGAGGCAAAAAAAGACCCGGTGATGCTGCCCAAACCGCCCAGGACGACTATGGAGAAAGCTAAACCGGTGAGATCCGGCGCCTCTGTCGCCGATGCCCCCAAAAAGGAGGCCAGCAGGACTCCCGAAACACCTGTCAACACTCCGTAAATCCCCCAAAGCAGCAGATACACTCGCTTCAGTTCTATGCCCATGATGGCCAGCCCGGTATGACTCATCGAGGCCGCTAACAGCATTTTGCCGGACTTGGTTTTGTTGATGAAAAACCATAGCAATCCTATGATGCATAACGAAAGGACGGCCAGGATAAGCATGTTATAGGTCAGCTTGATGGCAAACAGGTGCATGTTGCCCTCAGCAAAAGGCGGAATGATGACTGGCGTCGAACCAAATGTATAGTCGAGCAGGCCTTGGATGATCATCGCCCAGAGCAGGGTGGCCGTGAGTACGAAAACCTCTTTTTCTTCCTTTGGAATCCTTTTGGATTTGTCGATAGGGTTCACTACCAGAAAGTACAGGAGATATGAAAAAACAACGGATGCCAGAACGCCAATGCTCAATCCGGCTAGAAGGGGCAGCTTGAAGTAGCTGATGCAAAACCAGGCCACAATAGCTGCTAATACAAGATACGCTCCATGGGCAAGGTTGAGGATCCCGGCTGTGCCAAAAATCAGCGAGAAGCCCATTGCGCTAAGTGCGTAAATCGAGCTGACGATAAAGCCATTGACTAAGATCTGCAACAGGAGATGCATGTCACCTTCCCGGTTTTCCTCACTGGATGATACACCCGCACTTTAGATGCGCTCGCAGAGACGCAGGGAGCCGCTGAGGGCCGGCCGGATGCTGACCCGCCCCAAGGTGTCGGGCCTGGATAGCCCTAACACCAATGCGTTCAAGGGCGGGCAGGGATAAATCTCATAAGCGCTCAAATAAAGACGAGCAGCTGCAGGGAAAAAGTCCGTCATTCCGACGTTTTTCGACGCCAAAAGAGCCGGAATCCAGAGCCTTTGATTCTTGTTGCAATATTTTGCCCTCCCGCTTTTCTGCTCCTCGCGTAGCGATGCGGGCTCCTGCTTTTCCCAGCCTGCTTTTCCCAGCCTAAACCCCTTCAGCCTAAGCCCCTGCCCTTCCCAGCCTGCTTTTCCCAGCCTAAGCCCCTTCAGCCTAAACCCCTGCCCTTCCCAGCCTGCTTTTCCCAGCCTAAATCCCTTCAGCCTAAACCCCTTCCCAGCCTGCCCTTCCCAGCCTATTTGGCCGAGCTCTTATTCTTCACGAAATCGGGAACAATCAGGGAGCCGGTCGCTGCTCGCTTGGGCCATATGGTGACCAGCTTTCCATTTTGCCATTGGGTCTGGGTGCCTAAGACATAATCCGGTCCGTACCTGACGCAGTGGGTAAAGGGGCTATCTTTCCCGAGAAACATTATACGGCCTTGCACGCCCGTGTAATCCGTTTTTTCCAGGGCCGTTACCAGCGCATCGCTGTTGGTGGAACCCGCAAGCTCGATCGCATTTTTCAGGACATACATGGCATCGTAGGTGTTGTAGCCGCAGTATGCCGGGCTGATACCGTATCGCTCCCTGTAAAGCTTTACAAACGGGAGTGTCTTGGGCGTTATCGGGGCTTCGGAAGTCTCGTCTTGACCGATAACTCCCTCTGTCGCACCGTTGGTGGCGTCCCAGAAAGCCGACGTAGTGGCTTGCGCGTTTATCCCCGCGAGCAGGAAGGGGACTTGTTGCTCATGCCATTGCACCGTCGGTTTAACTCCGACATGCGCCCAACCGGTTATAACAATATCCGGGTGCTGTTGTTCAACCGTGCTGAAAATTGGCGTAAAATCATTCGTGTCGGGGGCAAACCGGATATGGCCGACGATCTCTATCCCGGCTCCCGGGAGGTATTTCATGTAAGAGTCATCCAGGGATTGTGTCCATGCGAAATTCTCACTCACGATAAATGCCCTTTTGTATCCCAGGTTCTTGACCACTTCATCTCTTAAGAAGTCGGCTACGGACTCGGCCAGTTGATCCGAGTTCAGTTGTAGTTGGAAGTTGTACTTATATGCATCGTAATTGTCATGAACCAGAGCGCTGATCCCGGTCGCCGCTGACCCGGTAGTGATAAAAGGCATGTGCAGGCGGGATGCCCATGGTTCCAGGGCCAGGGCTACTTCACTGATCCAAACACCCATGACGGCTACCACGTGATCGTTATAGACAGCTCGTTGAAAGGCTTCAACGGCATCGGCCGACTTGCCGTGGTTATCATACTCGAACAGTTTGACAGGGCGGCCGTTGATGCCCCCCTTTGCATTGATCTCTTCCGCCGCGAGATCCGCAGCGTCAAATATGGACTTGCCCGGCGCGGGCGATGTAAAGGCAATCACCCCGATATTGATCGGCTCGGCGGCAAAAACAGGTTGAACTGCCGAGAAAATGATACAGAATACGGCCGACACCACCAAAATGGAAATCCCGCTAACAGCTACTCTCATTTTCCCTCCTGTGCGGTCTGATTTACATCCATATTCACCGGGGAGATCATCCTCCTCAGATTGGTGAGCAAACGGCGGACAGCCAAGACCCCTTTCGTATTGACGGCTCTGCACCAGTTTGCGCTCTCGGCGCTGCTCGCGCAAAACTCGCTTGAAGACTTTACCAGCCTGGTCTTGGGGATGTCGTACGACCGTTTTAATGGAGAAAGACTATCGAGTCTGACAGCGAATCAAAAATCTACCGCGGGAGATCGAATAGCTGCATTTAGCTCTGCATCACATCCAAAACGGATAGGTTGTCAAATCCCCTATACTGCAGCAAAGAATGAAAATCAATGTTCTATTTGCACTAAAAACCTCAAACTCCAGGCATCCGGAGATATCATCCGGGCTTCTTGATTGAAGTATGCTTGCTTTCCGATTGCATCGGTCATAATATGAGTGCTGCGTAGCGTGCCTGTTTTGTTGACCTGACCAGTAGAGGCGCCGAGGTGTTGATTTGAAATCTGGCACGAAATGTGCTCTTGTAAAACGTGATTTGATCAGGCCCCGAGGATTTGTGTTCGACTTTTGCAAGGCCCGGATATGCAGTGCAGAAATCGTAATTCGATATTCATAACTTTACCCGAAGGAGACCGGCATGAAAAGAATTATCCTGATCCTGACCATAACCCTGCTTTCCATGACGGCATTGCCCGTGCTGGCACAGGAACCTCTGCCGCCCGACCCAACCCTGACAGGACGCTTTACCGCTGAACCCGCGGGAGAATTTATTATCGTCGACGCGTTTGTTCTGAGACCGCTGGGACTCGCCGCAATGGCGGTCGGCGCTGCAAGTGCCGCCGTCGCCTATCCGTGGTCCAGGCCTTCGCACACCGAAGATCGAGTAAATAGGGAGCTGTTGCAGAAGCCCTACTGGTACACATTCTGCCGGCCGATCGGGGACATTGATTTCTAAGCCCCCTCGTAACCCGGTATTCCTAAGGGCTTTTGGGCGGATAGTTGTTCATGTCCCTCCGGGACACCCTTGAAATCATGAAAAGAGCCGTAGATACAAGGGTGGGCTAAGCTGCGCACAGCCCACCAAGTCTTTTCGAAGCAGTTTTAGAGGAATGGGCCGTTAGCCTGCCCCGTGCTACATATAGCTTCAGTTAAAGGCGAATAGCTTCCCAGATGCTGGATAAGAGAATTGCACTAACGGGCAGCATTGCCACCGGGAAAACCACCGTCGCAAATAGATTCAGGGAGCTTGGCGCAATAATCCTGGATGCGGACGAATACTCGCGGAAAGCCGTAGAGCCGGGGACCCCCTCCTATACCGCCCTGCGGGATCGCATTGGATCGCTGTTTTTTAATCGGGATGGGACCCTCAGAAGACAAGAGCTGCGCCGGAGAATCATTCGAGAACCGTCCCTTCGTAAAAGAATTGACGCTATCCTTCATCCGTACATAATCGGGGCGATGGGGGCTGAGTGGGAAAGACAAAAAAGACTTCATCCACGGGCAGTGATCGTATTCGATATTCCTCTTCTGTTCGAGGGCGGATTTGAAAAAGATTTCGATATCGTAATCCTGGTTTACTCCACTCCTGAAGTCCAGGTCCAAAGACTTATACAAAGGGACAAATTGTCCCCCTCCGAGGCCGAGCGCACTATGTCCATGCAATTTCCAATCGATTCCAAAAGGGCTCACTCCGATTACATTATTGAAAACAGCGGAGAGATAGAACAGACCCTGCGCCAGGTAGATGATGTCTGGGGAAGAATCTTGCAGCAGGTCGACGAAAAAGTCTGATCTATACCCTGCCCTGCTAGTCAAAATACCGACACTTTATTCTTGTTTCAGCGGAAAATTGCGGGAAAAGCCTTCGAAGCAGGAGCGCTCGGAATCAGGCCTTTTCAAGATTTGCGGCCCCGGGCATCCGCTGAGGGCATGGAATTTATGCATTGAATATCACGGTATTTTCACGAGATCAGCGACTGCCGGGTTTGAGATTCCATCTTTCTAAAGTATAATTACGACCTCCGATGCACAAACCGACACTTTAACTGAGGCTTAAATCTCAATGGAAGAAACGATCAGAACGATTGGCATACTCAACGCGAGGCATTTCAGCGCAAGGCTCGATGCCGTCAGGCTCCGGACCGGCAAGGTAACGGAGCGAATCAAGATAGACCACCCGGAAGCCGCAGCAATTCTGGCGTTCCCCGACAGGGACCACATCCTTATGGTCCGTCAATGGAGGTATGCGATAGCCTGTGAAACTCTCGAGA
The DNA here is from genome assembly GCA_049520315.1 of Syntrophobacteraceae bacterium. Classification (GTDB taxonomy): domain Bacteria; phylum Desulfobacterota; class Syntrophobacteria; order Syntrophobacterales; family Syntrophobacteraceae; genus SbD1. Next base: position 7,775 of record JBEKPW010000050.1, read on the forward strand.
TACCCGCAGGCAAGGTGGATCCCGGCGAGGCGGCGGAAATGTGCGCCGGCCGGGAACTCATGGAGGAGACCGGGCAAAGGGCATCGCGGCTGCTCGAAATCTTCAGCTATTATCCTGCCATTGGGTATGCCAACGAAATGATACGAATTTTTATAGCTTCGGGCCTGGAGAGGATTTCCGCAAAAGAAGACATCGACGAAATATCCGGGGTGGAAATACTAAAACTCGACCAGGTTCATGCTATGATTATGTCAGGCAGGATTCGTGACGGCAAAACGGTCATCGGCCTTTCTCTTTTCCGGGCCAAAAGGGAACAAGGAGAAATCCCGGATAGTTTTTTTGTGTGATCTGGATCTGCGATGAAGCCCAAGGTCCCTATAACACGAAACGGCCATCGAAGGCTGATAAGAGAGCTTTCCCACCTGAGGAGAGTCGTACGGCCGGAGGTCCTGGATGATTTGTACGAGGCCAGGGGCTATGGAGTGAAAATTGAGAACCAGCAGTATCTGGCGGCGCGCGAACGGCATGCGCTCCTCCAAAAAAGGATCAACGATTTGGAAGAAAAGCTTGCCGGCTGTGAAATAGTAGTCGGCCGCAAGTTCTTTTTCAAACAGGTCGGTTTCGGGACCGTAATAACCATCAAAAACCTGGAATCGGGTGAGGTGAACAGTTACCAGATGGTGGGCCCGTGGGAGTCCGACATATCGGGTGGCAAGCTTTCTATTGATTCGCCGGTCGGCCGGGGCGTCATGGGACGCCGCGAGGACGACGAAGTCCTGGTGCACACGCCTTCGGGAACCCGTTATTACCGGATCCTTTCAATTGAAATCTGAAACCGCACACCGGCTCGCCCCATGTCGATCTCAATTCATGCAGGGCGATTGACTGAGGAAGTCTATTCTTATGTCACTGCATTTTATTACTCTCCTTAATACCGCGCAGAAGACGCGGTGACGAATTTGACTATCAAACGCCTGATAGCCTTTTCAGTTATCTGCTGCGCCTGCGGCCTGCTTTTTTCTTTCTGCCTTCCGGGAACAGGATGCGAAGTTTTTGCGCAGTCCGCGACGGAAATCCCTGCCGGCGCAAACGCTATGGACACGGATGAATCTCATTTCATTGCGTACGGTGACCCTGCCGCCCGGGTTTTCGGAGCCTTGGCACTGATCGTATGCTGTGCAGCCATCGGACGCTTTGCTGCAACCAAACTGAAACAATCACAGGTTTTGGGCGAATTGGCGGTAGGGATCATCGTTGGCGCCATTGCTTATCAGCTCGGCAGCCCGACGGTCATTATCATCCGGCATTCCGAGCTGATCCAGCAGACAAATGACAGAGTCCTGAGTGAAGGCAAAAACTGGGAGACCACAGTTCGGTCAACGCTGGGGCGGGCCGGCCTGCCCAAAGAGGTTGCCGAAAGAGTCCAGCGGGTGCTCCTGAGAAGTGACTTCCCCTCTTACCTTTTACTGGCCAGATCGATCCAGCTCTTCGCAAGCTTTGGAGTCGCGATGCTCTTGTTCATGGTTGGATTGGAAGTCAGCCTGAAAGAATTAAGGTCTATTGGAGTCAGCGCGTCAGCGGTTGCCCTGACAGGAGTAGGTATAACTTTCAGTCTGGTTTTTCTCACGACGTTGCTTCTGCTGCCAAAAACGGCGGGATTAATGCCGCCATTATTTGCCGGCGCCGCCCTCTGCGCTTCCAGTGTCGGGATTGCAGCCAGAATTTTCAGGGACATGAGGCGGATTGACATGAAGGAAGCCAAGCTTGTGCTTGGTGCTGCCATCATGGACGATGTCCTGGGGCTTATAGTGCTCGCGATGGTGACAGCGGTTGCCACTCGTGGCGCCGTTGAAATCGGGCATCTGTTCTGGATCCTGCTGAAGACGGCTCTATTTCTTGGAGCAGTGGTAATTTTTGGGACCAGGTTTCTCGAAAAAACGGTCCAATTCCTCGCGAGATTGGACCTGGGGAACATTAAGCTATTGTACCCTTTTGCGCTCCTGATGCTCCTTGCGTGGCTTGCCGACAAAATTGGACTGGCTGCCATCATCGGGGCTTTCGCTGCGGGGGTGCTCATCAAGGAGGAGTCCTTTTCCGGTATTGGCCCGGGACTTGATCCCGATCAGAGCGTAGAGTCGATCCTGGCGCCCTTCGAGGGGATTCTCGCTCCGATCTTCTTCGTCCTGGTCGGCTTACAGGTCAACCTCGCCACGCTTGCAAACGTAAAGGTCATACTGAGCGGACTGGTAATTTCCACAGTTGCGGTAGCCGGTAAGCTGGCGTCCTCATTGGCAGTCAGGGGCGGGGCCAACAGGCTCATCGTCGGGGCAGGCATGCTTCCAAGAGTTGAGGTCGCTCTGATTGTCGCCAGCATGGGAAAATCGCTTGGCGTACTGGATGATGCCCTGTTTTCGGTCATCATCATGGTGGTGTTGCTAACTGTTCTAATGACTCCTCCTCTGCTTAAATGGGCCATCGAGGTGGAGCCGAATTAACCTCAACTCCCTCAGGGAGCTATCGGCATGTTTCCCCTGTAACATTTCTGATATAAAATACCTAGTGTCCATCCGGAAACCCCCGATGAGATACTTACAGTTTCCAATTCGGAAAGAAGGCATTTTTCGTCCTGGCAAGGAAATCAAGGGTTTGCGCGGAGGCGTACATAGGTACGCCGCACAAGAAAACCCGAAGATTGACACAGCCAGGATGGAAAAGGGCACTTTCCGGATGGAAACTACCTGAATTGCCTTGAGCATAGAATGTGTGCGGTGAGGGAAACCCATGCGGCTCCTGGTTGTGGAAGATGAAAAAAAGGTGTCCGGCTTTGTTAGGAAGGGCCTGGAGGAAGAAGGCTACGCGGTCGATGTGGCCTTCGACGGCAAAACCGGCCTTCAAATGGCCATGGACGGGGTTCACGATCTGATCGTGCTCGATATTAATCTGCCGGGCATGGATGGCCTGAGCGTTCTGCGCGAACTGCGCACGGGAAGAGTGTCAACCCCGGTGCTGCTGCTCACTGTAAGAGCAAATATTGAAGACAAGGTCCTGGGTCTTGATGCAGGCGCTGACGACTATCTGACGAAACCATTCGCATTCCAGGAGCTTGTCGCCAGGGTTCGGGCGCTGCTCAGACGGCAAACGGAGGCAAAACTTCCTGTGCTTAGGTTTGCCGATCTCACTCTCGACCCCGCTCGTCGCACGGTCCTACGAGGCGGCAAGAAGATTGATCTGACCACAAAGGAGTATGCTCTCCTTGATTATTTCCTCCGAAATCCCGGGCGGGTACTCACAAGGACCATGATCGCCGACCATGTCTGGGACTATGACTTCGACACGATGACCAATATCATCGACGTGTACGTGAACTACCTTCGCAGGAAGATCGACTCAGATCGCGAGCATAAACTCATTCGCACCGTTCGTGGAGTCGGCTATGTGTTAAAAGAGGAGTAGTCCTTGTTTATTAGGTCTATCCGGACACGGCTCACAATTTGGTACACGTGCCTTTTGACCGTTACTCTGCTCATTGTGGGAGGAGCGGCGTTCGGACTTTTGTCGTACAGCCTCTCCCACGAGATGGACAGCGCACTGGACAGTGTTGCCAGAACATTGATCGAACGGGATCAAAACAGATCCGCGACTTTTGTGCCATCTGAAATCGATCAGGCTTTCCGCCGTTTTTTCGGCTTTTCGCCATGGGATCATTATTTTCAGATGCGCGATCCATTTGGCAAAAGTGATGAGCACCGGTCTTTGCCTTCCACCGGGAAGTTGCCTCTGAGCAGAAAGGCTCTCGATAATGCGATGCGGGGTCTGTCTTCTTTTGAGACAGTGGAAGGTCTCGGAGAGTACCGAGTGCGGCTGCTGACCATGCCCGTAATGGAATCCGGCCGGATGATCAACATGATCCAGGTTGGAATGTCTTTGAAGAGTATCGATGAAACCCATCTTCGATTCCTTTTGATCATGGCGGGGGTGCTCCCTCTCGGCTTGGTGCTGGCGGCATCGGGCGGATGGCTTCTGGCTCATCGGGCGCTCAAGCCCGTGGACCGGATGACAGCCGCTGCCTGCCGGATAAGCGCCGAACACCTTAGCCAACGTGTGGAGGAGACAGGAACTGGAGATGAACTGGACAATCTGGCCAAAACCTTGAACCAGATGCTCACGCGTCTGGATGCTGCATTTACCCAGATCCGCCGGTTCAGTGCCGATGCCTCCCATGAACTTCAGACTCCCCTCACGATTTTGAAAGGTGAACTGGAGGTTGTGCTGCGTTCGGCAAGAACTCCCGAGGAATACCGTGCAACCATGGAGAGCGCCCTTGAAGAGGTCGACAGGATCGCTCGCCTTGTCGATGGACTCCTGCTCCTGGCCCGCGCCGAAGCGGGGGTCCTGAGAATGGACCGGCAGGAGGTGGACCTGGAACAGGTGCTCGAAGAGGTTTACCTCCGGTTAAAGCCGTTGGCGGACTCCCATGGGATAGAACTTCGGCTCGGTGCAATAGAACCGCTCCGCATTCAAGGAGATCGCGAACGCCTGCAGCGCATGACTTCCAATCTCGTGGACAATGCCATAAAATACACTGGGGCACAAGGCCGCGTAACCCTCGGACTGCAACACGACAGCAGATGGGCATCCATTCTCGTTTCAGATACTGGGAGCGGGATTCCCATTGAAGAGCAGAAGAGTATTTTTCAAGCCTTTTACCGCACTTCGGAAGCCCGTTCCCTGGCAGAACGGGGAACCGGCCTGGGACTATCTATCGCCCAATCAATTGCTGTCGCTCATGGCGGAACTATCGAGGTGGAAAGCTCCCCTGGCCAGGGGAGCAGCTTCAGGGTTTCGATCCCGATCGTCTCTTAAAGCACGAGTTCCAGGACATCAGAGAGGAGAAGCTTTTCATCCCAGCTTCCAGCTACTCGCTAACGCTTTAAGACCTCCCATTAGCATCTTCTAATTTATCTTTAATCTTCCCTTAACTTTGCCTGTTTATATTCATGACCGGTATGGAGGAGAAGCCATTCCTCCGATGGAGCCAGTCATACAACAGCCTTTGTGCAGCATTAAGGAGGAACATCGATGTTTGAGAGAATCCGTAACTCGTTAAACAAACGCTTTGGGATAAAAACAATCATGGGAGTGGCCTTGGCATGTGCTTTGGCCGGCCTTTGCGCATCCGGAATGTTCGGCGGCATTGGCCGGGCTGCAGCCGAGACGGACGCCGCTCACCCCCGGGTCGGCTCAGAGCAGCCAGTGATTAGCAGCCCTTTTACTGCTCTGGCTGAGAAATGCACCCCTTCGGTTGTCAATGTCAAAGTAACCAAAGTTGAGAAAACCGGCTTTGGAGAGATGCAGATACCAGCCCCGTTTCGGGATTTCTTCAATCAACCAGGGTCTCAGCAGCTCCCGCAGGATAGAACCGTTCAGGGGGCAGGATCGGGCGTAATCATTTCCAAGGACGGCTACATACTTACCAACAACCATGTGGTGGAAGGCGCAAAAGAACTGACGGTCACCATGGCTGACAAGGGAGAATTCAAGGCGCAGGTCGTCGGAAGAGACCCTAAGACAGACATCGCGATAATTAAGATTGACGCAGGGGAAAATCTGCCGGCGGCAAACATCGGCGACTCCGATCAAATCAAAGTGGGCGATTGGGTGCTCGCCATTGGAAATCCTTTCGGACTGAGCCATACCGTCACCTCAGGGATTGTCAGCGCCAAAGGGCGTGTGATCGGCGCCGGCCCGTATGATGATTTTATCCAGACCGATGCTTCCATCAATCCCGGCAACTCGGGTGGCCCTCTTTTCAACATGAAAGGAGAAGTGATCGGGATCAACACCGCCATTATCCCTGAGGGCCAGGGAATAGGATTCGCCATACCCGTTAACACGGCAAAATCCCTTATTCCTCAGTTGGAGGCAAATGGAGAGGTTACCCGCGGCTATCTGGGGGTAAACATTCAGTCCATTGACCCCGATCTGGCCAAGGCCATGAAACTGGAACAGAGCAAGGGCGCCCTGGTTGCCGAGGTTGTGCCGGGCGGACCTGCTGATAAGGCAGGAATCAAGACCGGTGACGTAATCGTCTCATTCGATGGCAAATCCGTGCATGACAGCCACGATTTGCCGGCCATGGTGGCTGCGGCGGCGATTGGCAGGCAGGTCCCCATCACCCTGGTCCGCAACGGAAAAGAGATCAAGATCGACACCGTCGTCGCCAAGCTCGAGTCCAGCGGGACCAAAGTCGCGGAGAGTAGACTGCCTGCTCAGGGCAAATGGGGTCTTCAACTTCAGGACTTGAATCCTGAGATAGCTCGGCAACTTGGCCTCGATGATGATCATGGTGTCGTGGTCGCAGGTGTGCAGCCTGGAAGCCCGGCCTATCGAGCATCCATCCAACCGGGTGATGTGATCATGGAAGTAAACCGCCAGAGGGTGAAATCGGCAAGCGATCTAAAAGAGAAGATCGCCAAAGCCAACGACAGCGATGCTTTGCTCCTTCTGGTGAAAGACGCACACGGCAGCCGCTATGTTGTCCTGAAAGGGTAGATGCAGTTTCGCGGAGCGGGAAGCGGGAATATATATGCCCGGTACAACGGCGGCATTGATTCCTGCTTCTTGCTCCCTGCCTCCTGCTTCGTGCGTTATTGAATAGCTGCCGAGCAGTGGAGAACCGGACTGAAAACCGGGTAAAAAAAGAAGGCGTGGGGCTCATAATTATGAGGATTTCAAAAACCATGATGAAAAAAAGAACCGCGCCGCCCCTTGCAGCAAGCCTTTTGAACAACTGCGTCGAGCTGGACTTTGTCACTCTAAACCCCTGGGATTCGCCCGACCTTTCCTATGGAAATATCATGCAACGGTATCAGGATATCGGCCATCTCGCGGATTTTCAGAGCGCTGTCGAAGGCTGCAATTGCATCGGTATGAACTCCCGGAGCAACGATCGGCGCATTGGCGGGAAAGTTCAAAGCGTTGCAGCAAAATCCGGTGATGATTGCCCTCCCACCGGAGGTGCGGACAGCGACGGACTGACCTCCTGGTGTATGGCCAGGCGTGAAGATAAGGTCTATTCCATCCCTTAAGCTTACATCCCCTTCCACCAGTTCGACATTCAAACCATCCAGGAGGTCCGGATAGTAGCGATGGTCTATGGGATGGGGGTTCAGGAAAAAATCGTATTCGGCTTTTTGCACGATGATCTTCGCCTGCGGGCATTTCGGATCGTTTTCGCAGTGATCGTTATGCAAATGAGTGTGAATGATGAGGTCTATGTTCTCAGGCCGCAGTCCATGGTCTTCCAGAGCCTCTTCAAATTCCTGGATCTTCAGGCCGTTTTCCCGCCCTACATGCTCGGGCACGACAAACTGCTCAAGCCCCGTATCCACCAGGATAACCTCGTCCGCTCCCTTTATCAGGAAAGCATAAATGGGTATCCAGAGGCGTTTGCCGTATCCGCGAAGATAGGTCATGATCCCCTGATCGGTCTCGTTGGCTCCGATCACCAAAGGGTAAATGACGTACTCTTGCCGCCTCGCCATATTGCTGATTTCCTTACGTTTATTTTTTCAATTTTCTCAAAGTGTACCAGAAAGTGTGTTACTTTTGTGTTAGTCTGTAAGGCCGTCCGTGTGACATTGTCAAGCACAATCTTCCGAATTTCCCGCCCAAAATACATCGCTTCGAAGTCGGCGTATTTCCCTACCCCGAATACTAATCTCCAATCGTCCAGCCGAAGAGTCAGATTTGACATCATCGACCTGTGGAAATTCTTCAAACCCCGGCCCACGTTTCTATCTTCATACCCCCATCTCCGCTCATATTAAGCCTGTATCCTTCAGAATCTGCTTCGTTTCAAGTCCTGATAGCCGAAGGGACAAAGTCCCGCATCAATTCGGAATAGGCTTCCTTCGGTTTTGGATAGCTCTCGTTTGGGGAAAGTGGTCGCCAACGGAAACAGGGGTTCAAGTATCGATAAATACCGCACCGAGGGACTTCTACCCCTTTGCTACAGATCATGAAGACCTTAAGGTAGGTATTGCTGGCAGGAGGGTGAAGGGGCTATCGAGCAACCATGTCCCACTATGAGAAACAATGCGGATAAGGTTTGAGAATATTGACAAGGCTGTCAACAGTTATGGGCTTGGTGAGTATACCGTCAACTGTCAAATAAGGGTACTGCTTCAACGTGGCCTCCACGTACTCCGGCAAGCCAGTCACAAGCAAAACTGGAACGTTTTGGAACTTGGCATCACGTCTGATTTTCTCCAGCGTTTCCAAACCGCCCATGACCGGCATGAAGATATCTAACAGGATCACGTCGGGCAATATCCCACAGTAAAGCGAATCCAACAAATCGTTCCCGCTTAACTTGCAGTCGCACATTGCGTCTGGATACCCAGCGTCTTTAAGCGTATCACGCAGAATCAGGTGTTCATCCTCATCGTCGTCGCAGAACGCAATTTTCAGCGATGGGTTCAGCCGCATTTCGAAGCCTATCGAAAGTCTGATTTATGAGGCTGCTAACCCGAAAAAGATAGAGTCTTTAGTCAACTCTCGCAATCCCCCCCCCCGATAAAATACTGTCGGAACTGGAAAAACAGTTCATGACTATGAGCAAACAGAAAAGCATCCGGTGAAGGGCTGGAGCGTATCACATGATGTAAATCGCAAATTCGGTTGGGGAAATTGGCTTCGGCGAATTGACCGCTGCCGCCTTCACGCTAGTGTGTTACAGGCAACACAGAAATCATGAAACGCTTCTGTTGCATGCAACACTTATTTTCTTCGGGGCTATCGGCCAGTTACACTACCCACCCATACTTACGTTAACGTTATTCCGTCACAATATGGAATAAGTGATATCCTTCGCCTTTTCGGCACATATTTTGCTCATTTTTCTAATTCCAAAGCATATCGGGTCGTCATCCCACGCATTGCCTACCGACCAGCAGTCCTGACAGGTGAGCGGTGGTTGGCGATTCTGAAGAAGAACCGAAGAATGTCGGATTGCTTCTGAAAGAGGGAAACCTCTATATGGTAATTGGATGATGGTGAATATTCTCGTTATCGATGATGAAGAGAGCATCAGGTTCAGCTTCAGTAGATTCCTTGTAGCCGAAGGGCATAACGTCATCACTGCCAAAGGTTACAGGGAAGCTCTGGCAAGAATGGATGAAGCAGAATTTAAACTGATACTCGCAGATATCATTCTCGATGATGGATGGGGAATAGATATTTTACAGGAGGTAATGCGGAGAAACCTCAAAACCAGTGTGATCATCATGACGGCATATCCCAGTACAGAAACAACTCAAAATAGTTTTCGCATGCACGCCGTTGATTACCTCATTAAACCGCTCAGACAGGCAGAGCTACTTAATTCCGTAAACAAGGCATTACAACAATAAGGCATTGATTTGATTGGAAACGAGAGCGGCCTGAATCGGCTGCTTCTTCTCTGCTATGCACAACTCGGCGGGATTGCGTGTATCGGAAGTCGAGCAACATCGCTCCAATAAAGATGGAGAGAGTGCATGATCTCAACCAGCCTATCAAAAGACAGCGGTTTAACGATATAGGTTTTTGCCCCAAGCTCATAGCACCTATGGACTTCGCATTCTTCCTGTGAGGTTGTGAGGATTATAACTGGAATGGATCTCAGACACGAATCAGATTGAATTTCGGCAAGTGCCGCCTTCCCGCCCATCTTCGGCATGTTCAAATCAAGCAGAATCAAGTCAGGGCGTGGGTGACGATTGCCGTCGTGCTTGTATTTGCCCCGACATAACAGATAGTCCAATAATTCCATGCCGTCCACGACGCACTTCACATTAACTGGCTTGCCCTTAAACGCCTCACGGACAAACATCCGGTCTTCGTCACAATCATCGTCGGCCATGAGAATGAGAAGTTTTTCTTTTGGCATATGCATACCTTCCCCTCCCGATGATCGATTGCTCCTTCTTATGAAATTAAGACATAGCGGGGAATAGTTCCACAATCATAAAAATACACAGAGAAATAGGACGGCGAGAGATACTGGGAGAAAGGTCTTCGTTGTAAAGTGTCACCCGATCTGACATCGGTATTGATTCCGATGATCCGCCAGCTTGACCTGGCGATTCATAACGTGGTAAAGGAGTGAGAGCAAGCCATTTTAAGGTTAGGATGAGAGCAATTGAAGCGGCATAAAAGGAGGGAAAAAATGATTGAATCATATTGTCCATCTTGCCAAATCGATACACCATCGAACCTGACGTATCTTGGAATCACGCCATCAGGATACAACGTCAAAAAAGCATGCACTGTATGCGGCTCAGAGTTTTTTTATCGGCGGAACTATGAGGAATTGAGACAATACGGCTTTATCGAAGCTCCCTAACCCACCCCCCAACACGCCACAAGCCCCTTCTCACCGATTATCTCCCCGTGTCCATATCTGGCTGGGGGGGGGGACATGGGGGGATTTTGGCTACGGAGTTTCCACGATGCTGGACATTGTCGCACAGTGGGATAATCAGTCGTGCGGAGCCGCCGAAACGTCGGCACCGCACTCCATTTTTCACTACATTCCACCAAACCGACCACGAAGTGCGGTTCGGATGTATTTGCGCAGAAGTTGATGCATTATTCCGGCTTCGAGCAATCCTGTCTTAATCGATTGACTCGCTAAATCCAGTAAAATTCAACATTTACAACAACATAGTCTCACTTTCTGGCTGTTTTGAGTCCGTTAAAATTCGTCAAGTTTCGCCAGAATTCGTCTCGTTTAGGGAAAGTTTGGGGAAAGTGAACATAGCGTGAAAAGAAGGCAGATGCTGGGGTTTGCGGAGTAGAACGCCCCTTTCAGACTAAGGTTTTTCAAAACCTGTCATCGATTTTTCCATCAACGGTGCCGAGAAAAATCTGAATCGCCAGTTTTTTGTGCTCATCCAGTTTATCGAACTGTGGGTTTGCAGAAAATAGCCTTAATCGTGTCGCCGTTTCCTGAATCGGAATGAACTCCCCAAGTGCTTCGAGATTTAATCTCCACACCAATTTTGCGACATGGTCTGACAGCCCACGCCTGTATGTCCTTTGCAGAAATGCGGCTATAAGTTTTACCAGTCCATCATCGGTCTTCACCAGATCCGAAACAAAATCATCCACAGGTGGAGAACCCTCCAGTCTCTTCCACGAAAACAAAATTCTTGGTAAATTACGATGCTCAGCAAGTGTTCCTTCCCCTGCCCAAATATGCAATTTTTCGGTGGCAATCTTTTCAAGTTCATCAAGCTGATCCGTGCTCACCTTACGCTTCTCTTCGGGTTCAACATGATCTTTCGATCCATCTCGCCCGTGTGCTGAGCGAAGCCCGTATAGCTCATGCAGTATCGTGTAAATGCTCTTTGTGGCTTTCCCCATAGCTTTCTTGTAAATCGAGAAACACTCCGCCTGATTATCGATGCGCCTCATGAGTTGGTGAAAAATGCGGATTATCCTAATCGAGTTGGGAGTGGCATAGAAGCCAACCTCTCCCTCTGGAAAGAGGTCACCAACATCCATCAAGGCTGATACTATTGGTTCGATATTCTCTGAGGGGATCAGGCTTTCAGTATAATCCTCTAGTCGATCAAGAAACCGAGTTATCTTCCCTTCGTTACTCAGAGCAAGAAGTGACGAGGCGAAACCACCAGCGTCCTTGGCTGCCGATAAAATGGCTTGAATTTCCTCTCTGGAAATCTCGCCTTTGGAAATTGAGAGCTTAAAGAAAAGATCAAAGTTATCAGGGCTGCATGCCCTACCAGATCTTCTCCAATCAGTAAGACTCCCGTGACTGTGATAGGTATTGCGGTAAACAGCTTGTAGTTTAGGAAATAGCCGCTGTAAGAAATCTTCTATGACATTCGGCTCCAGTTCCTTGACGGTCTCGATGATCCTGCTACAACGTGATCTTGCCCGCTCACGTGTTGATTCAGCCCTCCCATAGGTCAATGAATCCCATATTCCGACAAAAAGATCCTTATTATCCCGTATGCCATAGTACAGATCAGGGGTGAAAACCTGAATCGCAGTCAAAGCGATGAGATCAACGGGATTCACCTTCCCCTTCAAGGTTTTATATCCGAATCGAAATATGTTAACGAAACGGTTAATGTCCCTTATATTCTTGAAAAAGTGCTTTATGCCGCTGTGATAAAGATTTTCCCAGTAGGTCTGATCCCATTCCTCTTCGGAAAAATCGATAACCTCATCCAGCTTACGGAAGAAAAGCGATTCCAGTTCACTTTGAGAAATTGTTGGGATTTCGAATGGGACTTGGATTACCTTCTCAAGGTATTCAAGACCAGAACCTTCCTGAACCTTCGCCAAAGCTCTTAAAATGACCTCCTTATCGAATGCCAACACATAAATTGTGTTCGGGAAATCAGCCAATGCTTTCACCAACTGGAATATCTGCCTGATTTCTGCATTGTTAAGGCGGTCGATGTCATCGATCACGATTATGATCTTGTACGGCAATTCGGCTAAAATCGAATTTAGCTCATTCCGAGTGGCAGTGATGTCCTTTTTCATTGCCACTGCCAATGATGTGGCGGAAGAGCCAGCAGTTTGCAACACACCTTGAACAATATCCGTGTATTGTCCAAGTCCCGGCACGAATTTCAGCGGAGAAAAGAACTTGGAATATAGATTCAATTTTTCTCCTGCTTTTTCTGTCTTCGAGGCGTAATCAGGTTTTTCCAAAACGTTGGACAAATGACGGAAAAATTCGCTGATCAGTTGGTTTTGATCAGAAAAATTCCACGGGTTAAATTTTGTCACTATAGGTGTTCTGTTTTCCGGTACTGGAAGGTTCTGAAGATACCCGACTGCCATATTGATCACTGAGGTCTTCCCCGATCCCCACTCCCCGAATAAGCCGATGACGAGGTTATCACTTGAATCGTAATTGAGAATCGCTTCGGCAAGGGATCGGGCAAAAGAGTCTCTGCCCAAAAGGTCATCGGCAGGAGAGATTATTGGTTGATCGCCTTTGAACATGTCTTATCCCTCTAATCTAACTTTGACCTGATTTTACGAGTCTCATTCTTCATAGGCTCGATGGATTCTTTTCTAGAATCTACCACAGACGACCCGACAACACGAAATTTTCGAGCGGATCGCTGGCGTTATCACACTTTTTTGAGCTTTCAGCCTTCCATTGAAAATTGCCCGGAGTTGCTCTATGATACACACAATCCTTTGCGCAGACCTCTCATGGAGCAATCTTATGGCCGACGACGATGGGAGTTTGGATCTCACGGGCTTGGGAAAAGTTGCGAAAGCTATTCCAGCCTCTTCATGGAACAAGATTGTAAAGACTGCGTGCGAAACGTTTTCGCAGATTCTAGCCCCTCTAACTTCCACAATGGCTGGAACCGGACGATTAATACAAGCTAAGTTCGACGGAATGGTCGATGTGCAGCAGGTCTATGCAGCGGATGCATTGAAAAGAGCCAAGGAGAAGGTCGAAAAAAGTGGAAGGGAGCCAAAACAAAAGCCCAAATCATCGGTTTTAATCAACTCCATCACCAAAGCCTCCGTTGAGTCCGACGATAATCTTAGGAGTATATGGGCTAACCTGATCGCTAACGAACTGTTAGATAATCGGGTGCATCCTGACTTTCCGAACATTCTGGAACGGCTAACTTCTGTAGACGCTGTTACCCTTGCGCAAATTGGAGAATCAAGTAAGAGTGATATAATCAAGCGCATAGCACATGCATCTCTATTTAGCCTAAAAATTATCGGAATTTATATTGCCCCCCTTTTAGAAGGACAAATAACTTTCAGCGAGGAACATCTACAGAACCTGAATCTTATACGTAAGTACTCAGGACTGTGGAAATTGACACGTACCGGAGAAGAATTCCTCAAGGTCGTATCTGATCCATCTATAGAATATATAGATATTGACGGATAAAAATAGGTATATTGACCTTAAAGTTCCACGATGGAAAATGTCATATGGATTTTTATAATCAAAGCTGGTTTTGGGCAGGATTCTTTACCACCTTAGCCGCACTCGGAGGGATTTTGATCAAAGGAATCCTTACGAACAGGTACCAAATGAAGATTGAGCGTATTAAGCTGTATGAGACAGATCGATTCAAAGCATATAATCGGCTTTATGAGTTTATCTCACGTGCCTACTCATTCTGGCCACCCAGTGATGTTAGGCTTGAGTACATCACTCTGATGAAAGTCTATTTAAAAAATATAAAGCCTTGCTTCTCGCTTCCTGCTTCCTGCTTCCTGCTTCCTGCTTCTTGCTTCCTGCTTCTTGCTTCCCGCTTCTTGCTCCCTGCTCCCTGCTTCTCACCCCCCATTGCATATTCTAAGTACTTCGCCCGCGATACTTTCCAAAGTCATTATTTTCCGTATTCCTCCTCGCTTTATTGCCTCCTGAGGCATGCCAAAAACAACGCAGGATTTTTCATCCTGGGCTATCGTAAAAGCGCCCGCCTCTTTCATCTCCAGGATTCCAGCGGCTCCGTCATCTCCCATGCCGGTCATTATGATCGCGACCGCGTTATTACCGGCGTATCGTGCGGCCGAACGAAACAGGACGTCGACTGAAGGCCTGTGCCGGCAGACCAGCGGACCGTCTTTAATTTCCACGAAATAGCGCGCGCCGCTGCGCTTGAGCAGCATGTGATGGTTGCCAGGGGCTATCAGTGCGCGCCCCCGGATCAGAGTATCATTGTCCTCGGCCTCTTTAACGGAAATCCGGCAAATTCCGTCAAGGCGTCTTGCAAAGGCGGCTGTGAAATGCTCAGGCATGTGCTGTACGATCGCTATCGCGGGGGAGTCCGCAGGAAGGGATTCCAACAAAACCCGCAATGCCTCGGTCCCCCCGGTGGACGCTCCTACGGCAACGACCTTTTCGGTCGTTTCGATCATAGCTCTGGTCTTCGGCTTCGCAATTACGGCGTCTGCGGTTAGTTTAGGCTCGATTTTGCTCCGTTCGCCAATGCGTTTGACCCCGGCCCGGGAGGCAGCTTTGACGGCATCGCAGATGCGAACCCTGGATTCTTCGATGAACTGTTTAGTCCCAAGCCTGGGCTTTTGGATGATCTCCACCGCCCCATATTCCAGTGCCTTCAAAGTGGTCTTGGAACCACTTCCGGTCAGACTCGAACATATCACCACAGGGATGGGATGCTGAGCCATCAGCTTCTCAAGGAAGGTGATGCCGTCCATGCGCGGCATTTCTACGTCCAGCGTGATCACGTCAGGGACCTCATGGTGCATTTTGGCTGCCGCGACGAAAGGATCCGAGGCTGTCGCCATTACTTCGATCAGGGGGTCGGAGCAAAGTATTTCAGCAAGTGTCTGGCGGACAACAGCCGAATCGTCTACTATCAAGACTCTTATCTTCTTGTTCATTCCAGCACCCGCTCATCGCTGCCGCTTGCATTGTAAGCCCTGTGCCGTTTGAGGAGAACTTCACCGCTATGGGGGAAGAACACGAGCTTTCGGCAGGCATTCCCGCCTACATCGGAGGCAACGAGGTTTAGCCCTTGAGCCTCTATGATCTTCAGAGCTGCCTGGATATTCTGCCGGCCTACTGACAAGCTATCCGGATTACTCACAGCGAACATATCGGAGCCACCGAACAACTTGACCTGGATTTCACGGCAATCCACTCCGTAATTTCTGAATTCTTCGAGCATCCGGTCAATTGAGCTGTCCACGTACTTGTACCAGTCGCCTTCAGATTTCCCGCTGGGCAGAAGCGCGTGGCAGATTGCGCCAATTTTGTGATTCGGACTGAAGAAAATAACCGAAACACAGGACCCCAGGATTGTCGTGACCTCAGCAGGCTTTCGCCCTATGAACATCTTCCCGGGCTTAAGGTACATTTTAGGAAACTGACTGCCGTAAATACTCATGGATGTTTCCTGTTGGTCACTTCATTATAGTCAGGGACCTCACGGACCTCAGAGATGTCCAAAACGAAGACATCGCTGTCCAGCTTGAAAAGCCATATACTATCACGTTTCCGATATTTAGCGGCACGCATCTTACCCCTCCTCTCAATACCTGTCGAACTCGTGGTCTTCTGCATCCCTTTGGCCGGGCTTTCCTATATCGAGGGTAAATCCACCTGCTTTTTCCCGCTCAGATTCCGCCACACTATCATTTCCGGGCCTGGATGCCACCCGGTTACGCCGCCCGTTGCCGCCCTGCGAAGATTTGAGCTTGCGGGCTACCTTTGACGGCTCGGAGTGCTGTGTCCGGGCCTCAACACTCCGGATGTGGCTGTCGTCGTTTTCTATCCTGAAGAAAGAGATAATGTTCTGGAGCTGTTCGGCTTGGCTTAAAAGCTCTTCGGATGTCGACGCCATTTCCTCGGCGGCCGAAGCATTTTGCTGAATGACCTCATCGAGTTGCTGGAGGGCCATGTTTATCTGTTCAGCCCCACTGTTCTGTTCGTTGCAGGCGGCGCTGATCTCCTGTACCAGATCCGCTGTCTTCCGGATATCGGGCACGATCCTCAACAGCATCTCACCGGCTTTTTCTGCGACGCCCACACTGGTTGTCGAGAGTTTGCTGATCTCAGCAGCCGCTGTCTGGCTTCTCTCAGCCAGCTTCCTAACCTCGGAGGCGACTACCGCGAAACCTTTCCCGTGCTCTCCGGCGCGAGCCGCCTCTATTGCCGCATTCAGCGCCAGCAGGTTAGTTTGCCGGGCTATTTCCTCTATGATGGAAATCTTCCCCGCAATTTCCTTCATCGCCCAAACGGTCTCCGTTACCGCCTTACCGCCCTCACTGGCGTCATCGGCGGATTTGACCGCCATCTTTTCAGTCTGCATCGCATTACCTGCGCTCTGTTGAATGTTGGAACTCATCTGCTCCATGGACGAAGAGACCTCTTCGGCGGATGCCGCCTGCTCGGTAGCGCCCTGGGCCATCTCCTCGGCGGTGGAACTCAGCTCCCGGCTCCCCGACGCGACGTTATCACCGGCCCTTTTGACCTCACCAACGATTTCGCGGATTCTCGCGACCATATTTTTCATGGCGTGAAGCAATTGGCCTGTTTCGTCCTGGCTGTCCACATCGATTTTTACGGTGAGGTCCCCTTCGCTCAGGCGGTTTGAAACATCCAAAGCCTTTATCAAGGGACGCGTAATGGCGCGGCTTATGAAAACAGCAATGAGTACGCCGAGCGCAACCGCTAAAAGGAGTCCTACGATCATCACGGTCGAAGAGAAGGAGAGTTTGGATATAGTGGTGCCGGCGATTTTTATGGTGTCGGCCATCCCCGCGGCAGCGGTTTCCTTGGTAATCTTGAGCAACTCGTTTCCGATCACCCGACGTTTGTTATTGAGTTCTTCAACCGCCGTCCAATTTGCAAGTACCTCGAGCATATTCTTCTTATATGCATTCAAGGCAGTCCTTATGTTATCTATCTGTTTGAGATTGCTATCTTTTCTGGTTACGGCCTTCAAAGACTCAAGCTTCTTTTCGATCGCATCGAAATCCTTTTGGGCCTCCTGGAGAGAGTTGAGGTCCCTCTCACTCTGGGCTTTCCATACGACGATTTGAATCGAAGCCACCAACCCGCCTATCTCATCCATGGTCCTGCATTTCCAGAGCCGTTCAACCAGCTTGCCAGCTTCAAGGCCGGAATTGATTTCGTTTTTGAAAAATTCGTTCTGGTCGTTTGTAAAGGCATCGACGTTGGTCGCGAAAAGTTTGCCTGCTTCATGTATCTGTCTGCGATTATTCAGAAGAGCGTCGTTTTTGGCTGTTGTTTCCAAAACCAGACGTTCGTACTCCGCGAGCTTCACCTTAGCTTTCTCAACCTCTTCGCGCAGTTTGACAAGTTCCGAATACCCGGTAGCGAGCTCTTCGGCTACCTTAAGATACTCTTTTACCTGCTCGAGATTTTTCATCCCGGCTTCCAGGGAGTTTTTGTCCTGGGTGTAACTGTACCCTCTGATCTCCAACATAGTATCCTGGAAACTACGGTCCACAGCACTGGAAATCTCCGTTTCCGGCACAAACTGAGCGTTGAGTTTGCCGGCAAGCCCGGATACGCTTCTCATATTCCAGACTGCAATGCCGCCCAGAATCAGCGAAATGGCAATCAGCGCGCCGAAACCGATTCCTATTTTCTTTCCAATCTTCAAGTTTTTCATGGTGTCCTCGCTAAGGTTACGATTCTATTTCACTTTGTGTAAGATTTACCCCGCCAACTCCGCATTGCCTCCAACAACTCCGCCCTTCGATTTCAGGCATGACGACATCTATTATCCAGCACGTCCTGTATCTGCAGCAGGGCCTGTATCTGGAAATCAACATCTCTGATGAAAACAAGCGGCACTCCTGCTCCTTTTCAGCCGAACAAAGCTGCATCTCCCGCTTCTTCGGCTTTATAAAGTGTGAATCCGTCACTTCTTCCTGTAAATGCTGGTTGCTGTTTGGACCAGGGGCAAATCCAGGCTATGAAGGCTCTCCGAATGCCCCACAAACAGATATCCTCCGGACATCAAATGTTGCGAAAGCCGATTGATGAGCTTTTCTTGTGTTGACCGGTCAAAATATATGAGTACGTTACGGCAAAACACGATCGCCATCGGTTCGTCTATTCCATATTCCTCTTCCAGAAAATTAAGCCTTTCGAATCGCACCGCATTGCGCAATTCCGGTGCGATCCGCACAAGCCCCTTGTCTTTTTCCTTGCTTTTAAGAAGATACTTTTTGCGAAGCACCATGGGAATCGGGACCACCCTGTCATGCTCGTATATGGCCGACCTTGCTTTTTCCAATACCGCCGTGGAGATGTCCGTCGCAAGGATCGAAAAGCAAAATCCCGGGCAGCCTTCCGCGAACTCACGGAAAACCATCGCCAGAGTGTAGGGTTCCTCTCCGGTTGAACATGCTGCACTCCACACCTTGAGTTCTTTTCGGACGCCTGACCCGTGTAACAGGACCAACTCCGGAAGAACCCTTTCAGAAAGGTAATCAAAGTGATCGGGCTCCCGAAAGAAATCGGTCTTATTGGTGGTTACCGCGTCGATCATGTGGATAAATTCCGACTGTGACCCGCTGGGGCTGAAGAGAAACTCGCAGTACCTCTCAAAGGACTCGATAGAAAGAGCACGCAATCGCTTACGGAGCCGTCCTTCGAGCATCATCTTTTTGGCGGGAGGCAACCTGATGCCGCATGAATCTCGAATGAATTCGCTCAGGCGCACAAAGACCTTATCCGACATCCGCACCGAGAAAATTCCGCCCTCTGAAATCCCGCCCGTATTCACCTGGAAAGAAGACGATTCCCTCCGCATTGCTTTTGACAACTGCGTATTGTGCTCTCTATTCGTAGTCTCACCCGGCATTTTATTCGCGATCGCCTCCCAATCCTTCTGTAAATTGCCGCGGAGTTGACAGAGAGTGGATAAGAAAACGTGCAAGCATGAATTCTTCTTTCTCTCTGCTCACTCTGCGCCCTCCGCGGCCGGTCCTTGGACTCCGGCTTAGGCGGCTGATTCCTCACCCACGTTGCGCACCATGACAAGGTCATCTACTGAAAATACCTTGTCGATATCCAGGATTATTATGAAGTGATTGTCCCGTTTACCCATTCCCTTTATGAATTTTGTATTTAAGCGGGTCCCGATGCGCGGGGCCGGTTCGATCTGGTCGGGATCAAGGTCCATAACTTCCTCCACCGAATCGACCAGAGCACCGAGCACGGTGTTCTCCCCGTCGATCTCAATCTCGACGATGATGATGCAGGTATTTACCGTTGTTTCCGTCCGGGTCATTGCGAACTTTAAACGCATATCCACGACCGGCACCACGGTTCCCCGAAGATTGATCACTCCCAGCATGAACTCAGGAGTTTGCGGCACTTTTGCAATCAATGTGAAATCAAGGACTTCGCGGACCTTTGCGATGTCCAGTGCAAACACCTCGCCTTCGAGCTTGCAGGTAAGATACTGACTTGTTTCGGTTATTGACGATACACTCATTTCAACACCTCCCTAATATCTCTCTCATCTTTGTTCCTTCCTTTTGTTTGGGGGTCACTCACTCTTGATCCTTGCCGACTGCGGCTCAATCGGCCGGCGCTCAAGCGCTCCTGCGCGGGAACCTCCTTTCTGCACGACCTGGCTGCAGCACGTTTGCAGGTCTCTGAGAAAATAGGTCAACGCCACGCTCTCTGCTCCTGTCTGCTAATGCGCCAAAGACTCCCGTGCTTCTACCCCCTGCACCAGTTTGGGCACATCCATGATGAGCGCCACCGTCCCGTCGCCCAGAATTGTCGCGCCTGAGATCACATCCACGTTGCGGTAGACTCTGCCCATATTTTTGATGACCGTTTGGTGCTCCCCGATGACCTTATCCACCACGAAACCAACTTTGCCGCCCGGGGATTCGGTGATAACGATCTGTTGGACTTCCGGCGCATTGCCGGTGATCGCAAAACTCTGGCGGAGCAAAATGTAGGGGACGATTTCGCCTCGCACGTGAGTAATGTGGCGCCCGTGCGCTCCTGCCACATCCTCTCGCGTCAATTCCACGCACTCCTCCACGATGGAGAGCGGGAGGACATAGCGCCCATCCCCGACTTCGACCAGCAGTCCATCGATGATAGCCAGGGTGAGAGGCAGCTTGAGGGTGATGGTCGTCCCCATGCCCTTTTGGCTGCTGACGTCTATGGAACCCCGCAGGGCATCGATGCTGCGTTTCACTACGTCCATTCCGACACCCCGGCCCGAGACGCTGGTAACCTGCCGGGCGGTGGAAAAACCCGGGGCGAAAATCAGCAAAAAGAGTTCCTTTTCAGAAAGTTCCGTATCGGCTGCCATCAACCCCTTTTCCACGGCCTTGGACCTGATTGCATCGGCGTCCAGACCGGCGCCGTCGTCCGTTACACGGATCAGCACGTAGGCGCCCGAATGCATTGCCGCCAGATGGACGGTCCCCTGCCCTGGCTTACCGGCAGCCTCTCTAACCCCGGGCAGCTCGAGGCCGTGATCGATGCAGTTTCGAATGAGGTGTACCAGCGGATCGTTGAGGCGCTCGATCACTGTCTTGTCAAGCTCGGTCTCCCCTCCATCGGTAACCAGCAGAACATCTTTGCCGAGCTCGCCGGACAGATCGCGAACCAGCCGTTTGAATTTGCTGAAAGTCGTCCCGATGGGCAGCATCCGAATACTCATGGTGTTTTCGCGCAGCTCGGCGGTTAGCCGTTCTACTTCCTCGGATATGGAGAGCAGTCCTGCATGATCCATAGAGGCAACAGTCTGGCTGAGGCGGGCCTGTACCGTGACCATTTCCCCCACAAGATTGACCAGAGCGTCGAGTCTTTCCGCAGGCACCCTGACGCTCGAAGCTTGTTCCTCTTTCCGATACTTGCCGCGAACGGCCAGGATATGTTCCTGTTCAGCCAGGGCCGACTCGACCCTGCTTGGTTCCACCAGCCCCTTATCGACCAGCAGCTCTCCAACTCGCCTTTGGGCTCCCAGGGCTACCCGCAGATCTTCCTGCGACACGAGGCCGCGCTCGATCAATATCTCCCCTATCCTTTTCGGAGGAGCGTCATCGTTCTCGGGACCCGGCTCATCGATTACTTCAATCGTAAGCTCGCACTCATCCTCGACGAAGATGAAAACATCCTTGATGGCATCGACCCCGTCTGGGGTGGTGAGGATAACGTCCCACGAGATGTGACATTTTTGGGGGTCAATGTCCTCGACTGCCGGAATGGCTTCCGTGTGGGCAATAACGCTGCATTCCCCCAGTTCTCGCAGTTCGTTCAGCAGAAGGACAGGATTGGCGCCTCGTGAAAAGATTGCACGATCCGGACGAAAAAAGATCCGGTAGGTCTTCTCGACCTGTTCATCATCAGTTGCCTGCGATGCCTTTTGGGGAACCTGGCCGGCCGGACTCTCAGGTTTGGGAATGAGTTCCCTAAGCGCGCTCGTGATCTCGCTGCCCCTGGATGTGTCGTCCATCGCCCCGCCGTCTGAACCGTCAAGCATGCCGCGTATCCTGTCTCCAGCCCGGAGGCTCAAATCAACGAGTGTTTTGGTCACGCCCAATTTTTCATTGCGGACCAGATCAAAGACGGTCTCTACGTCGTGCGTAAATGTTGCAATGTCATCAAACCCGCACATCGCTCCCGACCCTTTGATCGTGTGCAGCGCGCGAAACACGCGGCCGATCAGCTCCGTGTCACCGGGGTCTTCCTCCAAAACGAGGAGGGACGCCTCGAGTTCGGCGAGCAGTTCGTAGGCTTCGGCCCTGTAGGTTTCTCTCAGAGATTCCATTATCCCAGAACCTTCTTTACTACTGCCAGAAGTTGCTCAGGCTTAAAGGGTTTGACAATCCATCCGGTCGCCCCAGTCGTTTTTCCTTCCTGTTTCTTCTCCGGCTGGGATTCGGTGGTCAGCATCACGATGGGGATGAACCTGCAGGAAGGGTTGGCCCTCAATCGGCGGATGAGTTCGATGCCGTCCACGTTGGGCATGTTGAGGTCGGTCAGGATCATATGAACGCCCGACCCGTCGAGCTTTGACAAGGCGTCCCTGCCGTCCGCCGCCTCCACCACCTGATAGCCGGCCTGTTTGAGGGTAAAGCTCACCATCTGGCGCATGCTGGCGGAATCATCTACGGCCATAATGATCTTGCTCATGATTTCCAACTTCCTCCCGTCCATAAGCAGCTCTTATCGGGGTCCTTATGGCAGCCGAGAGTCCGCACGAACCCTGCATCGAGCGCCATCCGTTTGAAGGTCTCCGATTTTTTCTCGTGAAATGCGAGGTGTTTGCCGGCTCTCAATGATGTCCGATGAGCCGAGCAGAATAGTTGCATAGTAGACAGGTCCAGGTCCGTGAGCCCTTCGAGCTCAATTACGATACGCTCGCCGTTATTCAACGCGTCCAGCAACGCACGCTTCAGTTCGTGTGCACGCTCTATGGTCCAACCGCCCTTAAGTTTCAAAACAACCGTTTCATCAGACCGCATCGTCTCAACATCCATCGCCTTCTCCTCCCTTTGGACAGGCGTTTGGTTAAAAGAGTTCGACATTGTCCCCCAGATCCGCTTCATCCGCCTTGTCCGGGCCTCCATCAGGCTTCTCATTTTCCTCACCGATGGCCGTCAGGGGATTTACCGTTACCCCATGCGGCTTTGTCTGACGGTGCACCTCACGCTCTCCCTGCATCGTATAAGCGGCTTCCAGGATCTGCATGCGCTCCGCGCTGTCTGCCCGGCCCTCAGCCGCCCCCTTGGATCGCAAGAAATCCACGATCTCCTCCAGGTCTGACACTACGTTGCCGATCACCCGGTCAACCCGCCGATGAACACCCACTTCACCAACGGTTTTTCGGATGTCCTCGCAAAGGCTGCACCCGTCCAGATTCATGTGCGTAAGCAGGGAGACGATGCCTTGATTGACATTTTGCAGGATCTGCAACTGGGTCCTCAGTTCCCCACCAACCGATGCCAGTTCGCCCCCCTTATCCGTTCCGTCTGCGTTGACAGCGCTACACAGGGACTGCGACGCCAAAGTGATAGAATGGAGAGCTTCACTCGCGTTTTCCGTCCGCCGGCGGGTTTCAACCGAGAGTTGATGGATCGCTTCGGCCAGGACGGCCAGCGTCGCACCTTCGTCACCGATGCGGCAGGCTTTGACGGTGGCGTTGAGAGCAATCATCTTGATTTTTTCTCCGATGGCTTCCATGTTGCCGGCGTGTGCCGACATCTCCTCGAGCATGCCGCCCACTGAGCCCATCGCCAGGGAGAGCTCATGGCCGGTCTCGCCATACGTATTAAGATTTGAGGTCACTGAAGAAAAACCGGCCTCTACACCGGTGAGGAACGAATGACCGGTTTCATCGGCCGCACCTGCCATTTTCGAGGTCTCCCGGGCCATCTCTGCGACCAGGTCTGCAATGGCGGAAAGATTATCCAGGATGTTATTCACGGCCAAGACCAGTTCCTCCCTGGCATGATGGAGCTGGGCTATTTGCAGGCCACAGACGTCTGCCGCCGGAAGAAGATCTTCCTCTCTGCCCTCCCGGCGCATCCGTCTGCTGTTCCAACCGAATCGAAAGCCTCTCTGTTGTCCCGCTGACCGTTCATGAGGACCAAACCCGGCGAGTGCCTGCTGGGCGTGTTCAATCCGCTGGCGGGTAATGTCATGAAATTGCATGGACGAGACGATCTCACCGATCCGTTGGGAGATTGCTTCATAACGGGTGGAAACCTCTCCTGCGGCCCCGGCGGATAGGCCGTGTTTTTCCACTATGGACTCAAGACTAGACATGGTCTTGTCGCGAACGATGCCGGCCTGGGTTTGCTGAGTGGCTTCCAGGTCCAAAACCTTGGAAAGGGTCTGCCCGATCAGCCGGCTTAAGGATTCAGAGCTCGCCAGAAGTTGAAAACACAGGTTTGCAATCTCCAAAGACAGTTTTCCCACTTCATCCGCCAGCGCATCGAAGCCGGAGTCCCCATCCTCGAGCCGGGCGCTCTCAATCCTTGTGGATACGCATAAGACCCGCAGGTTCAGGATGGTTTTATGAAAACCTTCCACTTCATGATTGAGATAAGCAAGGTTTTCCAATACCTCTCGAAGGGTTCCCGTGTTCCGCCTGGATGCACCCTCAAGCCGTTTCATTTTCTCGATCACATTACGAAATCCTTCGATAACGGCCCCCAGCTCTTCCCCGGACATCAAACCGGCAACCGAGGAAGCTATCTTCGAGATCTCTTCTGCACGCTGATAAAAAACCTGTAGTTTTTCTCCAATGGCAAGAAACTCGCCTTCTGTGGACTTCCCCAATGATTCCAGGTCCCTTCCCAGCGCTCGCAGATCATCCGGCCACCCATTAGCTGAGGATACTTCTCCCTGCAGCCGGTAGAACAATGCGCCAGGCCAACTGAGAATCTTCGTCAAGATGAATCCCGGTGCGTTCCAGTTGGGCATGAGCTTCCTCGTTGACTTGTATTCGACCTGAAAAAAAGCGGGGGAATGTTTTTTCACTTTGAAGATCCCCCGCCCCTCCAGGCTCCGCCGGACGCGCACACGCAAGCGCCGGGCGCAATATCTCGACGCCGCCCCTGATCTGTCCATGACCAGAGGCGTAACCGGTGGCCCGCCGGCGGGCCTGGAGTTATCTTATTGCAGAACTTTCGGCACACTGTCCGTTCCAGTTATGCCATGGACCGTACCCCAGTGACGAAGGTTGCTGCAGTCAGACGAATATATCGGTGCAGTTCGAGGTAGTCTCGACGTTGAAAGAAGAGCGACAAAACAGTTACATGGATTCACTAGAATTCGATGGACTTAAGGTAGGACCGCAGGTTGACTTTCTTCTGATTCAACCCGAGCTTCGATCGAAGACGATGGCGGTGAGTCATGACAGTATTTATGGACACTCCGAGTACCGAGGCGATTTCTTTGTTTCTTTTTCCAGCCTTGATAAGGTTTGCAACCTGGACCTCCATTGAGCTGATGTGTGCATGTTGAAGTGCCAAATTCTTCATAAATGGAGAACAGATTTCAGACAGATTTGTCTTCAGTATCTCAATATATGCCTTATGCTCTTCACTAAAATAAGCATTTCGTAACTTATCCACATATGGGAGAATCAGTTCCTTCACATTGTATACGACATTTTCACTGAGTGTCTCCTTGTCTTTCTCCGCCCGCTGGAAGAGCACTCCCAAGGCAATATTGACTTCCTGAAGTTGCCTCTTCATCTTCCGCTCTCGATCAATCCTTTCCATCTTTGCCTCGAGTTCAGGCAACTGGAACGGTTTAGCTATGAAGTCAACCGCCCCGGCCTGGATTATGTCGCTGTACGTATAAATATTGGTATAACCGGTCATCATGATCGTATCGAGTCCCGGGTCGATTTTATGTATTTCACTGAGGAACCGCAGGCCATCAATGCCCGCGATTCTGATATCCGAGATAACGAGCTCGAAACTGTTTCGTTTCAATACTTCCATTGCTTTAGCCGGATCGGTGAAGCTGTCGCAATAATATCCGGAGGATCGCAAAAACTTGGTCAGCATGTCACAAATATCTTGTTCGTCATCAATAACCAGGATTCTTTTAATTTCCCTTTTCAAATCGACCCTCCTTTCACGCATCGAGAATCTTTGGGACCATCCCGGAAATTCTATCCGGATATGGGATAACGCATTATCTTATATGAAAAAAGGTTTCACGAAGGTTACACCACAACCGGACTTCACAAAGGTTGGCAGGGCGTCCAGACTGGATTTGCGAAAAACAACCCTTTTCGCAGAATTTTTTTTGCAAGCATTCACCACAGAGGCGGGACATGGTCCGGACAAGAGGCGGACGAGGAGAAAAGCTTTGCTGGACACGGATGAACACCGATAAAAACTACCTACGATCAGGGAATTTCGGAATTTAGGAATTAATACCTGAATCCCTCAATTCGCGATCCCTTCATCCGCAAAAGATGGTATGAAGATTAAAGCGCAGGATCGCCAAAGAAGGATTTTTACCGCGAGATCAACAGTTGACGGTCCTCATCGAACAGACGCGATGAGGAACCCGGGGGTCGCGAACCCCAGACTGCTTACAGCAATGATTTCGAGGCCAATAATGGCCCTCCAGGCACGAAAAATGCCTCTTTCTGGAGAACTAATCTTTTAAAGGTGAGATGTTAGCTTGGCGACTCCGTTACACCGGTGCTCAACGCCCTTAGGCATCAAAGATCACTTCACACTCGCTTCCGGCCAACGCCTACCCGGTCATGATGTGCTCAACGCCTTTCGGCATCAAAGATCATTTCACGCCTTCGGTGAGGATGTTGGCCGACTGCGATACGGGGTGCTCAACGCCTTTCGGCATCAAAGATCATTTCACGCCCCGTAATACCTACAAGGTGAACCTCGGCTTTACGGGGTGCTCAACGCCTTTCGGCATCAAAGATCATTTCACCAGGAGTAGCTCCTGTGTTTTGCGTACCCGAACCAGTGCTCAACGCCTTTCGGCATCAAAGATCATTTCACGTTGCTAAACGGCATTCCGTCCTTGATTCCAACGAGTGCTCAACGCCTTTCGGCATCAAAGATCATTTCACAAGATGTAGAGTTTTGAGCCTGTGCCAAGACTACGTGCTCAACGCCTTTCGGCATCAAAGATCATTTCACCCCCGCCCCCTCAATCTAGCATCCGGGAACGTCTCAGCATGGGTGTAATCAAGCATCTCCCTACTATACCTGCAGGGTCTGCAGTTGCCGATGACCGACCAAATGTAAGATACTGAAATATAAAGGAACATTTTGTTCAAGCACCTTTGCCCCGTGGTTTAGCTTATCAAATGGCTGTTTTTCAAGCGTCTTTCTGGATAAAAGTGCGGGAATGGAGTTTTCAGCAGCAACATCCTTGAATCAGAATACCTCAAACTTTGATGGGGGTTGCCGCCACTCATCTGTGCCACGGCTGTCAATAACTCTCTGGGCACATCCAGGACAAAGCCTGACGATCATGAGATCATCGTCATCTTTCAAAATCTTGCTGAGTTCCCAGCGCAATGCTTCAAGGCGCGTCCTGGTCATCTGCACGCGAAAAATCGAATACTGCAGCCGTTCTCCGCAGCCCTTCAGAACCTTATGGGCGCGGTACCAACGCTTTGGGTCGCGAATATCGTAGCAGACAAGATGCCAGTGTTTTTCATCTCCCATCTAACGCAGCCTCAGCTTGGCAAAAAGCCCTGGGGTCCCGCTCCATTCCTTTTCGAGAAGTCTCGCTTCGAGTTCGATGGTCCTGACATAGCTCAGCGAGTAGTCAAGGACCGGATGTCTCCACTTCTCTTGTTTGCGGCTCTCGTAGAGTCGAATCGCTTTTCGCCGACCTTCGGAATTCAACCAGACCTGGCTGCCGGTTATCTCGAAATCGTCATGGCACCACTGCTTTCGGTTTACTGAACCGACTAAAGGGATATCCCATAAAATGACACGGAAAAGCTCCATGAGGTCAAGGGCCAATGGATAGGAGGCAGATCGTGGAGTATGCAGAATGCCGAAAGCGGGTTCCAGTCCGACAGCCAAGAGTCCAGCCATGCAGTCTCTGTATAGCAGAGCGTACCCGAAAGAAAGCAATGCATTGAAAGGGTCTTTCGGGGGCCTTCTGTTTCTTCCATGAAAATACAGGAAGCTGTCCTTTGACAAGTTCAAGACGAAGGGTAAAAGGCTGAAATATTCCCTGGCAGCCATTCCCTCGTGTCCTCTTATTACCTCTGTTACGTCAACGCCTCCCTGGTCCGTGGAGCATGTCTCGGAATTGCCTGTTTCAGCAGTTGTTTCTCGAAAGTCATTGCTTAATTGAGCAAGAGACGACAGCTCCTGCCTTAACCTGGATATACCTCCCTCAACTTGTGCTGGCCTGGGCTCATCGGGTTTCGATCTGGTAGCTCTGAGTACATAGCGCAACTGATTTTCGACCTTGGCCATAGCAATTTGCGTTGCAAGCTGAGCCTTCATACGATCGTTCTGCATTGCCGCATACTGACGGTTCCGTCGCTGAACACCCCCCGCGCCAGGAGTTAGAGATCCCACGAAATGTCCCCCGAACGAAAGCCAATGGATGCCGATATCTCGTGCAGCACAGAAGTGGACACATTGCGTGGAAACCTGAACGTTGCCATAGAGCACAAGACCGGAAACAGAACTGCCCGGCAAGGGTTTCTTCGATCCGTCCGGGAGGTAAACGACCAATTGTTCACCATCCTTTCGAACCGAAGCCCCCTGTTCGACAATGTGTATGACCTGTCTGTCTTCATCTGCCGGGAACAGCCGCTGAGGTTTGCTGCCTTCGGTGAGAGCGAACCGGTCTTCTTCGGGCAGGCAAACGGGGGCCAATGAACAGGTGCGGCAAAACTTTTCGGGGACTTTGACGGGCGGCCTTTCGAGTGAGGAGCGAAGTTCCTTTGCTCGCGCCACGGCCATCAACACTTCCTTTTCACAGTCCTGGATATCGACCGGAATGGTAATCGTTTTGTTGTCTGCATGGTATTTAACGCAGGCTTCTGTGATTGTCTTGCCTGTGTGTTCAGCCAGAAGAAGCGTATAGGCCAGGACCTGTAGCCGGTCGCTGGGCCATGCATCTTTCCCATCCTTGGACTTGCCTCTCTTGTGTTCGAACACGACAAGGGCGCCCGACTTCCGGCGCACACAGTCTGTCTTTCCCCGAATCCCCAAGCGCTCGCTTGCGAGTTCTACGGTATAGTTTTCCGCACCCTTATCAAGTTGTTCATGTAGCCTGCGTCCCGAGTACACATTAGCGTCGGCAAGCCTGATTTCTTCTACCTCTTCGAGATAGAAAAGCCGCTCGCAGTAAGCCAGTGCATGGAGCGCCATTACTCGAATCAAAGGCTCGTCCGTGATCTTCTCGACCTGATGGAGAGACTTGAAGGCGTCCTCGACACCAGCATCCGGATTGCTTCGAAGCGTGTCGTTCATAGATAATTGACCTCGACCCAGGAATCAGACGTTGGAGTCGCCCGTTTGCCAGGACACGGGGCAAATAGCATAGATCGGGATCGAGAAAGGTCCGCGCGGTCGATAGTGATAGTGAGTCTCATGACGTTTTTTCGGATGCGTTCTTCAACCTCCTGAACTTTCTCGAACCAATGAGCTGGCTGGGGCTGTTCCAAAG
This sequence comes from Syntrophobacteraceae bacterium, assembly GCA_049520315.1. Taxonomy (GTDB): domain Bacteria; phylum Desulfobacterota; class Syntrophobacteria; order Syntrophobacterales; family Syntrophobacteraceae; genus SbD1. The sequence continues at coordinate 37,464 of JBEKPW010000050.1, forward strand.
GTTCGAGACGATCAATGAGGAAGTTATTGTCTCCAAGAAACAGCACTCCGTATAGACGAGCTGTTTTGCCTTGCAATCCATCGAGGATCCGTTTTTCCAGCTCTGGATTCCCATCAACGCCAATGTAAGCATTGATGTCCATAAGGAATTCTCTTCGGACTGGGATGATATTGTACTTGCTGCCTTTGGCCCCCGGCGCATGCTCCTTGCCGGTTGAGCCAACAGGGTAGTTGTGCAATTGCTGCAACAGCGACTGGCGAGCAGGCCCAGGCCACTGCAGGGTGGCCAGAGACAGCCTGACCGGCGGCAGGCCCTTCGCCACCCCGGTCATCAAGGATACTCCGTCATCGTGGCGCATTTCGATGCCGGCCACGTTGAGCAGGAGACCATAGGCCGCTGATGGGGTGATAAAGCCCGCCGTGGGCCGGAAACTCCCACTTGTGAAAGTCCTGAAAGCGCCAAAAGGTGCCTTAAGATAAAGGAAAATCACGGCTCCCATCCTTTCAGGCGGAAAACGCCCGTTCGCCCAATGTTTCAAGCAGACGTTGAGGACTGCGATCCAAAGTGGCGCCCTGTCGCCTAAGTGCCTCTATCATTCCATCGTCCATGTCTTTCACGATCTTTCCCCCGCAAAAGAACTCGGCGCCTGGATAATCCCCATGAAGGATTCCGTCCACGACTTCGGGGTAGAGATGCTTTCCGTCCTTGACTTCGAAACCGTACGTGCCATACCCGGCAGCGAGGTTTGGTGTGAGGCGGACCAGAATGCTGGCGGGCGCCATCTCGAAATAGCTCCTGGCATGGTTGCCCGCCACGTTGTGTAGCTCCCCAACGGCTTTCAGCAAGACCCTCACCCAATCTGGCCGCTTGCTGCATTCTTCCAGGTTCAGAGCAAACGGATACTGGAACGCCGTGTGGACTACATCACGATGGAGCAACTGGGACGTCTCGGCATTCTTCCAGGGACTGTCAACATTGAGGGGAGATTGGGTGAACAGACTGTCGTGCCTGTATGGTTCGAGGGCCACAGCCATATTCATACGCACAAGCGAATCCTGTTTAAAGCTAAACAGGCCCGGGTCCCGCCCCTTCTGCTTCAGCTCTTTAAGGATAGCTTCCCGGTCCTTTTTGTTGGCGGCGATCAGCCAGCCCATGAAGAGGTGAGTAGCCCGGGGGAATCTCACCCCCAGGCCCTCTCAGAACCGGACGTGAACCTCTCGGCTCATCCGGCTCCCATCATCCAGCCGCAGGCAAAATCCCCATCTGCCAGTGGACAAAG
>JBEKPW010000051.1:0-42226 GCA_049520315.1 Syntrophobacteraceae bacterium
TGGGCAAAGGCTTCCGCCCTCGCGTATCAGTTGATCTACCAGCAGCCGGTTCGATACGAGTACCGGCTGCTCCAGCCGCCGACGCTGTTGATTGTTGGCGAAAAGGACCACACGGTTCCGCTTGCGAGCTATGCCTCAGCCGAAGCGCGCGCGAAGATGGGAGATTTCGTTGAACTCGGACGGGCCGCGGTAAAAGAGATTCCGCACGGCACGCTCGTCGTGGTTCCGGACTGTGGGCACATCCCGCACATTGAAAAGCCGCGGGATTTCCAGCAGGCACTGATGGGGTTTCTGCGCGGCAGCGAATAGTGACCGGAGTCGGGGGCTAGCCGCCGATTGGACCTGCCGATCACATCAGACTCCGGCGAAGCCGGTTCGAATGGGTCTGCTACCAGCTGTTGTTTCTGTTCAACCATCACGGGGACTGCTTGGCGGCGAAGCTGCGCCCAGGCAACGTGCACAGCGCCGAGGACCGGGACGAATTGCTGGTACCCGAGATCGAGCGTCAACAGGCGGAGGGCTCAGAGGTTATGCCAAAGTTGTCTACAATGTGGATTTAACTCTTGAGGAAACACAACGATTCCGGAACACTTTCTTTGAATCTTATCGTGGAATTGCTGCATGGCACCAAAAAGTCAAGAACACAGGGATCAAAGAGTCACGCACACTAACCGGCGGCGAAGAGCGTGGAATGAGACTCCCAAAATAACTGCACTCTACAACACGCCAGTCCAAGGGACAGCCGCAAACATCACAAAAAAGGCTCTTGGCATGCTCCCACAAAGACTGTCAGATATCGGATCTCAGATTATTAGAACGGTGCATGACGAAATCATTCTCGAAGTTCCTCAAGGGTTGGCAGGGGAAGCTGCTGTGATTCTCAAGGGACCATGATTCAGGCGGGCAAAGCTTATCTCGGTAAAGTTCCGGTTCAAGTGGGGGTTTCAATTGGGGAGACATGGCAGAGAAGTGAACAAAGCCAACCTAAGCTTCATGACGGAGTCGGTTGTAAAATGTGGTCACTTCAATTCGATCTTACGCGATTCACACCCCAAGTTTCCGATCTCGTCCGATATCTTTTTTAACCCCCGTACGGCCACGAGAACGCCAACCGGTCTTCCGAACATAACTTTCTGATTTGCTTGAGTCTGCCCCGCATTTTCTGCGAAATTCTCTCCTGAATTCGTACAGCGCTGTCACCTTTCGCTTTCTTGAGAAGCCGTACCGCAGCAACAATATAATCTGGCTCGCCTGTAGCAGCCAGCTCCCGTGCAAGTGCGGCGACGTTCTTGAACTCGGAAAGAATGCAATATTCCTCGTCCGGGATAAAAGACTCGAGTTGAACGTAGGCGATTTCGAGATCAGTTCGCCGGTCGCAGGTAGGATTATCCAAGAGTTCCTGGTAAATTGCCGCCGCGATCAGGTTCTTGGGGAAAGGAAGGACCGATTCTGGGCCGACCGGTGCACGCCATTTTTCGAGAAGCTCTTGCTACGAGGCAATGGTTTTTCGGCGCTCCGGGCAGAGCCGCTCGAAATCACGTTCAAAGACCCTGATTTGCGTGGTCTTCAATTCAGACTGCGGATGGGGTGCTATGGGAGACACAGGTTTCTCTATCTTTCCCTTTCCTGGGCGGATCGTCCGGGGTGCAATCATCACAATATTCTCCTTTAGGCAACAAGGCCGAAGTGAGAAATCGCACGGGGATTAAATTCGGAGAGCAGGAAAGGACCCGGCTGAACGTTGACAAACGATGCGGGAAATGGATGCATTTTATCGGAAACGGATCGCTGAGAAATCAGGTCAACAGGTTATTTCACCAGGCAGAATGCCGTATCCCGCAGGGCCATTCCCTGCGGGCTGCTAGACTTTGTCCCGGCTCGACTAACTATCTAATCTCAGTCGTAGTCGTGGTGTTGGTCCGATTCTCTTCACTCCTGGGCCTTTCGGTCGTTGTCGTGGTTTTCCGCTTGTCGTGGTGTTGCTTCCGGTGGTGGTGCTTTCGCTTCTCTTTAGTCGTCGTCGTGGTTTTCTGAACCTCCACATTGTCAGCGATCATGATATCGCCTTGGCTGACAGCAGTGGGCTGTGCGAAAGTCATCTTTGCCTGCTGGGCAAATAAACCGTATGTCATAATCAGAACGGCCAATACGAGTACGAGCGACACTCTATTCATGAATCTCTCCTCTTTATTGTGAAATTATCGTCAAGAAAAAACTTGCACCCGTAAGGTTTGGATAGTGTTGAGCCGGGCGGATATCCTTCACGACTTGTTCGGCCGGTTCTCTCACAAGCCCGGAATTCTGTTTCATCTTCTCTGCTTTCAAAGGGTGCGATGAGCCAGAAATCCTCTCTTCCTCAATCCGCCAAATCTGCCTCATAGGTGCTGAAGGCGGATAGATTAGGGGCGGTTCAGACCGTGGAGACCCCCTAGCAGCAAATTTATGTCGGGCTAAGAAATCTTCAATGGGTGGAACACTGTATTTCAGGGCGAGAATTTAATTGTCCTGAATAATTCCTCAAGGTGGTCGCCAATGGATCTACATCCAGCTCTTTAAGATATTTTTTAAGCTAGATTAATGTACCATATTTCGAGAAACGGGTATGGAAATGCGCTTGAATGTTCCGGTTTGGATCAGGCACTTTCCTATTCAGCCCATAATTGCATGATGAAGCCCGACATGATCTCCAATTCCCGCAGCAGGATACTCACTCCGGAAGCCTATCATTAACTGTCCCTGTACGTAACAAATTCCTTTAAACAGCCGCCAGCAGAGACTCAGCGAAGTCCACCCTTCTTGCCACTGAGAAATCCGACGTGGCCGGAGTGGGTAACGAAAATGAACTAATATGTTAACCAGGGTACCGACCCCCTCCAACGCCACACAGGGGAGAGATAATTGAACAAGCCTGACCGGCCTTCCACATGTTATGGAAAAACGTTTGGGACCTTGCGCTCCATTACCTTCCCTATAACCGGCGAGTTCCTTATCCGGCCTCCTCGACTCCGACCCCGATAACGAATTTTCCGGGGTCTCAATGTAGGGATTCCTGAAACTCATCCCTCAATTCCTCAATCCCTCACATCTTTTTTCCGCTTCTGGTTGCCGTTTCTATTGCCGCTTCTGGATGCCGCTTCTGGATGCCGTTTGGCATCATTAAATCCCTTCATGCTGCGATGTTATCGCCTAATTGCAGATAGTCGAATGTACCGGGGAGTTGAAATTGGTTTTTCACTGGTCACTGTTCACTGCTCACTGCTCACTGTTCACTGCGAGGCCGTTGCCGTTTTGCACGACCTCTCAGAGTGTGCAAAACTATTCGGGAAGGCAATAGATCCACCGCAGAGGCGCAGAGAGCGCGGAGGAATAAGTAGGCTGAAGGCGTTCAGGCTGAAGGTTTTAAAACCTAACAGCCTTAAGCCTAATAGTCTATCTGGAAACAGTCTCCCAAAAGTTTCCATATTTTTCCATGATGTTTCCAAGGTGTTTCCATATGTTTCCATGGCAGAGAAAGGGATCAAGGGCATCAGCAGGGGGGCGGCTAAGCGTCATGGCAAGCCGCTTTCTTCGGCTTTCGCCCCCCCTTTCCCCGGTCTGCCGGCTAAGTTTCTCGAGCGCGTTTCGCGGCCCGCGTCGTCGAGTGGAAAATGTTTGTGGCGCTCATTTTGAGGCTCAACCCGGCTATGACGGCAGTAAACCAAAAATTCCCATGATGTTTCCAGGATGTATCCATGGCAAAGAAAAAGATTAATGATGACACACTCTTACAATTGACCCGGGATGGAAACAGCCCGGCCGAAGGCATCCGCAAGTCGCTGGAGGTGGTTGAACTGGAACAGCGTATCAGCGCCTTGGAAGAAAGGGCGAAACCGAGGAGTAGCTAACAAACCGGACACTAAAGGTGTTTTTCACTATTCACTATTCACTATTCACCATTCACGCTCCTGTTATCACCTGTTATGGCAGAGAATCTAATCCAAAACCGTCAATTAAATCGGTGTGTTGCGCGATCAGCCCCTGCATTTGCCCTGTATTTACAGGAATTACAGTAAGCGGATGAAACTCTTTGACAACCGTCTTAAATATGTTCATTTTCCTATGATAGAAGAAACATTTTTCCGGGAGGGAGAGGCCGTCTTCATTTTGGAGTTTTGTGCCCGCTTGACAACATGGTCCAAGAAAAAACACCTTTTTCATTCGTTCCTCCATTTGATTCAGTTGACTCCACCGTTCCGGAAACACTGGCCGGGACAAATCAATATGAACTCCCTTCCATCTCCTATCCACACCGTGCCGCTACATAGAACAGGAAAGCCTGTCCGGCGGCTTACGGTTTTTATAATCTACATGTTTGCCAAGGATCTTTAATCTCATATTCTGCAATGTACGGGCGCCTGCTCTGAGCACGGTGTGGACAGTCTGACGGGCCTTGACGCCGTAAATTCCGGGATAATGCCGGTGCTTTACATCGTTGTGGCGGGGGTGGTATCATCAAATCGGTTATCCAGGTTCCTGCTGTTGATATCGAAAAGTGGAGGACGGAGGAGCACCATCTGAGGTGTCTGGTTGCTTTTAGAATCAGCCTGCATGTCGATCTGGTAAGCTTCTCCAGGTGAATTCCTCTTATCAGTCCGGATTAGGTTTCCTAAAGTTCTTAGTGGGCGGGCCTTCTTTTTTGGGAAGGTTCTTGCAGGTATCCTCATTGCCGTACACGCCGCCGGCCGGAGTCCGGAAATCTTGACAATCCGGGTCAGGTCTGCGTGGCCGGTTTTTGTCTACATTATGGAATGACAAAGGAGGAGAGTCGAATGGACAGTTGGAAACCCTTGAACGAAGCCGAGAAGGCCAGGTACAATACGATCAACAAAGACAACCTGGAATTCCTCATGAATCGGTACAACCGGGTCAACCGTTGGGTGATTGCGGATATGCTGCGGCGCAGCCGGTACCGGTTTCCCGATAAGCCTGCACTGATTTTTGGCGATCGAACCCTAACTTACAGCACCCTTGAAGACGACTGCAACAAAGTCGCCAACAGCCTCCTCGAACTGGGCATCGAGCGCTACGACCGAGTGGCCATTCTGGCCCACAACACCATCCACCATGTCTTGACCTGGTTTGGCTGTTGCAAGATCGGCGCAATTTACCTGGCGGTCAATTATCTGTTGCGGGGCCGTGAAATCGCCTATTGCATCAATCATTCCGAGAGCAAGGTGTTTATCGTCGAAGATGCACTGTATGATTCGGTTAAAGATGTTCTGGCCGAAATGCCCACCGTTAAGACCTTCATCTGGTCCAATCAGGGCAGTGGTAAACCGTCGGTGGATGATCGGTTCAGGGATTTTGATGACTGGTATCAGAATGGTTCGCTGGAAGAGCCTGACACTATTTTGCACATCGAAGATCCCTGCCAGATGACCTACACCAGTGGCACTGAATCTCTGCCCAAGGGAGTGATCATAAGTAACCAGGCTCTGATGGCTCAGTACATGGGGGCCATTGTTGACGGTCAGTACGAAGACGATGACCTCAACGTCAACGCCCTTCCCATCTATCATTGCGCCCAGCGGGACGTGTTCATGAACCCGATCTTCTGGCTCGGCGGCACCAACGTGCTCACGGCGCCGGATGTGGGCCTGATCCTCAAAAGCATTGCCAAGTATCGGGCGACCATGTTCTTTGCTCCGCCTACCGTGTGGATCGGCATGCTGAGACATCCGGATTTCGCGAAATTCGACCTCAGCAGTCTTAAAAAATGCTACTACGGCGCTTCCATTATGCCGGTAGAGATCCTCAAGGAAATCTTGGAGAAATTTCCCAAAACCAAAATCTATAACTATTACGGCCAGACGGAACTTGCTCCCTATCATACCATTCTCAAGGCCAAAGATGCCCTGAGCAAACTGGGCTCTGCCGGCATGGCAGGCCTGAACATGGAAAGCCGGTTGGAGGATGAATTCGGAAATACCATTGAGGCGGTCGGCAGCCCCGCCGAGATTTGCGGCAAAGGGGCGCACGCCTTGATCATGTACTTCAAGGAACCGGATAAGACTGAAGACGTGATGCGGGGCGGCTGGTTTCATTCCGGGGACGTGGGCGTCCTGGACGAGGATCGCTATATTCAGGTGGTGGATCGCAAGAAGGACATGATCAAGACCGGCGGGGAGAATGTTGCTACCCGTGAAGTGGAGGAAGTGATCTACAAGGATAGTCGAGTCCAGGAAGTGGCGGTGATCGGCTTGAACCACCCCAAATGGGTGGAAGCCGTCGTCGCCGTGGTGGTCCCGAAAAGCGGCGAAACGATTCTGGAGGAGGAGATCATCGGTCTTTGTAGAAGGGAACTGGCTCCATTCAAAACCCCCAAAGCGGTGCTGTTCCGCGAGGAGTTGCCCAAGACTCCCAGCGGCAAGATCCTCAAAAGAGACATGCGCGATACCTACAGGGATCTTTTCACCGAATGATAATTGGCGCGGAACTGACCTTGGGCTGATTTATTGAGTCCCTTTCGGGGAAAAAATCCAGACCACATGTACTCGTTTGCCGGATGCGCCTTTAATCTTTGGGGGGATTTTGGACTGGTTGGCAGGGGGCAAGAGGATTTGGACCTCCGGCCCCCCGCTCCCTCAAATAGTTCAAGAATGCCGTGGATTCCGGCTCCCGGACTCAAGACTTCCGGGACAAGCCTTTTAAGGCTCTTCTCCAACAAACTGACCCCTTTTCATCACCTGTCAGGGATTTTGCAATTCCTCAATTTATCGAGGCGCAACATGCAGGAGATAGAGATTATTTCAGGAACCGACCTGATCAAACACCTGAATATCCCCCCATACGGCCTGCTCGATGACCTCAGATATCGCGTGAAATTTTGCCCGCGTGATAAAAAAACCGGGACCCCTATCCCCCCTCCCGGGCATGAGAGTGAACTCAAAGCGATTCAGAAACTGGAAAAGATTGTTTCCGAAAAGGAAATTGCCCTGAAAATGGCTGTTTCTGAAAAGAAATCAGCACTTGAGCGTATACAGGAAACGGCGCTGGAGTCGATAGATTCCGGTGTGCCGCTTTCGCAGTCGACCGAGGATCTTCGGAGGCCTTATGAGGCCCGCGAGCGAGGGATAGAGGCTGACCTTGATCTGTACCGCAGACAATTAGCCTTACTGAAACACCTGGCCGGATACCCGCTGCGGATGTGGGAACGCTATTGTCCCGCCGGCGAGGAGGAGAAAGGCCGGGCGATAGATGTACTGCTCGACGCGGTGTTTTGGGTCCAGTTCGAGGCGGGTGCAAATCGGATCCTCGAAGCGACTGTCGAAGGCCCTGATAGCAATCATTCTCAACAGCCTGGGCACGTGGTTGAAGTTGACGAGGCATTCTCAGAAAATAATTCACCCAAAAAGTTAGTCAGGGCGGCCGCAAACGCAGATAAGATACCCCAACGGAAATATCTTATGGAACGAATTCTCTTTGAGCGTTTCCTTAAGAATGATATAGACGACCACCCGGAAAGCACAATTGCTGCCGTGATAAGGCGGGCAAAAAGGAAGATGCCTATGCTCGAGCCGGTCCCTGACGGGCGTATGCGGAAATGGTATAAGACAACTGTAGAGGAAAGGTAGCACGAAGCGGGAAATAATTCCTTTTGGTTCTATCGCTTCGCGACTTCCTGCTTCTCGCTCCTTGCTTCTCGCTGCATTTATTCCGCATGCTTTGGTGAAGGAGGATGCCGCTGTGGACGAACACTCATTTCAGCACTATCTCCTCGGTCTAATGGCCGTCGCCAACAACATCCCGGCGATTCCTTTTTTTCTTGGACTATGCGAGGAGCTGAGCCCCAAGGAACAACACAAGCTCTGCATCATAGCCACGATAACCTCTTTGATCACCATGATCACCGCCATGATCACCGGCATGTCCATCCTGGGCTTTTTTGACATCAGCATCTATGCGTTCCGGATCGCCGGTGGACTCCTCCTGCTCAACACGGGCCTTAACATGATGAATTCGTCCCAGCAAGTGGTCGTGCAAGAAGGTGGTAAATACTCCTTCTCGAAGATGATTTCTCTTGCGGTGATCCCGATCTCGATCCCGCTCACCACCGGGGCCGGAACCATGTCGACGGTCATTCTCTTCACACAGCAGATTCACCACTCTGACACGCTGATGATCAAGCTCATCAGCGCCATCCTATGCATGACGCTCATCATCTATTTGTCGTTCCGCTACTCACCACAATTAATAAAGATCTTGGGCCACACCGGCATGGACGTTCTCGCCAAGATCTTCGGCCTCATAACCCTGGCGCTCGGCATTCAGTTCATGATCACCGGCATCCAAGGGGCCTTTCCTAAGCTCATGTGACCCTCCCTGCATGGGGGCTGTACATGTGAGAGGGAGGAACCGCAGGAGACCTCCCTACTCGATTTCTCCCATATTTTTTGATAACCGATGCCGCTCATTTTGATGAATGAGCCGGATGGCGCTTTATAGCGCGGATATTGGGATTACCGAAAATAGATGGATAAGGAGCTACTTTTTCAACATCTCCTTTCCGCAACACTCGAGCGACCCCTTGCAGCTTGATTCGCCCTTACCACAGCCGCAGGTCTTCTCTACCTTGAGTTCCAAGCCGCAGGTCGGACATTCGAGCACATCTCCCATGCACATTTCACCGCAGTTAGCCATTTTGTATCTCCTTTGACCGTCTGAAGGGTTTTTAGCACGCTGGTAAACTAGTAACTATTTATAAGATTTCAACCGAGTCTCGGCTGCTTTCAGCCGGGATAATGCACCAAATGTTTAACGACGCCAAAGCGCAGACCTCCAGGCGCCGCCTTGGAAGACGGCGCTGCCAACGGATTGGTTTTTGGCAAATCAGTACTTATTTTATATCGCGTTGAAAACAGCAGATCGTAAATTTGGAGCATGCCAAATTTAAAAGGGGATTCCATATGAGAACCGGATTGCTTTTTCTCTCGTCTGTAATCGCTGTGGCCTTTTTTATTTCTGCATCGCAGATCATTGGTGCGAACGCCGGCGCCCAGTCCGTATCAGCCCCGGATCGCCTCTCCATTGAGCAGCCCCGATATTCCGGACAGTGGAAAGGCAATGACCTTAGCGTCGAATACCGCTATTCCAAAGACCAGGGGCAAATGGACCTGTCGGGTAACATCCGGTTTGCCTATTCTATGACCATGGGCTACACCAACCTGCAGGACTTTCGCCTTGGTGCGATATTTCTGGATAAAAACGGCAAGGTTCTCAAAGAAATCGGACTGGCCACCAATCGCGACGCCTTTGATCCCATCCCTTTTAATCGCAGGATAAACCTACCGTCCGATGCCGTTTTCATGGCTTTCAGTTACCAGGGAAAAGCTTGCGACGAGGGCCGAGGGAAGACTTCTTTCTGGTTCTACCCGATCCACTGACAGTACCCGCCTGGAACCTTCAATATCCAGTCGGAATTGCGATTTCGGTAGATAATTAGCGGACTTACCATCTTCTACTTGCTTGACGATTTGCGCCATGATCCAGCCATTTTCCCGCCAAATCAAGCCTTGATCATGTCAAAAAGGGGATCGGCTTCCATCTGTCCCACTATCAATTGTCCTTGTGAAGCTTTTGGTGCATGGACGCGAGAAGAGCTACCGCGAAAAAATATAAGTGCCGTTGATACCCGGAGTATCTGCTTTATTTCTTGCTTCCCCCGCGATTTGACATTAATGTGGCATGTGTTTAGAAGGGTTCAAACCAACAATATGAAAGGATTTGAAGAGTTATGCCTCAAGGTACCGTAAAGTGGTTCAACGATCAGAAGGGTTTCGGATTTATCACGGTTGAAGACGGAAAAGATGTTTTTGTTCACCACAGCGCCATCGAGGGTTCCGGCTTCAAAAGCCTGCAGGAAGGCGATCGTGTCAGCTTCGAAATTGAGCAGGGCGCCAAAGGACCATCGGCAGTCAAAGTAAAGAAGCTCTAACTGCTCATCCATAGAGGAATCCGAAGGGCTTACCGGTGCATTTGCCGGCTTGACCTACTGCGAATCCGCAGATCGAGCGTTCGAATCACCCCGGGCGCTTAGGATTTTAGGGGTGCGCTCAAGGTCGTACCCATTTTCTAAAAAGCTACACTCCTGTCCAGTTTCTTCTATCTTGTTGATTTCATGTGCCCGCTTCCGGCATTCGTTTCGTAACGCCCGTCCAAAAGCGCCGAAGTCTTTCGCTCGTCAGTCTTGCCACAATTTGTTCGCGATCAGGGAAGTGATAAGCTGCATAGAGATGATAATTGCCACGCAACCCGGCCATCCGGCCTGCTTCCAGAAAAAACCCGGAAGAATCGAACCGGCACAACCGCCAAGGTAGTAACAAGAAACGTAGAGACCTGCGGCGGAAGACCGGGCCGCGCCTGCAGCCTTACCCACCTGGCTCGAGGATGCCGACTGGCAGACAAACACGCCCGTGGCCTGGAGCGCCAGCCCTGCAATGACAACCGGTAGATGCTGAATCAATGTCAGCAACATGCCGGACCCGGACACTGCTACAGCTCCCACTAAGGCCCGGCGGTAACCGATACTGTCCAGGATTCGACCGGCGACCGGGGTTATCACTGCGCCAATAAGGTACACGGCAAAAATTGACGCAAGCGCGGCAGACCCAAGAAAGAAAGGCTTCTCTGCCAGGTAAAAGTTAACGTAGGTAAACGCCCCGACCATGCAAAACAGAACGTTAAATCCAACGGCGTAAGTCGCCAGAAGCTGCGGGTTACGCAGATGCTTCCACACCGACTCAAAAGCCGCCGGGGCATTAGTTTGACGTACGAATTTCGTGGAGCGCGGCAAGAGCCGCCATGTACTCAGGGCTGCGGCTAAAAGGACCGCGCCAAGAACGACAAAGGCCGTGCGCCAACCCCAGTGGGTTGAGGCTAAACCGGCAATGAAGCGTCCCCCGAACCCTCCGACAACTGTACCGGTCACAAAGATCGCCATGGTGGAACCGACCGACTGGCCAGGTGATTCCTCACTGATGTAAGCGATGGCGACCGCGATAATGCCCGGGATGAAGATCCCCTGCATAAAACGCCAGACGATCAGTTGCACAAGATTGGCCGCTGTCGCCGCTAGAACCGTCGGAACAGCGAGTCCCAGCATCGCGGCAACGATAACTCGTTTACGTCCCACAGCATCAGCCAACAAACCGATCAGTGGGGCCATTAACGCCACCGCCAGCACCGGAGCGCTAACAGTGAGGCTCACCATCAGTTCGGATGCCCGGAAGATCTGCCGAAATTGGGGCAGCAGCGGTTGAGTGGCATAGAGTGTAAGAAACGTGCCGAAGCCGGAGATAAACAAGGCCGTCAGGGCGCTCATCCGCATGCCAATTGCGGTTCGAGCAGGTATGGCAAGCCCGGTTGCGGAGCACTGGGCCTGTGCAGTCTTCAAAGTATCCCTCCATATCACTTAAGCTTATCATCTCGTGAAGTATGTTAACGTTGCCGTATTACGATTTCAAATATATTATGGGTCAGGAACAAAGTTCATAACCGGCAGTTGCCAATCTCTTGAAAGCTAAATTACACATGAAAGTATTTACCCCCTTCGATCTCAAAGGCATGGCGTTGAAAAATCGCATCGTCAAGTCTGCCACTCTCGAAAATATGGCCACACCTGAGGGGCTACCAGCTCCAGAGACCCTGCGCTTCTATGAGCGTCTTGCTCGTGGAGGTGCAGGGTTGATCATCACCGGTTTCGCATACGTCAACGAGTCTGGACAATCAATGCCTTTGCAGAACGGCATTCACAAGGACAAGGCCGTCGCCGGGTGGCGCAAAATCACCGATGCCGTACATCAACTGGGTGGCAAAATCGCCATGCAGATTGCACACGGCGGAAAGCAGATAAAGCCCAAGGCCCTTGGAGGCCGCAAGGCATTAGCTCCTTCTGCGATACCTGACCTTGCTTATTTCACCATACCCAAGCCGATGACCGATGCTGAAATCCTTCAGACCATACGGGACTTCGGAAACGCGGCCGCCCGTGTTAAGGAGGCAGGATTTGACGCGGTACAGATTCACGGCGCACACGGATATCTGATCTCAAGCTTTTTGTCGCCTTTAACCAATCGCAGGCGGGATATGTGGGGCGGCGATTTTGAGAATCGATTCCGCTTTCTTGCCGAAGTATATAACGCCGTGAGGATGTCAGTGGGCTCCGATTTCCCGGTCTTGTATAAACTGAATGTGAATGACTTTGTCCCTTTCGGCGCCACACCAAAAGACAGTTTCCCTGCTGCAAAGAGACTCGCCGGGCTTGGGCTCGACGCCATCGAAATCAGCGGCGGGACCGGTGAGATTGCGCTTGGCATCATGCGGGGAGATAGTTGTGCCGATATAATCGCACGAGACCGCAGCGCCTTAACAAAATATTATTTCAAGCTTATGTTGGGTGTACAGAAACTGCTCTTCCCGTTTCACGAAGCATACTTCCTCTCCTATGCCGAAAAACTGAGGCCTCTATTAAATATCCCTCTAATCCTTGTGGGCGGCATCCGCAGTCCTGAAGCCGTGGAGAAGGTAATTGAATCAGGGGCTGCAGACCTTGTGTCAATGGCACGGCCACTGGTCCGTGAACCAGGCCTGCCAAACAGGTGGTTAAACGGTGACCAGCAACCGGCCCAATGCGTATCATGCAACCGCTGCCTTGGAGAGACGGAGCAAGGGAATAAGCTGAAATGTTATTACATTGAAGAAAAGTAACGGTACGGTCGCACCGGTCGCAAGTTCCATACGGGCGTAGGCGAAAATGGTATAAAAATTGACGAGGACTGAATTTTCTTTCCCCTTTTCGTTTTTCGGCAGAGGGGGGATTTTTCCCCATTTTTAAAGCAAAACATTGGGCCCCGGCTCCCGGACTCAAGACTTCCGGGATAAACTTCACCGGGGTGACGGCCCCACGAGGTTTTAACGATAAAGTGGGAAGTTCATTCCTTGAATCTCTGCGTTCTCTGCATGATCTGTCTATGACCAGTTTCTGCGGTGGATTTCTTTGTCACCGCTTCTCCGCCTCTCCCGCACCTGCGCCTGAACCCGTGGAAGGACCCTAAGACAGGCGGCTATAAACAAGGATTACCAAAGCCCAGCCGACTGCCCAGATCAACGCCGCCAAAGTGGCCAGGACACAAATTACTCCCAGAAGTCTATGATGGAAGTTCTCTTCATTTCTTTCCCGATATCCCAGAAGAAATCCCGCCAGTGCCCCGCAAAGCATTCCTCCGCCATGTGCCCAATTGTCAATTCCCGGAACCAGGAAACCAAATGCGAAAATTCCGATGGCCCAACCACCTACCTGATGATAGACCACTTGCCCGAACTGCCCGCCCCTGCTTTTTCCGAAATAGAGCGCTGCGCCGATAAGGCCGCAAATGGCTGCTGAAGCTCCCAGGGTAAAAGGGACTCCAACCAGGTAAGAGGCCAGAAAACCTCCGACCCCGCTTAGCGTGTAAATCGAAAACATCCTGTAGCTGCCGTATTCTTGGCAAATGAGCGGGCCGATTTGCCGCAAAGCAATCATATTGAAAAGAATGTGTAGAATGCTTCCATGCAAGTAGTTGGCGCTCAGGACCGTCCACCAGCGATGCAGTTGGTCGATGGGGTATGTACCTGACGCCCCGAGGAGCAGCAGACTTTTGGCGCTGGGAGAAAAAAAACTCAAAGGGTTCGCAGAAAAACCGATAGAGGCCGGATTCATGAGAATCGACAAAATGAACATCGCGGCATTGACCGAGATGATGTTCATAACGATCCGGTCTGGCCCCAGCAAACCTTTGCCAAGGGCAATCTGCTTCAAGCGCGAGCCTGGATTTCTCAGACCGCAGTAGGGACAACTCTGCTCATCAGCGCTGATAAGCCTTCTGCAGTTGGGACAAAGTAAGGAGTTTCTGCTCTGTTTTTCCATGCTTATCCAATATCCCCCGGATGCGGTCTGAAATCTGCGGACACGACCAGACCCTTGAAAATCTCGTAAGCCCGCTTCGAAGGCTGGTTTGCTTCCGGCTTGAGTTCTTCGTAATTGGGGTGCCAGCAATCAATGGATTCCATCCGACTCCCACGCGACAGGGCAACAGGAAGCAGAAGCCCGATTGCTGAAGTAATCAGAAAAATGCGGTATAAAACTCGCACCCGATAACCTCCCCAACTCTCTTTCGGCCCGTCATAAACTAACAGCCAAACCATGCGAAACAGTGCGCGCGCCAACCAGGGGGCACGATTACACTTTTGAAAAGAGAAAAGCAATAAAATTTATCTTAACCACATGATATCACGGTTAAATTATCTGAATGGATGAAAAATCCGCGCGGATTATTTGTTGTAGCGTTTGACAACATCCAGGGGTGTTGGTGGGATTGACATGCCGGATCCATCCAGTGAGCGTCTTCGTGCGCCATTGCCCTGGTACTCCTTCTTGCGGGGGGACAGCGAATCTGTTAGGTTGTGCTAACATGACGCATAAGGAACTTGAAAACTATACTCCCGGAAATGTCAAAGGCCGGGAGTCCCCTGGCAGAGCCTGGGGTTTAGCCATGATTAATTAAGCCGAGGGATCATAAATTGATGCTTTTTAAGATTCTGATTCTTGCTATCGTTCAGGGGGCGGCCGAACTTTTGCCGGTGTCGAGTTCCGCGCATGTTATCGTGGCGGAAAAATTAATGGGCCTTGACCCCGTCAGCCCTGAGATGACTCTTCTACTGGTAATGCTGCATACGGGTACGATGTTTGCCGTGATCGTTTATTTTTGGAGCGCATGGAGGGCAAATTATTTTCGTTCGCTGGAGGCCTTCTTAAGTTTTGCAAAGCTCCTTGCCGTAGCCACTGCATTTACCGGTGCAGTAGGCCTTTTGCTGAAGTCCTTGATAGAAAAGGTTGTGTTTCGAAATGTCCCTCATGCAGAGGTTGAGCTCCTTTTCGGCAACATGACTCTGATCGCGGTGTCGCTATTTATCGTGGGCTTGTTCATCATTTATGCCGGAGTCAACGCGAACCGAACGAGCGATAGATTAAGTCTAGGCTTAAAAGAGTCGTCATGGATAGGCGCCATACAGGGGCTTTGCCTTCCTTTCCGTGGCTTTTCCCGATCCGGCGCCACGATTTCAATGGGATTAACCCTGGGCATCGGCAAAGTGCGAGTCGAAGAATTCAGTTTTGCCCTTGCCGTGGTGTTAACGCCACCGGTTATCGCCCGCGAGGTGCTTCGCCTGCTGAACGCGCATTCGGCTGCGCTCTCTCAAACTTCCCCCCTTCTTACGCTCTTCTATCCCAGTTTCGTAGCAATGGTGTTTAGTTTTATATCCGGCATCCTGGCGCTCAGATGGCTATCGCGCTGGCTTGACCGCGGCTTGTGGCACGTCTTTGGTTATTACTGTTTAGCGGCATCGATCATCGTTTTCACGCTGCACTCGATGATCGGGATCTAACATATCGCGACCTGCGATGACGTTTTTCGTCATTGGCAGTGACAAAAATTGTGATTCGCTTGGC
Organism: Syntrophobacteraceae bacterium; assembly: GCA_049520315.1. Taxonomy (GTDB): domain Bacteria; phylum Desulfobacterota; class Syntrophobacteria; order Syntrophobacterales; family Syntrophobacteraceae; genus SbD1. The sequence continues at coordinate 15,524 of JBEKPW010000051.1, forward strand.
GCTTATTGGGAGGCAGCGACGCGCCCACTCTCTCGCGTGTCCGTTCGGCACATCAAAAATCCAACCCCAGAGCCGGTTTACCTAGGTCCAACGTAAATTTTGGAAAATTCCGGATCAAGGCATCAATTTTGCTCATCCCATTTCCTGCAACATTAGGAAAAACATTGTAACCAATCTATAACCTCTCTCACATTGATTTTGCGCACAAAGCCGCCCCGATTAAGGGGGCCGGAATTGAGCCGACAGCGGCAAGAAGCTTCATGTGGAGAGGAAGGAGCCGGCAATGAGGAAGTTTGCTTTTATAGCAATCACCGCGATTCTTCTCATGGTACCCTCCCTGTGCGGGGCCATGGATTTTTATCCCCTGCAGCCCGACATGGCGACCAGGATTGAGGCTTTAAAACAAGCGGTCCAGACAGAGGGGGGCACTTACGAAGTCGGCTACTCCACTGCGATGGATAGGCCTTTAGAGCATCTTACCGGCCTTAAGGTACCCCCGGGGTGGAACAAAAGCGAGGCTCCGTCGGTACAGATGCTCAAATCCAGCGTCCAGAACCTTCCAACCTCTTATGACTGGCGCGCTCTAAAAGGTGTCACACCCATAAAGGACCAGGAACAGTGCGGATCCTGCTGGGCATTTAGCACTGTCGGACCCCTGGAGTCCCAGATCCTTCTGCAAAATGGGGGAACCGTTGATCTTTCCGAACAATACCTGGTTTCCTGCAACGCCGATGGTTGGAACTGCAATGGGGGCTGGTTTGCGCACGACTACCACATGAACGAGTCTGGGCAGGATAACAACGGACCGGGGGCCGTCCTCAATGCCTCCGATCCTTACACCGGGACCAGTTCCCCATGCGGGGCTACCTACAACCATCCCTACAAGATATCGAACTGGGCCTATGTAGCAGGCGAGAGCGCCGTTCCGACCATCGAGGCAATCAAGCAGGCCATTTACACCTATGGGCCGATCTCCGCCGCAGTCTATGCCGGACCGAAATTCCAGGCTTACCAGGGCGGGATTTTCAACACGAGTGAGTCGTCCAACGAGATTAACCACGCTATCGTGCTGGTCGGCTGGAATGACGACCTCGGGCCGAATAACGGCTACTGGATCCTGCGCAACTCGTGGGGGACGTCCTGGGGTCAGGCCGGCTACATGTACATCCGCTACGGGATAAGTCAGGTGGGATACGCCGCAAATTTCATCGAGTATGCCGGTGGAACACCCAACCCGAACCCGACGCCAGCGCCTCCGGTTGTCACCAAACCCGCCCTAACAGGGGTCTTCGTAAATCTTTCTGCCGGCAACGAGGGGCGGACCCTTACCGGGAATTTCTGGCTGGAGAATTTAGGCACCGCAGCGACGGAACATTCGTTCCGAGTGCTTCTCTATCTTTCTAACAACGGGGTCTCCAAGACCTCCCTGCTTGGGTCAGCCACCATATCGACTTCAATTCCTCCCGACTACTATGTAAATCTCATGATCAGTGATTACAGCTCGACATCTTTCAGTGGGAAATACCTGATCGCCGTCATCGACCCGAACAACTACATTCCCGATTCAAACAAAGGCAACGAAGTTGTCGTATCTCTAAAGATTCAAAAAAAGTAGTCAACAATGAATCCGGGCGCTTCAATGCGCCCGGCAGGACTTTCATCAGCCGGGCGGCACTCGATTTGATTCTCATTGCGAGTCTTCAGTACTGCATCTGGATTCCGATTTCCATCACTTTCGAGGGCGGTATGTTCAGGTAGGACGATCCGCCGAGCGCATTGCGAAACATGAACGTAAACAGGAACCTGCGCCATCTGGGCATGGTCCTCTTGTTGTCGCGCACTAGACTTATCCGGCCCAGGTAGTACGTCACCTCATCAAGATTGATGTCAAGCCCTTTGGCCCTGGCCAGGGACATTATCTGCGGTATGTCCGGCGATTCCATGAACCCGTAGCGGGCGCTAATCCGGCAGACGCCGTGACCCAGCCTCTCGATTTCTATGCGCTCGGAGTCAGCCACCTCGGGATCGTCGGTGGTGAGCACCGATAGGATCACCAGTTTCTCATACATGGCCCTCGTCTGGTTGACATAGCGCAGGAGCATCGGCGGCACTTCCCGTTGGAAACCGGACAGGAACACGCCGGTGCCCGGCAGGCGTATCAAGTTCTCTCTGGCAACCTTCTCCATGAATTTTTCTTTTGGAACGGTGCTGGTCATAACCATTATCGCCAGCCTCTTCCAGCCGTCCCACCAAGCGACCATGATAACCATGATCATCAGGGCGCTGCCCAGGGGTAACCATCCGCCGGTGGTAAATTTCTGCAGGCATGAACTGAAGTAGGTGAGGTCCATTATCATGAAAAGCAAACAGAGCGGCAGGGCTCTAATGGCGCTCCATCCCCAGACCCACCTGCAAATGAAGTAGAATATCACTGAAGTGATGAGCATAGTCCCTGTGACCGCTATTCCGTAGGCGTCGGCGAGGTTGTCGGAGGCCTTGAAGTGGAGCGTTATCGCGATGGCCGCCACCAGCATAAGAATGTTTACATCGGGGAGATAGACCTGCCCTTCGGCCATTCCCGATGTGTGCACAATCCTCATGCGAGGCAGGAAGCCCAATTGAATGGCCTGCCGGGTCAGCGAGAAGACCCCGGATATGATGGCCTGCGAGGCTATGATCGCAGCAATCGTGGCTAGCAAAACCATCGGGTAGAGCAGAGCGTGTGGAACAAGGCTGAAAAACGACGCCTCCGCGTTTGCAGGGTCGTGCAAAATCACGGCGCCCTGGCCGAAATAGTTGAGAACAAGGGCCGGGAGCGCTACGAAGTACCAAGAGACGCGGATAGCCTTGGCCCCGAAGTGCCCCATATCGGCGTAAAGGGCCTCACACCCGGTCACGCAGAGCACTACGGCGCCCAGCAAAAAGAACCCGCGTATCCCGTTGTTTAGAAAGAACCGGATCCCATAGGCCGGGTTGACGGCGGCCAGTATGTCAGGCCTGCGAGAGATTGCCGCAACCCCTAGCGCGGCGATGACCACGAACCACAAGATCATCACTGGTCCGAAGAACTTGCCGATCTTGCCCGTACCCTGGCTTTGTGCCCAGAAAAGCAGAAACAGTATGCCACAAGTCAGGGGGACAACCAGCGGCTTAGTGCTCTCGGTGGCCACTTCGAGCCCTTCCAGCGCGGACAGCACCGAAATGACCGGAGTTATGAGACCATCCCCGTAGAGCAGTGCGGAACCGAAGAGCCCGGCCAGGATCAGTCCCCTGCCCAGGCTGGCTCCCCTTTTCTTGTGGAGAAGGGCCAGCATGGCAAAAACGCCGCCCTCTCCGTCATCCTCGGCCATGAGGATAAACAGCGCGTATTTGAAGCTGACCACCAACATCAGTGACCAAAAAATCAAGGACACCAGACCCAGAACGTTTTGCGGCGAAGGGGTGACCGATGATTGGCCTATGAAGCAAACTTTGAGGGTGTACAAGGGGCTGGTGCCGATGTCGCCGAACACGACCCCCAGCGCGGCGGCGACCAGGACACCGGCCTTCTCTTTAGGGTGGCCCATGGAAAATCATCCCTCCCCCGGTTTTATATACCACGATTCCAACAGGTCATTTTCGGTTCGCAGACCCTTCCCACCACACCTGGGAAAACTCCAGGCGCGTAGCCTCCACAAGGTTGTCGACATCCTGCTGCGACTCCGGCGTGGTTTGAAAACCCGGGAACTCGAGGGTATGCATTATCAGACTGACCGCATCGTCCACAGTGATCGACCTGAGGTGTATCACCATGTCGTAGAAGGTTGCGTCCCAGGTGTCGGCCCCGTAAAGGGAAAGCGCCCACTTTCGCCGCTCCTCGTCATCCCTGACGATAATCTCACGGGCCTTGGCGGCAGTGATTCCCTCCCGCTCGACCTCCTCGGCAACGCGGGCCTCAAGGTCGCCCACTATCCGCACCTTGAGAACGTGAGGTATGTCCTGAAGGAAGAAGTTCCCGAAGAGCCCGTGGTAAACCACATTGTCTTTTTGCACGTGCTTGAGGAGGGTAGCGCGGATGTAAGCCACGTATTTTTTCTTGTCGCTGGTAAAACGCTCGAGAATCTTGGGGGAATCCTCGATCGCCCGGACCAGCTTGATTTCCGGGATGTTGAATTCCTTTGAGGCCGCCAGCAGTATCTCACGGGAAATACAGTCATAACCCAGCTTTGCCGCAAGTTTTTCCGCCACTTCCCGGCCTCGGTGGTACGAGCCTCTCGAAATGGTGATTATCGCCATCTCCCCTCCTTTCCTCATTCATTGATGAAAGCTTCCTTTCAGCTACTTTAGCATGGAAAGTCCAAGATGAGACATGATGATTGCCATGGCCCGCGAAAAACCTCAGCTATACAATTACTCAAGGCAGGTTATTGCACAGAGGATAAAAGAAAGCAATTTCCCGATCGGTACGATCGGATTCGAACCAACGGTCATTTTTTGCAGGAAACTCTCCGGACAAGCAATGGGACACAAGACGTCAATAATACTTGCGCAAACCCTCTGCTCGCAGCCTTGGCGGGATGCCCATCGTGTTCCCCGTTGTTCTCGATCCCAGGGGATTTAAGGCGGCGCGGGCCTTCGATGATTTTCGCGTCGGCGGCCTCACGATAAAAGCGCTCTCCTCTCATTTCACATGACAGCCTGCCGCGAAACAGGTAGCGTTGGTCTTGTAAGTAAAATTTTGCCTTACGCTTTTTCAATTGATTATGTTACGCCATTTTCAATGGTGTCACGACGGCACATGAGATACTGCTACGAAAAAGGGGCACCTTTTAATGATTTTGGGCGTCCCGCGCGGCGGATCTTCTCGCCACAGAACGCTCACAATGGGCCAAGCTACGCTTCATAAGCGCATATTTCCACCATGCAGCGAGGACATGATGAAGTGCGGTGAAATCCCCTCTCCGCGTGTGTCCCTGTGTCAGTCTTTAGGTGAGCGGCTGCACTATCACTGCCAAACCGTCTTGACCGCTATTTTCTCAGATTTCAGGAGCTTTGGAGCTTCACTTCCGCGACTAAAGACAACCGTCGCCTTCTTGGCCGTCCATAAAGGTTTTCCGGCGTTGAGACCATCCAACAGAACGACTTCCTCGCCCTTCTGCCCGTTCTCACAATAGAAGTTTGCCGTCTTACCCTGGACTTCAAAGCTTGTACCCGTCATCGGCCTGCAAATATTGCCGTCTGCCAGTTCGACAAGCCATCCGCTCTTGTATTCGCTCGTCATGGATTGGGCCGGGACATCGGACCGGGGCAAAGGTTCGGTCAACTTCAATCTGAAGCCGGGCTCTCCCCTGGCGGGATTGGGGTTGCATACCGCATACTTTTTGTCTGCGGATGCAAAGCAGGGATCGACAATTTCATTTCCTATCATGCAGCGCCATGCATCAGGCCTTGGGATCGCGATGGAGCGGGTCCAGCACTTTCCTTCCCGCACTCCACGACCCGGTGTATCCGGCATAAATTTGATAATTTTTGTCGCCTGACCGGAGAAAGGCATCGCCGGGAGCGCCAGCGTTACAAAGACCCCAAACAAGACCAGACAGAAGGTCCATCCCGATTTTACATACGCCATAAACCCTCCTAAATAGTGAATAGTGAATAGTGAATAGTGAAAAATAACTCTTTATAGGTCTATCGCTACGCGAGGAATAGTGAACGGAAAGAACACTTCTATTTGCTCGAAAGGTTCCTGTGCGCCACGCTCCGTTAAGTCCATCCTGTCTCGCTCTTCGCGTTTTCACCTCTTCGCGCGACAAATTTGCTTTCGTCTGTTCACCGCTCACTGCTCACTGCTTTTAGGCAGCGGCCCCGGGTCACCCTGCGAGATGAATGCGCCCCAGAACAGGGGCTCAGCCGAGACGGCCTTGACCTCCAACTGCGCTTCGCGCAAGGCCTCTGCCCTTGGTCTGCCTTCCAATATGCGCTTGTAGAAGCCTTCCATCAGCATCCGCGTTTCTTCATCCGGAATCTTCCATAAGCTCATCACGAGCGTTTTCGCTCCGGCCAGAATGAAGGCCCTGCGCAACCCGAAAACCCCTTCGCCCACCTTTATATCGCCCAGCCCGGTCTGACAGGCCGATAACACAACCAGGTCAGTGAAAAGCAACTCCAGACCTGAAGCATCTTCCGCAGTCAGGATACCGTCCTCAACCTCCGGGGAGAGCACCTTTCCCAGAAGCCAGGTGTTGGCGCCCGCCAGCACAAGGCCTGAGCGCAGCAACGGGTTTTCCATACCCAGTGACAGCGGCTTGGCCAAATCCGCCGCGCTTTTTCCGCTGTCCGTCTGGAACTCTTTGCCCCCTGGAGAAAGCTGCTGGTCCGGCAGAAAGAAGCCGTGAGTAGCTATGTGCAGGATGCGGGGCGAGCGTGCGTCTTCAACCGTGCGCTTGGTGGCTGCCCCACCCTCCAGAGCTTTGACACCGATCATGGCCGCAATATGTTCACCCTCTTCACGAGTGCCCGGCAAACGCGCGAAATGTGGGGCATAGCGGACCATTTCCCGTGACTGCCTTTGCTGCGCCTTATCTACTCCCGTTTGATCGCTTTTCGCGCTGGCTTCGAGATCGTAGTCCGGGTCCGCGATCACTATCGGGGGGGCGGCTCCCTGGGCCGAACCAGCGCCAAAACGCAGGATGTCCCGCCCGGTGCCGACATAGCTGATATGGTAGTCCTCGATAAGATAACGCTCTTTGTCAGCGGGCAACACACCGAAGGGCAAACGATATATGTCGCCGTCAGGGGCCAGGATAAGCCGCTTACGATCGCCAAGGAAGTTTTTCAGAGGGTCGAAGAGCGCTTCCCGAAGTTTTTGTCCCACATTCTTAGTAGCTTCCTGCTTGCCCCTCGCCACGTGCCCAGCCGGTTTTTCGGCCTTTCCTGTGATCGCGCCTCTGAAATCGGAGATCATGTCGTCGATGAGGTCCGCCTCACCCAGATCGATCATCTCAATGTTGTCAGGTTGGCCCGGGAGAAGGACGAAAGCCAGATAGCGAGCCGGCTTCCAGACCGACTGTCCCTGCGCGCGTAAGGCTTTGAAGTCGAATGGATTGAACCGGACGAACTCAACAAAGGTCGTACCCTCGGGAAGCGCCCCGGCAACTCCGGCCCGATTGGCTTCAATGAGTTTTCTTTCCAAGTCGATCTCCGGGACCCGGCTCGCCAGCAAGACTTCAAGGCTCTCCTTTTCGGCTGTCCACTTTTCGATCAACTGCCGATGGGCCTCGGGGCCTTCTGGACCCGGACCCGCCAGGATCTTTTGGGCAATCTGGACGCTCAGGGTCCTCAGCCTGCGAAGGGCAGGCACAAGCTCCGGATACCGCCCGCCAAGAATTGCGTCCCGCCGGGCCGCCAGTGCTTCAGCCACAATCGCCTTGCGTTTGAGAACCAAGTCAAGCCCGTCCCTCACCGCGTCGGGCGAGTTCGACAGATACTGTGAAATCAGAGATAGAAAGCTGTCCATGTCCCCGCGAAGGACCGCGACGTATCCCATGCGCTGGGTTTCGGAGGCGAAGGAAAAGACTTGCCGAATCAAATGGTCATTGATACTTTGGGCCTGCTTCATCAGCTCCAGGCCCTCACCTGCGCGGGAAGTCGCGGCACAGAGCGCTGCCAGGTTGTTCAGAGTGGTGCCGACATCGGGGTGATCCTTCCCCAGAACCGCAATCTTTATTTCCAGGGCCTTTCGGTAGAGCGGTTCGGCCTCCCCGTACCTGCCCATCACATTATGGTAGAGTGAGGCCAGGTTATGCAGGGCAAGGGCGACATCCGGGTGTCTGTTTCCCAGGGCCGGCTCCCATATATCTAGCGCCTGTAGATACAGAGACTCAGCTTCGGGGTACCTGCCCATCTTTACGTAGAGCACAGCGAGGTTCTGTAGGCTCAGGGCCAAGTCAGGGTGCTTTTCTCCGAGGCTCGACCTCTGGATCTGGAGCACCCTCAAATACAGTTGCTCAGCCGCATCAAACTTGCCCGTATAATAATAGAGGTCCGCCAAGTTGTTTAGACTGGCAGCAAACTCCGGGTGCTTTTCTCCCACAGCGGCCCGCCAGATCTCATTAGACTGACGGTAAAACGATTCGGCTTTACCGTAATCCCCTATGGTTTTGTATAAACCCCCAAGATTATTCAGGGCAGCAGCAGCATCGGTGTTCTGCTTTCCGAGTTTCGCAGTGAAGATCTGGAGCGCCTGCCTGTAAAGCGGCTCGGCTTTGGCGTAATTGCCCGTGTCTTCATACACGGAACCAAGGTTAATCAGGATTCGGGCATATGCAGGATGCTGTTCGCCAAGTACCTTCCGAGCAATGTCCAGTGACTTTTGATAGGTAGATTCGGCCTCCGAGTACCTTCCTACGAAGTGGTAATACTGCGCGAGGTTGCTTATGATGACGGCATAGTCAGGCTGGTCTTCCCCCGAGATCTTCAGGAGAATGTCTGCCGACTTTTTATAGAGCGGCTCCACTTCAACATAGTTGCCCATCCGCTTGTAAAGCGAAGCAAGGTTGTTAAGGCTACTGACAAAAAACGCATTGTCCTCACCTGCGCCGGCGCGAATGATGTCCAGAGCACGAAGGTAGAGTGGCTCCGCCTCGGCATATCTGCCCGTTGCCGAGTAGAGGCTTGCAAGGTTGTTGAGGCCTAAAGCGAAATCCGGATCGTTTTCTCCATGTGCTTTTTTCGATATCTCCAGGGACTGCTTTAAAAGAGGCTCTGCCAGGCTGTATTCGCCTTTGGCCTGGTAAATTGATGCCAGATTGTTGATACAACTGCCAAACTCCTGATGCTCCTCGCCCAGGCTGCGCCGCGCAAGCTCACAGGTCTCAATGCAACGAGCGAGCGCTTCTACATAATTGCCCTGCCTGAAGAGGCTGACAACTTCTTTGTTCAGCCCCACAACCCTGTCGGCAGCTGAATTCGAACCCACCCCGTTTGCCGTGTCTCCCTGATCCGCAAGGACGCACAGAGATTTTGACAGGATTAACAGGATTAATAGGATTGCAAAATAACTTCGCAGAGTGTCGAGATCTGTTTTGTCTTTGGCCTGTTGTTTTGGTGTTAATCCTGCAAATCCTGTCAAAGGTCTTTTTGCCACTGTCGCTCTCTTCTTGAAAGGACTATGCCCCGCCTGCGGTGCAAATTCCGGTTTTGCCTTTGGCCTGTCGATTTCCTGTAAATCCTGTCAAAGGCCAGCCGCTACGTCAGTTTCTGCAGTTCCCATAGATCCCTGTAAACACCGGATTGGTCGAGCAGTTCTTCGTGCCTGCCTGCCTCAGAGATAGTCCCTTGATCGAGAACGACTATGTGATCGGCACCCTTGATAGTGTACAACTGGTGCGTGATAATGATGCGCGTTCGCCCGGAGAATTCGCTCCGCATCACCTCGTGAATCAGCCCCGCTGTCTTCACATCTATGTTGGCCGTATATTCGTCACAAATAATGATTTCCGGGTCCTGCACAATTAAGCGGGCCAAGGCGAGCCGTTGCTTTTCGCCAGCCGAAAGGTTCCTGCCCATATGCCCTGCGACGAATTCCAGACCTCCTTCATGGGATTGGACGAATTCACGCATTTGCGCCAGATCGACGGCCCTGTTAAGCAGCCTGTCGTCCAATCCGTCGGCTGAGGCCATCAGAAGGTTTTCACGAAGTGAACAATTGAAGATAAACGGGTCCTGGGGAATGAGTCCCATCAATTTCTTGAGCTGCTTCTCATCGATTTGTTCCAGAAGCCGGTCATTGATCAGTATTCTCCCGCCTGTCGGGTCGAGTAATCGCAACAGCAGGTTGAATATAGTCGTCTTTCCCGATCCACTTTGGCCAACAATGGCAGAAAGCTTCCCCCCCGGGATAGTGAACTCCAGACCGTCAAAGACCCCACGACCGTTGAAGCGCATCGAGACGCCCTCAAACTTGATGGACTCAACTGGCAACAGCCGCGCGGCAGGGCTCCCGGCCTTCACAGGAGCGGTCTGTGCAAACGTCCTCGGTTCGGGCGTCAGCATCATCCGCAGGCTTTGGAAACTCGGGGAGGTCAGGGCCGCCTGCTGAATAAAATTATATATGACGGAATAGATATGCAGAAATTGCTGAAGAAACAGTACATATGAGATCGTGCCGCCGATGAGCGAGGAAACCGTTGTTGGCTGGCCCGCAACGTAGGCACTCAACAGTCGGGGCACCACCACGATGATCGGGACCGCACCGAACAGGCTCATCAGGGACATTGTCGTTACGCCCCCAAACTGCCCCCACCAGGCAATGCTAACAGAGCTGCCCTGCGATCTTTTCAGAGTATCGTCGAACCGGCCCGCAAACCGGTCGAAGCGACCTCCAGCCACAATGTCCCTGAACCCCCCTATGGTCTCGATCAACTGATCGGACATTTCGGTGAAGGCGTAGCGCAGGTACCCGGAAAGCTGGTTCAACTTACTGTTGCAGATGGTGAAAATCGGAAAGAGCACAAAGCCGGCCGCAAACAATGCCAGGGTCATGATCCAGTTGATATTGAGCAAAACTGCGAAGGCTACCCCGGCAAATATGGTCTGAGGCAGGGTCCTGTTAAAGAGTTCGCTGAACAGTTGATCCACCGCGTAGACGTCTCGGTGAATTCCCTGCACGTAATCTCCAGCCCCTCTTTTGTTAACTGATTGCATGTTGAGGTGCTCGATGCTCTTGTAAACATCAAACCTTATGTTTCTCAACATAAACTCTCGCACATAACTGCCATAGTAATTCGATATAAGCGTAACGACGCCTGAAACAACTATGAGCAGCGCTGCCAAAATAACGTAGATATATATAGCGTGCTCTGATGTGGTAAATAAACTAATGAAAGTCCATATCACTGATTCTCTTTTTCCGAAGTAGTCAGTCAATATCCTTCCAAAATCCATGATAGGTATTAAACTTGAAGCCGATATCAAGTTGATAATGACAACTAATATCGCTATCCATAAAACAGGCTTCAGGTAGCCAAAGAAAAATAGGGCGTTCGAAAGCTTCTGCCCTATAGATAACCGGTCAACGCCGGGCATGCCTTGTGAATTTTGCATTTCCATATACAGAAATCCTTTATGAATGATTCTTCGAAAAAACCTCTATCTCAACAACTCTAAAATTCTACCCGCAAAAATTTCATGCCTGTAACCTGAATTTTAATCCATCGCTGATGGATGATCGATCTGTTAAAGTGTTCTATTGACTGAGAAGACAGGACAGGAAGATTAGCAGCGCCGTCGAGCTGAGCACAGAACGTACGGCATGCAAATGCCCCCATCGTAACAGCAGTTGATTTGTTCTGTCCGATCCCTTTGTCTAATGAGGGATTGAGTAACTCTTTGTTTATCGGCATAATGAAAAATAGGGTGAAGGGAATAACCGATCCCAGCAGAATGCCACCTATTAGCCACCAGCCTGGCGCTCCTGCCAACCAGGCCACCACTGAGGCAATAAGGCCACACGCTGCCAATGAAGCTTGCATTATGGCCGCCCGTTTGTAGCTTGGAGCAAACTCCGTGGCAGCAAGGATAGTTCCACACGCCATTCTCGCCGGGTGTTCCACGAGATTTACGTAGACAGCGGCGCCCGCAAAAACGCTGGAACAAAGGGTGGTAAGCAATTGCGCAAAATGCTGGATATTCTCCATACTGTAAACCGCCTCATTGGGGCATTAAGGTGGTGAGCACTTCGTTCAAACATCAGGGATGGAACACAAAAGGCGGATTTCCACCCGGATGTCCGCCTTTTGTTCAAAAAAGAAGCACAGCAAAACGAAACCGCAATTTCTAAATCGTCACTCCAGGCGATTAATACCAGTTATACCAGTTTGCCCAGTTTGCCCAGTTGATCCAGTACCACTGAGGCTCAACCTTCTCATCGCCTTCCACCGGTGCTCCTTGAGGCTGCTGTCCCTGATGTTGACCGCCGCCGCCGGGGGATTGCACTATGAACTGGACAAGTATCTGAGGCTGTCCACCGCCTCCCCTCTGCTGGCCGCCTCCCGCCGGTCGCTGTCCCGGATTTTGCTGCATTGGCTGACCGGCTGCTTCCATCAGGCCCTTCACCTGATCGGCAGGGACTTTGTGTTTTTCGAGTTCGCTTTCAGGGATGTCATAAAACGTTCCTTCAAGACTTCTCACAACCGCCATGATCTTCTCCTTCTTTTTGAATTGTTCTGATCCTCCAGTTCAAACTTACCTCAATCAACGATCTCCACAGCCCGCCGACTCACCTGCGAGGGGGCATGAACAGCGGCATGCCGCCCGATCGAAATCGAAGTCAACCGCCTCCTCTTGCCCTGACCGGCAAGCTATCCAAAATGTGCCTTACGCCCGCTTATTATGCCGTTAATGTGATTAGCTTTTTCGGGATGCTCACACAAATGTGTCCATATCATTCGAGTATATTGACACATATTTTCTCGGTAGTCGCTTGACTTATTGCACGCAGTCGTGCATCCATGACTGCAAATCTGCATGGCGGCACAGTCAAAGCAGCGTATAATCCATCTTCCCTTGTCATGAAATCGATGGAGCACATTCTTATACTTATCTTCATCTATATCGCGATCGACGTGGCCGAGCAGGTAATCTGAAGTGTCAGCGCTTCCACAAGTCGTAATGCTCCCATCCATATCAACTGCAACCATATGCTGCCCGGCATGACATTCTATATTGGGACAGGCAAGGGCGTCGCCATTCTTGCGGCCTTGCACGAACCAGGCAACCTTGCGTAACATATCGTCATTGGAGACCGAGATATCGGTTTCGCACATGTGATCAAGGATCTGAACTCCGCTTTCATACATTTCCCGTGGGCTCAAAAGATGATTGTTGACACCGCGTCCCTGGGCTTCGACAAAATTTGACAGAAAAGATCGAATTCGCTGCTCGCGGTACCAGTCCATGACCTGCTTCATCTTGTCATAATTGCCCCTGCTGATAACCGCCATGATTCCGCACCGGATCTTGTGCTTCCTGAATAATTTGTAAGTTTTGTAAACAGTCGCTCCTCGCCCGCGCATAATATTGTGTATCTGCGGAGGGCCGTCGCAACTCATCGAAAAGTCGATTCCCAGCTTGTGGAGTTTAAGGAGGCGCTCCTCGGGCAGCAGGGTCCCGTTGGTCGCTATAGGAAACCTGATCTCCTTGGAATGCTTACCGGCAAGGTCTCGCGCATAGCTAACCACCTCTTCGATCCATTCGTCGGGCAAGAGCAAAGGTTCCCCGCCGTGCATATTGAACCAAAGGGAAGAAAAGCTGGAGTTCTCGATAAGTAAACGGGCCGCTCTTTTGGCCGTTTCCATCGACATCTTCATGGATTTGCTCGACAGGGAATCGACCTTGCAATACTTGCATTTCTGGTTGCAGCCATGTGTAACTTTGGCCGTAACATAGACGATAGGTTCAAAGAAAGATTCAATACGCATCGAAACCACTCCAGGCCGTTTATGAGGTAAAGAATTCACTGAGGTTGGTTTAAATCACCGCTTCAGACAAAGGCGCATCGGCACAACCCTTTGCGGTCCTATTTGCTGCGGATTGATTCCGAGCGGCGGTTTCACTCCGGAAGCCTCCATCTTGTCAACGAGGTCTTCCGGCGCGATCTCGTACTGATCGAGATCTCCATCGGGTATTTCGTAAAAGGTGCCATCCGGGCCTCTCAAAAGGGTCATAACCTCTCCTCCATTGTGCGAAAAATCATAAACCATCACCGCAGAGGGGTGGATAGCTTTTGTCCTCTGCGTCTCTGTGGTCAGATCCTGTCTAAAAAAGCTTTTCTCTTCGTGTCCTGCCGATGAGCAGTCCTGTTTTTGTCCGGACCATGTCTCGTCTCCGTGTGAACTCTTTCCGCATTAGATCAACCCATGTTGGCCAGAGCGCCGATGAGCTGCCTGCATAAAGGAAGCATCTCGGGGGACCTGCGCTCCATCACAACTACACTTTTGATTATCTCCAAAAGGTCCGCGTCGCCAGTGAGGTTCTTCACCCCTCTGAGCTCCCCGGGCACTCTGGACGCGTCTCCTTCGATGATCTGCTTGAGGTTGTATTCGCGCATGCGCTGCCGAATGATATGAGCGGCCAATTCCGCAAAGCTCGTGTAATCCTCGATGTCCTGCGGGGTGAAATTGTCTTCGTCTATTTTGTTAACGGCCGACACCGTACCGATGGCTTCATCGTTGACGAGAAGAGGGGCGATCAGAACGTTTCTGTAGGTTATACCAGTAGCTTGGTCAATCGCCCTGTTCATGGGAGTCGATGCAATGACTTGGCGCATTCTGAATGCGATGCCGTGCTGCGAGTTGGTAAGGGGAACCTCCCAGCCTACGACTTTATCGGCGGCAACCCCCGTTGCGGCCCGAAAGACGAGTACGTCTTTCTGATCGTCGTAGAGGGTCAGCCCCGCCCCTTCTGCCCTCACCACCTGCTGAGCGCAGCTCAGCAAGGTGTTAAGCAGTTCGTCCTGCTCCAAACCAGGGCCAAGAGCAAGATAGCCGACAACGATCTTAAGCCGGTCGTCGGGTCCGGCGTATCCAGACTGGACCGAATATGAGCCCGGCGGCGGGCCTTGCGAAGCCAGAAGCTTCAATTCCTTAATTTCATTGAACAATACCTCTACAGCCTTGCTCACCCTTTCAATTGCCTGAAGGATGTCCATATAACCTCCTATGCTTTCCGGCCGTTGGATCTAGCCGCCATCAACAGCGTTTTTATTTGGAAGGATGTGAGTCCGGGCATCGTGGACAGAAGCCGCGCCACCAGGCCGGTAATGTGCGGGCAGGCAATGCTCGTACAGGTTGTCGAAATGTATGTATTTCCGGGAAAAGGCGCCTGGACATAGACCCCTTTGGCTTCCATTTCAACCGGTTTACCCAGAAAATAGTTAAACGACCTGAAATCCGGAAAGTGTTGAAAATCAACCGCTATAACCGATGAATAATCACCCGGAAACCCCCGCTTCTGCTTGTTGTCAGTGGCCGCAACCAGGATCATTCCGCTATAGTAGGCTTTTTCCACCCAGTAGAGCATATCCACAATGGTGTTTCTCGACATGTTGAGGGAGACCAGGCTCAGATTGAGCACATTAAGGCCCTGGGCAATGGCGCATTCTATTCCGCAGATGACCTTGGCGGGCGAATTCTGCCCCCGCTCGTCGAGCGTCTTGATATTATAAAGTTCTGCTTCAGGGGCGATCTCGTGAATCACCCCGGCGCACATCGTGCCGTGACCCAGAACGTCCGTTCCGGGCCCTTCACGCGCCACGAAATTACCCTGGGATTCCCGCACCTCGAAAGATCTGTGCACAGAGCCCGCAAGGGCCGGATGGGTGAAATCGACCCCGCTGTCCAGGATGCCCACCTTGACACCCTTTCCAGTACCCTGTTCAATCAATTCCAGGATTTTGTCCCGGTCCAGAAGCTGTTCAAACGTCACAACCTGTCTCCATTGGCTGCAAACCTTGGCCAACCCTGTGTGACTTCTTCACCCGTTGGGCATTTTTGTGGATATCACCACAAGAGGAGTTACAGAAAAGTTACAATTCGACTCACTCAAGGCATACCGCAAATTAATGCTACCGCTCCCTTTGCGCCAGACCCTGCTGACGAAAATCGTCGAGCGCTCCGGCGTCGGCTTCAGCCCCTACTTGCCCGCAGGTGTTTTTCCTCCAAAGATTTTCGCCGCGCCGGCAACGAACTCAGATCCCGGCGCGCGCTTTTTCAACTCCTCGTAGTATGGCGCAGCCTTTTCGATGTCCTTTTCACTCAACGCATAGAGCATAATGAGGTTAATCAGCGCTGCATTTGATTTTGAACCGATCTCGGCCAATTCGTCTTCGGACGATCCGCCCCTTTCTATTATACCCCCTATTCTCTGCGCTTTTCCTATTGAGAATCCGGCAGGGTCGAAGCAGATCGACAGGCGGTGATCCGGTGGAATTTTATCGCCTTCGGGACTGCTCGTAATCTCACGTTCTGTGAACGTATATTGCCGGGTCCTATTGAGTTCCCACACCTCGCATGTTCCGGTGGACACGAGTTCAATCCATGCCCCATCCCCGATCGTCAACGTGTCCCCCGCAGCGATGTCCGATCCGACAGTCGCACCAATCCGCTCATTGCCTCGACTAAGGGACACATCACCTGAGAGGTCGCTTACCTTCCATGTATTGAGCGCGAAAGATAAAGAGGACCACACAAGCACGACTCCCAATCCGGCCGGGATACCCTTCAACATGCTTCGTCTCATATTGATCAACCTCCTTGAGGGATAGTCTAGCTAGCTAGTGTCCGGAAGCTAAACGTAAACATTGACCGCTCGAGCAGCACCATAATTCCCCATATCTTGTGAGGCTTGGAAATCTTTTCACGCGACGCGAAGAAAGAAAAAGCGGACCGACGTTAAGGAAATCGTCTGCGAGGCTGTGGACTCCGGATACTAGGCGCCGGATTGTATTTAGCCAAACATTTAAGGCTTCGCGTGCGTGCATCAGCCCTATTTCATCAGGCCACGGTTCCCGGTGAACCATTACACTCTAAGCGATAAAACTTCATAGAGATTAACGGCCTCTTTTCGTCCCTTGACTTGGGTAGTGTCCACAAACCGCGCCTCGATTCGATCCTTTACCCGTTCGTAGGTGGCCTCGCTGATCAGAAAAGGAACTTGATAGACCTTCGTCATTCCTTCGATCCGGGAGGCAAGGTTAGGCGTATCCCCGGTTATGGTGTAGTCCATTTTTTGATAACACCCGATATTGCCAACAACCGCTTCGCCCGTATGAACGCCGATTCCAATCCTGATCTCCGCAATTCCGGGAAATATTTCGGACACATTAAGCCGGCGCAGCCGCTCGAGCATCTCCAGGCCGCACTTGACTGCGCTCAGCGCCCCATCGTCAGGCAAAGCATTCGGGGCCCCGAAGATCGCCAGGATACCATCTCCAACAAATCTGTTCATATAGCCGTTCACCCTCACGACCGCCTCAGTCATCTGGGCCAGGTAACGGTTTAGCCCGGAGACGACCTGCTGTGGATCGAGCGCCTCGGATAAGGTGGAGAAGTTCCTTATGTCTGTGAACATAACGCTCACAATGACCCGCTGGCCTTCAAAAAAAGCCGACTTGGGATCGTCGAGGATTTGCTGCAGAACATGCGGGTTGACATAACTTTTGAAAAACCTCTGCACGTAGCAGAACTGTCGGTATTGAACGCCGTAGCGGTAAATGCCCGTAACCGATCCGGGAATCAACAAGCCGAATGCCAGTGGGGCGGTCCGCATCACCCAAAAGGACCAAAAAAGAGCATAGACCCCAAGGCATGCGAACAGGGCCAGCAAACCGACCACAGCGCCCGCCCGAAGTGGAGAGAGCACCAGAAACAATATTCCCGACGCCAGGGCCAGCAAGACAGCAGGCGCCCAGGCAGTCCACGCCGGAACGTCCTTGAGCAGTTTGCCTGAAAGCAGCGTCTTTGCTCCCAGTGCATGAATGTAGACGCCGTGGATTCGATCGGAGGGCTGGGTTTGGCCCGATAGGATAATTGAGCTGACCGGGATTGTGTGCTCGTCCTCGACGCTGAACGTGTAGCCCAAAAAGACTATTTTATTTGCAAACGCCTCTTTTAGCTTCGATTTGCTGACCGGGCTGCCTTCGGTTACAAGCGAATAGATATCCCAGAATGCATACCTGGAAACCGGAGCGAGCCTGTAGTCGATCTTGAGGTGAGAGGTGTTATCAACTGGCAGGTCCTTTTTGATGAGGCCGGCCAGCTCATCGGAGATCGAATGGACCATTGCGTCCCGGCCTCCCATGTCTTTGCCGTGAATCGCAAGGGCGACCGATCGCCTCTTTTCGTCCAGGTCCTCGTCAAAATTTAGGAAGGCCACGCGCTCCGCAGAGAGCAGAAAGTAATAGTGCGGGAACTCCGATTTTTTCCCCGGGCTTGCCGGGTAAAAGCCAAGGACAACCGGTCTTCCAAGCATCCTTGCCTTCCTAAGAACATCTTTGAGCTTGCGGTCCGCCTCCTTGTCGCACGTTTTGTATACGGAACTGGAGAGCACGATATCCAGGCCGATTCCGGCAGCCCCGGCATCCAGCAGGGATTCGAGCACTTTGGCGAGGTAGTCGCGCCGCAACACCCGCGGTATGTCCGCAACCTCTTCGCGCAGTTGCCAGCTGGCTATTGTGTCGTCGTCATCGATTCCCACCACCGCAACGTCATCGCGGCCGGCGGGCGCCCGAACCGTCCCTGCCATCAACAGATCGTAGCCCAAAAGGTCCACGTGGCGTCCAACCGGCAGAGTTGCCGCAGCCAGCGCCGCCGCCACGCCTGTGAGAAGTAAAACCCAACCATGCCACTTGATCTGAACTCTTCCAGCCATGCCCCCCGGCCCGCAACCAAAACTAAAACCTGTGGCGGCTCCACCGCTTCCCAAAGACAATAAACCCGCAATCGGGCCCGGTCAACGGATCTTTTACCTTAAGCATTATTGCGGCTAAAGGGTGAGTATACTGAGAAGAAATCCGGCTGTCATCTACATCAGAGACAGTTTCGGTGGTGTCGAAGCCTACGTTGCAGAATTCGATGATTTTTCCTGGATCTTCGGATGGCTCGGCATTGGTTTCCGAGGATTTGTTAGAGGGCTTTTCTAAAGGAGATCCGCTACCGCTTTCAATTCCTCCACTAGTCCCTCCCTGTGTTTGATTACCCATTCCCTCCCGTAGCGCTTTATCAATCTCTGCGTTCCAACGATCAAGATTCCATAATTCTCCGTTCCGAAGGGGGCATCTTTCAGTCCGAGCAATTTCAAGGCGTCTTGCAGTGTCAACTGGGTCTCTAGAGAACCCTCCAGGGAATTCGAAGGAGATCATGTCTCTTCTGCCGTATTTTTCATAACCCCATCCCTTGGGTGCAAGGTTATCATTTCATGGATCTCAGGATTTAGGGTTTTTTGGGGGATTGTGCTACAGGTCCACTACTGCATGCAGTTCCTTAAGGAGGCCCTTCCTGTGTTTTATTACCCACTCCTCCCCGTATTTTTCTGTTAATCTCTGCAACCCACCTATCATGATCCCAGAGTATTTTTGTCCACCAGGGATCACCTGCACCCCGAGCAATCTCAAGGCGCGTTCGAGTGTCATCTGGGTTTCGGGAGCAGTCTCCGGGAAACTCGAAGAAAACGATATCTCGTCTGCCATTCTCTTCATAATCCCATCCTTGGGCGCAAGGTTATCATCCCAGGGAACCCTGGATTTTTCAACGAAACCAAAACTATTATAATAGCCGTCGAGAAAACCTTCAACACAATCAAGTGTTTTGCCGCCTTTTGCTATCGCCAAAGCTACGGCTTCTTCTCCCGCTCCTCTTCGGCCAGAATTATTGAAAAATATTAATTATATCCCCATTGGGCTTAAGGGCAACCCCACACCATCATCGGTGAGGTACAATTGCCAGCCCTTCATATCTTCGGCAGTATAAGGTGTAAGAAATGGCCTCTTGCTGCCATTGTCTCTTTCGGCAATAAACTCCTCGGGTGTGACAGATTTGAATCTGGCCGTGAGATCTTCTAATGATAGTTTGCCTTGTTCTGCCTCAACTGGAAGCGTTTGCCTCCCTGTCACATCCTCCGCGAACTGATTCAAAACCGGCCTAATCCCCTGCACCTGAAGCAACCTGATAAGTTCCTCGGGCGTGTAACCCTTTTCTTTTGCCCAATCAAAAAGCGTCCCGGAGATCGTCTCTTCCAGGGTAAATCCGTGCGCTGCGGCGAGTCCCACGAATGCGCCCATGAGTGTTGCGCTCCTGGCATAGTCCTGGACCGTAGCGTTTGGATTGGTGAGATATTCCTGGCCCGCTCCGATTCCGGCGCCGCCGATGATACGGGATTTGGGCCGGTCATGGGGTTGAGAATGACTGCACTGTTCGCCCTGTCGGACATTTGCTGAGCGTGAAGCGCCAGACCCGCTTGCTGTTGGTAATGGCTCACATATAGTTGCTGCATCCTAAAATCGCCGGGGAAATCCCGTTGAGCCTGATCGATTACACCTTGTAGTTGCGTTTCATAGTTATCGGCGATATTTTGAGCAGTAGGCACGCCGTTTGCCTCATACATCTGGGCGTGTTTATCGACATAGCCGCGAATAATACTTAGCGCCTGTCCTGCCATTGCGTCAGCGGGTATGCCGTTCAATGTGAGCTTATCGGTGCTGCCGCCTAGAACGCTTGCTGCGCTCGCATTCGGATCGACGTTAATCAATGCGGTTGCGCCGCCTACGCCCTGCTGGCGGGCAAGATAGACCTCCCATGGCTGCGGCTCGCGGCCTAGGTCTTTGGCGAGCGCTTGTGTATTCTGCTTCTCAAGAGCCACGCCAAGCTGCACCTGCCTGGAAGCGTCAAGCCGATCCTGAACCGTTCCACCTAGCTCTTTTCATGTGCTGTCTATGTGCTGGAATATTCCCGTTGCCGAAGAATTGGGATTTTTCGTGACCGGATTTGTCGGTCCGCCTTCGGCGCTCTAGATCGTCAGTACTGTGGCCGGGTCAACCCCCTGGCGTAGCGCTTCCCCTGCTATCGCCCGCGCCATTCCCCGCCCGTGACTTTGCCGTAAGCATTCTGAGCGCTCTGCAAATCCTGAATCAGCTTAAAAAACTTTTCTATCTCGCCTTGGGCGCTCCCTGAAATGCGACCGGTCGAGACTTGATCCTGATACGTTTTCATCGCCCCCGTAAAATTGCCGGAGATCGCCTGGCGTTTTATGACGGCAGACCAGAGTTTGTCGTTACTCTGGCTTAGCTGGTAGCGGAAAACATCGCCGCTCCATCCGTGCTTTGATCCGTAATCGGCGGTTTCGGCGTCCATCCGGTCGCGCACGTTTTGAAGGCGCTGCGGATTATTCCAATTCGCCTCGGCCTCGTTTACCAGGTCACCCATAACGGTGGTATGAGTATTCCATTCCCACGCCTTCGCCTAGCCGGCACCGTATCGGGCCATACCGTCGAGGTCCATTTCGACCCGGCGCGTGCTTGCCTGCTCGAAGGCCTGTTGCTGCATGGGGTTGGGCAGGCTAGTTCGAATCTGATTCCCGAGATCGTTCATTTGCTGCTGGAATTCGGGAAACCGGGCTTCAGCCTCCATGCCTTCGAGCTTCATGTAGTTCTGGTAAATATCTCTGGCTGCCGGCGAGAACTGATTTGCATAACCGTCGTTGACGTTCGTTTCGTTGGCGAGCTGCTGGTGCTGCAGGGCACGTTGCACAAGCACATTTCCGGCCTGCTGAAGCGAAGCCCCGACCTGTCGGCCCCAAGCCTCGGGCGTTGCGCGATCGATGGTGTTTTAAACTCCCTCGCCGTGAGGGACTTCCATACCCGGATTGAAGGCTGGGACAAACCGTGAATAGGGAACGACGGGCATTGCGACGCCTAACTATTGCCAAGATAATAGGGAGCGGCCATATAGTTGCCGTTTGAGTACATCGCGCTGTTCGATGGCTGATTTCCAAACACACCCGTCTGATCATACTGCAGCCACTTATTCGATACGCTCGAAGCGCCGCTCAGAATCGAATTTGCGATATCCCAGTTTCCGGCAGCGCTGTACATTGCCGCCTGAGAGCCATACATAGCCCCCTGATACGTGTCGTTTCTCGCGGTCATATTCGCATTATACCTGATCGTGAGCGCGTCCAATTGGCCCGTCTCAGCCGCCGAGGATCTCACGTTGAGCGCCGATCCAGTATTCGGATTCACTCCGGAAGCCGCTTCACTCGCCTTGATCCCCCCGATCATCTCACCGGTTTGGATTCGCTTGGCTTCTTCCTGCGTCTGCCCCTGCTGAAGTGCGATCCCCGCGTTTTGGTTCGCAATGATTTGGTTGTTCTGGGCGACTTGGGCGTTGTAGTCGGCTGATTGAGATTGAGCGTATCCTTGCATGATAGCGCCGCCCGCAGAGGCGACCAAACTTGCTACTCCAAGAGCTACTGCAGCACCCATCAGGCGTCCGCCTTTCTCATCTCAAATCTATAAAACGGCATTCCCCATACTCCGTAAGCAACCGGCTCGGAATCCATTTCAAATCCCAGCCATTTGAGCCACCGGATTGCAACCTCGTGTCTCGCGTCGACGTAGTTGACCAGGCGCGGAAAAAGCTCGAGCATCTTCGGCACGTATTTTTTATTGAGCTTCAAAAATGTGTAACCATATCGTTTCACCTGGTCGGTGCCCAAGAGCCAGGGCGATCCGATCCCTGTCAGAATGTCTATCGGCGTAACGCCGAACATGCACACCGGCTCGTCATTTACCATCCCGGTCCAGGCCGCCGCCGACCGCTCTAGCGAGTCTGCCAGCGCCCTGTACGGCCCATGCCCGCCGGACGCCTGCACCTCGTCTCTATCCGCCTGCGCCATGTTATTGGCCAGCCAGAAGAGATGATCGGTATGAGCGGGAATAATGATTCGAGCCATTCCTCACTTCGTTCGGAGGCTGAAGGGGCTTAGGCTGAAGGGGCTTAGGTACTGCCTAAATGCCCATGGTCCTAATCATGTAAAGGGCATCCGCCTTCCGGCACCCAGCCATAGGGCGAAACCCACTCGCAGTTATATTCATCGTGATGAACGCGCTTATCGAACATATTCATGATGTAGCAAACGAACGCCGGATATTCCCGTGTCCCAAATTCGTTTATCCTGGAGTTGGCTTCTGCCCAGTCAGATAATTTCTTTTCAATCTCAGAAGTAATGGTCATCATCCCGGCCCATCCCCGATCGTCACCTCCGGTATCACCCCCAGTATCGTACAAGGCAGCGGGTTGTCCTGCTGGATGCACACGTCGTCATCGACCAGGTACTGATTGTCGATTACGACCCGCTCGTCTCCGGTAAAAAGCGGGATCGCGCTGCCCATGTTCACAAGCGAGCTCCGCTCCTTTATTTCCACCAAATTATTGAAGTTGGACCCCACTTTCAAACCCCTCGTATCGGCGACCCTCACCGCAACCGCGGAAATCTTCTTCCGATAGTCCTGGACCTGTACGGCCATACCTTCAGGCTCCATGCAAAGCGTCTGGAGCTGCGCGACGTAGGGCAGCCCGACCGTCACCGTCTGGGCCGGAAACTGTAGCGTTATCGACCCCCCTGTTACCACCTGAGGCGGCTGCACGTTTCCATCGGCCAGGATGCTCACGGTCGCCCCGTTCAAATGATCGAGTCCTGAAATCACCGTTGCCGGTCCACCATCGCTCGCGTTGTACTGAAGCCCGCAGTCCACAAACCAAGCTTTTGTGACGTCGCTCACTCCGTTGGTGAGAAAATTCCGGCCGTTCATGCGCTCGACATACTTCACCGGCTGGCCGCCGTTTATCCCCGGGATGGTCCTTTGCACTACAAAGTAGACCGAATCCATGTTTATCCCCGGAACCTGCTGCTCGGGGATGCTCGCCACCGACAGAAACTGGTCGGTCCCGGAATTGCCCGGCGAGTCGTGATGCGCCCAGGCATATACGTCCTGTTCCTTCAGGTAGGTAAAGGATAGAAGAACCCCGTCGTCTCTTACAACCCACACCTGGTAGAACGGCTGCTCGGCGTAGGCCCACCTCTCCATGTTGTGGCCGAAGAACAGATGGTTCGCCAGAACGCTCATGTCCGTGCCGGTATACATCTTTACAACTATTTACAGTATCTTCATCACTGAGCAGTTCATCCCAAAGCGCCTCAAGTTCTTCGACGCGAAGGTACCTAAAGCCCCGTTTTCCATGGAGACCGTCAGGGCCTGGGTCAGGACGTAATTCCGCTAGAACTTCACGCAATACTGGGAGGTTGTACCGCCAAGGGATATCCATTTTGGAAAGGTCATGGTCTGGTGGAACAGAGGCGCGCCCGTCGAAAAAACCCTCAATGAGTTTCTTTTTGATGCGGTACGGTGCTTGTCGAATTTGATCCGTCAGGTACATTAACGCGAGCTTGTATTTTAGCGCAAACCTTTGGAAATTCTCTGTCTCAGTCTGGAATTGCTGAATTTTATTTCGCTGCTCTTCGGCATCGTCATGCTCTAGTTGGAGTCCGGTGATCTGGTTGGTCAGTTCGATCTTTTTGTCCAGGTAGAATTTGGCGGGATAGTCTCCTTCGTCGAATTCCTGTTCTAGGGATGCCAGAGCCCTTCTCCGTTTTGCCAATGTTCGACCGGCATATTCGATACGCTTGGTCAGTTCCTGAACTTTGATTTCATTTTGGCTATTCTTGAGGTTTTCGAGGCCCTCGCCGCGTATTATCCCGCAGAGTTGGTTGATAACATGGTCCTCAATAATCTCGGCGCGGATACTGTTGAAACTACATTTAGGATGGCCATTGAGATGCTTATCTGGCTTCCAATCCCAAGTGCAAAAATAACGACGGAGGCGGGTTCCATCTTTTCTTGTTTGGCCAGCCCACGTCCCAAGTTTACTACCGCATACTCCACACCAAAGTTTACGATGCAAGAGAAAATGGTCAGCGGCGATCGCCGGACGACCAGCACGCTTGTTGGCGTTTCTCAGGCGCGTTTGCAGGTCCCTCCATTCACTGGGAGAAATAAGGGGGTCACAGGGAAATATGAAAGTTTCACCATCCTGTTCAACGGTTACTTGCCCCCGCCAATGCGCTTCAGTCCGAAAGATACTACTAACTGTGCTCGTATGCCAGCGTCCGCCTTTTCGGCGGCGAGGAGCATTGCCTTCGTTTAATTCGATAGTTATCTGAGGGATGCCTTTACCAAGGTACAGGTAGTCACGGACAATCCGCTTATAAACGGGGGCTTGCTCTGGATGGTGTTCCAGGCATTTCTTCTCTTTGTTCCACTGGTACCCGTATGGAGGCTGACCAAGGAAAATATCACCACGGTTGAGCAAAACACTTCGAGCGCCTAGCGTCCTTTCCATTATCGTTTCGTGCTCGTATTCGGCGATACTGTTTAGAATGTTCAACTGGAGGTTTGAGGCTTTGTCCTTCTTCCTGGTATCAATTCCTTGGTCGAGAGCAACCAGGGGAATTTCGAGTGCTTTCAAGTCAGCTATATTGTTGGTAGTGTCTCTCAGACTGCGGCCAAATCTCGTGACATCCCAAGTTATGACGATTTCAAAAGCGCCCTTGTTCGCATCTCGAAGGAGGCGTTGCATTTCGGTCCGCTTGTCCATGCTGGCACCAGATTTACCGGCGTCCTTGTACATATGGTTCTCAGGAAGTTCCCAACCTTCACCTTGGCAGTATTCCTTGATTTTCATTTCCTGCTGTTCAAGACTGATTTTGTCTGGTTTGGCTTGTGATGGTTGGGACACCCGAAGATAGCCGGCGGCACTTTTGATTGGTTTTACCTCTGGTTTCAATGGCTTGGTTAGTTTTGCCATGCTCTAATAATACTCCATGGAACTATAGACACAAATCGTTGCGAAGGTACCAACAGCAGCCTTCGTCATGCTGTTACCTTCTCAACCTTTTGAGTAGCGTCGATGCCATTCTTGCCCAGCCAATTATACAATGTCGGTTCCGTCACCCCGTAGCGCTTTGCAATTAAATTTTTCCTGGACCCGTTCCTCAGTAGAGCCTCGATCTCCGGACGGTATCTATCTAATCGGCTTTTTCCTGCTCCAGGTTTACGGCCAAGTCGTCACCGGTTTTCTTCCGAGCAGTCCTCATGCCGTCCTCGCAACGATTGGGGTAGCGTCTATGCTATTTTTTGCCAGCCAATTATAAAGCCTCGGTTCAGTCACACCGTAGCGAGCTGCAATAAAATTCCTCATGGACCCGTTCAACAGTAAAGCCTCGATCTCCAGACGGCATTCATATAATCGGCTTTTCCTTGCCCCAGGATTACGCCCAAGTCGCACACGGCCTTCCTTGCGGCGAGCGCCTCCTTTGTGCGAAGGCTGGTACTTTTCTGTATTCATCCCTATCTTCCGTCCTCCTAATGCTTAGGCATGCCCGGCCGGCTCTTCCGGCCAGAGCCGAGCGAAGGCCTCGGTGAACATCTCGCCCAATGCTTCGATGGACACCACCATCTCTTTGAACCTCAAGGGGTCCCGCTCGAAACCTATCAGCCGCGCCCCCATCCTGCCGCCCCTTTCAGCCCAGCACAGGTTAATGGCTTCCGTGCGATCAGGGTCTTCGCTCGGCAGGTAATCCTTCGGAAGCTCTGAAAGTTTGAGGGCCTTAATGCCGACCCATGATTCAGTTAGGAGCATCACCGCCTTGCCGTGGAGACGGTCAACCAGGGCCTTGAGCACCGACGGGAACTGCTCCCGGTTCCAGTTTTCCATCATTACCGGAATCAGCCCCTCTTTCTCGGCGATTATGAATAAAACCGGAGCCAGCTTCCCGTCCCTTTCCAGGTTTGCCTTGGCCACTTTTATTATGCCGTCCTGGAGGGCCTTGAAATCAGTCTCAGCTTTCTGCTTGGTTGTCGGCTTTTTCATGTTTAGCCTCTGTGCGTTCTCTATAATGGAAAGAATCCTCTTATCCCCAAAGCCCCCTGATCTGTTTTTGAATGTCCTGAACAGTCACGTCGGCATAGATTTGGGTGGTCTGTACCGAACTATGGCCCAACTGCTTCTGTAAAGCCCGAAGATCCTTTTCCTGCCGATAGAATTCCACAGCATAAGAATGCCGCAAAGCATGGACCGACTTTTCGTTCTCATAGAGTCCAAGCGCCTTGAGGTA
>JBEKPW010000052.1:0-37902 GCA_049520315.1 Syntrophobacteraceae bacterium
GTATTTTTTCTTGTACTCTTTTGAACTGATGCCATGGGATGTCAGATGTTTCTGAGTCAATTGCTTCATTTCGGCGCCGCATTCAAGACAGATTACCTTGTCATTCTGAATTGAACTTTCCGGTGTGATTGCTCCAGGAGTTTTTTCCTGTAAAGAGGCCGGTTCCTGTGCCAGGGTCAGTTCAATTTCGCCGGATTCTGCCTTCTGCAGTTCCATGAGAGTGCCAAAGACTTGCCGGAGTGACAACGTGATTTCAGTAGCCGACATTGGAGCTAAAGAAACTTGAGTTTGTACGATCTCTGATGCGATTTCGATAATTTTTCTTGCCATTGAAGCACTCCTCCATTGTTTAGGTAATTCGTCCCAATGAAAAATCGAGTTTAGGGAACGTAGTTCATCTCGAACCAATTGTAGGATACAATTATTATAAATATGTTTCCGGCTAATGCAACAGGAAATCGCATTATGACCTTAGATACTCTAAATTCAGTGCAAGACCATGGTCCCGGGTGCGCACCGGAAGTGAAACCGATCCGTTACCGGTATTATGGGGCGCGCTCAATGAATTTATGGGAGGCGACTTTTACAAAATTTATTGCGCTGCTGAAGATAGCAATAATTATCCCTATTCCTATTTCCACATCGGCCAGGTTGAAAATGTAGGGTCGAAGTCCAACCAAACCGAAGTTGACAAAGTCAACTACCTTTCCGAATGCGATTCGATCGAACAAGTTAGAGAGGCAGCCGGCGCAAAACAGGGATAAACCAAGCAGCTGAAGAAATCGCAGTCCATTGGCAATCATAAGAAAAAGAATACCAACGCCCAGCAATGCAACGACTCCCATAGTGACGATTTTCCCGCGCCACATTTCCGGCAGAAGTCACTCGAGAGCGAAAACTCCGCCCTTATTCTCGACATAGTCAAGACTGAGCATTCCTTTCACCAATGTTAAACGCTTTGTTCTCGGCAGGTCCGATCTAACAATCTGTTTTGTAAGCTGGTCAGCGCCAATACAAAGGATAATAATAAAAAAGACGAGAAAGATTCTTTTCTGACTTTTCATGTTTTAATGCTTTCTGCACTGTATTTTAAAGACCGTCCGCGCATTTTTCGTGGTATGAGCGGCCACTTTTTCGAAGGGTTCTTTGCGGCATTCGGCGATTTTTTCGGCCGTATAAAGGAGGTAAGCAGGTTCGTTTGTTTTGCCCCTGTACGGGACAGGTGCGAGAAAGGGAGCGTCGGTCTCCACAAGGAGCCTGTCCAAAGGTGCGCGCTTTGCCACATCTTGGAGCAATTCGGCTTTGGGAAAAGTGACAACCCCGGGGATAGAGAGATAGAATCCCATGTCCAGGCATCTGCGCGCAATTCTCCAATCTCCCGAAAAGCAGTGCATAACTGAGGGGGGCAGGGAGGAGGCAAATTCGGGCACGATTTGAAAAAAATCCTCCCATGCGTCCCGAATGTGAAAAATGACCGGTTTTGCTATTTTGACAGCCATCTCGATCTGACGCTTCATGCACTCTTTCTGGATCGGTCGTGGTTGTCTGTCGCGGAAATAGTCGAGCCCGATTTCACCGATCGCAACAACTCTGTGGTTGGCAGCAATTATCTCGAGTTCCCTGAGATCGCCGGCATCCATACTAAAGGAAGCGTGCGGATGAATCCCGGCCGAGGCGTAAACGCGGTCATAGCTTCCGGCTATTCGGGCTGCATTGCGGCTCGTATCGATATCGATGCCTATCGTTACGATCGTGCTGACTCCGGCTTGCAGCGCCCGTTCAATGGCGGCCGGGATGGAATCGGCAAATTCGGGGAAATCCAAGTGAGCGTGTGTGTCAATCAATTCAGGAAGTTTTTGCATATTTTTGTGACTTTCGGGTATTGAGAGCCTGTGAAAATGTGGTACATGGGCTTTTTCCTTGCCCGGCGCAGGAGGCGAATCTATAATGCCTCCGGGTTTTTAGCAAACAGTTATTAATGTAATTAGTTTTCGTCCGGAAAGGGTCCTTTTCCCCCCTGGGGCGGTGGGACCGCCAGCCAACTTGGCCACTGCGTTCGGCGGTGGCCGCAGAGGCTTTGGCGGGCTCGAGCGCCGATCTCGACGCTCCGCGAGGCGGTACCCATGTACGCCTCCGCGCAGCCCCTCGATTTCCTTGCCAGGGCTAAAAATGTCTCCTTTCCAAATCGGAAACTGCTCGTGTCTTATAAGGTGAAATTCTCCTACGTTCATGCGGGTTTCCGGATGGACACTAATTATCAGGTTGCGAGGCAAAAGAATATGGATAGATTCCTATCAGCACTGGCGCTGGCGACTGCCCTGGCGATCCTGATCCCGACGGGCGCTGCACTGGCCGTACAAGCGTACACGACCGACACCCAGGAACTCCCGCTACGCGCCACTCCGTCAACCAGCGGCAAAACCCTTCTCAACGTTCCACCCGCATCCGGCGTCGAACTCGTGAATCCGCACTCATATGCCAAAGTGCGTTACAAGAAACCAAACGGCGAGATTCAGGAAGGATGGATTGCCTCGAGGTTTCTGAGCCCACGGCTGCCCGATCCGTCGATGACAAAGGAACTCGAAGCAGAAAATGAGGCCATGAAGGCGAAACTGGAAGAAGTTGACACGGAGAAAACGGGGCTGGAGGAAAAAGAAAAAGAACTAACAGATAAACTCACCAAGCTCAATGCAGCCTACGAGGAACTCAAAGGCGGCTCGGCAAATTACGTTAAGCTCAAGTCGGAGTATGATTCCGCAAAGGCCGGCCTGACGAGCGCTCAGGAGAATATACAGACGCTCATCCGGGAAAACGACAACCTCAAACTCTCCCATGACATCCAGTGGTTTGTTTCCGGAGCGGGAGTCATTCTTTCCGGCTGGTTTTTGGGATGGGCTACGAGCAGGTGGCGGAAGAAAAGGAAGGGAACTTACTATTACTAATTTAGGGGTTTAGGGGCTTAGGGGTTTAGGAATTGAGGAATTGAGGAATTCAGGGATTAAATTCCTCAATTCGTTTTAGAATTCATCATTCATCTCTCAGGGTGATTTAACGCCCTGTCGAATTCCTTTTCCAGCGACTCCATCAGTTCGCTGACCGAGATGATCTGGTCTACCCTGTAAGCGTTTTTTCCGGCAAAAGCGAACCCGCCTTTGAGTTTTCCTTTTCTGGCGTTGGCCAAGGCCATGGCTATGCAATAAGGGCTGTCCGTGCAGTTGCACGAAGTGATGCAGTGATAAGGGCATTTGAATGGTTTTTTGTGCCCATTCCGGATGCTCTCTATAAAATTGTTTCTTATCGCCCTGCCGGGAAGGCCCACGGGACTTTCTATGATTATCAGGTCTTCTTTTTTGGCGTCTACATAGGCTTTTTTGAATTCGATATCTGCGTCGCACTCGTGGGTCGCGACGAATCGGGTACCCATCTGGACCCCAGCCGCGCCGAGCCTGATGAACTCAAGGATGTCCGCGCCGGTATATATCCCTCCGGCGGCTATCACCGGGATTTTGACCTGGTTTTCCCGTTCAAAAAAGCTGACAGCCTCGATAACTTCAGGAACGATTTTCTCAAGGGCAAACTCCGGGTTGTCCAGTTGCTCCGAACTGAACCCGAGGTGGCCTCCGGCCAGCGGACCTTCCACGACAAAGGCGTCGGGGAGCATGTTAAATCGCGCGAGCCACCTTTTGCAGATGATGCGCGCAGCTTTGGCGGAAGATACTATAGGGATCAGCTTGGTCTTGACCCCTTCCCTGAGATACTTGGGAAGGTCGAGCGGAAGTCCCGCGCCGGACAGGATGATGTCAACTCCCTCCGCTATCGAGGTTTCGACCATATCGGCAAAGTTAGTAATGGCAACCATTATGTTTACGCCGAGGATGCCTTTAGTGGCATCTTTGGCTTTCCTGATCTCTTCGCGCAGGATCTTGATGCTGGCTTCGACGTAACCTGTTTCTCTGTCGGGACTCAGAACACCTATTCCCGCAGTCGCTATTACACCGACCCCTCCCTGGTTGGCTACAGCCGAAGCGAGACCCGAAAGGGACACCCCAATACCCATACCGCCCTGTATAATGGGGACCCTGGCGACCAGATCTCCAATTGTTAATTTAGGAAAGTTCAAAAACAACTCCAGTTTTTATTGTTTGCTTGCGTAATTCTAATAAATCGCAGAAATGTTCTTTTTAATCAAGCGAAATAACCTGTTATAAGACGGCAGGTTCATTTTTGCAGACAAATCGTAGAGTAGTGTCCACCTGGAGACCTATTTACCAGGCGGCCACCTGACCGTCAGAACGCGGGTCACTGCCGCCAGCCAGCACTCCATCCTTTTTTCGCCAAATGATCTGCCCCCGGCCGAACCCCAGATCTCCGACCGCTCCGTACCTCACGTCATGTCCCATACGCACCAGGGCCTCTGCGAGATGCTGAGGAAATTGCCTCTCAACATCAACCGTCCTGCCTTCTGTCCACCGAAATCGTGGAGCATCGAGAGCGGCCTGCGGGTTCATCTGAAAATCAATGGTGTTCGACACCAGCATCACGTGCCCTTGCGGCTGAATGAAACCGCCCATGACTCCAAAAGGCCCGATGGCCTCTCCATCCTTTGTCAGAAATCCCGGAATGATGGTATGATAAGGCTTCTTGCCGGGTTCCAGACAGTTATCATGATCCGGGTCGAAAGAGAAACAAAAGCCCCGGTTATGCAACGCTATGCCCGTACCCGGAACGACCATTCCTGAGCCAAAGCCTTCATAATTGCTTTGGACAAAAGAGACCATGTTGCCTTGGCTGTCAGCGGCAGCGAGGTAAACGGTGCCGCCGCGATGAGGCTTTGCGGGCAAGGGTTTGATCGCCTCTTCGCCAATGAGGTTGCGCCTTTCAGCGGCATAATGGCCGGAAAGCAAATCCGAGACATTTATCTTCATTCGCCGGATGTCGGCAATATATTTGAGGCCATCGGCAAAGGCAAGTTTGACTGCCTCGATTTGCCGGTGACAGGTCTGGACCGTATCCTTTCTCCCGAACTCGAAGCCTTGCAGTATATTGAGCGCCATGAGCGCAACGATGCCCTGGCCGTTTGGCGGGATTTCCCAGACGTCGTATCCCCGGTAGTTGATTTTCACAGGCTCAACCCATTCGGGTTTGAAGGCGGCAAGATCGTCTGCGGTGAGGAAGCCGGAATAGCGGGCAAAGAACGCACTGATCTTTTCTGAGAGGTTTCCGCGATAAAAAGCCTCGGCTTTCGTCTCGGCAATGGCTGCCAAGGTTGCTGCATGATCGGGCAAGCGGATGATTTCTCCGGCAAGCGGAGCACGACCGAGCGGCGCAAAGGTTTCGAACCAGTATCGAAATTCTTCACTGCGCTGCGTCCGGTAAGTTTTAAAGGCTTTCTTCCACAACTCTGAAACCACCGGGGAAACCGGGAAGCCGGCTTCGGCGTATTCAATAGCGGGATGGATGCATTCTGTCAGGGGCAGTTTGCCGAATCGCCGGCAAAGTTCGGCCCAACACGCAGGCGCTCCCGGCACTGTGACAGGGCTTAATCCATACCGGGGCATTTTCTTGTGGCCTGCCCCGGTCAGGGTCCGGATCGATATTCTTTGAGGTGCAGGGCCACTGGAATTCAGTGCCCGGAGTTTGCCGCCGCTCCAGACCAGGGCGAAGGCGTCGCCTCCGATACCGTTTGAAGTCGGCTCTACGACCGTCAGACAGGATGCAGCCGCAACTGCGGCATCGATGGCATTACCGCCCCTTTTCATCATTTCGAGGCCGGCTTGCGCCGCCAATGGCTGGGACGTTGCGACCATACCCCGTCTGGAAAAAACCATACTGCGGCGAGATGGATACGGATAAAACAACGGATCAAAATTCATCTGGTCTTCTCAAAATAGATATTCTTTTCCGATTAAACCAGTCCAAGAAACTTCCAGTACGTAGCAGACAGAAGGGCAATAACCAGATAGGCAATTATGGTCAGCGGGATGCCCGTTCGGATAAATTGTGAAACCGAGAATGTGTTCGTGCCGAATGCTATCATATTCTGCGGCGCATTTACCGGCAAAATGAATCCGAAACTCACGACATACTGAAGAATCATTGTCATGCCAATCACGTTTAGACCGGGAGTGGAAACGTTTTTAAGAACTTCTATAATTATCGGAATCATTGCAGCAGCGAGAGCAGTCGCGCTGGCGAATCCAAGATGCATTATTATCAGAAAAGCCGCCAAGGTGAGCACGATCAGAAGCGCAGGGGCAGCACTCAGACCGAAGAAAGGCACTATGGCCTTGGCGAGCCACGCTCCCGCATTGGTTGAGACAATTGCGGAACCGAGGCTGATGCCGATTCCAAAGAGAAACAGAGTTCCCCAGGGGATTCTTTGCTGAGCTTCTTCCCAAGTCATTATTCCGATCCCCGGCGCCATCATTAGAGCGATGGCCACCAGAGTGGAAGAAGACGTGTCGATATTATGGAGTATTCTTTCCGTCGTCCAGAAAAAGAGCAGGGCGATAGAGATGCAGAAGAGTTTCTTTTCAGGGGCGCTCATCGGACCAAGCGCCGCAAGCTGTTTTCTTACTATTTCCCTCCCGCCGGGGATTTCTTTGAGTTCAGGGGGAATAAGCCTGGTGAGTACGAAGAACAGAGCAACGGACATGATCACCGCGAAGGGAGCGGCGGCGATCAGCCATTCAAGCCAGGTTATGTCGTAACCGAGTTGCTGCTTTATAAAATTAACGGCGATCATGTTCTGTGCGGCTGCGGTTTTTATTCCCACGTTCCAGATACTGTCAGCCTGGGCGGTTGTGATCATGAGCATTGCTGCAAAACGGGAAGATCTGTCCACTCCGAACGCCGTAATAATACCCATCACTATCGGCACCAGGCACGCCACGCGGGCCGTGGTGGAGGGAATGAAAAAGCTCAAAACAAATCCCACTGCAATCACGCCCATTACAATACGATTGGTGCCGGCGCCGATCAGGGACAGTACCTTGAGTGCTATCCGGCGGTCCAGGCCCGTCCTGGTCATCGCCGCCGCGAGGAACAGGGCGGCTCCGACAAGCGCCCAGGCGGTGTTTGAGAATCCGCCCAGCGCCATGGTCAGACCCTGTGAAGTCCCGTAAAGTGCCCCGGCTTTTCCAGGGTTGGGCGACATGCCTATCAGAAATGTCATTAGCGCCGCAATGATGACACCGCTCACCGGATAGGAAACTCCTTCGGTCATCCACAGAACGACCGAAAACACCAGCAGAGCCAAGACGCGGTGTCCGGCGACTGAAAGTCCAGCGGGAACGGGAACCAGAAGAAGACCGGTCAGGGCGGCCAGAGCGATAAGAATGCCGTATCGTTTGAGGATTGATTGTTCGGATCTTTCAAGAAATGCGAACATTCTTCGCTCCTTTAATGCGAGTCCCTATTGCGGGGCAGTCACCGCCCGTCGTGGGCTATCCGATATCTCCAGATAATCCTGAAGTTTTTGAGCGGTTTTTGGGCCGACTCCACGGATTTCAATCAAATCATCGACTTGTTCCCAGGGCTTTTCGCGTCGTCGTTCTATGATAGAGGCCGCAATTTGGGGACGTATGTGAGGAATGAGAAGAAGCTCGTCAAGGGAGGCTGAATTCAAGTCGAGCTTGAGCCCCCCGGCGAGCAGGGCCGCTCCGGACATGCGTCCGAAATGTATTGAGATTTCCGTTTTGTGACGAAGAATTTCCAGGGATTGTCCGGCGATAAGCTTTTGAGGCGCGAGAGCCGCCGGGATTTGGCATGTGCAGCCGGCCATGGCCGCTGCGCCGGCGACGGTGGCTGTCGCACTGTCAAGTGTGTAGATTCCGGGTTTGGGGATATCCCCTTTGACCTCAACCATAACGGCAGGGAGGACCTCGCGCTCCGGGGGCGGCGCGCTCGATTTCGTGCGAGTCAAAGAAAACACGAACAGCACAATGGACATTATCAAAATGGCGGCGCGGATTTTCGAATCATCTTTTTCCATTGTGAGGTTCGCTATTTGGTTCTCATTTCGTTAAAAAGGGGTTAAGTTTCCGCCCAAATTCCGCCGGAACAAATCTAATTGAACCGTAAGGGATTCTATAGTGAGCAGATTCAATTTCAAAGTGCTTTTGTTGCTTTCGACCGGCCATATGGTAGTGGATACATTCCAGGGAGCGTTGCCTGCGGTTCTTCCCTTTCTCAAAGACAATATGAATCTTTCGTACACCTTGACGGGCGTAATCCTAATCATGGCAAACATTACCTCTTCGATAATTCAGCCCGCCTTCGGCCTGCTTTCGGATAAAAAGGAAAAGGCCTTCCTTCTGCCTCTGGGAGCTTTTCTGGCCGGGGCAGGTTTCTGCCTGCTTCCCCTGGCTGGAAACTTCAGCCTGGTTATGCTTCTGGTGGCGATCAGCGGCATAGGCATAGCGTGCTATCATCCGGAGGGATTCAAAACCGCGCGTTTTTTTACCGGGCAGAGAATGGCGACCGGAATGTCAGTCTTCTCGGTTGGAGGGAATGCGGGAGTAGCGCTCGGCCCGATCGTTGCTCTGTCCATCATTCACTACAGGGGCTTTTCATCTCTGAGTTGGATGGCAGTTCTCCCCCTGTTTTTCGTGACCGCGATCATCCTGCTTCGCCGGACCGTTGCCGTGCCGAGCTCCGAGACACACTCAGCCCTGAAGGCAAAAACCGGAAGCTCGAAAGCGGCGTACCAGGCGCTCTTCATTATCATATGCGCGATCGTAATCAGGACTTGGATTACGTACGGCCTGATGACCTACATCCCGTTCTATTACATAAATTACCTGAAAGGGGACCCGGTATTTGCCGGAGAACTTGTCAGCCTTTTTCTGATCGGCGGCACAGTGGGAACCCTTGCCGGATCTCCCCTGGCCGACAGGTGGGGCCACCGTTTCTGGCTGAGGTTTTCCATGTTGAGTTGCACCCTGCTGTTTCCATTCATATTATGGCTGCAAGGGTTGGCTCTTTTTGCGGTTGTTATTCTTTTTGGACTAATCCTTATTTCCACTTTTTCCGTTACTGTTGTCATGGGACAGAACCTGTTTCCGCACAACCTGGGAGTCGCATCGGGCGTGGTGGCCGGGTTCGCGATCGGAGCAGGGGGAATCGGCGTAACCCTTCTGGGTGTCGTAGCAGATCATTTCGGAGTCCCTGTGGCTATGAAGTGCATAGGTGTGCTTCCTGTTGCGGGATTCCTGGTGACCATGATTCTGCGTTACCCTGTCGCCGAACAGGTCAAAGATATACGTTCAGCGGTTGGCGATTAGCGCGTGACCGTCTCCGGATCATGACAGGGCAGGATCTGGCGGGCGGCTGGGCTGCAACCGGGATTTCGACGCTCCGCGCGGCGCACCCTGGAGTTGGAGAATGGTGCTCTTTATTAGATTGCTGATTTTGCTTTGGCTCATTAACTTCGCTCCGCCTTTTCTTGCGCAGATATTTGAGTCCAAATGGAGCTTCCCGATCGACGGCGGTTATCTGTTCCCTGATGGCCGGCCTCTGTTCGGAAGGCATAAAACCGTCCGGGGCGTTCTGGCCGGCATAATCACGGGCGGCTTAATCGGCGCGGCTTTGGGTTTCCCTCTCTGGCTCGGCCTGGGCACAGGGCTTTTGAGTATGCTCGGAGACCTGCTTTCAAGTTTTCTCAAAAGACGCATCTCTTTTACGAGCGGCGACGCTGTCCCCGGCCTCGATCAAGTTCCCGAGGGCCTCCTGCCCTTTATTTTGATCGCTAATTATTATTCACTCTCCGTCGGCTACGTACTCGTATTTGGAGTAGTATTCGGGCTTGGCGCCTATTTTGGATCTATTTTCCTGAGCAGGGTGCTTCTTCGGAAGCCTTTTGAGTCGTACCCACGACGAATCCGAGCCCTGACCCGGCTTCGAGAACTCGTTTCGTGCAAGATAACCGCCA
Organism: Syntrophobacteraceae bacterium; assembly: GCA_049520315.1. Classification (GTDB taxonomy): domain Bacteria; phylum Desulfobacterota; class Syntrophobacteria; order Syntrophobacterales; family Syntrophobacteraceae; genus SbD1. Next base: position 9,932 of record JBEKPW010000052.1, read on the forward strand.
GCCCTTTTAGTCACATCCTGAATTTTGAAGACGCGGTATACTATCACCTGTTCATGAAATCCGCATTCAAGGCGCTCGGTATCTACGAACGAGGCAAAAGGAACGCTCTGGATATCGAAAAGCAAGAGGTCTCATTCCACTTCCCCGACCTGCCGCCTGCGTTTGACGGCTATAAGCTCCTGTTTATCTCCGACCTGCATATAGACGGACTCGACGGCCTGACTGAAAAAGTCATCGAGATAATTCGTCAAACTCCCTCCGATATGTGCATTCTTGGCGGCGACTACAGGATGGAGACTTACGGGCCGTTTGCAACCGCGCTTAGCCACTTGCGCCACCTGCTCCCCGAAATTCGCACGAACGACGGCATAGTAGCGGTGCTTGGAAATCACGACTGCCCTGAAATCGTAGACTCTCTGAAGGACCTGGGCGTTAGCTTTCTTGTAAACGACTCCCGTGCGGTCGAGCGGAGAGGGCAGTGCATATGGATCGTCGGCGCCGACGACTGCCACTATTTTAAGTCCCACGACCTGGAAAGCGCTTTCGGCGGGTTGCCTCTCCAAAACTTCTCCATCCTGGTTTCTCACTCAAATGAGGTTTACGAAGAGGCGCTCAAATACAGGCCGAATCTTTTTTTGTGCGGTCATACTCATGGTGGGCAGATACTGATCCCTCCATTCGGTCCCATATTCACCCACAGTAAGGCCCCCAGGCGATTTTGCCAGGGGAAATGGGATCATGAAGGCATGCCGGGTTACACGAGCGCCGGGGCGGGGGTTTCAGGCGTTCCTGTGAGGTTTAACTCCAAGGGCGAGGTGACCGTCGTTACGCTCAGGAGAAGCCGGGCTTAGCACAGTGTAGTGAAAGTAATCCCATTAAATATTAAACCGGAAATGAATCACGTCTCCGTCCCGGACGGGGTAATTTTTCCCCTCGAGCCTGACCGTCCCGTGCTTTCGCGCTGCGGCGTAATCGCCCGCTTTTTTCAAGTCCTCATAGGCGACCACCTCGGCCCTTATGAACCCCCTCTGTATATCCGAGTGAATGGCCCCCGCAGCCTCGATGGCAGGGGTACTCTTCGCGATTGTCCAGGCTTTCACCTCGTCCTCGCCGACCGTTAGAAACGTGATCTGGTCAAGAAGGGCGAAGGAGCTTTTTATTACCCTGTCCAGGGCCGATTCGACTATTCCGAAATCCTGCATGAAAGATTGGGCTTCCTCGCTCGAGAGCTGGGCAAGCTCCATCTCGAGCTTGCCGCGGACTACGGTGGCCTCCGCCGACCCGAGGGAGACCGGCGGCATTAAGTCATCTTCATCCGAATTGTTCACTATCACCAGCAGAGGTTTTGCGGAAAGGAAGGTGTAGCCTCTCAGCTCCGGCGCGTTGACAAGTTGTGGGAGTGTTCGCAAGGGCTGTCCGGCATCGAGGGTCTGGCTGCATTTGTCTAATAGTTCCTTTTCTGCGCCGGTTGGCTTTTTGCCTCGCTTAAGTTCGGCGTCCAGTTTCTCGAGGCGCTTTTCAACCGATGCCAGATCGGCAATGAGAAATTCATCCTCTAATTCCCTGAAGTCTCGAGCCGGGTCTGGAGCCCCCAGGGCAGAGTCGGCGAAATTGCGCACGACCATGATCAAGGCATCCATCGGTCTCATGTGGGTGAGCAGAAGCGACATATACTCCCGCTTGTTGTCTGCCATACCCGGAACGCCCTGGAGATCCATATAGGTAATCTGCGCGAACGTGGTTTTCTCGGGACGGTAGAGCGCGCTAAGCCAGTCCACCCTCGAGTCCGGCACCGGCACGACGCCCAGCGCCGGTACGACCTGCCCCCCTGACGGGACCGATTCGCCGCTCCTCCTGGTCAGAGCGTTGAACACGGTGGTCTTGCCGGCCCTCCCCAATCCCGTTATCCCGAGTTTCATTTTGATTCCCCCCACCTGTTCTAAGAGGCTTATTTACGGACAAGCCTTGAAACTAAAAATGAATGTATGCGCTTGAAGATTTTTTTAAAAGAGCAATTATCTCGTGAGGGCGAGAATCTTTCGATCCGGCACGGCCCCCGTGGGCACATTTCAGGTCCCACGCTTTATGGACTTGGAATAGATCCCATTTGTAGTATTCTTACGCGCGCTAAAGAAGCGAGAAGCAGGGAGCTAGAAGCAAGAAGCGAGGAAGCCTGAACGACGGATGAACACGGATAATGGAGAAAGCCGTTCAAGAGCAAACATCAATCCATTTTTAAGGGACTGTTGTTTTCCTGTTACTCCTGTCAAAGGTCTTTTTGCTCTCAGAGCTTAAAGAAAGAAGCACATGGTATTCTGGAAGACGCGCCAGCAGATCGGGCCGGCAGCGATAATAGTAGGCGGAGGCATCCTACTCTCGCGGTTTATGGGGCTTTTCCGCGACAAGCTCATCTCGCTTCTGTTCGGGGCGACCCAGGAATCGGACCTCTATTTCGCCGCTTTCGTAATCCCGGATGTCATAAATTACATGCTTGCCGGCGGCTATTTTTCGATCACACTGATTCCCTTTCTCACCAAGTACTTCGAAGAAGACGAGGAAGACGGGTGGCGGTTTTTTTCGAGCGTTTTCTTCTGGGTGACAGTCTCGATTTGTGTCCTTACTTTTCTTGCGTTTGTCTTTGCGCCGAAGCTGGCCCGCGTGGCAGCGCCCGGGCTTACCACGGAAGCCCTTTCCCGCCTTGCCTTCTTCCTGCGGATCATCCTGCCGGCGCAAATATTTTTTCTCTGCGGTTCGTGCTTTAGCGCGATACTTTTCATGCGCAAGCAGTTCTTCGTACCTGCCATGGTCTCAATAGTCTACAACCTGTTCATCATAGCGGGAGGCATCCTGCTTCGGACAAGGGGAATGGAAGGTTTTTGCTGGGGCGTTCTCGCCGGGTCCTTCATGGGGAATTTTTTGCTGCCCCTGCTTGCGGTGAGGTCCGGAGGCGGTTTGAGCATGAGATTTTCGGGCTTCCACCCCGGATTGAAAAAATATATCTTTGTGGCGCTCCCGCTCATGATAGGACAATCCATCACTGTCGTTGACGAGCAGTTCGTGAGGATATTCGGCTCTCTTGCAGGAGTAGGGGCGATCAGTTGGCTAAGCTACGCGCGGCGGATTATGATGGTCCCGGTGAGCGTGGTGGCACAGGCTGCCGGGGTGGCTTCCTATCCGTTCATGGCCGAGCTGATCGCAAGAAACGATCTTTCCAGGTTCTACCGGACGGTAAATTCCGCTCTTCAGAATGTAATGACCCTGCTGGTTCCACTTTCGATATGGATGATCCTCGTCGCCGAACCGACAATAAGGCTGATTTTCCAACAGGGCCGGTTCGGCGTTTCAGATACCGCTCACACCGCCCGGCTTTTGCAGATAATGCTTATCTGCGTCCCTTGCTGGGGGTACCAGCAGGTCCTGGGCCGGGCCTTCTACTCCAGGCTCGATACGCTGACTCCGGCTGTGTTGGGGACAGCGGTAACCCTGCTCATGATCCCGGTTTTTTATTCGCTCACAGTTCGCACCGGAGCCCCGGGAGTGGCATGGGCCAGCGCCGCTTCCCTTTTTTGTTACAGCGCGGCTATAACGTTCCGGTGGAAAGCCACGTTCGGCGGTGGCGCCTTTGCCGGGCTGCTGTCAGGTACGGGCAAAGTTCTCATTGTGTCCCTGGTCTCGGCCGTGCCGGCCTGGGCCGCCGGAAAGGCAGTTCCGTTCGACCCGCATTTTTCTCCCTACCTGGCTGCCATTTCAGAAATCATTCTTAGCGGGTTTTGCTTCGGAGTCATTTTTGTACTCCTTTCCGGTTATTTTATCCCGGATCTGGCAAGGCCATTCCTTGACCGAACCGGCCCAATTGGAAGACGGCTTCTGCGGGACAGGACCTCGGGCAGTTAGGGGGCAGGGAGCAGGGAGTAGAAACTTCCCGCTTCTTGTTATTAAAAGAAGCGCCGTGGACAAGCCCGGCAAAATTCCGCAGGAGGATTGAGGAGGGTAAATGGAAACAAGGGAAGGCCTCAGGTTGCTCCGGAACAGGGACAATCATAACTGCTTCGGGTGCAGCCCGGCCAACGCTTACGGGCTTCGGATGGAGTTTTTAACGGATGAGAAGTCTCTTTTCTCCTGGCTGAGGATTCCCGGGCACCTGTGCGGGTGGGACAATCTGGCTCACGGAGGTGTTCTTGCTGCAATACTCGATGAGACCATGGGTTGGACGGCTATTTACTTCACGAAGAAGTTCGCGCTAACCAATGCACTGACGGTAGAATTCCACAAATCTGTCCAAATCGGCGAGGAGATAAGGGTGGAGGGGAGGGTGCTCGAAGTCAGGGCAAAACGGGGGGCAGTTGTCGAGGGCTATCTTTATAAAGGGGAAAATACACTCTGCGCGAAGTCAACTGGTACATTCAGGCTTTTCACAACCAAGGCAATAGTGCGGCTGGGCGTCCTGGAGGAGGAGGTCCTGAAACGGTTCGATTTTCTGATCGAACCGTAGCGCGGGGATTATACAAATAAGGCACCACTGAGGAAGAGACATTCAAATCCTGCGACGGAAAACAGATGCTGCCGCTCTCACCATAATCTCCGAAAACAACCTGAAGATTCAACCGTTGCGACGGTGAGGTCAAAGGTTATAATTGCACTGTGGTTTTTTCCCACAGAAAGGATGACCATGGATCTACCGCAGAGATTCGCGGCGCTCTTCTCTGCCCCTCAAGCTCCATCGCGTATCTATCTAGATCCTGACGAAGCCACGCGCGAGAAGACCAAGAAGGCCTATCGTCATCACGTATTGCAGATTCCCATCCTGCGTACGTTCGGATTGTGCCTGGTCGCCCTGTTTGTCCTCTTGAATAACTTGTACCTTGTCCCGACGTCCTCCGCCTGGGCGGATTTTTGGCGCCTTCTTGCCTTCTACACGTTCTACATCGTAGCGTCGTGGCTCATCCTGCTGGTCTGGTACAGCAAGATTCAAACGGTCCACCTCGGATTACTCTTTCTGCTCTTCGACATCATTCCCTTCCTCATGGCCATTTATTATTCCGGCGGAGAAAAAAGCTGGCTCTTTTTCCTACTGATGGTGCGGACGGCCGACCAGACAAGGTCCACCTGGCGAAACACGCTGCTTTTTGCGAATGCTTCAACTCTCGGTTATGTGCTCCTGCTACTGTATCTGTGGTATTTCGAGCAGCGCGCATTGTCGCTGCCCGCTGAGCTGACGAAAGTTTGCTTCATCTATGCTTCAAACATATATCTCTCTTTCGTAGCGAAGACCGCAGACTACCTTCGGAACCGTGTGAAAGCAGCGATCCATGTTTCGAGAGACCTGATTCGGCAGCTCGAGGCTCAGTCGAGCGCTCTGCAAGCCAGTGAAAGGGACTATCCAGCGCTCGTCGAGGGATCGATCCAGGGCGTATATATCTATCAACAGGGCATCGTCCAGTTGGCCAACTCTGCTCTGGCCCGAATCTTCGGCTACGAGAGCCCTGACGTTCTCATCGGTTTGGACCATTTGAGCCTGGCAATCCCACACGAGCGAGATCGGTTAAAGGATTGCCTGGCCGCCCTCGTCGAGGGCCAGCAGATCCTGGAACGCTGCGAATACGAAGGGGTGCGCCGGGATGGAACGTTTGTCTGGATCGAGTGCCAGGTGTCGAACATCGAGTGGCGTGGTGCACCCGCCATCCTGGCCACGCTTCAGGATATTACGGCACGCAGGCAGGCCGAAGAGGTGGTGCAGCATGCCCGCACGAAGCTGGAAGCGAGGGTCCGGGAGCGCACTGCCGCGCTGCTGCAGGCCAATGAAGCCTTGCGCGCAAGCGAGACCAAGTACAGGACGTTGGTTGAAAACATCCCGCAAAAAATCTTCATCAAAGATAAGAACTCTGCCTACCTGTCCTGTAATGAGAACTATGCCCTGGACTTGGGTATCCAGCCCGGGGAAATTGCCGGACTAACGGATTACGACTACTTCCCTGAAGAGTTGGCGGACAAGTACCGGACAGATGACAGGCGAATTATGGAGTCCGGGAAAACGGAAACGATAGAGGAAAGATACCTTCAAAAGGGAGAGGAGATTTGGGTACAGACGATCAAAACGCCAATCCGAGGGGAGGACGGCACAGTCACCGGTGTCCTGGGTATCTTTTGGGACATCACCGAACGCAAGAAGGCGGAGGAGGAAAGGAAAAAACTTGAGGAGCAACTATACCAGGCTCAGAAGATGGAATCTGTAGGGCGGCTGGCAGGCGGTGTGGCTCACGATTTTAACAACATGCTCGGTGTGATCATCGGCCGGACGGAAATGGCTATGAGGACGGACATTTCCAGAGACGATCTCCAGCACAACCTCAAGGAGATTCTCAATGCGGGCCTTCGTTCAGCGGACCTGACCCGGCAACTTCTGGCATTTGCCCGCAAACAGACGGCCGTTCCGAAGATACTGGATTTGAACGACACGATCTCGGGCATGCTCAAGATGCTGCGGAGGCTCATCGGCGAGGATATTGACCTGCACTGGATACCGGGGCCCGATCCCTGGAAAGTCAAAATTGATCCCTCCCAGGTGGACCAGATTCTGGCAAATCTGGCGGTCAATGCCCGCGATGCCATTTCCGGGGTAGGCGCCATCACTCTGAGGACTGAGAACGTTGTGATCGATGATTCCAATAGGGCTGATGACTTGGAATTTATTCCCGGAGATTATCTGCAACTAACCGTGAGCGACACCGGCGAGGGCATGAGCAAAGAAGTCTGCGAGAATATTTTCGAGCCTTTTTTTACCACCAAGGAGATGGGCAAGGGAACCGGGCTGGGATTGTCCACCGTTTACGGCATCGTCAAGCAAAACGACGGTTTTATTCATGTTGCCAGCGAACCGGGGAAAGGAGCCACGTTTAAAATCCACCTGCCGCGGTTCGGGGCTGAAACAGCACAGGTCCCCTCTGAGGCGGCGGCCGGCAAGCCCCCGACAGGGTCGGAAACCATCCTGCTGGTCGAGGACGATGAAGGGATACTGGAGCTCGGCAAGATGATTCTCGAAATGCTGGGCTACACGGTTCTTGCAGTGCAGACTCCGGTGCAGGCCATTCATCTTGTCGAGGGGCATACGGGAGATATTCACCTGTTGATCACGGACGTAGTGATGCCGGGAATGAACGGCCGAGAACTGGCAGAGAAGCTTACTGCCATCCGACCGAACCTCAAGTGCCTTTATATGTCAGGTTACACAGATAATGTGATTGCCCATCGGGGTATTCTGGACGAAGGGGTCAATTTCATCAGAAAACCTTTCGGCAGAGATGATTTTGCGGCGAGAGTGAGACAAGTGTTGGACCACTTGGAATAGATGGCTAAAAGATCGTATCACCATTGCTCGCCAGGGCCTTGAGAAATAAGGCGTGGGAAAACGCAACCTTCACGGGTCAACCTGCAAGTATTCAGGATTTGAGCCGGAGCAAAGGGAAATTTCGCCGTTTTTCCTTCTCGGGCCGCCGGCAGGCTGGGGACTTTGGATGAAGCCACCCGTCAGTTTATCGATCTCGTCAAATTCTGCTCAATCACGATATGCGGAAAAATGCACTTTTGGTCTACTTTTTCGCGAAATAATGGTATCTAGATAAATTTTGTAGCAACGCCGAGCCGATTGACAAATGTGACGGCAGCGCTATACTCGCTCCCCGCCAATGCTCTTAGGGGGCTGGTTTCCGTCCGGAAGGGGTTCTTTGCCGCCACCGGGCCGGGGACGAAAAATCCCTTCTTTCGGAACAGAAACCTCGAGGGGCGTGGAATTCACACCGACGTTTCCGGATGCAGACGTGCTCGTGTTGAAGAATTCGAAGATGTGCTGGAGGAAAGAAGTGTTATTTCGATTGAGAGAAGGCAAGTTTTTTTTCGTATTGGTCGTGTTGTTCCCGCTGTTTATCTGGCCGCAATTTACTTGCGCCGATCCCCCGAGCCAAGCGAACCCAAAAGCACTCATTCAGAGCGGTACGGAAAGAGCCCTCCAGATTTTGCACGAGACTCAAAAGGGTCAAACGCCCTCTTTGCGGCAAAGGAAGGGGGAAATCTTAGTCATAGTGAGTGATTATTTCAATTTCGAGGAAATGGCCAAAAGAGCGCTGGGCCGCCCCTGGAAAGACCAAACCCCTGATAAGCGCCAGGAATTCGCACAACTTTTCAAACAGCTTCTTTTCAATACCTATATCAACCGGCTCGAGAATTATACGGGCTCGAACGAACGGGTCCTTTATGATTCTGAAAAACTGGATGGGGACTACGCGGTCGTCAAAACGCACATTCTTTATCAGGGCAATCAGAACATCGACATCGAATACAGGCTCCATCGGGATGCCGGGGAGTGGAAAGTATATGACGTGGTAGTCGAGGGAATCAGCTTTGTGGATAACTACCGGAGCCAGTTCTCTTCGATCCTTACCAATGAATCATTTGACTCCCTGCTGACAAAACTTCGCCATAAGATCGTCGAATCGAACTGAGGCTTTTTTTACCGCGCAACCATTAAACGGCGCCTGAACATTGTGAAAAACTCTTCTCATCGGGAATCGTCAGAAGAATCCACCAAGCCAAAATCGGATCTGGAAGGCCACCGGAACAGACTTCGCGAAAGGTTCCTGAAAAGCGGTCTTGCCGGGTTCCACGATCATGAAATCCTGGAACTGCTGCTCACCTATGTGATTCCAAGAAGAGATGTCAAGCCGATCGCAAAAGAGCTCCTGAAAGAGTTCGGAAACAATCTTGCCTCAGTGTTCGACGCCCCTCCCGAGGCGCTTCAGTGTGAAGTTGCCGGGATTGGGAAGAATGCCGCTGTACTGATAAGTCTTATTCCGCGACTGTTCGATTCTTACCAGTCGAGCCGCTGGGTCCACCATGAGACCTTCAGTTCAACTCAGGCCGCTGTCTCATATCTGAGGGCCCATCTTGGGACCCAAAGAAACGAGGTATTCTGCGTGCTCGCGCTGGACAGCCAGAACCGGTTGATCGCTGTCGAGCAGGTGCAGAGGGGGAGCGTGAATCGGACGGCGGTCTTTCCGAGGCAGGTAGCCGAGGCCAGCCTGAAACATCGTGCAACCGCTGTAATCCTGGCGCATAATCATCCCGGAGGGGGTCCTCTGCCGTCGGCTGCAGACAGGCAACTCACCAAGAGACTCAAGAACATACTCGGCGATCTCGACATAGTGGTCCACGATCACATCATCATAGCGGGCCATGACCAGTATTACTCATTTGCCGAGACCGGCGGACTGGAATAAACGCAGGAGAATTTCACCTTATAAACGCAGGAGAATCTGACGTTATGAACGCTCAATCTATGCCGGCCGTCATAGTGCGCGGGGGGGCAAAAAAGGGCGAATGGAACGACGTCGGCCTCGAGATGGTCGAAATACCCGCTCCAAAAGAAGGGGAAGCGCTGGTTCAGGTCGAAGCCTGTTCAGTTAACCGGGCTGACCTGCTCCAGAGGCGGGGCCTTTACCCGCCTCCACCCGGGGCCTCCGAGGTGCTGGGACTCGATTTTGCCGGGTTTGTCGTCAAGCGGCCGCCTGCTTCGGCCATTAAAGAAAGCGACAGGGTATTCGGGATAGTTGCCGGGGGCGGATGCGGCAGATATGTGGCCGTTGCGGCGGACCACCTGGTTCCCATTCCTGAAAACCTGAGTTTCATCGAAGCGGCTGCGGCGGCTGAGGTTTTCTTCACGGCTTATTACAATCTCTTTGTGCAGGCCGGAATCAAAGCGGGAGACACACTTCTTCTTCATGGCGGGGGCAGCGGGGTTGGGACCGCCGCCATTCAGCTCTGCTCATCGACCGGTGCAAAGGTTATCATCACTGCCGGCTCGGAAGACAAAGTGAAACGGGCGCTCGATTTAGGGGCTTCCGCCGGGATCAACTACAAGGAAGAGGATTTCGCCGAACGTGTCCTGGATATAACCGGGGGCGAGGGCGTCGATATCATTCTCGACTGGATCGGAGCGTCCTATCTACACAAGCACCTCGAGATTCTGAAAACCAGGGGGCGGCTCGTTATCATCGGTTTGATGGGCGGGAGTTCGGTCGAAATAAACCTTGTTCCAGTTGTCACCAAAAGGCTGAAAATCATCGGCTCGGTTTTGCGCAGCCAGTCGAGAGAGGAGAAGGCCGAGATCGCTCGGGGGGTGATCCAAACCGTGCTCCCGCTGCTCGAATCCGGCCGGGTGAAGCCGATAATCGACCGAATATTTCCAATATCCGAAGTGGAGGATGCCCACAGGTATCTAAGCAAAGGGGAGCATTTCGGAAAAATCGTACTCACGTGGTAAGCGTTTTGGCGGAAGCAAAATGGATAATTCGTGGATCAGCATCAAAAATGTCCGGTTCGTAAGAAAACGAAGGCTAATACTGGACGATATTTCCTGGGAGATAAGGCCGGGTGAGCACTGGGTCGTGCTCGGCGCAAACGGGTCCGGCAAGACGACCCTGCTTCAGATCCTTGCGGGCTACCTCTGGCCGACCTCGGGCGATGTAACCGTATTGGGAGAGCACTTCGGTGAAGTCGATCTTCGCGCTTTGCGAAGGAAAATCGGCTGGGTCGGGTCTTTTCTCCAGGCCCAGGTGCCGCCTTCACAGAGCCCGCTCGAATTCATTGTGAGCGGGAAGTATGCCTCGCTTGGTATATTTGACAAGCCCGAGGCCGAGGATTTCGAGGAAGCCGCCAGGCTTGCGGCAAGGCTCGAGTGCGGCAAGATACTCGATCTTCCCTACGCGGTGCTCTCCCAGGGAGAAAAGCAGCGCCTCCTGATCGCCAGGGCGCTCATTCACAAGCCTCGTCTTCTGATTTTGGACGAACCCTGCGGGGGCTTGGACCTGGTTTCGCGAGAGCAACTCCTGGCGACCCTTGAAAGCCTGGGGCGGACACCCGACGGCCCTGCAATGATCCTTGTCACCCATTATCTCGAGGAGATCATGCCGGCCTTCAGTCATGTCTTTTTGCTAAAGTCAGGGCGCTGCGCAGCAAAGGGCAAAAAAGACCGAATACTGAAAGGCGATCTGCTGAGCGAGGCTTTTGGCATCCCGATTGAAGCCGGCGGTGAAAACGGCCGCTACTGGGCACGCGTGCGGGGCGGTGGGACCGCCGACCAACTTGGCCACTGCCCCAGGCGGTCCGGGCATCAAGAGAGCGTAGAGCCAAAAAAGCTTTGACAGGATTGACAGCGGGAAGCAGGAAGCAGGAAGCGGGAAGCGAGGAGCGAAAGACGAAAAGATTTTGACAGGATCCATTTCAGCAGGATTGACAGGAAAACAACAGGTACAGGTGGAATTGCCGAACTGAGGGATTTTGAAATTGATAAGTCCCTGAATCCCTAAATCCAAAACTCCAGGTATTACCGGCTTGTATCAGGTCTTTTGATGCCATGTTTTTTCATCTTAAAAAAGAGCGTCGAAGCCGGCGTCCCTAAAATTTCCGCAGCCCCGTTTGATCCACGCACTTTCCAGTCTGTTTTTTCCAGCGTCTTTAAAATGTGTCTTGCCTCGTTCTCTTTGAGGGTCGTTGGAAAATCCTGAGTGTTTTTAGCTCTGTAACGGGATACCATGAAATCGGCCGGCAGTTCGAGCATTTTGGTTTTGCTCATGGTGATCGCCCTTTCGACGACATTTTTCAATTCACGAACATTGCCGGGCCAATCGTAACGCATCAATTTGTGAATCACCGGATCCGGGATTTCCATCGGTTCCCGGGCGTATTTCGTGTTAAAATTCCCCAAGAAATATTTTGCCAGCAATAGTTTGTAAACGCCTGTGAGCGGCAATTTATCAGCACAGGCACAAGTGCTGTCTAACAAATGGACTCGCAGTGCAGGTTGGATTGGATTCGATGCACAGACACAGGACAACGAGGAGTTTGCCGAAATGGAACCCATATGGATGAAGAACTGGCCGAATCATGTCCCCAAAGAGATAAGTTATCCTCAAGGTAAAAAACCTGTTTTCGAGTATCTTCGCGACAATGCGAGGGCCTTCCCGGACAGGGCGGCCGTTATCTATTACGGCAAAGAGCTGACCTACGGCGCACTTGACCGAATGTCGGAACAGTTTGCACGGTTTTTGATCGATTCGGGCATCGAGAAAGACGACCGCATTGCGCTTTTTCTGCCAAGTTGCCCCCAGTATTTTATTGCCCATTACGGCATCAACAAAATGGGTGGGGTGATCGTTCCATGCAGCCCCATGTTCAAGGAGTGGGAACTTGCCTATGAACTGGTCGATACCGGCGCCAGGGCTATTGTGTCAGCCGATGATCTGTATCCCGTTGCGGCTGCGGCCTGTAAGCAGTGCGGGATAGAAAATATCGTTGTCACCAGTGTGAACGATTTTCTCCCCGAGGCGCCGACGATAGAGCTGCCCCCCATGTTGAAAACGCCCAAAGTTACCTATCCAAATACGGTCGAGCTTTTGGATATTTTGTCCCGCTATCCCACGGACCCCGTCCGGGTTGATGTCGGCCTCGATGATATCGTTCAGCTCTCGTTCACCGGAGGGACCACGGGCCTTCCCAAAGGGGCAATCCTGACTCACGGGGGCAAACTCCATAAGGCGGCGGTCACATCAACGGTTCTTTGGGCCAACATGAAGTTCCTCGGCCACGAAGGACACGTTTCCTCTCTTCACACACTACCCACGTTCCATATTGCGGGGATGCTTGGCAGCGTGGATTCAGTGATTTTTCAGGCAAACACGCAAGTCCTGTTGGCCATATTCGATCCGGTTGCCGCCATGCAGGCCATCGACAGGTACAAGCTTCAGTTTTTCACGGCCAGCGTTCCCATGAATCTCGCGATCATGGATCACCCCGAAAGGAAAAAGTACGATCTCTCGTCTCTAAAATTATGTATGACAATAAGCTTCGCGGTCCAACTCACAGAGGAAATCGTGAAGCGCTGGCAAGCGGATACCGGCGGCTGTGTCATGGTGGAAGCCGCCTACGGTCTTACCGAAACCCACACCTTCGACACCTTCATGCCTCTCGACAAGCCGAAATACGCGGTGGGCTGTCAGGGTATTCCCAATCACGGGCAGAATGTCAGGATCGTCGCCTTCGAAGACAGGACCCGTGAGGTGTCCATTGGAGAAATTGGTGAAATCGTATTAAAAAACCCGGGGGTCCTCAAGGGCTATTGGAACAAGCCCGAAGAAACGAAAACCAACCTTGTCGATGGCTGGGTATATACGGGAGACATGGGAAAGTTCGATGAAGACGGGTACCTTTATTACCTCGGAAGACGGAAAGAAATGATCAAAATATCGGGCTTCAGTGTCTTTCCGGAAGAGATTGAAACGTTCCTGATCCGGCACGAAGCCGTTGAAAAGGCCGCTGTGATCGGAGTGCCGGATGAAAAAAGGGGCGAGGCGATCAAGGCTTTTGTTGTTTTGAAACCGGAATTCAAGGGAAAGATCGGGGCCGGGGAGATCATTGCCTGGGCCAAAGAGAGGATCACTTCCTACAAGGTTCCTAAATATATAGACTTCGTAAAGAGCTTTCCCATGAGCGGCGTGGGAAAAGTGCTCCGAAGGGTCCTGCTCGACGAGGAACTCAATAAATTGGAGGCTGGTACGGGGGACTCACCAGCGGTGAGGAAATAAAGACAAGATCAGGTTTGATTAACAGCGGGAAGCAAGGAGCGGGAAGATTTTGACAGGATTAGCAGGATTGACAGGAAAACAACAGGTACAGGTGGAATTGCCGAATTGAGGGATTTAGAAATTGATAAATCCTTTAATCCCTGAATCCCCCAATTGGAGATTCTTCAATCCTGTACGGTCAGGATTTCTCTGCGATCTCTGCTGTAAACCATTACAAGAAAACAATGGTTCAATCGCAGAGCTAGTTTTTACGGATTGCACGGGTCGAGTTTTTTCGAGACCAGCCTGTATCCCATCGCGTGCAGAATGGAATTGATGCCGGCAAACTCCGGATTTCCCTCTCCGGAAAGCGCTTTTTGAACACCCTTGCGGCTCATGCCCGCTTCTTCTGCAAGTTTGGTCAAGCCCTTAAACACGGCCAAGAACCCGCAGGGAAGAAAGCAGCGTCCCCGTAGCGCCGTCCTTAGCGTATTCTTCAAAAAGAAGACAATTTAGCCTCTTTTACCCAGTTTAATATTTGTCAGCTCGGAATCTTGTGCGAAAAAGGGAGAATGATTATCTTTCAGATGAAGTGTGCCCTTAGGATGCATGGCGTTGTTTTCGCAAAGGAAACGTCGATGAGTAGCTGCAAAATGCCGGTTACCATATTAATGGCCGACGATGATCTGGACGACCAACTGTTGGTGCAGGATGCCTTTAGTGAAAAGTGTTCTTGTATTCAGCTTAACTTTGTAAACAATGGTAACGAGCTTTTGGAGTATTTGAAGGAGGTAGTAATTCTTCCGGGTCTCATCTTATTAGACATCAACATGCCAACAATGGGCGGCCTTGAAGCTTTAAAACGCATCAAAAGCGATCCAAGGCTTGTTAATATTCCAATCATAATTTTCACAACGTCTGGTAACAAAGATGTTATACTTGAAAGCTACTGCAAGGGCGCCAATTCATTTATCATAAAACCTGAGTCATTTGGAGCGTTAGTAGATATAATCGATACAGTTAGCAAATACTGGTGTAATATTGTAGCGTTACCTGATTCCTTATGTCCAATTGAAAAGAAAGCTTCGTAACATTATAAGAGTTAAGGCAATTTTTATTTGCAGACCTGGAACGTGTGGCCAGGGTAATCAGTGAGTACTGGTGTGAACTGGTGTTGCTGCCCAAAAGGGATGACTGCCAACGGCATTTAAAGGCTGTATGATGCCGGCCAGAGCCCGCCTGCCTTTTCTTTTTTCTTTCTCCGCCCCGGTGCTTTGGCCTATGGTTAGCGGCTCCCGCTCCGGCTAGAGCGGGAGCCTGTTTTCGTTTTCGCAAACACTTCCGAATCGGAAGCCCCGAGGGGCATCGAGGCCGGTTATCGAGTAGCCGCCGAAGGTCTCAGCGGCCACCCGCCTCGCGGGTGGGTGCGTGGGGCTGTCGAGATGCCGGCCGGCGGGTCCTGCCGCCCTAATCGATCTGCTCTACCAGGTAATTGGCTACGCCCATCATCTTGATCTGGTCGAGTTGCGCTTCGATCCAGTCGATATGATCTTCCTCATCCTTCAGTATGGATTCCATAAGCTCACGTGAGCCATTATCGGCGAGTTCTACGGCAAGGCGAATTCCATCGTTGTAACTCTTGATGGCCCCCTCCTCTGCGTCCCAGTCATTTTTATGCTGGGCGGGAATCTCAGAGCCGATGGTGATCTTTTTCAAATTGCTTACGATCGGCTTGCCTTCCAGGTATAGTATGCGGGCGATCAGCCTCTCGGCGTGTTTCATCTCGTCGATCGATCTTTTCCTGATCTTTTCATGAAGCCGCTCATACCCCCAGTTCTCATTCATCTCCGCATGAACGAAATACTGGTTGATGGCGGTCAGTTCGTCTGAAAGGAGGTCGTTCAGCTTCGCGATGATTTTTTCGTTGCCCTTCATTTCATACTCCTTAGTTAGTATGGGTTGATGGAAATACCTCAAGAGATCAGATTTTTCATATGTGAGGGGCCTCTCAGGCTGGGCTATCCCGGCCTGCGCCGGCCCGGCGCTGCGGAAGAATGTGCGTGGAGCTGCCGAGGAAGGCTTCAGCCACCTCCTCCTCAGATTCCGAAAGAGTTGGATGAGGGTGAATCGACAGGCCGACGTCCTCCGCAAGCGCACCCATCTCGATTGCAAGAACACCCTCGGATATCATTTCACCGGCTTCACGCCCGACAATACCGACCCCCAGCACCCGTTGCGAATCGGGGTCGATTATCATCTTGGTCATCCCCTGGTCGAGACCCATGGATACAGCTCGACCGGATGCGGACCATGGGAAACGGGCGACCTTGACATTGCGTCCCCGCATTTTTGCCGCCGTTTCGCTTAGTCCGCAAACCGCAATCTGCGGATCGGTGTACAGGACCGCAGGAATGGCCTGAAAATCGAACGCCGAGGGCATTCCCGAGATCACTTCAGCAGCCACTTTGCCTTCATGCATGGCCTTGTGAGCCAGCATAGCCCCGCCTGTCACGTCACCGACCGCAAAAAGATTTTCATCCGTTGTGCGCCTCTGTTTGTCAACGATTATGAATCCTGTTTCGTTTACCTTGACTTTTGTATTCTCCAAGCCAATTCCCTGCGAATTCGGGGTCCTGCCGACAGCCGCGAGCACACGGTCGAATCGCTGGTTCTTCTGCTCGATTTCCCCGCTGAAAGTGACATTTACGCCGGTGTCATCTTCCTCGACCGAGGCGATGTTCGTGTTGTAGTGAATAGATTCAAAGAGCGCTTTGAGCCGCGCAACAAGAGGTCTGGACAGATCGGGATCGATACCGGGCATGAACTTTCCGTCATTTTCGACAAGAACCACTTCGCTCCCCAGCGACGCGTAAACAGAGCCGATTTCAAGCCCGACAAAGCCGCCCCCGACCACGAGCAGCCGTTCAGGGATATCCACGAGTTCCAGCGCACCGGTTGAATCCATGAGTCGCCCGCCGGGTTTGAACTGAGCTCCTGCCAGGGTTCGGGTGGAAGAACCGGTGGCGATGATCGCATGTTTGAATCTGATATGGCTGGACCCCGCATTCTGGACTCGAACATGGCTTGAATCCTCCAGCGTGGCTTTTCCCTGTATGAAAAGAACGCCGCGTCTTTTGGTAAGCTCGACCAGGCCCTTCGCGAGCCTGTCTACGACCTTGTTTTTCCATTCGCGCACGCGGTCCAGGTCTATTATCGGCTCGGCGAAGGTGATGCCCATCTCACTTGCGTGCCGGGAATCGTGCATGATTTCAGTAACGTAGAGCAGAGTCTTCGACGGGATACAGCCTGTGAACAGGCATACTCCTCCAGGCCCGGGGTCGGCTTCGACCATCGTTACGTCCATTCCCAGGTCAGCCGCCCGAAAAGCCGCCGCATAGCCCCCCGGACCTCCGCCGATCACCAGCAGATCGGTTTCCTGGGTAAACTCGCCCATTACCATTTTATGAAAGCTCCAAAAGTTGTCATTGCGGGGCCATGCCGTTAATCCGCCCGGATCGTATCCATCCGGGGGCTCCGCGGGCAGCGTAAAATCCTGTTGCGGCGACTCGCCGTTAACTCATCATAAGAAGGTTTTCCGGGTTTTCCAGCCCCTCTATGATAATCCTTAGAAACCTGGCAGCTTCAGCGCCGTCCAGGACCCGATGATCGAAAGTGACGCCGAGGGGCAGCATAAGGCGAGGGACGATTTCATAATTTATTTCATCTCCAACCACCATCGGCTGCAATCTTGCCTGCGCCATTCCGAGGATGGCGACTTCCGGGTAATTGACGATCGGAGAAAGTCCCGTCCCGCCCAACGGACCCACGTTGGTTATTGTGAAAGTCCCGCCAGACAAATCGTCCGTAGTTGCCAGGCCCTGGCGGGTCTTTTCTATAAGGTTTTTGATTTCAATCGCCAGATCGAAAATACTCTTGCAGTCAACGCCCCGGATCACCGGAACGAGCAGGCCGCGGTCGGTGTCAACCGCGAACCCAACGTTGTGGTAATGTTTAATAATGATCTCTTCAGATTCCATATCTACGCTGGAATTGAAGCGGGGGAATTTTTTCAGTGCTGCCGCAGCGGCTTTCATGGCAAAAACCGTCAGGCTCAGAGCCCCGCCCTGCTCTTCCACCTGCTGTTTGTGTTTGCGCCTGAACGCTTCGAGTTCGGTAAGGTCCGCAACGTCCATGTGCGTAACATGGGGTACTTGAGACCATGCAAGGGCAACGTGTTTCGCAGTGGCCCGGCGCACGGAGCGAAGCGGGATCCGCTCGACCGGCCCGGCCCGGTCGAATTGAGGAAGAGCAACGGTCTCGGGAGGCTCGAGCGGTTTTTTCTCCTCCTCCTTTTCTAAAGGTGGGACGGGGGCGATTTTGGGCTCGAGGGTGGCCTTTGCGGCCTCCGGCTGCCCCGCGCTTTGGGCGAACGCGCGCACGTCCTCGGGGGTAACCCGCCCACCCGGGCCGCCTGGCTTTACCTGGCCAATATCTACACCAAGCTCTCGCGCCAGGCGGCGGGTGGAAGGAGCGGCGGCAACCGGACCCTCAGGCGGGCGCGTTTCGCGCTTTTCTTCGGGCGCTTTGGGCGGCGGCGCTTTAGTCTTCTCTTCGAACTCGCCTTCCTTCAAGAACACAATCAGCACTTCCCCTACGCGGACCGTCTGCCCGGGTTTTACCCTTACTTCCTTAACAGTTCCAGTTACCGGCGAGGGGACCTCTGCTGTTGCTTTGTCGGTTTCTATGATCAACACCGTTTGTCCGTCTTCGACTTTGTCCCCTGCATGAACGAGAACTTCGATTATCTCGCCTTCGTGTATTCCTTCTCCCAGGTCGGGAAGCTTGAACTCGACCGGCATATGATCCTCCTAGAATGCCAAGGTTTCGCGAACCGCCCTTTTGATCCTGAGCACACCAGGCAAATAATCCTGCTCGCGCTGATAATAGGGTATGACAATATCGAAGCCGGTTGCTCTGATGACGGGGGCCTGCAGATAGAGCAAGGCCTTTTCCACTATTCTGGCAATGACTTCGGCACCCGCTCCGTACGTACAGTGGGCTTCGTGCACCACAACCGCACGCCCGGTCTTTTTTACTGATCCGATGAAGAGTTGGTCGTCCAGAGGAGATAGTGAAAGCAGGTCTATAACTTCACATTTCACCCCATCCTTGTCATTTAACTCCGATGCGGCCTCGAGGGTCGTTCTCAGGCTTGCGCCGTAGGATATAAGGGTTATGTCACTGCCCTCCAGGGCTATCCTGGACTTGCCGATAGGGAAAGTTTCCTCTTCTTCGGGCACTTCTTCTCTGAAGGCCCGATAGAGGGCTTTCGGCTCGTAGAAAACAACCGGGTCAGGGTCCCGTATAGCGCCTATCAGAAGGGCGCGGGCCGTTCGTGGAGAGGACGGGATAGCCATCTTCAGCCCCGGCGTATGCGCCCAATAGATTTCACGGCTTTCAGAATGGTGTTCGAGTGCTCTTACCCCCCCACCATAGGGCGCTCTGAGCACCATTGGAACTCCATAGCGGCCCTGCGATCTTTGCCTCATCCTTGACGCATGAGCTTCCATCTGGTGGAAAGCGAAGTAGCTGAAGCCGGAAAACTGCATTTCGCATACCGGTCGAAGCCCGTATACCGCCATCCCGATTGAGAACCCGGCAATTGCGGATTCGGCCAGCGGCGTGTCCATAACCCGTTGGGGCCCGAATTTGTCAAGCAGCCCGTCCGTTACACGGAACACTCCGCCATCTTTCCCGATATCTTCGCCCAGCAGTATAACCCTGTCGTCTTTTTCCATCTCCTGGCGAAGCGCCATGTTTATGGCTTCGACCATATTCATTTTAGGCATCGAGTAAATCTCCAGTAAATGAAGAAGCTGGAAGCAGGAAGAAAACCACTTAGTTTCAAGTTTTGAGTTGTCAGTTACCTTAAAACCACCAACTTAGGCCCAAAGACCGGTTTTTGCCCGCTCCTTGCTTCTCGCTTCCTGCTACCGTTTTTCCTCCAGTTCCCTTTTGAGCATTTCCTTCTGGTCGCGCAGCGCCGGGGTAAGTTCCGCATAGGCGTGGTCGAACATCAGCGATGGACCGACCGCATTTTCGACCAACTCCGACCACCTGCGCTCGGCCGAGACGATTTCTTGTTTGACTTCCTCGGCGACCGACTGGACTTTCCGGTCGTCCAGAATGTGCTTGTCTCTGAGGTATTTTTCAAACCGGGTTATGGGATCGCGTTTCTCCCATTCCGCTACTTCTTCTTGAGAGCGGTACTTTTTCGGGTCATCTGCGGTGGTATGCATAGAGAGGCGGTAAGTTATCATCTCTATGAGAGTCGGTCCCCCGCCCTTTCCGGCACGGTCCGCCGCGTCTTTAGCCGCCTTGTAGACGGCAAGCACATCGTTTCCGTCCACTTGAAGACCCGGCATGTCGTAGGCAAGGGCTTTTTGAGCCAGAGTTTTCGAATGGGTCTGGCGGTTCCAGGGCAGTGATATCGCCCAGTGGTTGTTCTGACATATGAAAATGACCGGGGTTTGATAGACCGATGCATAATTCATAGCTTCATGGAAATCGCCCTCTGAGGTTGCCCCGTCGCCGAAAAATGTGGCTACGACAGAATTTTGCCCCCGGTACTTCATCGCGTAGCCGATCCCCACAGCATGAAGCATTTGGGAGCCCACGGGAACGGAAACGGGAAGCAGGTTCAGCCCATCGGGCATTTGCCCGCTCTCGTTATAGCCGCTGTAATAGAGAAGAATGAGCTCCATGGGCTTTCCGCGCCAGATTTCGACAGGTGCTTCCCGAAAGGAGGGGACGAGCCAGTCATCGGGACTCAATGCGGCTGCAACTCCAACCTGCGCCTCCTGCCCTTTGACCGGCGCAAAAGTCCCTATCTTGCCTTGCCTCTGAAGAATCAACATCCTTTCATCGAATCTTCGCCCAAGCAGCATGGCTCGATAGAGTTTCAGGAGCAGCTCATCGGATAGCTGTGGTTCGAGTGATTTGTCAACCTGCCCGCCCTGGTCCAGGATCGAAAGGTAATTGACGCGGTATGGGAGATCGATTTCTGTGGTCGGCATTATCCTTTCTCTCACCTCGAAATTGTCTGAAAATAGCGATAGTTAAATGAATAGAATTGAAACTCACCCAAAATACTTTGGCATTGAGCAATATAAGACAAGCCTTTTTTT
Source organism: Syntrophobacteraceae bacterium (assembly GCA_049520315.1). Classification (GTDB taxonomy): domain Bacteria; phylum Desulfobacterota; class Syntrophobacteria; order Syntrophobacterales; family Syntrophobacteraceae; genus SbD1. The sequence goes on from JBEKPW010000052.1 coordinate 30,729, forward strand.
CTGCCAGAGGGCAACAGCTAATTGGAATTCGGAACGCCAGTAACTATTTTACTGACTATTCCGATTATTGTTTGCCCCGGGAAAGGCGTCACTGTATTCATGGTTTTTTGCTTCCCGCTCCTTGCTCCCTAAGGAAATCAGAGGAAAATATGAAAGTTCCGCTAATAAAGACTTCTCTGCCGGGGCCGAAAGCTTCGGAATTTATTCGCGCCGACGCTGAGTTCGTTTCTCCATCCTATACAAGGGTTTACCCCCTGGTCGTCGAAAAGGCCCGTGGTCTATGGGTTCAGGACGTTGACGGCAATCAGTTCCTGGATTTCACAGCGGGTATAGCGGTTAACTCGACCGGGCATTGTCATCCTGAAGTCGTTGAGGCAATCAGGGATCAAGCCGGAAAATTGATCCACATGTCAGGAACGGATTTCTACTATTCTTCCCAGGTAATTCTTGCCAAAAAGCTGGCTGAGATTGCAAATATAACGGGCGGAGCCAAAGTCTTTTTCGGCAACTCCGGCGCAGAGGCCGTGGAAGCCTCGTTCAAACTTGCCCGCTATCATACCAGACGCGAACAAACGATCGCTTTTTTCGGCGCATTTCATGGCAGGACGATGGGTGCCCTTTCGCTTAGCGCAAGCAAAGCCTATCAGAAAAAATATTACCACCCCTTCGTACCGGGTATTACCCACGTGCCATACCCGAACTGTTATCGCTGCCCTCACGGGGTCTGTTATCCCACCTGCGGCTCGGCATGCGTTCGGTGGATAGAAGATCCCCTTTTTCGCAACAGCATTCCGCCGGAGGAAGTTGCGGCCATATTCGTCGAACCAATTCAGGGAGAGGGCGGATATATCGTACCGCCGCCGGAATTCCACGTAGAACTGGGCAAATTGGCAAAGAAATACGGTATCCTTCTCGTTGCCGACGAGATTCAATCCGGGATGGGAAGAACCGGAAAAATGTTCGCCATGGAACACTTCGGCGTTGAACCGGACATAATAGCCGTTGCCAAGGGAATTGCTTCAGGCATGCCGCTGGGGGCCATGATCGCGAGGGCGGAACTTATGGACTGGCAAGCCGGATCGCACGCATCGACATTCGGCGGCAACCCCATTTCGTGCCGGGCAGCCCTGGTAACCATCGATCTTCTTCAAAAGGGTCTGATCGAGAATGCAGAAATCAGGGGACAACAGCTAATGGCGGGGTTGAGGGAAATGCAGAAGGACTTCGAGTGCATGGGAGACGTGCGTGGAAAGGGACTGATGGTGGGTGTGGAACTCGTGAAGGACCGCATCACCAAAGAGAGCGCCCCCGATTTGCGCGATCTCATCGTTCAGAGCGCATTCCACAGCGGTTTGCTCTTGCTCGGTTGCGGTGAAAACACGATTCGGTTTTGCCCGGCCCTTACCGTCAGCGAAGAGGAAATAGACACAGGGCTTTCCATTTTCGAGCAAACTCTGAGAAAGCTCGCCTGCTAAGATAACTCCCCTTACTGGAAAGGGAATCAATGAAGGACCTGCTTGAAAGGCTCGGAATCGGCGAATTGAACCAGGGCGCTCTCACTGGACTGGATCGCCTGGACTGCCAGGGCAAGGTACTGGAATCCACGTCACCGATAGATGGGAGAATGCTCTCCAGGATAAAGCAGGCCGACCCGTCCGCTTATGACAGGGTGTCGCAAACAGCCAGTGCAGCTTTCAGGGAGTGGCGGGATGTTCCGGCCCCGAAGCGCGGCGAAGTGGTCCGTCAGATCGGCGCCGCTTTCCGCGAGCGGAAAAAGGACCTTGGCGCGTTGATCTCGCTGGAGATGGGGAAAATACTTGCGGAGGCAGAAGGCGAGGTCCAGGAGTTAATAGACGTCTGCGACTTTGCCGTCGGCCAGTCGCGTATGCTCTATGGTTTTTCCATGCAAAGCGAAAGACCCGGGCATCGCATGTTCGAACAATATCATCCACTTGGCCCTGCAGGTGTTATCACGGCGTTCAATTTTCCGGTTGCCGTATGGTCCTGGAACGCCATGCTGGCGCTGATTGCAGGCGACACGGTTGTCTGGAAGCCCTCGAGCAAGGTCCCGCTTTGCGCCATTGCAGCAAACATGATAGCCGCTCGAGTCGTAAATGATTGCGGCTTTCCGGAAGGGCTTTTGAACGTCGTCATCGGCCCAGGAGAGGATATCGGCGGGCTAATGGCCGCAGACAGGCGGCTGCCGCTGATTTCGGCCACCGGCAGCGTGCCGATGGGAAGGCGCGTGGGGGAGATCGTGCTTTCACGGCTCGGAAAACCTTTGCTGGAGCTTGGAGGCAACAACGCCGTCATCGTTACTCAAAACGCAGACCTCAAACTCGCCGTGCAGGCTATCCTGTTCGGGGCCGTGGGGACCGCCGGGCAGAGGTGCACGACCATCAGGCGGCTTATCGTGCAGAACTCGATCTTCGACAGGCTGAAAGAACAGCTCCTGTCGGCCTACAAGGAGGTTAAGATCGGCAACCCGCTGGAAGAGGGCGTGCTCATGGGGCCGCTCATCGACACAAAGGCCGTCGAAGCCATGAGAACGGCGCTCGAAGAAATCAGAAAAGACGGCGGAAAGCTGCTCTACGGAGGCGAAGTGCTGTCCGGCGGGAACTATGATGCCGGGACCTACGTCCGGCCTTGCGTCTGCGAGGTGGAAAACAGCTATCCCATCGTAAAAAAGGAAACTTTTGCGCCCATTTTGTACATGATTCGATATGAAACCTTTGAACAGGCCATTGAGTTGCACAACGACGTTCCGCAGGGTCTTACTTCGTCGATTTTTACAAACGACCTGCGCGAGTCTGAACTGTTTCTCAGCAGCAGGGGGAGCGATTGCGGTATTGCCAACGTAAATATGAGCACCTCCGGGGCGGAAATCGGCGGCGCCTTTGGAGGTGAGAAGGAAAGCGGGGGAGGCCGGGAATCGGGGTCGGATTGCTGGAAAGCATACATGCGCCGCCAAACCTGCACGATTAACTGGTCGGGAAACATGCCCCTTGCCCAGGGAATAAAATTCGGTGACCGTTGACGGCAAATCTCAGTACGGAGGAAACCTGATGGCGACTGAAAACCGCTCACGAAAACGAGACACTTCCAGGAAGTCCTGGGCGGAGCCGTGGAAGGTGAAGATGGTGGAACCGGCTCGCTGGACAACCTGCCAGTACCGCCGGGAGCGCATACAGGAGGCCGGGTATAATACATTTCTGCTCAAGTCCGAAGACGTCTATATCGATCTGCTCACCGACTCCGGCACTTCGGCGATGAGCGACTACCAGTGGGCCGGACTTATGCTCGGAGACGAGGCTTACGCGGGGAGCCGTAATTTCTACCACCTGGAGGCCAATATCCAAAAATTTTACGGATATAAATATATAGTTCCCACCCACCAGGGGCGGGGCGCAGAGCATCTGGTTTCCCAAATCTACATAAAAAAAGGCGATGTGGTGCCGGGGAACATGTACTTTACTACGACGAGGATTCACCAGGAGCTTGCGGGCGGGACTTTCGCGGATGTGATCGTCGACGAGGCCAACGATCCGCAGAGCGAGCAGCCTTTTAAGGGCAACGTCGATCTGGGCAAACTGGAAGATCTTATTAAAAAAGTCGGACGTGACGGAATTCCTTACGTGAGCCTCGCCGCGACCGTGAACATGGCCGGGGGGCAGCCCGTGTCGATGCAAAACGTGCGGGATCTCCGCGCGCTTTGCGTCGGATATGGGGTCCCGGTACTTTTGGATGCTACCAGGGCAATAGAAAACGCTTACTTCATCCAACAAAGGGAGGAAGGGTACAGGGATAAAAAGGTGGCTGATATTCTGCTCGAGTTCTGTTCGTATACCGATGGGTCTTGGATGAGCGCAAAAAAGGACAGCCTCGTTAACATCGGCGGCTGGCTGGCTCTCAACGATCCGGATAAGTTCGCGGAGGCGCAGAATCTCGTGGTGGTCTATGAAGGGCTTCACACATATGGCGGCCTTGCCGGGCGTGACATGGAGGCGATGGCGCGGGGTATAGAAGAATCTGTCGACGACGACCACATCCGGGCCAGGGTGGGGCAGGTTGAGTATCTGGGGAAAAAACTGCTCGACTGGGATTTGCCGATTGTGCTGCCGATCGGCGGGCATGCCGTTTTTCTGGATGCGAAGCGCTTCTATCCCCACATCCCGCAGGACCGGTTTCCGGCTCAGAGCCTTGCCGCCCAAATCTATATCGAAGCCGGAGTGCGAACGATGGAACGAGGCATCCTTTCAGCCGGCCGGGACCCTGAGACGGGGCAGCACCGCTACCCGAAGCTCGAGCTTGTACGAGTAACCATTCCGCGCCGGGTCTACACGCAGGCGCACATGGACGTTACGGCCGAAGCAATCGAAGAGGTCTTTTGGAACCGGGAGAGAGCCAAAGGCCTAAAGCTCGTCTACGAACCGAAATACCTGCGCTTTTTCCAGGCGCGCCTTGAGCCGGTCTGATTGAACATCCCGCTATTTAAAGTCGATATTCCTCGAATAAGGATTCTTCGGGCTTAGAAGGCCATTATCGGCGTGGAAGTCATTGCTAACCATCATGCCCGGTTAGGTTCTGCTTATCGAAATCATCAGGGTCTTGCTCCCCGGTATATCCGCATTCACCCATGCGGGGGGAGTTGGCAAGGGGAAGAGCCATTTCCTCCCCGCACTCGTGATCGGGAAGGCACTCGAAGCAATAAAATTCCTGACAATCGGTGCAGAACCAGGCGGCGGACTTTTCGCATTGCGTGCATTCCGCTTCAGGCATACGGTTCCGTGCGAGAATCCTGACTTTTTCTTTCAATGCCCCCAGTCGCTCGGAAATGATTTGTCCCTGAAGGTAGGTAGTCGAACCAAAATCATACTCATGTTCGAATTTATCCTTCACTCCCAGCACCTTACCCAGTTGAACCCCCATCGGCTTGTCTCCCATTTCCCGGAGGTCACCAGCATAGGAAGGCATGTACGTCTGCCCGTCTATTGTGAACAGGCTGAGATGTCCGCAGCATTCGAGCCAGATATCCCGCAGAAATTTGTCCAGGTCGGAAAGCTTCGATGACCCTTTCATCTCGACGTGCAACCAAAATTCGCTGCCGCCCCGGATCTTGATATGGAAGATCTTTTCCGATTTCCTGGACTTGGCGGCTTCCTCGACATCTTTTTCCCTCTTTGCCTTGCATGATTCCAGGTGTCTGCCAATCGTTGAACCTGAGCAGGTCTTGAGGCAAAATCGGCATGCGCCTTCGCTGGTTTTTCTCATTTCTTATCGCTCCTTCCTCTCCCGGAGACCGCCTTCAAAACCGTCTCTCATTGGTTTTCATTTGCTCTTGGAACGGGGTCTGGTCAAGCCAAAAATCTTGCTATTCAGGACTCATTTTCCCAGGAGTGTATTTCTTCAGTAAATTAAGTAGCTTGCCCTGGCCCCTTTCTTTGCAATCCCTTAATATCTACCTTCGTGGATGCCCTTCTGTGGACATCTGCGGATAAAACCCTCAGTCCCTGAGTTTGTGGATGCCCCAGTCAGGGCGGGATCATCGGGAAACTACCCCGAAGGCCCCAACACCTCGCTTATGATCGGATATCCTTGTCGCTCATAGCCTTGATCCGTTCCCACTCCCCGCCTCTCTGGCCCTGAATCCCTCAATTCGGAGTCTCTCAATTCCTACATCTTTTTGCCGCTTCTATTGCCGCTTCTATTGCCTCTTCTATTTCCGTTTCTGGTTGCCGCTTCCGGTTGCCGTTTGGCAGCCGAAAATCCCTCCATGGTACACTGTTACGCGTATTGAGGAATAGAGACATCGAGAAATCGAGATCCTCACCCATTTCAATTCGGGTCCAGGCATTGAGATACAGAAAACTGGAACGCCCCATTCATTGTATTTGGATTGTATTTACAATGCAATTGTTGACACTTCATCGAATCGGAGGTCAAAAACATGCCGTTCCTGAGCTTCGACTCTCAAATCGAAAATAACCTTCACTCCCCCGCCTTTTTCTTTGGACTTTCAAGGAGATGTCTGTAGAATCGCGTTGATCCGGAGTGTAACCTTAACCTTCAAAAAGAGGAGGGTTTTATGATCTTGAGGAAAGCTTTTGTTGTGCTATTCGCAGTGTTCGTTCTGGCTGGATCGGCATTTGCCGCCGAGGTGGAGGGGGTGAAACTCCCTGATGCGGCGAACGCCGGTGGACAGGACCTGACGTTGAACGGTGCAGGCCAGAAAAACACTTTAGGTTTCGGAGTGTATGTCGGAGCACTGTATCTCAAGGAGAAAAGCGGTGATGGAGCCGCGATTCTCGCTGCAGATGAGCCCATGGAAGTCAAGATGGTGATCACTTCATCCATGGTCAACGCCGACAACATGAAAAGTGGTTTTAAGGATGCTTTCAAGGAATGCGCAACCAGCGACCTGGCTCCGCTCAAAGCAAAGATCGATGCATTTGCCGGCACGTTCAAGGAGGTTAACGAAGGAGATGTCTTTGACTTGGCATATGTCCCCGGCAAGGGCGTGGAAGTATCCAGGAATGGTAAAGCTTCAGGCGTGATCGAAGGCCTGGATTTCAAAAAGGCCCTCTACGGAATATGGGTCGGAGACAAGCCGATTCAGAAAGACCTGAAAACCAAGATGCTCGGGAAGAAATAGCAACACGCGGGTATATGAGTACGCACGGGATGACCCCGTCAACCCGTGCGACCCTAACGGGGAGTGGCTTATACGGCGCGTGCGGGGTCCGACCTCTCTTTGAGTCTCTGCGTGAAAAATTGTGTGATTCAATTATTTTTTCCGTTGACTCTGTCTCTGCGATGGGCTAGATATTCGCCTTTCCGTCGGGGGGCAAGTTCCTGGTGACAATTCGGAGACAATGCCTGATTAAGTGATTATTTTTGATCTTGCGGTCTTCGATCTTCTCACAGATTTCCCTTGATCTTTTTAGAATCCTTGAAGATTTAGAGGCGGTATCGCGGGGGGGGGGGAGTATTTTGTAGCGTCCTGCGGTCTCCGATTTAAGGGTTGATTTGTGAATGGGTATTCGGTAAACTTAAAAGGTTGTGCCGAGACCGGGCGCCAAAAATAGCAATTGACACAAGACCCGGCTTCGTGTATGTTAAAAAGTCCCTGCAAAGATCGGGGGCGTGCTCTTTGGAAACTAAATAGCGGACAAAA